>NZ_JBALNF010000007.1:0-170941 GCF_036962465.1 Neobacillus vireti
CGTTGCCAGGCACGGAAAAAGACAATCATTAATGATTGTCTTTTTTTGTGCATCTGCTTCTTTTCAGGAGGGAAGTTTAAGAGAATATCTGAGTGAAGCTGTATTTCTTTGAAGAGGTTAGGAAAACGGAGCCATCAGGAAGCCAAGAAAAGTACTCAATTTATACTCCAATCTTGGTGGTTGAAAGGGCGATAGCAGGGTTAAGATTTAGGGTATATAAAGGATTACATACTAAAAACTTATTTTATTTCTAATAAACGCTGCTTAAAGCCTAATTGGCGGATGGGTTACTGAGGTGTTTGTGGAATAACAGGTAGATACTTCCTCTTACTAATAGAAAGATTTTTTGTTACTTTGTACAAATAAATAAGAATAATCATGAATTCATAAATATATCTGTGGTAAAGTGAGGGAAGTGTAAGAAGAAGGAGGACTAAAAATGTTAGACAATAGTTTTATGATGGTAGCGATCATCTTAATCATTAATATCATTTATGTTTCTTTTTTTACGATAAGGATGATTTTGACCTTAAAGGGCCAGAGGTATTTGGCAGCTTTGCTAAGTATGATTGAGGTTGTTATATATGTGCTTGGCCTTGGCCTTGTCTTGAATAACCTAAATGAAATCCAGAATCTGATTGCTTATGCAGTAGGATATGGAATTGGAGTCATTGTTGGGATGAAGATTGAAGAGAAGCTTGCTCTGGGATACATTACAGTCAATGTAATTACCGCGGAGTATGATAAAGATTTACCTAAGCTTTTAAGGGAGAAAGGCTATGGGGTAACCGACTGGGCTGCACATGGTCTGGAAGGAAATCGAATGGCCATGCAAATCCTTACACCACGAAAATTTGAATTAAAACTATATGATATGATTAAAAGTTTAGATCCCAAAGCCTTTATTATCTCATATGAACCAAAATCAATTCATGGCGGCTTCTGGGTGAAATCAGTGAAAAGAGGGAAGTTATTTTCATGAGCAAGAAGAAACTGTTGTTCGAGCTGCAGGAAAATGAAAGTATTGAGGAATGTTTGAATAGGATGAAACAGCAGGGATATGCTCCAGTCCGGCGGACAGAGAAACCGATATTTCAAGAAGTAAAAAAAGCAGGCGAAACAATTTATGAACCAATTGGCCGCCAAATTGTCTTCGAAGCTAGGTTAATTGAGTAAAACACGAACGATATAGTGCTATTTAAAAATAATGTTCGACATATTTATTGACACCTAAGGTGATGGTTGGTAAGATAAAGCTAACGGATCATACAACTATTTTTACCCTCGTATATCCATGGGAATATGGCCCATAAGTTTCTACCCAATAACCGTAAATTATTGGACTATGAGGGAAAGTCAATATGTTCGGCAAAAGGGCTGGTCCCTTACTTTATTTTACTATGCTTCGATATGCCCGGGCAAATGGCTTTCTCTTACATGAGAAGCTATTTGTTACGGGCATTTTATTTGCCTAAAAAAGGGGGATCTAGGATGACCACACTTGTTGGTGTCATCATGGGAAGTAAATCGGATTGGGAAACCATGAAATATACATGTGAAATTTTAGACCAGTTAGAGGTCGCTTATGAAAAAAAGGTAGTATCTGCTCATCGAACACCAGATTTAATGTTCGCCTATGCAGAAGAAGCTAGAAACAGAGGGCTAAAGGTAATCATCGCCGGAGCAGGCGGTGCAGCCCATCTTCCGGGGATGGTCGCAGCCAAAACAACCTTGCCTGTCATTGGTGTTCCTGTTCAAACTCAGGCTTTAAAGGGGATTGACTCCCTGCTCTCTATTGTTCAAATGCCGGGTGGTGTTCCGGTAGCTACCGTGGCGATTGGTAAAGCGGGTGCAGTCAATGCGGGACTATTAGCTGCTCAAATTATCGGAACGGAAGACCAGGCGCTTGCCGCTAGATTAGAGGCAAGAAGAGAAGCCACTAAACAAGAGGTACTAGAAAGTAGTGATCAACTTGGATAAGCAGACAATTTTACCGGGAGCAACGATTGGAATTATTGGCGGCGGCCAGCTTGGGAGAATGATGGCTCTTGCAGCGAGGGCACAAGGATTTCGTATTGCTGTTTTAGAACCTGCGTCAGACTCACCGTGTGGACAAGTCGCAGATATAGAAGTGATCGGTGCCTACGATGATAGAGAAGCCATCAGCCGCTTGGCTGAAATAAGTGATGTCATAACGTATGAATTTGAAAATATAGATGCCGATACGTTAAGCTGGCTCTGTGACCAGGCCTTTGTACCTCAAGGGCCAAAGCTGCTCACGATTACACAGGATCGGATAAAGGAGAAAGCAGCCATCCAGCAAGCGGGCGTAGAAGTGGCACCTTACGCGGTTATTAACACACTGCAGGATTTATTTTTAAAAATAGATGTGATTGGTTACCCGGCTGTATTAAAAACTTCTAGAGGCGGTTATGATGGAAAAGGCCAGTTGGTGATTAAAGAAGAACAGGATTTAAAAAAGGCGGAGCCGCTCCTGACACACGGTGCATGTGTGTTGGAGAAATGGATTCCCTTTGAAAAAGAAATCTCAGTGATTGTGACACGCAGGCTTGACGGAGAAACTGCCATTTTTCCAGTGGCGGAGAACATTCACAAAGAAAATATCTTGCATAAAACGATTGTGCCTGCACGAATTTCACAGACTACTGAACAGGATGCGATTCAAAAGGCAAAGAAGATAGCAGATTCGCTGGAGTTAGTTGGGACGCTCGCTGTCGAGATGTTCGTGAACAATGATGGAACGATCGTGATTAATGAATTAGCACCACGGCCGCATAATTCCGGCCATTATACGATTGAGGCTTGCGAGACGTCACAGTTCGAGCAGCATGTCCGGGCGATCTGCGGATGGCCATTAGGAAGTACGGAGTTGTTAAAACCAGCCGTTATGGTCAACCTATTAGGAGAACATCTGGAAAACCTGTATGAAGAGATACCAGAGTTGAATGGTTGGAAAGTTCATTTATACGGTAAAGAGGAACCTAAGTTCAAACGTAAAATGGGCCATGTGACCATTCTTCGAGAAAATGTAGAGTTGGCTTTGAAAGAAATCGATGAAAGCAGCATCTGGGAAACTGCTAAAGAAAAGATCGGGGGATAAATGAATGATTGATCGTTATACAAGACCAGAAATGGGAGCTATTTGGACAGAAGAAAACCGTTTTAATGCCTGGCTAGAGGTTGAAATTCTTGCTTGTGAAGCATGGGCGGAGTTAGGCGAAATACCGAAAGAGGATGTTAAAAAATTACGTGAGAATGCTTCTTTCAACATTGACAGAATTAAAGAAATTGAAGAGGAAACAAGACACGATGTTGTAGCCTTTACCCGCGCGGTATCGGAAACCTTGGGTGAGGAACGGAAGTGGGTCCATTATGGTTTAACTTCAACAGACGTGGTTGATACAGCACTATCCTATCTCTTAAAGCAGGCTAACGCGATTCTTTTGAAAGACATCGAAAACTTTATTGAGATTTTAAAAAATAAAGCGATTGAACACAAGTTTACGGTAATGATGGGCCGGACACATGGGGTTCACGCTGAACCAACTACTTTTGGTTTAAAGATGGCCTTATGGTATGAAGAAATGAAGCGCAACCTTGAACGCTTTAAACAAGCTGCTGCAGACGTGGAGTTTGGTAAAATTTCCGGGGCGGTCGGGACCTATGCAAACATTAATCCATTTGTAGAACAATATGTTTGTGAGAAATTAGGAACCAGCCCTGCGCCAATCTCAACACAAACCTTACAGCGTGACCGTCACGCGCACTATATGTCTACGCTGGCGTTGATTGCGACTTCGGTTGAAAAATTTGCGGTGGAAGTTCGCGGCCTCCAAAAGAGTGAGACTCGTGAAGTAGAGGAGTTTTTTGCAAAGGGCCAAAAGGGTTCTTCTGCCATGCCGCATAAACGGAATCCAATTGGGTCCGAGAACATGACAGGATTGGCACGTGTGATTCGCGGCTATATGATGACTGCATATGAAAATGTGCCGCTATGGCATGAGCGCGATATTTCACATTCGTCTGCAGAGCGGATTATCCTTCCGGATGCGACAATTGCCTTGAACTATATGCTAAACCGCTTTGGTAACATTGTGAAAAATTTAACGGTGTTCCCAGAGAATATGAAACGCAACATGGATCGTACTTTAGGGCTGATTTACTCTCAGCGTGTCCTATTGGCATTGATTGACAAGGGGTTATCACGTGAAGAGGCTTATGATACCGTACAGCCAAAAGCGATGGAAGCATGGGAAAAACAAGTTCCATTCCGCAGCTTAATTGAAGCAGAGAATAAGATTACCGCATTGCTTTCTCCAGAAGAGATTGCGGATTGCTTTGACTATAACTATCATCTCCAACATGTGGATACCATTTTTGATCGCTTAGGGTTAAACGGATAAATTAAATAGTGATGAAGGGCGAATTCTGCCCTTCTCATGTCAGATAAATTCACAATATTATGAATAGAGGTGCATTAGGATGGGAGAAATGCTTTACGAGGGCAAAGCGAAAAAGATTTTTACAACTGACGATGAACAAGTTGTGTTGGTTCAATATAAAGATTCGGCAACGGCTTTTAACGGTCAAAAGAAGGCGACGATTACTGGAAAAGGCCGATTGAATAACGAGATTACTAGTTTATTATTTTTAAAACTAAAAGAACAGGGCATTGACTCACACTTTATCAAGCGAGTTTCAGAAACGGAACAGCTGGTGAAGAGAGTAACGATTATTCCTCTTGAAGTTGTTGTACGCAATGTTGCAGCAGGAACACTTTCAAATCGTTTGGGAATCGAAGAAGGCAAAGAACTGTCCACGCCAATCGTTGAATTTTATCTTAAAGACGATGCACTAGGTGATCCGCTTGTGACGATTGATCACATTCTTGAACTAAAGGCAGCAACCGTAAAGGAAGTTGAAATCCTAAAGAATAAAGCACTTCAAATCAATGCAATTTTATCAAGCTTTTTCAATGAGCTCGGGATTCGCTTAGTCGACTTTAAGCTCGAGTTCGGCAAAGACAATAAAGGGCAAATATTACTTGCCGATGAAATTTCTCCAGATACCTGCAGACTGTGGGACAAAGAAACCAATGAAAAGCTCGATAAGGATGTATTCCGCCGGGATTTAGGAAGTTTAACAGAAGCCTATGAAACTATTTTAGCGAAATTGGGAGGACATCAGCATGTATAAAGTTAAGGTGTATGTAACATTAAGGGAAAGTGTTTTAGATCCACAAGGGAAAGCCGTCACTCATTCCTTACATTCATTAAACTATAAACAAGTTACAGATGTCCGCATCGGAAAATATATGGAGTTAACAATTGAAAAATCAGATCGTGATATAAATGAAGTCGTTAATGAAATTTGTACGAACCTATTAGCAAACCCGGTTATCGAAGATTACCGTTACGAGGTAGAGGAGTGTGTGACACAGTGAAGTTTGCGGTGATCGTATTCCCAGGATCAAATTGTGACGTTGATATGTTTCATGCTGTTAAGGATGAACTTGGTGAAGAAGTGGAATATGTTTGGCATGATGCCGATAACCTAGACGAGTTTGATGGGATCTTGCTGCCTGGAGGTTTCTCTTTTGGTGATTACCTGCGCACAGGCGCAATTGCCCGTTTCAGCCCGGTTATGAAAGAGGTCGTAAAAGCAGCGGAAGCTGGGAAGCCAGTCCTTGGTGTTTGTAATGGATTTCAAATTCTTCTTGAAGCGGGTCTGCTTCCAGGGGGAATGAGACGAAACGAAAGCCTATCGTTCATTTGTAAACCAGTTGAACTAAAGGTAGTGAACAATCAGACGATGTTTACAAACGCGTATGGTGAAGGGGAAAGTATTGTGATCCCTGTCGCACATGGAGAAGGAAATTATTATTGTGATGAAGAAACACTTGCGAAATTGAAAGCAAATAATCAAATTGCATTTACCTATACTCAGAATCCGAACGGAAGTCTTGCGGATATCGCAGGAATCACGAATGAAAAAGGCAATGTCTTAGGAATGATGCCGCATCCAGAAAGAGCGGTTGATGAGCTCCTCGGCGGAGCCGATGGTTTAAAAATGTTTCAATCGATTGTAAAAGCTTGGAGGGAAGCACATGTTGTCAACGCTTGAACCAAATCCTACTCAGATTAAAGCAGAAAAAATATACCAGCAAATGGGTTTGACCGACGAAGAATTTGCAATGATTGAAAACATTCTTGGGCGTACACCTAACTATACCGAAACAGGCCTTTTCTCGGTCATGTGGTCGGAACATTGCAGTTACAAAAATTCAAAACCAATTCTAAAAAAATTCCCTATTACAGGTGAACGGGTACTCCAAGGACCAGGGGAAGGTGCAGGTATCGTTGATATCGGTGACGGGCAGGCGGTTGTTTTTAAAATCGAAAGCCACAACCATCCATCAGCCATCGAGCCTTATCAAGGCGCAGCAACAGGTGTGGGGGGTATTATCCGTGATGTCTTCTCGATGGGCGCGCGTCCAATTGCCATGTTGAACTCATTGCGTTTTGGTGAACTTGATTCTGCCCGCGTCCGTTACTTGTTCAAAGAAGTAGTAGCCGGGATTGCCGGTTATGGGAACTGTATTGGAATCCCGACGGTTGGCGGCGAAATCGGATTTGATCCTTGCTATGACGGAAATCCGTTAGTGAATGCGATGTGTGTTGGGCTAATTGACCATAAAGATATCAAAAAGGGGCAAGCACACGGAGAAGGAAATACGGTTATGTATGTAGGAGCAAAAACCGGCCGTGACGGAATCCATGGTGCAACCTTTGCTTCTGAGGAATTAACGGACCAATCCAGTGAAGATCGTCCAGCCGTACAGGTGGGCGACCCATTCATGGAAAAACTTTTATTAGAGGCATGCTTAGAACTGATTCATTGTGATGCATTAGTTGGTATTCAGGATATGGGTGCTGCCGGACTCATTAGTTCATCTGCAGAAATGGCCAGTAAAGCGGGAATGGGAATTGAGATGAATTTAGACTTGGTTCCGCAGCGGGAAACCGGGATGACTGCTTACGAAATGATGTTATCTGAGTCCCAAGAGCGGATGCTCATCGTTGTTAAAAAGGGCAGAGAACAAGAAATCGTTGAGCTTTTTGAAAAATACGGCTTAGAAGCAGTTGGGATTGGAACAGTTACAAATGATAAACAAATGCGTCTTTTCCATAAAGGAGAAATCGTTGCCGATGTGCCGGCTGATGCCCTAGCGGAAGAAGCACCGGTTTACCACAAGCCATCCAAAGAGCCAGCTTATTTTGCAGAATTCCAGGCGATGGATAATGAAGTTCCTCAAGTAGACGATTTAAAAGAAACATTAGTAAATCTGTTAAGCCAGCCAACAGTAGCTAGCAAGGAATGGGTTTATGAGCAGTATGACTATATGGTACGTACGAATACCGTTGTTGCTCCAGGATCAGATGCAGCGGTGGTAAGGATTCGTGGTACACGCAAAGCTTTAGCAATGACTACGGATTGTAATGCGCGTTATGTCTATTTAGATCCTGAAGTAGGCGGAAAAATTGCCGTAGCAGAGGCAGCCCGTAATATTGTCTGTTCTGGTGCAGAGCCTTTAGCGATTACGGATAACCTAAATTTCGGTAACCCGGAAAAGCCGGAAGTGTTCTGGCAGATTGAAAAAGCAGCTGATGGCATGAGTGAAGCCTGCCGTGTGTTAGAGACACCGGTTATTGGCGGAAATGTGTCTTTATATAATGAAACTAGCGGTACGGCAATCTATCCAACCCCAGTAGTTGGAATGGTTGGTTTAGTAACAGACCTTGATCATATCACTACACAGCACTTTAAAGAGAATGGTGATCTTATTTATCTAGTAGGGGAAACCAAGGATGAATTTGGCGGCAGTGAGCTGCAAAAACTTCTGAACGGACGTGTATTTGGGAAAGCTCCTGAACTAGATGTAACGATAGAAAAGGAAAGACAGAACCAAGTACTTGCAGCCATTCGTGCAGGTTTAGTGCAATCCGCTCATGACCTATCAGAAGGTGGTTTAGGGGTTGCGTTAGCGGAAAGTCTTTTCACAGATGAAAAGCTTGGAGCAGAAGTAACGATTGTTGGAAATTCAGTCTCTGCTTTATTCAGTGAGACTCAATCACGATTCTTATTAACGGTAAAACCGGAACATAAAGAAGAGTTTGAAAGAGTAGTAGATGCAGTACAGATTGGTACTGTAACGGAAACCTCAACATTAGAAATCAAAAACAATGATGCATCAGTGCTTGTTGCTTCAGTAGCAGAAATGAAAACTGCTTGGAAAGGGGCAATCCCATGCTGCCTGAAATAAAGGGATTAAATGAAGAGTGCGGTATCTTTGGTGTCTTTGGACACCAAGATGCTGCCCAATTAACCTATTACGGACTTCATAGCCTGCAGCACCGCGGCCAGGAAGGAACCGGAATTGTTGTTTCCGATGGCCAAAAGCTTACAGGTGTTAAAGGCGAAGGGCTAGTAGCGGAGGTTTTTACAACGGAAGCCATGAAGGACTTAAAAGGCAGTGCTGCAATTGGTCACGTTCGTTATGCGACAGCAGGCGGCGGGGGCTATGAGAACGTGCAGCCGCTTCTGTTTCATTCGCAAACAGGAAGTCTTGCGCTTGCCCATAATGGCAATCTAGTAAATGCTAATTCCCTGAAATACCAGCTTGAATCCCAGGGAAGTATCTTTCAAACAAGTTCTGATACAGAGGTTTTGGCTCATCTTATTAGAAGAAGTGGTTATCCTCATTTGAAGGATCAAGTAAAAAACGCTTTAGCGATGTTAAAGGGAGCGTATGCGTATTTAATCATGACCGAAACCGAGCTTATGGTCGCTCTCGATCCACATGGCTTACGTCCATTGTCCCTTGGCTGTCTTGGAGATGCTTATGTTGTGGCCTCCGAAACTTGTGCCTTTGATGTGGTCGGTGCCGAATATATCCGAGATATTCTGCCGGGCGAACTATTAATTATTAATGAAAATGGCTTAACATCTGAGCGGTTTGCCATCAGTACCACAAAAGCGATTTGTACGATGGAATATATTTATTTTTCAAGACCTGATAGTAATATTCAAGGAATCAATGTTCATACTGCCCGTAAAAATATGGGGAAACAATTAGCAGTGGAAGCACCATTTGAAGCCGATGTTGTAACAGGGGTTCCTGATTCTAGTATTTCAGCATCCATCGGTTATGCAGAAGCTACTGGGATTCCGTATGAAATGGGCTTAATTAAAAATAAATATGTTGGCAGAACCTTTATCCAGCCGTCGCAAACACTTCGGGAGCAAGGGGTTAAGATGAAGCTTTCGGCCGTACGCGGTGTAGTGGAAGGAAAGCGCGTTGTTATGGTGGATGACTCGATTGTGCGCGGAACGACGAGCAGACGAATTGTAAACCTGTTAAAGGAAGCCGGAGCAACAGAAGTTCATGTTGTCATTAGCTCACCACCGATAAAAAATCCTTGTTTTTATGGGATAGATACGTCGACAAAAGAGGAATTGATTGCCTCTGATAAAAGCGTGGAGCAAATTAGAGAATTGATTGGTGCAGATTCATTAACCTTTATTAGTGTAGAAGGGATGATGAAGGCACTTGGCCAGGAAGGAACGAATGGCTATTGCCTAGGCTGCTTCACAGGGAATTATCCAACAGAGATTTATCCTGATACACTACAATACTATTATCAAAAATAAGGTGGGGAGACTCTTGGCTAAAGCATACAAAGAGGCTGGCGTAAACATTGAAGCGGGCTATGAGGCTGTTTCACGAATGAAAAAGCATGTTCAAAGAACTGCACGGGCTGGAGTAATTGGAGGACTTGGCGGTTTTGGCGGCATGTTTGATTTATCATCACTTCAATTAAAGGAGCCTGTTTTGGTGTCAGGCACCGACGGAGTCGGCACGAAGCTGATGATTGCGTTTTGGATGGATAAACACGATACGATTGGTATTGATGCAGTGGCTATGTGTGTGAACGATATCGTAGTTCAAGGTGCAGAGCCATTGTTCTTTTTAGATTATATTGCGTGTGGGAAAGCGGAGCCTGAAAAAATTGAGGCCATTGTAAAAGGAATTTCCGACGGCTGCGAGCAGGCTGGCTGTGCTTTGATTGGCGGCGAAACAGCTGAAATGCCGGGCTTATACAGTCAAAACGAGTATGACCTTGCCGGATTTACGGTTGGAGCTTGTGAAAAATCACAATTAATTACGGGTGAGACGATTCAAGCTGGTGATGTTCTGATTGGGTTAGCATCAAGCGGTATTCATAGTAATGGTTATTCCCTTGTCCGTAAGGTTTTTAATAATTGGTCCTTGCTAGATTTCGTTGATGAGCTCGGCTGTACATTAGGAGAAGAGTTATTAAAACCAACGAAAATTTACGTTAAGCCGATTCTATCAGCATTGAAAAAGTTCCCGTTAAAAGGAATGGCCCATATTACCGGAGGCGGATTTATCGAAAACATTCCACGGATGTTGCCTGAGGGTCTTGGGGCAAGAATAGATGAAAAGAGCTGGCCGATTCCACCGGTGTTTCAATTGATTTCTTCTCACGGACAAATTGACTATGAGGAAATGTATAATATTTTTAACATGGGAATTGGAATGGTCATCGCAGTAGATCCTGAAATTGCTGCTGATGTTATGCAGCATTTTGAACAAAGCGGTGAGAAAGCCTATCAGATTGGTGTTGTGACGGAGCAGGCGGGGATTGAAGTAAAGGGCCAAGGTGGACGGCTATGAAAAAAATAGCAGTGTTTGCCTCTGGTAACGGCAGTAATTTTCAAGCCATTATTGATGTAGTCAAGTCAGGCGGGCTAGAGGCAGAAATTTCTCTATTAGTCTGTGACAAGCCAGATGCTTATGCAGTTGACCGTGCTAATGCAGCGAGAATTCCAAGTTTTGTGTTTCAAGCAAAAGAATACGCTGGCAAAGAAGAGTATGAGCAAGCGATTTTAACAGAATTAAAGAAGTATGGTGTGGAGTTCATTGTCCTAGCCGGATACATGCGTTTGCTTGGTCCAACCTTGCTGGGTGCCTATCAAGGAAGGATTGTTAATATTCATCCATCACTGCTTCCAGCATTCCCAGGTAAAGATGCCATCGGTCAGGCTCTTGCCGCCAAGGCGAATTGGAGCGGAGTTACCATCCATTATGTCGATGAAGGAATGGATACAGGTCCCATTATTATTCAGGAACGTGTAAGATTGGAAGAGAATGAAACAAGAGACAGCCTGCAAAAGAAAATTCAGCAAATCGAGCACAAACTATATCCAGAAATACTTCAAATGCTATTAACACAAGGAGATGTAATCAATGTCACAAAAGCGCGCGCTAATTAGTGTATCTGATAAAAATGGAATTACCGAGTTTGCGAAAGAACTAGTCAGCCTAGGGTTCGAATTGATCTCAACCGGCGGTACAAAAAAAGCTCTTCAAGAGCAGGGGATCCCTGTCATGAGTGTTAGTGATGTAACCGGTTTTCCGGAAATTTTAGAAGGCAGAGTCAAAACGTTAAATCCATTTATCCATGGCGGTCTTCTTTCAAAGCATGATAATCCTGATCATTTAAAACAGCTGGACGAGCACGGAATTCAGCCTATTCAACTAGTTTGCGTCAATCTTTATCCATTTCAGCAAACCATTGCAAAACCAGATGTTACGGTAGCGGATGCGATTGAAAACATTGATATTGGCGGTCCGTCTATGCTGCGCGCTTCAGCTAAAAATCATCAATATTTAACGGTTGTCGTTGATCCGTCAGATTATGAAACGGTTATTGAGGAGTTTAAAGCAGAAGGGACAACAACGCTTGAAACAAGAAGAAAGCTTGCAGCTAAGGTATTCCGTCATACAGCTTCATATGATGCTTTAATAGCTGAATACATGACCAACCTTGCACAAGAAGAAACACCTGAAACCTTAACGGTTACATATGACCTTAAGCAGACCCTTCGTTACGGAGAAAATCCGCATCAAAAAGCTGCTTTTTACAGAAAACCGTTAGGTTCAACTTTCTCGATTGCCAATGCTGAACAGCTTCATGGGAAAGAATTATCTTACAATAATATCAATGACGCAGATGCAGCTTTGCAAATCGTAAAGGAATTCTCAGAACCTGCTGCTGTAGCAGTTAAGCATATGAATCCATGTGGTGTTGGAACAGGCCAAACCGGCTTTGAAGCCTTTACAAAAGCCTTTGCAGCGGACCCTGTTTCCATTTTTGGCGGCATTATTGCCTTTAACCGTGAAGTGGATGCTGAAACAGCAGGCAAGCTTCATGAAATTTTCTTAGAGATTATCATTGCGCCATCTTTCTCTGAGGAAGCATTAGCGATTTTAACAGGCAAAAAGAATCTTCGTTTGTTAACGATTCCGTTTAATGATGTGAAAAAACCTGAGTTGAAAATGACGACAATTGAAGGCGGCTTGCTTGTTCAGGAACAAGACCGTTATACACTAGAGGATGCAACCATCACTGTTCCAACAAAGAGACAACCAACGGATGAAGAGTGGGAAGCTCTAAAACTAGGCTGGAAAGTGGTTAAGCATGTGAAATCCAATGCCATCGTTGTAACTAGCAAAGACATGACGCTTGGGGTTGGCGCAGGCCAAATGAACCGTGTTGGTTCCGCAGAGATTGCACTTAAGCAGGCCGGTGATAAATCAGAAGGCGCTGCTCTTGCATCTGATGCTTTCTTCCCAATGGATGATACTGTTGAAGCGGCAGCAAAAGCAGGAATTACTGCGATTATTCAGCCTGGCGGATCGATTAAGGATGCTGATTCGATAAAAAAAGCAGACGAATACGGAATCGCTATGGTGTTTACGGGCGTTAGACACTTTAAACATTAGGCTTTATTAAGGGGAATTGTTGATTTTGTAACGATGTTGATTGGAGCGGAAGGCACGCAGACTCCTGCGGGAGTACGGGGCTGGAGAGACCCCACAGGCGCATAGCGCCGAGGAGGCTCCCCGGACCGCCCGCGGAAAGCGAAGTGCCTGAAGCGGAAATCAACATCCATATTTATCACAGTCACACATAAAATGAGGTGTAATGGATGAAGGTACTAATCATCGGCCGCGGCGGACGCGAGCATGCGATCTGCCGAAAGGTCAGCGAAAGCACATTGGTTGAACAGGTATTCGTCGCTCCAGGAAACGCTGGAATGGCAGACGTGGCGGATTTGATTGCGCTTGAGGAATCACAGCATGAAGAGCTTATTGCCTTTGCAAAAGAGCAAGAGGTAGGCTTAACGATTATCGGGCCGGAAGTTCCTTTACTTGGAGGGCTATCCGATAAATTTGAAGCAGCAGGTTTGGCTGTGTTTGGACCACGGCAGGCAGCTGCTGAAATTGAGGGCAGTAAGTCATTTGCGAAAGATTTAATGAAAAAGTATGAGATTCCGACTGCCGATTATGCTGTTTTTACTTCGATTGAAAAGGCACGTCATTATATCCATGAAAAAGGCGCTCCGATTGTGATTAAAGCAGACGGGTTGGCAGCAGGAAAAGGTGTCACAGTTGCCATGACTTTAGAAGAAGCTCTTGCGAGTGTGGAGGAGATGCTCGTTGGTGCGAAATTTGGAGCGGCTTCTTCGAGTGTGGTAATTGAAGAGTTTTTAGACGGCGAAGAATTTTCATTGATGGCGTTTGTGAACGGGGAAGTAGTTATTCCGCTTGAAATCGCCCAGGATCATAAACGCGCCTTTGACGGGGACCAAGGTCCGAATACTGGTGGAATGGGTGCTTACTCACCGGTTCCGCAAATTGGTGAGGACACGGTAGCCACTGCCGTTGAGACCGTTTTGCTTCCTGCAGCAAAAGCAATGGTTCAAGAGGGACGCAGTTTCTGTGGAATTTTATATGCTGGGTTGATCAAAACGGCAGCAGGTCCAAAGGTAATTGAGTTTAATGCCCGTTTCGGCGACCCGGAAACACAGGTTATTTTACCAAGGCTGCAATCTGATTTGATTCAGGTTATCTTAGCTCTTTTGAATGGAGAGTGTCCAGAGCTTGAATGGGATCCACAGCCAATGGTTGGTGTGGTAGTTGCAGCAAAAGGGTATCCCGGGGTTTATGAAAAGGGTGCGGTCCTGCAGGGATTATCGGATTTTTCGGAGAATGTTTATACCTTTCATGCAGGGACGGTTCAAAATGACGCAGGTGAGTTTTTGACAGCTGGGGGCCGGGTGCTTCTTGTGGGAGGCAAAGCTGAGACTCTTGCTGGTGCGCAGGCAAAGGTGTATCAGGAGTTAGCGAAGTTAGATTGTGATGGTGCCTTTTACCGCAGTGATATTGGTGCTAAGGCGATTGTACCGGTGGTTCGGTTAACTTGATAGATTAGGAAATGACCGCATGAGAGGTTCATGCGGTCATTTTTATTAAAATCATATCTTTGTTTGAAAAGATGAAGACTTGTTTCATTGCCCCCAAAAGGAAAAGAAGAGCCCTCAAGGTCATTGAACCCGACCAAAAAAGCTCATTCCAGAAAGAAAATCAAGTTGGATTATAAGGAACCATCGAATCTGCATCCCCATCGAGTTCTTCCATCTCATCCACCGAATCAGTCGCATGCTGATGCTCCTTAACCATATCCGACCACCGCTCACACAAATCCGTTACCGGACAATAGCGGACAATCCCCTCAGCAACCTTCATCGCACCACAGAAAGCAGCCAGCAAATAAGAATCCCTCCATGGACGCTTGACCATCTTAGATGTACTCCAAGCCACAATCGTTAACCCAAACGTAATCCGAATCAATGCATTCAAAATCCCGATATTTGGTGTAATTTTCAATCTGTTCACTCCTTCACAATATTTTTACATTTTTTATCAATACTTTACTGCTTTAAAAAGTAAAATATGATAAGATAAGGTTCTAAAGAAAAAATGTAAGGGCTTTCTTTATTGTTAAATCAACTTATTATTATATAGATAGTAAATTAAGGGAGGGACATGGTATGCTGGAACAACGCTACCGCTGGAAAAACAAACACTTACGCATGCATGTATCCGTTTTGGAGGGGAAAACATCCCCAACATTATTATTGAAAAATGCTTTGTACTTAAATCAAACCTTTCGCAAATGGATGAGGGCCAACATTTGGATATATGAAGATCGAATTGTCTATGTTGGCGAAAACATGCCTTCCTATATGAAAGAATGTGAAATCATCGACTGTACGAATGAGATACTTGTGCCTGGGTATATCGAGCCGCATGCACATCCGTTTCAATTATATAATCCCCTGTCATTAGCCGCCTATGCATCTCAATTTGGCACAACGACACTAATTAATGATAATATGGCGCTTATTTCGCATTTGAAAAAAAGGGAAGCGTTTTCACTTCTGAGGGACCTTCGCTCCATCCCATCCACCATGTACTGGTGGAGCCGATTTGATTCGCAGACCGAATTATTGAATGAAGAAGAAGTATTTTCACATAGTAATGTAAAAGCATGGCTTGAGCATGATGCTGTTCTTCAAGGCGGCGAATTAACAGGCTGGCCAAAATTGCTCGACGGCGACGATATGATGCTTCATTGGATTCAAGAAGCCAAGCGGATGCGCAAACAAATCGAAGGGCACTTTCCTGGCGCTTCGGAAAATACATTAGCAAAAATGATGCTGTTAGGTGCCGATTCCGACCATGAAGCCATGACAGGTGAAGAAGTGTACAACCGGCTCATGCAGGGCTATATGGTTTCCTTGCGCTATTCATCGATTCGGCCTGATCTGCCGCAGCTCTTAGATGATATGAAACGGTTAGGAATTGAGGCTTATGACCAGCTGATGTTCAATACAGATGGCTCCTCGTCTACTTTTTACGAACAAGGAATCACCGACCAAATGATTCGAATTGCTATCGAAAAAGGAGTTCCTGTTATAGATGCCTATAATATGGCAACGGTAAATATTGCAAAATACTACAACATTGGACACCTACATGGTGTAATTGCAACCGGACGTATTGCTAATATTAACTTTTTATCAAGTATAGAAGACCCAACACCGGTTTCTGTTTTAGCTAAGGGAAAATGGGTGAAGAAGAACGGTATAAAAGCAGAAGATATGTACGGAGAATTAAACTGGGATGAATATGGGTTTAAACAAATGGAAATGGATTGGCAGTTATCACTCGATGATTTGCAATTTTCTATGCCGTTTGGAATTAAGATGGAAAACTCAGTTATAACAAAGCCTTATTCGATCTCGATTGATGCATCAGCAGACCAACTGCCAAACGATTCAGATGAATGTTATTTCATGTTGGTAGATCGTTATGGGCAATGGAGAATAAACACCTTGCTAAAGGGATTCGCAACCAGCCTGTCCGCGCTTGCAAGCTCCTATTCGAGCACAGGAGATATTATCTTAATTGGGAAAAATAGAAATGATATGATTAATGCTTTTAATAGAATGAAAGGATTAGGCGGGGGAATTGTCATGATGGAGGACGCTCAAGTTGTTTGTGAAATACCACTAGACTTAAGTGGAGTCATGTCTAGCCTTCCGATTGAAAAATTAATAGAACAAGAGAAAACATTATTAACAGAATTGAGAGAACGAGGCTATAAATTTTCTGATCCTATATACAGCCTTGCCTTTTTTTCAGCTACACATTTACCATACATCCGTATCACGCAGCAAGGAATGTATGATGTTATGAATAAATCTGTACTCTTTCCATCAATAATGCGTTAAACTGTAAATGACTAAAGAGTTAAAGTGTGAAAGTATTTTGTAAAAAGGATAAAATAGGGGTGTTCATTTAATGAAAAAATGGGCTGTTGCCGTGGCAGCGTTCCTTTTACTGCTTTCAGGGTGCACCAGTAGGGAAACTGTAAAAAAACCGGTTAAGGAAGAAAAGCCAAATACGAAACCAGAGAATAAACCAGAAGACGCGGTAAAGGCCAGCCCTTATTTTTATCCATTAACAGGAATTGGGACTGATACAAAACCAGACCAACGTGCCGTAGCTGTTATGGTGAATAATCATCCAAAAGCAAGACCACAATCAGGTCTGAACAAGGCTGACATTGTCTATGAGGTTTTAGCTGAGGGGGATGTTACCCGTTTCCTGGCTGTTTTTCAGAGTGAGAGACCAGCAAATATTGGTCCTGTAAGGAGTGCTAGGGATTATTATATTAACCTGGCCAAAGGTTTAAATGCACTCTACATAGCACATGGCTACAGTCCAGAGGCCAAACAACTGCTCGAAAGCAATTATGTAGATAATTTGAATGGGATGGTTTATGATGGTACATTATTTAAACGGTCTAGCTCACGAAAACCACCTCATAATTCCTATATTACTTATGACAACATCTTAAAAGGTGCGGAGCAAAAAGGATATTCAATGAAAAACAGCCCGCCTGCCTTCCGCTTTTACACAGTGGAAGAAAGCAAAAATATAACAGGTCAAGAGGCTAAGACGGTAAACATTACTTATTCAAAGAGCGGCACATATAATTCAAAGTACCAGTTTGATGAAACGCTCGGTAAATATAAGCGTTTCTCGGCCGGAGAGCAAACCGTAGACTTGGATACCGGAGACCCAATCCTGCTAGACAATGTTTTTATTATAGAAGCCGTGCACAAAGCCATTGATTCATATGGACGAAGAGATATTGATTTCGAGACAGGCGGAAAAGCTTATTTGCTTCAAATGGGTAAAGTGAATGAAGTGGAATGGGCGAATAAGAATGGCAGAATTGTTCCCATGAAAAACGGAGAAGAGATCCCATTTGTACAAGGGAAAACGTGGGTCAATGTGGTTCCCGCTGCCCCGGGGCTGCATACAAGTGTTTCATTAAGTGCTCAATAAAATAACCTCAAATTAAAAGGAGTAATAAGAATGCAGATTAACAAATTGCGGGGAAAAGAACTGGATCAATTATTTAATGCGGTTCTTTCCTTACAGGATCTTGAAGAATGCTATCGTTTTTTTGATGATTTATGTACCATTAATGAAATTCAATCGTTAGCACAGCGTCTAGATGTAGCAAGAATGCTTCGTGAAGGAAACACTTATCATAAAATCGAAACCGAAACAGGAGCAAGCACTGCAACGATTTCAAGGGTAAAACGCTGTTTGAACTTTGGCAATGATACGTATGAAATGGTACTGGAACGAATTAAAGAGGAAAATAAAACAGTAGAAGAAGAATAACCCAAACCGGAGACCATCATCTTCGGTTTTTCTTTTTTGGAATTTTAAATGCGTCCGGTGCCAGTTCCAAGAGCCCCGTGGGTTAAGCCTATCTGTCTGTAGCAGTGCGGCCTTTCAAAGCGCTTCCGCTTTTGATTGGATATGATTTCTATATATAGATTTATGGTTTTCTTTTTTTATTACAAACGGCTAATGCTATAATGGTGTAATGGAAAGATGAATGGGAGGATTCCTTCAATGTATGATATTCGCGAGTGGCGGCATGTGTTTAAACTCGATCCTAATAAAAAAATAACAGACAACCAATTAGAAATAATTTGCGAATCAGGGACGGATGCCGTGATTGTGGGCGGAACTGACGGAGTGACACTCGAGAATGTCCTCGATTTAATGGCACGAATCCGCCGCTATACCGTTCCCTGTATCCTTGAAGTTTCTAATATAGAGAGCGTAACACCGGGATTTGATCTTTATTTTATCCCAACGATTTTAAATAGCCAGGATCCAAAATGGATTACAGGACTGCATCATCAGGCAGTTAAGGAATTTGGCGAAGTTATGGACTGGAATGAATTTTTTATGGAAGGCTATTGTATCCTTAACGAGGATTGTAAAGCGGCAAAGCTGACGAAAGCAGATGCCCATCTAGCAATCGAGGATGTTAAGGCCTACGCAATGATGGCTGAAAAAATGTTTCAACTCCCCATTTTTTATCTGGAATATAGTGGTAAGTATGGTGATTCGAATGTAGTTAGAGAAGCGAAAAACACACTAGAAAAAACAACGCTTTTCTATGGCGGAGGCATTGATAGTTTTGAGCAAGCAGCTGAAATGGCTAAGTATGCCGATGTTATTGTAGTTGGAAACGTGATTTATGAAGATTTTCAAAAGGCCTTAGAAACAGTAAAGGCAGTTCGATAGAATTTGCTTCACAATGCTAAAAACGTTAAAATAAAAATAAGAACAAATGTTTGTGACGGTGGTGGAATAGATGCAATTTTTAACAGATAAGCTTCTAAACGGGCTTAATCCGGAACAGCAAAATGCTGTTAAGGCAACTGACGGCCCACTTCTTTTAATGGCAGGTGCCGGAAGTGGTAAAACAAGAGTACTAACACATCGAATTGCGTATTTAATAGTGGAAAAACGCGTGAATCCTTATAATATCCTGGCGATCACGTTCACCAATAAAGCGGCAAGAGAAATGAAGGAACGTATTGCTAAAATGATGGGCGGAGCAGCTGAGGAAATATGGATCTCCACGTTTCACTCGATGTGTGTAAGGATTTTGCGGCGCGATATCGATCGGATGGGCTTTAACCGGAACTTTACCATTCTAGATACAACTGACCAACAATCAGTGATTAAAGGGATCCTCAAAAATAAAAATCTTGATCCGAAAAAAAATGATCCGCGTGCAATTTTAGGATCCATCAGTTCAGCCAAAAACGAACTCATTAGTCCGGAAGAATATGAAAAAACTGCCGGGGGTTATTTTGAACAAACGGTAAGTGAAATTTATAAAGACTATCAGAAGCAGCTTAGAAAAAATAATGCACTTGATTTCGATGACTTAATTATGATGACAATTCAATTATTCCAGCGGGTGCCGGAAGTCCTTGAATATTATCAGCGCAAGTTTCAATATATTCATGTCGATGAGTATCAGGATACAAACCGGGCACAGTATATGCTGGTAAAGATGCTGGCCAGCCGCTTCCGTAATCTTTGTGTTGTCGGTGATTCCGATCAGTCCATCTATAGATGGCGCGGTGCCGATATAGCCAATATCTTATCCTTTGAAAAAGATTACCCGAATGCAACGGTTATTCTTCTCGAACAGAACTACCGTTCAACCAAACGGATTCTTCTAGCGGCCAATAAGGTAATTGAAAATAACCTAAACCGTAAAAAGAAAAATCTTTGGACAGAAAATCCGGAAGGCAACAAGCTTGTCTATTACCGTGCAGATAGTGAGCAAGGCGAAGCACAGTTCGTCGCTGGAAAAATTAAAGAAATAACACGCGATAAGAATTATCAACTAAATGACATTGCGATTCTTTACCGGACTAACGCACAGTCCCGTGTAATGGAGGAAGTGCTGTTAAAATCAAATATTGATTATTCGATTGTTGGTGGTACCAAGTTCTATGACAGAAAAGAAATCAAAGATATGCTTGCCTACTTACGGTTAATTTCTAACCCGGATGATGATATCAGCTTGCGGCGTGTGATTAATGTTCCGAAACGCGGAATTGGTTCGAGCTCAGTTGATAAAATTGCTGACTTTGCCGCGATGCATGATATTTCCTTAAATCAGGCTTTAGAATCAGTCGAATTACTTGGACTGAGCCCAAAGATTACGAAAGCAGCGGCTCAGTTTCGTGATTTAATTCATAACTATACCAATATGCAGGAATTCCTTTCTGTAACAGAATTAGTTGAAGAAGTCCTCGATAAATCAGGGTATAGGGAAATGCTGAAAGCAGAAAAATCAATTGAGGCCCAAAGTCGTCTTGAAAACCTTGAGGAATTATTATCGGTAACGAAAAGCTTCGAGGATTCAAGCGAAGATAGGAGCCTCGTGGCTTTCTTAACGGATTTGGCTCTAGTGGCTGATATTGATTCGCTTGATGATGATGGGGAAAAGGCTGACGCTATTACCTTAATGACATTGCACTCTGCAAAAGGACTAGAGTTTCCAGTTGTCTTTTTGATTGGGATGGAAGAAGGTGTATTCCCTCATAGCCGTTCCTTAATGGAAGAAGCAGAGATGGAAGAAGAACGCCGTCTAGCATATGTCGGTATTACAAGAGCAGAGCAGACCTTATTTTTAACCAATGCGCAAATGAGAACCTTGTTTGGTAGAACTAGTATGAACCCTGCCTCTAGATTTATCTCTGAAATCCCAGAGGATTTAATCGAAGGGGGAGTGCCAGAACAACGGACGGGCAGTTCGTCTAGTTCTAGCGGAAGATCATTTGGTTCGTCGAGAACATCATTCGGAACATCCGGAACATCATTTGGAGCGGCTGGAACATCATTTAGTTCTTCCAAAGGTACATTTACGACCCCGACGACAACAAGAAAGCCTGTTATGCGGCCTGTATCGGCTGCTTCTGGTGGAGACGAAACCGGCTGGAAGGTTGGCGATAAAGCGGAGCATGGTAAATGGGGGATTGGAACAGTTGTCAGCGTAAAAGGACAGGGTGAGGGAACAGAGTTGGATATTGCTTTTCCTAGCCCAGTGGGAATTAAACGCCTATTAGCAAAATTCGCGCCGATTAAAAAGGCATAATAGCTGTTATAAACAGTATCAATTACCTTTATGAAAGGGCTGGATATATGGATCTTCAAACCGCTGCGAAAAAAATTGAGGAAATTAGAAGCCTCTTAACACTATATGGTTATGAATATTATGTGTTAGACAAACCATCGGTACCAGATGCCGAATATGACCTGCTCATGCAGGAGCTATTAGATCTGGAGGGAACATTTCCAGAGTTAAAAACACCGGATTCTCCATCGGTTCGTGTCGGTGGTGCGGTTCTTGACCTATTTGAAAAGGTGGAGCATCGTACACCGATGCTAAGCTTGGGTAATGCTTTCAATGAAGAGGATTTACGGGACTTTGACCGACGGGTCCGACAAGCTGTGGGTGACAATGTTTCCTATATTGGTGAATTGAAAATTGATGGATTGGCCGTTTCCTTACGCTATGAAAATGGATTATTTGTTCAAGGTGCAACCAGAGGCGACGGAACCATTGGGGAAGATATTACGGCTAACCTGAAAACAATAAAAGCGATTCCGCTTCGCCTTAGGGAAAATGTATCAATTGAGGTGCGCGGTGAGGCTTACATGCCAAAGCGCTCGTTTGAAGCATTGAACCAGCAGCGGGGAGAACGCGGTGAGGAGCTGTTTGCCAACCCAAGAAATGCGGCAGCTGGTTCATTACGGCAGCTTGATCCGAAAATCGCAGCATCAAGGAAGCTGGATGTGTTTTTATATGGGATTGGCAACACAGGTGAAACAGGGGTTGTGACCCATAGTGAGGGGCTCGATTATCTAGACCATCTGGGCTTTAAAACCAATAAAGAGCGAAGAAAATGTGCAACGATTGAGGACGTCATTGAGTATGTTAACAGCTGGGTTGATAAACGGCCGCATCTTCCATATGAAATTGATGGAATTGTCATCAAAGTTGATTCACTTGAGCAGCAGGCGGTGCTCGGGACAACGGCAAAGAGCCCGCGCTGGGCAATTGCGTATAAGTTTCCAGCCGAAGAAGTGGTGACGACCCTTTTAGCAATTGAGTTAAGTGTGGGGAGAACGGGTGTGATCACACCGACTGCCATTCTCGAGCCAGTTAAAGTAGCGGGGACAACTGTACAACGGGCATCCTTACACAATGAAGACTTAATTCGTGAAAAAGATATTAAAATCGGTGATAAAGTGGTTGTAAAAAAGGCAGGTGATATCATTCCGGAAGTGGTGAATGTATTGGCTGACCAACGCTCTGGTGAAGAAGTGGATTTTCAAATGCCAACGCATTGCCCGGAGTGTGAAAGTGAACTTGTTCGTCTAGAAGGGGAAGTAGCCCTAAGATGTATTAATCCAAAATGTCCGGCACAAATCCGGGAAGGATTGATTCATTTTGTTTCCCGTGATGCCATGAACATTGATGGCCTTGGGGAAAAGGTAATCAGTCAGCTTTTTGCTGAGAAATTAATCGGTGATGTTGCGGACATTTATAAACTTACTCGTGAGCAGTTGCTAGCCTTGGAAAGAATGGGTGAAAAATCTGTTAATAACCTGTTAAAAGCGATTGAGGCATCAAAAGGTAATTCCCTTGAAAAGCTGTTATTTGGCTTAGGGATCCGCCATGTTGGAGCAAAGGCCGCCAAAACATTAGCACAACAATTTATAGCCATGGAAAAATTAGCTCAGGCTTCCAAAGAGGAGCTAATTAGTATTAATGAAATCGGCGATAAAATGGCTGATTCGATTGTATCGTTTTTTGAACAGGAAGAAGCGATTGAGCTTATAAATGAGTTAATATTGGCAGGCGTTAACATGGAATATAAAGGGCCAAGGCCCATTTCTGCCGAAGAATCAGACAGTGTATTTGCCGGTAAAACGGTGGTTCTTACCGGGAAAATGGAGCAATTATCCCGAAATGAAGCAAAAGAAAAAATTGAAGCCCTTGGCGGCAATGTTGCCGGAAGTGTTAGTAAAAAAACACATCTCGTCATCGCAGGTGAAGATGCGGGTTCTAAGCTAACGAAAGCCCAAGAGCTGGGTATCGAAGTGTGGGACGAGGAGAGGCTTTTAGTAGAATTAAATAAATAAGAGGTGGACCGACGTGAGAAAAATCTCATTGCTCGCACTCTCCCTTGTCTTTTTGCTAAGTGCTTGTGCACCTAACTTTCAAAAGCAAAATGAAACTGTTCAAACAAAGGAGAAGACAACAGGGAAAGCGATCATTCCTAAATATAATATCTCGAATAATTATTATCGGACAATCCTGCCGTTTGAACCAGGGGAAGCGCGCGGATTAGTCGTTAACAATATCAATACAAGGTATGACTTAAATGAGTTTGAGATGGGTCTAATGAGAATTGCCCAGAACAAGTTCGATACGGATAAGTATTATTTTCAAGAAGGGCAGCAAATCAAAGGAACAACGATTAAACAATGGTTAAACCGCCAATATACGGATGCTCAGCTTAAGGAAAATAAACTGAAGGCAAACGAAAATATTGGTTTAAATCCAGTTAATACCAGTCCAACTGGCAGTGCCCCTTCAAGTCCTATCTACCTGGCACATATTTTAGAGCATGATTACTTAACAAAGGACGATAAGGGGAACGTGTCTCTTGGCGGTATCACGATTGGTCTGGCTTTAAATTCGATTTATTATTATAAAATAAAACCTGATGGTGATACGTTTGAGAAAAAGATTCCGTTTGCTGAAATGGAAAAGGAAGGCCAGAAAATGGCTGCAGAAGTGGTCAAACGTATCAGATCTATGAAAAATTTAACTAATATACCAATCACCATTGCTTTGTTTGAACAGCAAAGTAAGACATCGGTTGTACCTGGTAACTTTTTTACTTATTCAACTGTTGATCAAGGAAGCGCCGATCTAAATAGCTGGGAAAAGGTCGATGAAAAATACTACTTATTCCCATCAACCGATGCTGAAAACGACCATCGGGATGATACGATTGCCTTCTTGAACTTCAAACAAGATGTGGAACAATACTTCCCTAATTACAATGGCGTAATCGGTAGAGCTTTTTATATTGGTGACCAGCTTCAGGATTTAAATATTACCATTCCAATCCAATTTTACGGAAAAACAGAGGGGATTGGGTTTTCCCAATATGTAACGGGTCTTGTGATGGAACATTTCCCTAAATATCTTTCTGTTTCCGTTAGTGTAACCTCTGTGGATGGTCCCGAAGCACTTATTGTCAAAAAAGCTAATGCAACAGAACCATTTGTTTATATTTATCAATAAGACCTGGCTTTTTGCTGGGTCTTTTCTAATTTCTAAACAGCAAGGCCCATCAAAGTCTACAGTCATTATCTTTCCTAATCATTCTTAATCATGATAGAATGAACTTGTATGTAACCGTTTTAATACATAGGAGGGGTTAGAAATGATACAACCATATAAGCATGAACCGTTTACTGATTTTTCAGTGGAAGATAACCGCCAGGCCTATCTACAAGCATTAAAAACAGTAGAGGGTTATTTGGGGCAGGACTATCCTCTGGTCATTGACGGAGAGAAAATTACAACGGAAGAGAAAATCATTTCCTATAATCCAGCAAATAAAAAAGAAGTAATCGGCCAGGTCTCAAAAGCTAACCAAGAACTTGCGGAAAAAGCCATGCAGGCAGCGGTAGAAGCATTTAAGACTTGGAAAAAAACAAAACCTGAGGTTCGCGCTGATGTCCTCTTTAAGGCAGCATCGATAATTCGCCGCCGTAAACATGAGTTTTCAGCTTTAATGACGAAAGAAGCAGGAAAGCCATGGAGAGAAGCTGATGCAGATACAGCTGAAGGGATTGACTTCCTTGAATATTACGGACGCCAAATGCTTTCTTTAAAAGATGGTGTTCCGGTCCAAAGCCGCGCGAACGAATTCAATCGCTATGACTATATTCCACTTGGTGTCGGCATTATTATTTCACCATGGAACTTCCCATTTGCCATTATGGCCGGAACTACTGTTGCGGCTATTGTCTCAGGGAATACGGTTTTATTAAAACCAGCGTCCACCACACCAATTATCGCCGCTAAATTTGTTGAGGTAATGGAAGAGGCGGGTCTGCCTAAAGGAGTTTTAAACTTTGTCCCTGGCAGCGGTGCTGAAGTGGGAGACTATTTGGTTGATCATAAAGATACACGTTTTATTAGCTTTACCGGCTCTCGTGATGTAGGTCTTCGAATTTTCGAACGTTCATCTAAATTAAGCCCGGGTCAAATTTGGATGAAACGATTGATTGCCGAAATGGGAGGAAAAGATACGATCGTCGTTGATAAAGAGGCTGATCTAGAGCTTGCAGCCCAATCGATTGTGGCTGGGGCATTCGGTTTCTCTGGTCAAAAATGTTCAGCCTGTTCACGTGCCGTAGTCGTAGAGGATGTATATGAACAAGTAGTAAATCGTGTGGTGGAGCTAACCAACCAATTAACGGCAGGAGATCCTGTTGAGCAAGGAAACTTCATGGGACCGGTAATCGACAATAATGCCTATAAAAAAATCCTTGAGTACATTGAAATAGGGAAACAAGAAGGTAAGCTGCTGACTGGCGGCGAAGGGGATGATTCACAAGGGTATTTCATTCAACCTACTGTTTTTGCGGATCTTTCACCAACTTCACGCATTATGCAGGAAGAAATCTTCGGACCTGTTGTCGGCTTTACAAAAGCAAAGGATTTTACGGAAGCAATTGATATTGCCAATAATACGGAATACGGCCTAACTGGAGCAGTTATTACTAATAACCGTGCCCACCTAGAACAAGCTCGTGAAGATTTCCATGTTGGAAACCTATACTTCAACCGTTCATGTACAGGTGCCATTGTAGGCTATCAGCCATTTGGAGGCTTCAATATGTCAGGTACTGACTCGAAAGCGGGCGGCCCAGACTACTTACTTCTTCATATGCAGGCGAAAACAACTTCTGAAATGTATTAATTGATAAAGGATCCCCCTTCTCATACCCGAGGAGGGGTTTTTTAATGGAGAAGGTAATAATAAAAAGGAAAGCGATAAAAATATAAGTGACAGGATTGTTTCCGTAATTCAAAGTTTAATGCATAATATATCCTTTATAAGAAATTTATGTGAATATATATCCGCTATGATAATATAAAGAAAGCAAGAGTAAAGAAAATTTTTTTATCAAGATAAAAAAGAAACATTTTTAAAGTAAAATTCGTCATAATAAAGAACGATTATTAAAGTATTATTGACTAAAAGAACTAGTTAGTAAATCGTCATCCTGGAGGTTTTGTACCTTTGATCCCATTATATTTGTTCCATGTCACAGCAGTAGAACATAGTGAAAGTATGCTTTGGACCTTTTTAACCTGTAATGTTTTTGTCGTAAGTGCTGGTATTGTCTTTATCTATAAGTTGTTTACACAAAAAAAGGTCCGGACTGCCGGGATTGTGTTTGGTGTAGCCTTGGCTATTAATTATATCCTTATCGCTATTTTTGGGGACCCGTTTGACTTGTTGGGATAATATCTGCCCTGTTTTAAAAGGTAAATCATAAGGTGCTGGACGCTGGGAACAAAGTGCAGGAAAACTAAAGAGGAGATGAATGGATTGAAATATTACCGTTTATGGGTGATTGCCTTTCTATTAAAATTTATTGGGTCCGCTTGGGATGCATCGTATCACTTTAAATACTTATTTGAAGAATACTCCATTCCCCATATTGTGAATACAATGGGATTTGCCTTAGGTGGGATTCTGTTATATAAAGAATGGAGACACTCGACCTATCTGGACGGATTTTCAAGGAATCTCATTACGATTGGATACGGGCTGTTTCTGATTGGCATTCCGCTTGATTTTACGTATCATATTGCCTATGGGATTGATTTAACAACCTGGAGTCCAACCCATTTTATTTACTATATAGCAACGGACATTATGATTTTTGGCGTTTGGCGCGGTTATTATTTGTTTACGTGGCATACAGTACCAACATGGAAGTCGTTGCATACATGGTTTGCGATGTTCCTGTTGGAATGCTTATTGTTTCCGAATATGCAGCAGGAAAATGGGGCAATTTCATATGACCAATACATTCACGGAAAATCTATTGCCTCAAAGGAAATTCTTCAGTTAATTTCGGACCCTGCCTCACAGATTTTCGGTGGTATACCGGAATATGTGTATCCTATTTATTCCGTCTTAATGGTAGGGTTATTGACCGTTGTAACGGTGCGGATTTGCCGTGATTTTACGATACCGTTTATGGGGGCCGTTCTATATATTGGTTTAAGATTTATCGGGAAAGCGATCTTTGCAGCCGTAAATTATCCAACCTCCTATGTGCCAATGACCATTATTCTGATACCACTGGCCTTTTTATTGCTCAGAAGAACCAATTGGCTCGCTGGCCTCATTGGCAGCCTTGCCTATTTTCTCAGCCTATATGCTATTCATAAATTCGAAATACTCATCACCCCGCCGCTGGTCTTATGGGAGCTTGCCCCTGTAGCGCTAATGGGTATCCTAGTCCCCGTTATCAATACCATCATCAAACCTCAGCTCTTACTAAAAAAAAGTAAACAACCTGCATAACATAAAAAGGGTGCCTGTCACCCTTTTTTATTTTGTCCATTTATTAATAGTGGTTATGGTAGTGTCTATTAATCGGGGATTGATATTTAAGAAATGTTCACAATTGGCGTGTAAGATGTGATGAACGTCACAATTTTTTAGGGTTGGACGCTTTACAATCTAACTATAGAGAAAACTACTAATTACGAATTAACCTACTATTAATCATAAAGGAGCCAACCAGATATGAAGAAACTAGTAATGATCGGTAACGGAATGGCTGGAGTAAGAACCATTGAGGAGATTCTGAAACTTAACACTGAGCAATTTGACATTACCATCTTTGGAGAAGAGCCGCATCCAAACTACAACCGTATTAAACTATCAAATATTCTCCAAGGCGACGCCAACTTTGAGGATATTATTATCAACCCGCTTGACTGGTATAAAGAAAATAATATTCAGTTGTATACGGGAGAAGCCATTGTAAAAATTGATGCAGAAGGCAAGCGTGTCATCAGTGATCAAGGCCGAGAAGTTGAGTATGATGAACTTATCATCGCAACAGGCTCTAACTCATTTATTTTGCCTATTCCCGGTGCAGACAAGATCGGTGTAACGGGTTTTCGTGATATAAAAGATTGTGAAATGATGATCAAATCAGCAGGGCAACATCAAAAAGCTGTTGTCATTGGCGGTGGTCTGCTTGGATTAGAAGCAGCAAGAGGTCTGTTAAACCTAGGTATGAAAGTAGATGTAGTTCACCTGATGCCGCATCTAATGGAACGCCAGCTAGACCCAATTGCCTCTTCATTATTAAAAACAGAACTAGAATCACAAGGCATGAACTTCTTAATGGAGAAACAAACCGTTGAAATCTTGGGTGATGACCGGGTTACAGGACTTCGATTTAAAGACGGTTCGGAAGTTGAAGCAGATCTTGTGGTGATGGCTATTGGTATTAAGTCTAACACGCAAGTAGCTAAAGAAAGTGGTATTTATGTAAATCGCGGTATCGTTGTGAATGACTATATGGAAACAAGTGTCCCTCATGTGTACGCAGTCGGCGAATGTGCGGAACACAGAGAAATTGTTTATGGCCTAGTTGCCCCATTATATGAACAAGGAAAAATCCTTGCCAGTCATATTTGCGGAAACGAAACGAACCCATATGAAGGTTCTGTCACTGGTACACAGCTAAAAGTTGCTGGTGTAGACCTATTCTCTGCAGGTGAAATTTTTGAAGATGGCACTACTAAATCTATTATGGTTTACAATGAGTACGAGGGACTCTATAAACGAGTTCTAACTAGAAATAACACAATAGTAGGAATTGTCCTTTATGGTGATACAAAAGATAGTACTAGATTATACCGGATGCTGACCAAAAAAGAAGATATCAGCGGTGTTTCAATTTTCCATACAGAATGTACAGGTGAAGCTGGCAGTGATGATATTGCTTCCATGCCTAATGATGAACTAGTCTGCGGCTGTAATGGTGTAACAAAAGGCGCGATTGTCGAAGCCATTCAAACACAAGGCCTAACGACATTAGATCAAGTGAGCCATTGCACAAATGCAGGGCGGTCTTGCGGACGGTGTAAACCAATGGTCAGCCAAATTCTAGCTCACACACTAGGTGATCAGTTTGATGCAGCCGCAGCTCAGAAAACAAGCATTTGTGGATGTACAACATTAAGCCGTGACGAATTGGTAGCTGAAATTAAGGAAAAAGGTTTAACAAGTGTAAAAGAGGTCATGAATGTACTTGATTGGAATAACACAGAAGGCTGTACTAAATGCCGCCCGGCAATCAATTACTATCTTGGCATGATTCATATGGATGAATATAAGGATGACCGTGATTCTCGTCTCGTGAATGAGAAAATGCATGCTAATATTCAAAAAGATGGAACTTATTCTGTTGTTCCAAGAATGTATGGCGGCGTGACTACAGCAGCGGATTTGAAAAAAATTGCTGAAGTTGCTGAAAAGTATAACGTTCCTTTAGTAAAATTAACAGGTGGACAACGAATTGGTTTGTTCGGAGTGAAAAAAGAAGACCTTCCGGCCATGTGGCAAGAGCTTGATATGCCATCCGGTTATGCTTATGGGAAAACGCTAAGAACCGTTAAGACTTGCGTTGGTGCGCAGTTCTGCCGCTATGGTACACAAGATTCAATGGCTCTGGGCATCGAGTTGGAAAAGAAATTTGAACGGCTGGATACACCACATAAAGTGAAAATGGGCGTGTCTGCATGTCCAAGAAACTGTTCTGAGGCTGGCATCAAGGATATTGGCTTTGTCGGAATTGACGGCGGCTGGGAAATCTATGTGGCTGGTAACGGTGGAGTTGATCTTCGTCCCGGCGACCTGCTATGTACGGTGAAAACTGAAGCGGAAGTAATGGAAATGACAGGGGCTTACCTTCAATATTACCGGGAAACAGCTAATTATTTGGAGCGTACCTCAAAATGGGTAGAGCGGCTGGGACTGGATCATGTCAAGGGAGTACTGGCTGACGATGAAACACGTAAAGCTCTAAATGAAAGAATGGATCAAACCTTGAACAAATATATTGAGCCTTGGAACGAAGCAATTCAAAATGAAGAAATTAAAGATAAATATTATACAAGACATAACATCTCAGTCGGGAGTGAATTCAAATGATCGAAACTATCACCCGTATACCAGTGGCACATTATAAAAATGTAAAAGCAAGAGCTGGATATTCCATCAAAGTTGACACGACAGAAGTAGCTTTATTTAAAACAACTGCTGGAGAGGTATATGCATTAGAAAACCGCAGCCCGCATCCAAAAGGCGGCGTCCTCTCTGAGGGTCTGATCAGCGGCGATTATTTGTATTGTCCAGTCTATGATTGGAAAATCTCATTACTAGACGGAAAGGTTCAGGCGCCTGACGAAGGTCATGTCAGAACTTTTAAGGTGGAAGTCAAAGAAGATATCATCTTTATTGTTTTATAGAGGGAAGGAAGGCTGCAGGATGAAAACAGGAAAAGTATTTTTAGTAGGAGCGGGTCCAGGGGATGTAGGCCTAATAACTGTAAAAGGATTGGAAGCACTTAAGAAAGCCGAAGTCATTCTATATGACCGGCTTGCCAATCCCAAGCTATTAGAATATGCCGGCAGTGATTGTGAGCTTATCTATTGCGGCAAATTGCCTGACCGTCATACGTTAAGGCAGGAGAACATCAATGACCTTCTAGTCGAAAAGGCTTTAGCAGGAAACATTGTGGTCCGTTTAAAAGGCGGCGACCCTGGCATATTTGGCAGGGTAGGTGAGGAAGCAGCTGCTCTTGCTGAATATCAGATTCCTTTTGAGATTGTTCCTGGCATTTCATCGGGGATTGCAGCCCCCCTTTATGCAGGAATTCCCGTTACTCATCGGGAGTACGCCGAATCATTTGCTGTCGTAACAGCTCATGACAAATCACAGGATGGCAAGCCGCTCCTTGATTGGGAAGGTCTTGCCCGCGGTGTGGATACGATTGCTTTTTACATGGGGGTGGGGAATTTACCGTTTATTTGTGAAAATCTCATTCAACATGGGAAGCCGTCGTCTACACCCGTGATTTTGATTCATTGGGGCACCTTTGGCCGGCAAAAAACACTGCAAGGAACATTAGCTGATATTTCCGAAAAGGTATTGGAGGCCAAGTTTAGTAACCCATCTATCATTTTAGTAGGAGAAGTCATTTCCCTGCGTGAAAAAATCAGCTGGTTTGAGAAAAAGCCTTTATACGGCCGGCAAATCCTGCTTGCCCGCACAAGCACCAGCCCAAGTGATTTAGCAAAAGAATTATTGGCTCAAGGGGCAGATGTGATTGAGTTTCCAAAATGGAAAGTGACGAAACAACCGCTTGATCTCACAAAGGTCACTCATGTTGAAAAAATATTATTTACCTCTCCTGAAAGTGCGGCAGAGTTTTTTACAGCAGTCATTGAACAGGAAATCGATGTTCGCAGCATACGTGCGGAACTAATGGGACTATCCAGTAAAACGCTAAAGGCATTACGTGAGCGGGGATTGATTGCGAAGCTGGCTCCGGAAATGGTGGACTCAGAAAATACTCTGATCGTCGGCGGTCATCACCTGCTACAAAGAGGCTTTGAAAAATCAGAGGTAATGGTAACAAGCCATAAGGAACTAGATCGTCAATTCCTTCCGATTTTTCAACGAATGCTTAAAGAAGCACAGGTCAATACGGTAATTCTTCCAAGCAGTGCCTCAGTTAAACCGTTTATGACAGCACTAGCTGAATGTGATATACATGCAATAGAGTTGTTGAAGGATAAACAGGTTATCGCAATGGGGGAGTTAACAAAAACCGCTGCGGTAAATGCTGGATTTGGTTCTCCCGGGGTGCCAGTCAGTCCTTCGAAGGAAGCGTTAGTGAACTATATGGTGGAGCATCCATTACAGGGAGTACAGGAATGAGGACAAACTATCCGATTATGTTACAACTGGGTGGAAAAAAAGTAGTGGTAATAGGCGGCGGCAAGGTGGCCGAGCGAAAGGTGCACGGCTTGCTTGATACAGGTGCCCGAATAATCGTGATTAGTCCAGAGGCAACGATGGAGCTCCAAACCCTTTTTGGTGATGGAAGGATAGATTGGAAGAAAAAACTCTTTTCAGCGGAAGACCTTCAGGATGCAGCACTAATTTTTGCAGCAACCGATGACAGAGACATCAATCGGTCCGTAAAATCCTTAGCAGGGAAGCACCAGCTGGTGACGATTGCCGATGATCCGGATCTTTCCGATTTTCATCTGCCGGCACATGTGCAGCGGGGCAAGTTAAGTATTGCTGTATCGACTGGCGGGGCAAGCCCCACTCTTGCCAGGAAACTGCGAGAGGTGTTAGAACAGCAATTTGATGAACGATATGAAGAATACCTTGAATTTCTTTATACCACAAGGCAATGGATTCTGAAAGAAGTGGACGATCCTGCTTTAAAAAAGAAATTACTTATCGCAATGGTAAGCGAGGAATTTTTAAATAGTCAAAATCGCGCCGCAGATTTCCGGCGTTTATATCAGGAGTTAAAGTAAAAACGAGTACCTTTTTTGGGTGCTCGTTTTTTTATACCTACTTTTACTTTTCTAAAGAGATTCTATGGACAGGGGAATTTTACCTATTTTTTAAAAATTTCAGAAAAAGTGGTTCACTTTTCCAAATTACTGTTATATAATACAAAACGAAGGTAATTACTGTATTATAACAAAGAGGTGAACGAGTACATGTCGACGCAAACTACAGGTATTGAAGTAGTTGGGCCATTAAAAGCCCAGTATGATGAGATTTTGACACCAGGGGCATTAAACTTAATTGAAGAGTTAGAACGCAAATTTGGTCAGCGCAGAATGGAACTGTTACAGTACAGGGTTAAACGCCAAGAGGAACTGAATAACGGCAAACTTCCCGATTTTCTTCCTGAAACAAAGCATATCAGGAACGGTGATTGGACAGTAGCGCCGCTGCCAAAGGATCTCCATGATCGCCGGGTAGAAATTACAGGGCCAACCGATCGGAAAATGGTCATCAATGCGTTGAACTCTGGGGCAAAATTGTTTATGGCTGACTTTGAGGACGCCACATCACCGACATGGGAAAGTATCATTGAAGGACAAATTAACTTAAGAGATGCAATAAACCGGACGATATCCTTTGAAAATCCAAATGGAAAAACCTATCAGCTTAATGAAGAAACAGCAGTTCTTATTGTTCGACCGCGCGGCCTGCATCTTGAAGAAAAACATGTACTTTTAGATGGCAAGCCCATTTCCGGAAGCTTTTTCGACTTTGGCATGTACTTCTTCCATAATGTAAACACACTGCTTGCAAACGGTTCAGGACCTTATTTTTATCTGCCAAAGCTTGAGAGTCACTTAGAAGCACGGCTTTGGAATGATGTGTTTGTGTATACACAGGAGAAACTCGGAATTGCTCAAGGAACCATCAAAGCAACTGTATTAATTGAAACCATTTTAGCTGCGTTTGAAATGGATGAAATCCTGTATGAGTTAAAGGAACACTCCGCAGGTTTAAACTGCGGCCGATGGGATTATATTTTCAGTTATATTAAAAAGCTGCGTAATCAACAGGACGTTATTTTACCAGACCGGTCACAGGTAACCATGACATCACCGTTTATGCGTTCCTATTCACTATTAACGATTCAAACTTGTCATCGCCGCAAGGCACCTGCCATGGGCGGCATGGCCGCGCAAATTCCGATAAAAAATAACCCTCAGGCCAACGAGGAAGCATTCGCTAAGGTACGGGCCGATAAGGAACGTGAGGCCCGTGATGGTCATGATGGAACATGGGTTGCCCATCCAGGATTAGTGCCGGTCGCATTGGAGGTATTTAACCGTGAAATGCCAACACCAAACCAAATCCATACACCAAAACAGCAGAAAATAACGATTACAGCTGCTGATTTGCTAGAGGTACCAAACGGGACAATTACGGAAGACGGTGTTCGTACAAACATTAATGTTGGGATTCAATATGTGGCATCCTGGCTAAATGGAAAAGGTGCAGCGCCCATCCATAATTTGATGGAGGATGCAGCAACGGCGGAGATTTCACGGGCGCAGCTCTGGCAGTGGATCCGCCATCCAAAAGGTATTTTAGATGATGGCAGAAAAGTGACGGCCGAAATGTATGAGCAATTCAAGTTAGAAGAGTTGGAGAAAATTAAGCTGGAGGTCGGCGCTGAAAACTTTGATGGCGGCCGATTCACCGAAGCAGTTCAATTATTTGACCGTTTAATCTTAAATGATCAATTTATCGACTTTTTAACATTGCCAGGGTATCAGCAGTTGTAAGGAATTCATTTTTTTATAAAAAATTTTAATAGATTAATAGGAGGAATTTTTAAAATGACAGATTCAAGAGCTGCGCAATTACAAGAAAGCTGGGAAATGGATAGCCGTTGGAAAGGGATTTCGAGACCGTATTCTGCAGAGGATGTCATCAAACTCCGCGGTTCGCTTGATATTGAACATACTTTGGCTCGTAAGGGTGCTGAAAAGCTATGGAAGTTATTGAATGAAGAAGCTTACATTCATGCACTGGGAGCCTTGACTGGTAATCAGGCTGTTCAGCAGGTAAAGGCTGGGCTAAAAGCGATCTATTTAAGCGGTTGGCAGGTTGCTGCGGATGCGAACCTTTCAGGCCATATGTATCCGGACCAAAGCTTGTACCCAGCGAACAGTGTACCGAGTGTAGTAAAAAAGATAAACCAAGCCCTGCAGCGTGCAGACCAAATCTATCATTCAGAGGGTGATAATTCGATCGATTGGTTTGCACCGATTATAGCGGACGCTGAAGCTGGTTTTGGCGGACAGTTAAACTGTTTTGAACTAATGAAAGGCATGATTGAAGCTGGTGCATCAGGTGTTCATTTTGAAGATCAGTTGTCTTCCGAGAAAAAATGTGGACATTTAGGCGGTAAAGTGTTGCTGCCGACGCAAACAGCCGTACGCAACTTGATTGCGGCGCGCTTGGCGGCAGATGTAATGGGGGTTCCAACTGTACTCGTTGCCCGGACGGATGCCAATGCAGCGGATTTGATAACAAGTGATATTGATATGAACGATGCACCGTTTATTACGGGTGAACGGACACCGGAGGGCTTTTTCCGTACGAAGGCTGGAATTGATCAAGCGATTGCCCGCGGGTTGGCTTATGCTCCGTATGCAGACCTAATTTGGTGTGAAACTTCTGAGCCTAATATTGAGGAAGCTAGAAAGTTTGCGGAAGCGATTCATGAGAAGTTTCCTGGTAAACTATTAGCCTATAATTGTTCACCATCCTTTAACTGGAAAAAGAAATTGGATCAGGAGACGATTGCGAAGTTCCAAGAGGAGCTTGGCAGAATGGGCTATAAGTTCCAGTTCGTAACGCTGGCTGGCTTCCATGCCTTGAATCACAGCATGTTCGAGCTTGCCCGCGGCTATAAGGAGCGCGGTATGGCCGCTTACTCCGAGTTGCAGCAGGCTGAGTTTGACAGTGAGCAATATGGCTATACGGCAACACGCCATCAGCGTGAGGTAGGTACGGGTTATTTTGATCAGGTATCTATGGTGATTACGGGTGGAACGTCTTCGACTATGGCGTTGAAGGGGTCAACGGAGGTAGAGCAGTTTACTAATAAATAAAAGATATATGTGGTCCTTCTCTCCGGATGGAGGGGAGGTTTTTTTTGTGCGGCCGCGGGTTTATTTGCGGATGAGAGGAGGCAACTTGTGGATGGGGTGTGTTAACTTGCGGATAGAGGGAGCCAACTTGCGGATAAGAGGAAGTAAATGGCGAAAGCCAAAATTACTGGCGGATAAAACCAGCTTACATAATCAATTTTGGAACTGCACACTTTTTAGGGTATCATCATACATAATAATAGCCTTTTAGATGGAGATGATACACTTTGGAAAGGAAAACCGTTGAAGATGTCCTGCAGCAAGGCATCTATGGGCCTTTAGAAACAAAACCAGAAGAACGGCGTAAATACCTAGGAACCCTACGTGAACGAATCATTGTGGCACTAACCAAAAACCAGGTTGCAGAAACAAACATCTACCCACAAATAGAGCAATCTATGAAGGAGTACCCACAGGCACAGCTATTACTAAACGGAAACATGGTCTATGAAGAGTTATCTAAATATGTAAAGCTGGCAGCAAAAAATAAACTCGAACATAAGATCGTGACCAACAAAGAGCATGACACGGACATTGGGTTAGTATTAGCCATGAACACAGCAATCGACAAAAAAGAAATCTTTGTTAGCACAAAAGTTCAGATACCAGAACAGCTTCCACAGAAAAAAGGTCTATTCGCTAAATTATTTAAACGGTAAGAGCAAAAGAATATTACCAAAAAACGGGGAGCGGAAAGCGTCCCCGTTTTATTCAGCAGCCACCTCTACAGCAGCTTGCAATTCCAACTCCACATTTCCTTGAATCGCACGGCTGATCATGCACGAATTCTCTGCTTTACGGACAAGCTTCTCCCCTAATGCCACGTCTTTTTCAGTTGCACCACGCTTCAAAACTAAACGAGGGCGATGGATAATTTTTTTATAAGTGAAAACGCCGCTCGTCACATCAACAATTGCCTCAGATTCCATTGTTAATGAAACCTTTTCCAGGCCAGAGCGCTCCAGCATTGCTGCAAGCGTAATAATATAACAGGTTGCTGCCGCTCCGAGCAGCATTTCGTCTGGATTGGTGCCAACACCCGGCCCGTCCATTTCCGGAGGGATCGATATTTTTGTTTTTAAGTTACCGGCCTCGATATCGCCTACGTCATTACGCAAGCCGGGCCAGTTTGCTTTTAAGTGAAAATGATGCTCTGCCATGATAATTTCCTCCAATTTTTAATTTTTCCACACAATAATGGACAACTATGATAAGGTATTATTTGATACTTTAAAAATGGAGCAGTGATAATGAAGCTGGTTTTTAAACTAATCTTGATGCTTATCCTTTGTGTATATATTGCCATTCTTTCGAAATTAATCCTGTTTAAATATATCCCGTTATCACAAATTATTGAACACTTTAACTTTACATATGATGGTTACCACTGGCGTGACAATAACTTCGTTCCTTTCAAAACCATTTACTTCTATCTGTATTTGGCCGATATTAATTTAAGTATCCGAATTGAGAATTTAGTAGGAAACGTCATTGGCTTTGCTCCATTTGGGTTTATTTTACCATTACTCTCAAAAAGGTTTCAAAAACTCAGCAAGGTTACCATTGCCACTTTGTTATTGAGCTTAACGTTTGAACTTATCCAACTAGTATTTGAATTTGGCAGCTTTGATGTCGATGATTTAATCCTAAATACGTTGGGTGGTATGCTAGGTTATATTCCTATTAAAATTTTTCAAATGACGACCGTACATCGGAAACAAAATAAAAACACCTAATGAATCTTTAAAAAGATCCACTGGGTGTTTTTTCGCTGTTTGTCACTGGAACAGTATCAACTAGTAACTGGATGTTTTTGGATACCTTTGTACTGTAGCTGAAATCACCGTAGCAATAGGGATAGCGGAAATTATTCTTGTCTCCGCCGCAATTATAGACGGTTGGTTTTTGTTTTACCTGTAGGAGGGAAAATTGCTTCGCCAGTTCCTCACTATGTTTACCGCCGTGCTGTGCCACGTAGTCAATATAGCCTGCCCCCATATTGTAGGCCTGGATAATCGTTGGAAAATCTACCTTTTGTTGAGTTCCATAAGCCAAAACGTGCTGAAAATGTTTGACCCCTGCCTGAATACTTTGTTTAGGGTCAGTAATCGTATTTTTTGTCAGCCCGGCTGACTCAGAGGCTTGCATGGGATCTCCGCCAAGTCCGTGGCTTTCCTGCTGCATCAGAGCAATGAGTACAGGAGTATGTTCTTCAAGATGGTATTTTGCTAATTCATCATGAATATAAGGAATATATTTTTTCACCGCGGTAAAGGAATCGTGTTTAACGAGCGGAGGGGAACTTTGTTTTTGAAAATAACTCTGAAACCATGCCAATCCGCAAAAAAGCAAAAACAGCACGAGGAAGGTTTTCCGTTTCTTCCTTTTTCGTCTTTTCTTCATCACTTACTCTCCTAAATTCTTTTCTTCTGTAAATATTATAAATGACGGATCTACGAACTGTCAGGTTTCAAATTAAAATGCTATTTTTTTAATCTAAAACTCTTTCTGTTTGTTAATACTGAAGAAGGAATCATTGCGGTAACGCAGAAAAGTCTGGTATTATCAATTATAAAATAACATGGAGATTGGGGGTCAAAATGATGTCACGAATTTCAACAGACCAAGTAAAACACGTTGCTAACTTGGCGCGATTAGCGATTACGGAAGAAGAAGTCGAAAAATTTACAAAACAACTCGACGCGATTATTACATTTGCCGAACAGTTAAACGAATTGGATACGGAAAATGTGAAACCTACATACCATGTCCTTGATATGAAAAATGTATTGCGCGAAGACATTCCACAAAAAGGGTTGCCGCGTGAAGAGGTACTTAAAAATGCACCTGAGCATCAAGACGGGCAAATTAGAGTACCATCGATTTTGGGAGAGTAGGGAGTGAAAAAATTGAGTTTATTTGATTATAAAGTTTCAGACCTTCATGAATTAATACATAAGAAGGAAGTAACAGTATCAGACCTTGTAGAAGAATCATATAAACAAATTGGCAAAGTCGAGGACAAGGTCAAGGCCTTTTTAACCTTGGATGAAGAAAGAGCCCGGGCAGCTGCAAAATCACAAGATGAAAAGTTGAACGCTGGGGATTCAAGAGGATTGTTGTTCGGTATGCCGATTGGTGTCAAAGATAATATTGTTACCCAAGGATTACGGACAACTTGTGCGAGTAAAATCCTCGAAAATTTTGACCCAATTTATGACGCTACTGTTGTAAAAAAATTGCAGCAGGCGGAAACAATCACCATTGGGAAGTTAAACATGGATGAGTTTGCAATGGGATCTTCCAATGAGAATTCCCATTACCAGAAAACACGCAATCCATGGAACCTTGAAAGAGTACCAGGCGGTTCTTCAGGCGGTTCCGCAGCTTCAGTAGCTTCGGGCGAAGTACTATTCTCTTTAGGATCTGATACCGGCGGTTCAATCCGGCAGCCGGCGTCTTTTTGTGGCGTCGTTGGAATGAAGCCAACATACGGCCGCGTATCTCGTTTTGGTCTTGTTGCCTTTGCTTCATCGCTTGACCAAATCGGACCGATTACAAGAACCGTTGAAGACAACGCGTATCTATTACAAGCCATCTCTGGTCTTGATCCGATGGATTCAACGTCTGCAAATGTCGACGTTCCTAACTTTGCAGCGTCCTTAACAGGCGATATTAAGGGCCTTAAAATTGCTGTACCAAAAGAATATTTAGGAGAAGGTGTTACAGAAGCCGTTCGAAAGTCTGTGATGGATTCTTTAAAAACCCTGGAAGGGCTTGGCGCTGTCTGGGAAGAGGTTTCTCTGCCGCACTCCAAGTATGCACTGGCCGCTTACTATTTGCTTTCCTCATCAGAAGCGTCAGCCAACCTTGCTCGTTTTGATGGAGTGCGTTATGGCTATCGTACTCAAGATGCCGAAAGTTTAATTGAATTATATAAAAAGTCACGTGCAGAAGGTTTCGGTGATGAAGTAAAACGCCGGATTATGCTTGGTACGTTTGCACTTAGCTCTGGTTATTATGATGCGTATTATAAAAAAGCACAGCAGGTTCGAACGTTGATTAAGAAGGATTTTGAAGATGTTTTTGAAAAATATGATGTGATCGTCGGACCAACAACGCCAACACCTGCGTTTAAAATTGGAGAAAAAATCGATGATCCGCTAACCATGTATATCAATGATATTTTAACGATTCCAGTTAACCTTGCTGGTGTACCAGGGATCTCAATTCCTTGCGGCTTTGATGCAGGTCTTCCGCTTGGATTGCAAATCATTGGCAAGCATTTTGATGAAGCAACCATTTATCGTGTTGCCCATGCGTTTGAGCAGGCGACAGACTTTCATAAACAAAAGCCGGAATTGTAGGAGGTGGAAACGATGGAATTTGAAACAGTCATAGGACTTGAGGTCCATGTTGAGTTAAAAACAGAATCAAAAATCTTTTCAGCGAGCCCAAACCATTTTGGTGCTGAACCAAATACCAATACAAGTGTAATCGACCTAGGTTATCCAGGTGTACTGCCTGTCTTGAATAAAAAGGCAGTTGATTTTGGAATGAAGGCAGCAATGGCCCTGAATTGCCAAGTTGCTACACATACAAAATTTGACCGGAAGAATTACTTTTATCCGGACAATCCGAAGGCTTATCAAATCTCACAATTTGACCAGCCGATTGGCGAGCATGGCTGGATTGAAATTGAAGTAAACGGCTATACCAAAAAGATCGGGATTACAAGGATTCATTTAGAGGAAGATGCCGGTAAACTTAACCATGAAAAAGGATATTCTTTATGCGACTACAATCGTCAAGGAACACCGCTAGTTGAAATTGTGTCCGAGCCGGATATCCGCACTCCGGATGAAGCCTATGCTTATCTTGAAAAATTAAAATCAATTATTCAATATACAGGTGTTTCTGATTGTAAAATGGAAGAAGGCTCCCTTCGCTGTGATGCCAATATTTCCATCCGTCCAGTCGGGCAGGAAGAGTTCGGAACCAAAACCGAATTAAAGAACTTAAATTCATTTAACTTTGTCCGTAAAGGTCTTGAGTATGAAGAAAAGCGTCAGCGGGAAGTAGTATCTTCAGGCGGGACGATTGATCAGGAAACACGCCGTTTTGATGAAGCTACAGGGACAACAATTTTAATGAGGGTAAAAGAAGGTTCTGATGATTATCGTTACTTCCCAGAGCCAGATTTACTTGACTTGTATATTGATGAGGATTGGAAGGCACGAATTCGTGCGGAAATTCCAGAGCTCCCAGACCAACGCCAAAAACGTTATGTTGAAGAGCTTGGCTTACCTGTATATGATGCCAAAGTATTGACCGTAACAAAAGAAATGGCAGATTTCTTTGAAGCAACGGTTAACGATGGTGCCGATGCGAAGCTTGCTTCAAACTGGATCATGGGCGATGTTTCTGCTTACTTAAATGCAGAGGGTAAGGAACTCGATCAAGTTGCCTTAACACCTGAAGGTCTAGCCAGCATGATTAAGTTAATTGAAAATGGAACGATTTCTTCTAAAATTGCCAAGACTGTTTTTAAAGAGTTAATTGAACAGGGCGGCGATGCGGAGCAAATCGTGAAAGATAAAGGACTAGTGCAAATTTCAGATGAAGGCACACTTCTTAAGATTATTGCTGAGGTACTTGATGCCAATCCGAAATCGGTGGAAGATTTCAAGGATGGTAAAAATAAAGCCGTTGGTTTCCTAGTTGGTCAGTTGATGAAAGCTACAAAGGGACAGGCTAACCCGCAATTGGTTAATAAATTGTTGCAGCAGGAATTGCAGAAACGTTAAAGGAAAGCTGGCAGATTTAATTCTGTCAGCTTTTTTACATAAGTGGAATGTCGAAACATGTCTCGACATTCTTTTTCCGATTTCCCGGGAAAAGTCATTTGTTTTTAAGGGGTTAATGCCTTTTTAATCAATCGTTTGGTTGATAAGGAATATTGGGGGATTGTGTCGTTGGGTGTCATAGATTCTTGTTTTCGGCATTATTTTCAGTTTGAAGGGCCGGTACTTAAACTAAAAAAGTACTTGAACCTAAGGCCCGTAAGGACTCATCCTTATTTAATTAAACGCTTGATTAGTTCTATATTTCTACAAGTTTTTCTGGATGTAACCCGAAAAAATCTAAGGTTATCAAGGTTTGTAGGGAATTTAATCAAACGTTTGTTTAGCTTTAAGAGAATTTAATCAAACGTTTGATTAGTTTTTTAAAGGTAAACAAAGATGATCAATTTACACGAGAAAACCTTTTGTAGTAAGGAACTCTAGATTTAGTCAAACGTTTGATTAGTTTTAATGGTTGGAATAAAGAAACGAGGATGTTTGTCCATCCTCGTTTTTAAAAGGAAATCATTGCTCCTCGTTCATCAAAGACAGAACTGGGATTCCAGGCCACTTCCCAAAGATTTTTCTCAGGATCCGCAAAGTAAGCTGTACGGCCACCCCAGAAAGCGTTACTAGGTTCTCTTAGAATGACACCGCCAGCTGCCCGGATTAGTTCGATAGTTGAATCTACTTTTTCTGGCTTTTCTACATTTATAGCAAATGTCACGGGGTGAAAGGTTTCCGGTGATTTTGGCAGCTCAACGCCAGCATCTTTTGCCAACTCAGCTATTGGAAAAAGGGTAAGCAAGACGCCTGCAGTTTTAAAAATAGAATAGGTATCAGAGCTGGTGGTGGATTCCTCCCATCCCAAGGTTTTGTAAAAAGCACGAAGAGCTGGTAAGTCGTAGGCACCGATTGTTAGTAAACTAACTCGCTGTGGGACCATCGTTCATTCCTCCATAGAATTATTTGATAGTATTACTGTTCTTCATAAGCCGCGAGACTCCTTCTTATTTGACCAAAGTATCACTGTACTGTATTACTTAGAACTGTCTCAGATAAAGGAAAGAGCGGTTAAGTCTTTTCTATAGTTTACGAACGATCGAAAATGGTAAGATTTAGGTATGGGGATAATGAAATGGATGCGAGGCTAAAGAGATGACTATTTATATTGCACTGTTACGAGGAATTAATGTAGGCGGGCATCATAAAATTAAGATGGCAGACTTAAAAAATGTATTAGCATCGATGGGCTTACAAAAAGTGAAGACATATATTCAAAGTGGAAATGTTTTATTTGAGTCAGAAGAAGGCGCAGAACAGCTGGGTAAGAAAATCGAGGACGAATTAAACCATACGTTTGGTTTTCCGGTTCCGGTGGTTTTAAGAACCGCTGAGGAATTCCAACAAATAATCAATGATTGTCCCTATTCATCAGATTCGTTACGTGAAGGGGAAAGTGTCCAAATTGCCTTTTTAGGTGGGGAACCAACCAGAGAAGGCATTGACCACATGTACAACTATAATAGTGATCTAGAGGAATGTAAAATTAAAGGGAAAGAAGTTTACTTTTACTTCCGAAAAAGTATCAGGGATTCAAAGCTTGCCACACAGCTTTCCAAACTTCGTGTGCCGGCAACTGTTCGTAATTGGAAGACGGTCGTGAAGCTGGATGAAATGTTAAAATTATAATAAGAAGGAGTGGATACGATCATGAAATTAAATGAATGGTTTCAAAAGGGGATGAGCATTGAGGAGTACCTTAACTCAATGAAGCAAAATAAGGAAGAAATGCTGACTATTTATGAGAAGTTTGCCTTAACTAGCGAGGATCAAGCCAAACTGGGGGCATTAAGAGAGCAGCACTTAAGGGTGATGGCCTTGACAGAGGATTGGTGCGGTGATGCGCTCCTCAATAACCCGATTTTGATGAGGATAGCCGAAGCAGCCGGAATGGAACTCCGTTTTGTCCTTCGCGACCAAAATCTCGACCTCATGGATCAATACTTAACCAATGGCACATCGCGAGCGATTCCTATTTATATTTTTATAAATGGGGAAGGAAGCGAAGTCGCTGTTTGGGGACCGAGGGCGGCTGAAATGCAAGCGCTTGTGATGGAGAGACGGGCGGACCTGCCTGACAAGGATGCGCCTGATTTTCAGGAGAAACAAATGGCGATGTATAAACAGCTCAGAGAATCATACCTAATGGATGCTGAAATCTGGCAAACCGTTGCGGACAGTATTATCTCTAAACTCATATAAAAAAGCGGGGCTCTTCAATAAGAAGGGCCCCTAATTTGTTTACATCTTGAATCCTCCATTTTTGGGAGGAATGCGGTCGTTAATTAGATTCTTGTCATTAATCTTGGGCTCGATGCCAAGGATGAAGTTGCGTATGTTGGAGCGGTGCAGATACACTAAAAACAGTGAGAATACTAGAAAGATAACCTCTAATTCCAGTTTAGGGGAAATAATAGCATAGGCTAACATGCTAAGGCCTACTGAGATAGATCCAATAAATACATATTTCGTTAGAAAGATCATGCAGAAGAAGCATACATAGGCGATGGCTAGTAATGGGAGGTTAGCGATCAAAAGAGCACCAGCGGTAGTGGCAATCGCTTTGCCGCCCCGGAAGCCTGCAAAGATGGGAAAACAATGACCAACTACTGCCAATAGACCGAAGTATAGAGGCTCGGCATCAAGCTTAAAGTAGATGGGCAGATAGGCTGCGACAGCCCCTTTGGACAAATCGATGAAGAGCACGAATAAGGCCCATTTCTTACCGAGAACTCTCATTGTATTTGTGGCACCGGGGTTTTTACTTCCAAGCTCGCGGATATCAACTCCAAAGAATAGCTTGCCCACAATTAGAGCAGTGGGGATGCTTCCGATCAGGTAGGAAGCTAAGAGTAACGACCAAAACATTTGCATCATTCCCTCATAAATAGTTTCTAATAGCATTCTAGCATACTTAAATGGTATTATTTTGTTAAATTATCACAATCAGGAAGTAAGGGAGCGCTCGACATGAAACAAACAGATTTTGGCCAAGTTGCTAATAGCTATGCGCGTTCAAGAGAAGATATACCTGTCACTTTAATGGAAAGTCTTCAGCTGCGAAATATTTTCTTTGCAGGAAAAAAGGTTGCTGATATTGGGGCTGGAACGGGAGCATTAACTAGGAAGATGGCGATGCGAAATGCAGATGTGGTTGGAATAGAGCCCTCTCAGGAATTGAGAGCACAGGCCTTGGCCTTGAATGTAGCAAAAAATTTTCAAATTTCCTATCTCCATGGAACAGCGGAAGCAACTGGTTTAGACGATTCCAAGTTTGATATAGTCACGGTAATGCGCGCCTGGCATTGGTTCGACAGGCCGAAGGCAATTGTAGAAATGAAGCGTATCTTAAAGGAAAAAGGGACTTTGATTGTGATTGATTCGGGTTTTCTAACCGGTTCAGCCGTTGTAGCGAAAACCTATGAAGTGCTCTCTAAACATGTAGAGGGGGGCTTAACCCCTGCAGGCTCAAAGGCAGACTCTAAACTGCGTATTAATGGATTCCCAATGGAATGGTTCAAGGAATGGCAGGAAAGCGGCTTTGATCTGAGAGATTTTTATAAATTAAATTATACGGTTGAGTTTTCTAAGCAGGAATGGCTGGACAGGATAGAATCAGTTTCGTGGATGGCGGGCTTAGATGAGTCCGTACGAAAAAAGGCACTCCAGGAATTGTCCAGTACCATTTCCGAACAGGAACCTTTCAAGATATTACATGAATGTAATGTTTGTCTTTTACGATTATCAGAAAAGTAACGGTTGTAACGTGTGAGGGATCACCCTTGCACGTTTTTTATTTGGACCTAACACACAATATGGAATGTCTAAAATTTTAGATAAGCTCTAATGCTAAGATGAAAAATTTAAAAAAATATTTAAAAATAGGTGTAGGGTTTGATATGAGATGTTACGTCTAATGTTGTGAAAGAAAAAAAGAAAGGGGGAGAGAACGATTAGTGACACAGTCTTAATTGAAAAAGTGCTTGAGGGCAATGATCATGCCTTTCGCTTATTGGTCGAGAAGTACCGCAATGATGTGTTCCGGACTGTCTTTGCTGTTCTTCGCGATCAAAAGGAAGCGGAAGACGCTGCTCAAGAAGTGTTTATGAAAGTTTACACCTCTCTCTCCCGCTATGAAAATCAGGGGTTTAAAACGTGGATAACGCGCATTGCCGTTAACCATGCAATAGATGTGAAACGAAAGCAGGCAAGGCGAAGAGAGGAAGTTGTGGATGCGCTGGACCAACAGGCGCTAGGGTCGCCGAAGGATAGTGTAGAGATGCTTGTTATCGCCGAGGACCAGCGCAGACTGGTTCAAAAAAAGCTTAATGAAGTGCCGGAGAATTACCGCGAAGTGATTTATGGTTTTTACATAGCTGAAAAAAGCTATCAGCAAATGGCCAAAGAACAAAATGTAGAGGTTAAAACGATTGAGACCAAGTTGTATCGAGCAAGAAGCTGGATGAAAAGGAATTGGAAGGAGGACGAATTTTCATGAAGCATTACAGTTACGAAAGATGGCAGCAATATGTGAAGGACGAATTGAGTGAACACCAACGCGAAGAATTGGAGTATCATCTCTACACATGTGATCAGTGTCTAGAAGTCTACCTAGAAGCTGTAACAGCCAATGAAACATCCCTGCCAGCCCTTCCAAACGACAACGAATTCACCAACCGCATAATGGAAATGGTGCCTGACACCGACAACAATAATAGGCCATGGTTTCAGCGGGCAGGTTTTCATTATTTGCTGGCAGCTGCTGCGACGCTGTTTTTGATGTTTTCGGGGGTGTTTCAGTCGGTTGCTTCGTATGCAGGTTCTTTAGAGAAACCGATTATGGAAGAGAAGAAGCCTTCTGTGACGGAGGGCGTTATTAATAAAACATTTGCATGGATGGATTCACTTGAGAAAAAGGAGGCAAAAAAGAAATGAAAAGTTCAACCAAGGCATTAACATTATCGCTGTTTCCCGGCCTCGGTCATATTTATTTCGGTAATATGGTGCGCGGAGTTCTCTATTTACTTTCGGTTGTTGGCATGGCATTCGTTACCGTCATAGCCTTAATGAATAACACCCCAGAGGTTGCCATCTTAGCCTTTATGGCGGGAATCTTTATTTATTTGATCAGCTTTATCGATATGGGTGTACAAATCTCAAAACAAAAGAAGATTCAGCTTGCACTTGCGGAGGGGGACGCTGACCAACAGAACCCTAATAAGGCTGCCCAAGACTCAGAGCGCTTTTATACGATTGTCCTTTCCTTTATTCCTGGGCTTGGGCATTTCCAAATTGGCCTGATGAACAGAGGCTTAACGCTGCTAGGAGCGTTTTTGGGGCTGGCTATTATGGTCATCTTTGTAACAGCCATGTCCAACCGCGGCGAGTTTATGGTATTCTTGGCAGGTTTGCCGATTATCTGGGTATATGGATTCTTTGATGCTGTTCAGCAGGTAAATAAAAAGCAGCGTGGGGAAGAACTTGTTGACCGAACCATCTTCGAAGATTTTGAAATGCGCCGGGAAGACGGAAAAAAGAGTAAATCGATTGCGACCTTTCTTTCCATCTTTCCGGGAGCAGGGCACCTTTATTTAGGTCTGCAGCGCCGTGGAATTCAGTTAATGGCGGCATTCTTGTTCTCTATCTATATCCTAGATGTGTTAAGGCTCGGAATCTTCTTATTTTTAATTCCTATCATTTGGTTCTATAGCTTTTTTGATGCCATGCAAAAGGTTTCGAGATATGGGGTTGAAAAAGTAGAGGATGAGCCGATTATCGCTTACTTTATTAATCATCAAAAATGGGTCGGGATTGGTCTAGTCTTATTAGGAGCTTATTATTTATTGATGAACATCCTGCTGCCGGCCTTCTCACCGCTGATTAACCGATTAATCAATGTTGATATCATGTATTGGATTCAAGGCTATTTCCAAACAGCGCTTGTCTGTGTGTTGTTAATTGGCGGCGGTATCAAGCTTTTATCTGGAAGTAAACAAAAAAGGGGGGCAAAGAGTCATGAGTAAGTGGGGCAATAGGATGGCAGGGGTCGTGCTGATTGGAGCCGGTATCGGGTTTCTTTTTAGAAAAAGAAAGGGGGAAAATAAGGAATGAGGACTTGGCGAGTTGGGACGTTTTCAATGGGGGCCTCGCTTATTTTCCTAGGCCTCTTTCTTTTCTTTTCAAAGTTTCTCAGCCTTGATTTAGCTGAGGTGCTGATGGCTTGGTGGCCAGTATTGCTGGTCGTGCTGGGTGTTGAAATATTAGTCTATCTATTTTTATCAAGACAAGAACAACCCATTTTAAAATATGATTTTCTAAGTATTTTCTTTGTTGGGCTAATCGGTACAGCAGGCATTGTCTTTGCTGTCCTCAGCTCAGCCGGAGTGATGGGCAAGGTGGAAGAAGTCATGGCGAGGGAAGTTCGTTCCTATGACCTGCCGGATTTTTCCTATCAAACTGATGAAAGCATTAAACGTGTAGTCATCCGATCCGTTGGGTATGATATGACGGTTGAGTCAACAGAAAGCAAAGAGGTCTCGATGTTTGGCACATACAGGATTGAATCAGCGAAAAAAGCATCACTGCTAAAAAATGCGAAGGATATTGTGACCGCTAATCAAAAGGGGGACACGCTTTATGTGAATTTTAAGATGCTGCCGGACGAGATGGGCCTGTTTCATTCACAGGGAATGGTAGCGGCAACCGTCCTGGTTCCGAGCTATGTAAAACTAGAAGTGGTGGGAAGTAATGATTCACTTAGCTTAAAACCACGTACCCTAGCCAATGACTGGGATATTGAAAGTTCATCAGCTGTAGCCGTTGATGTAATGAAAAATAGCAATATGATAGTTAGGACGGTTGGTGTAGATCAACTAAACGGGAAAGATTGGAAAATCACCGAGGAACCGAAGGGCGAAGAGCTTGGTTCTGAAGGACCAAAAAATGCAGAATATCAATCTGGTGATGGTAAATACCATATCCATATTAGCAATGCGTATGAGGTTAAATTAAATACAAATCAATAATCCATTTACCAATATATTTGTAAGCTTGAATAATAATTGGTAGAATATAGAACTGACAAAGCCAATTGTTATTTAAAAAATAGGATGATGATGAATGAAAAGAGCAAGACTTATATACAATCCTACCTCAGGACGGGAAATTCTGAAGCGAAATTTACCAGAAATCCTTGAAAAGCTAGAAATTGCGGGATATGAGGCATCCTGCCATGCTACAACAGGTGCTGGAGATGCGACCAAAGCTGCCCGGCTTGCGGTAGAACGCCAGTACGATGTTGTCATTGCCGCAGGCGGTGATGGAACCATACATGAAATAGTCAATGGCCTCGCTGAACAGGAATATCGTCCAAAATTAGGGATTATTCCAGCAGGTACCACCAATGATTTTGCCCGAGCCCTCCAAATCCCCAGGGATATCGGATCGGCAGTGGATATCATCACTAGAGGGGAACTCATTCCTGTAGATATCGGCCGGATAAACGATCGTTATTTTATCAATATTGCTGGCGGCGGCCGGATTACCGAACTTACCTATGAGGTGCCTAGCAAGTTAAAAACGATGCTCGGCCAGCTTGCTTACTATTTAAAAGGAATGGAAATGCTTCCGTCTATTAAAGCATCAGACATAAGGATTGAATATGATGGGAAGCTGTTTGAAGGGGAAGCCATGATGTTCCTTGTCGGGCTGACCAACTCAATCGGTGGATTTGAAAAATTGGCACCGGATTCCTCTATTAATGATGGGCTATTCTCTTTATTAATTTTGAAAAAAGTAAATCTGGCTGAGTTTATTCGGATTTCGACCCTAGCGGTTCGCGGTGAACACGTCAATGATCCGAATGTCATCTATACACAGGCCAATCGCATTAAGGTTTACTCCAATGAAAAGGTACAATTAAATTTAGATGGTGAATTTGGCGGTCTGCTTCCTGCAGAGTTTGAAAATCTTTACCGTCATTTAGAGGTGTTTGTACCACTCGATGATATACGGCCCAATGACCGTCCAACTGATTGGGTTACAGGTCAAAGATACAGTTAAGAAAAGCGTAAGCGCCTTGATTAGCCCCGATATAGGGCGACTTGTCGATTGGTCAGCGAAAGCAGGGTCTAAGACTAGTCGCCCTTAATGCGTACAGAAAGTGATAGCTTTCTGTAGCCAAGCATAAGCCAATCCGGCCGAAAGGTTGCTTTTTAACCTTTTGGACGGATTGGCTGTAGACCATCGAGGGGCTAGGCGCTGGAGCTAGACAATTTTCAAAGTCAAAACTTTTATACTTCTTATCTTATAAGATAAGTCCGTTCCACTTATGGAGCGGACTTTTTTTCGTATTTCTGTGTATAATGAGGGAAAGATGATCATCAAAATAGTTAGGGGGAGTCAGAAAATGAAGGCCTTAATTAACATTGATTATACTTACGATTTTGTTGCAGACGCCGGCGCGTTAACCTGCGGAATCCCAGGGCAGCTGATTGAGGACAAAATAGTCGAGCTGACCAAGGAATTTATCCAAAATGGCGATTATGTAGTTTTTGCGATTGATGTCCATGACAAGGGAAATCAGTACCACCCGGAAACGAAATTATTTCCGCCGCATAACATAAGAGGTACGGCTGGCCGTGATTTGTTTGGGGCCCTTCAGGGTGTTTATGAAGATAATAAAGTGCGTGAAAATGTGTATTATATGGATAAAACCCGTTACTCTGCATTTGCAGGAACAGACCTTGAAATGAAATTGCGTGAACGGGGCATCACCGAATTGCACCTAGTTGGCGTTTGTACAGATATATGCGTGCTCCATACGGCAGTGGAAGCCTATAACAGAGGGTTTAAAATCGTTGTCTACAAGGATGCTGTTGCTTCCTTTAATCAAGCCGGGCATGATTGGGCGCTGAGTCACTTTGAACAAACCCTTGGTGCTATGGTGAAATAGGCTTTTAAATGTTATGATGAGTTATAATCGTAAAAAGCTGTAATAGTATTCCGGAGGTTTTATGATGAAACACATTTATCATGATGATAGTTTAGCTCTGCATACTGACCTATACCAGATAAATATGGCAGAGACGTATTGGAGAGACGGCATACATAATAAACGGGCCGTATTTGAGCTGTTTTTCCGCAAGCTGCCGTTTGGAAATGGCTATGCTGTTTTCGCGGGCTTGGAAAAGGTCATTCAATTTATCCAAGGGTTTCGTTTTAGTGAGGAAGACCTTGAATATTTGAAGGATGAAGTAGGGTACAAGGATGATTTCCTCGCTTATTTAAAAAATATGCGGTTTACCGGATCCATCTGTTCCATGCAAGAAGGCGAGCTTGTCTTTGGCAATGAACCCATTTTACGAGTTGACGCACCCTTAGGTGAAGCACAAATTATTGAAACAGCTTTACTTAATATTGTGAACTACCAAACATTAATTGCTACTAAAGCTTCTCGAATTAAGCAAGTTGTCGGTGATGCGGTGGCGATGGAATTTGGGACGAGACGGGCACAGGAAATGGATGCGGCCATTTGGGGAACAAGAGCGGCCTATTTAGCAGGATTTGACTCAACCAGTAATGTTCGGGCAGGAAAGCTCTTTGGCGTGCCAGTATCGGGAACACATGCCCATGCGATGGTGCAGGCTTATAAGGATGAATATACTGCTTTCCATAAATATGCGGAAACACATAAGGATTGTGTCTTTTTAGTTGATACATATGATACCCTCCGCCTCGGTGTGCCAAATGCCATCAAGGTTGCAAAGGAATTGGGTGATAAGATTAATTTCATCGGGATCCGTCTTGATAGTGGTGACCTTGCTTATTTATCCAAAGAGGCTCGGAAAATGCTGGATGAAGCCGGTTTTCCTGATGCTAAGATTGTGGCGTCAAGTGACCTGGATGAATATACGATCATCAGTTTGAAAGGCCAGGGGGCAAGGATTGACAGCTGGGGAATCGGTACGAAATTGATTACCGCCTATGATCAAGCGGCACTGGGTGCTGTTTATAAAATTGTCGCCATTGAGGATGAACAGGGGGAATTAGTTGATACCATTAAAATTTCCTCCAATCCGGTTAAGGTAACGACTCCGGGGATGAAAAAAATTTACCGGATTATCAATAATACCAATAACCATGCCGAAGGGGATTATATTGCGATGGAAGAAGAAGTCCTTCCAGAAAAACGACTGCGCATGTTCCATCCTACCCATACGTTTATCAATAAAGTGGTAACCAACTTTACGGCAAAGGAACTCCATGTTGACATATTTACGAACGGAGAGCTTGTCTATGAAGTTCCTTGTTTGGAAGAGTCTCGTGACTACTTAAAGCAAAACCTTGCTGCCCTTTGGGATGAGTATAAACGGACAATGAATCCGGAAGAATATCCAGTCGACTTAAGTCAAAAATGCTGGGATAACAAGATGAGAAATATTGAAGAAGTAAAAGAAAAAGTGGCTGCAATGCAAGCAGAGGAATAAATTAGGAGGACGTCCTTACAGGGGCGTCCTTGTTTTATGCTGCTTTAAAGGACTCTCGCACGGGAAAATTGAGAACTTTCACGGAAAAGGGCGTTTTTCGCGGAATTAACCGGGATTTGCGCTGAATAAATAAGGCTTGATGCGGAATTATCACTAAAATCCACAGAATTGTGTCCTCTGCGTGCCCCATTTCGTGTTCCGCTCCATTATATGTTACAATCTTTCTAGTCAATTCGGAGAAAAGGAAGAACTAAATGAACAAAACCATTCCAGTAACTAAAAATGAATTTATAGATGTCATGTTCGAAGATTTAACCCATGACGGGGCAGGAGTAGCAAAGGTGGATGGGTATCCACTCTTCGTTCCAGGCGGGCTGCCGGGTGAAAAAGCGAAAGTGAAAGTAATTAAAACTGGCAAAAGTTATGGGTTCGGAAGATTAATGGAGCTCTATGAAAAAAGCCCTTATCGAGTGGAAATTCCAAGTAGTGACCGTCATAAATACGGTGGCTGCCAGCTTGAGCATATCAGTTATGAAGGACAGTTAATGTACAAAGAAAACCAGGTCCGTGAGGTGTTGACCCGGATCGGTAAACTTGAAGAGGTGGTTGTGCATCCGATTCTGGGAATGGAAAGTCCGTGGCATTACCGGAATAAGGCGCAGGTGCCTGTTGATGAAAAGGATGGCAAACTGATTGCCGGTTTTTTTAAACCCAGAAGCCACGAAATTGTTGATACCGATGAAAGCTTAATTCAATTGCCGGAAATAAATGAGGCAGTTCAAAAAATTAAAGAGATTTGCAGCAACCTGGGCATCACGGCCTATCAGGAAGAAACACATAAAGGAGTGCTCCGCCATATCATGGCCCGCTACGGCAAGCAAACCGGTGAGCTGATGGTTGTGCTCATTACTAGAACAGCAGATTTACCACAAAAGAATCAGCTGATAGAAGAAATTGTAGATCGGCTGCCGAAGGTGAAATCGATTGTTCATAACGTGAATTCCAAGCGGACGAATGTTATTCTGGGTGAAAAAACAACGGTACTCTGGGGAAGCGAGGTCATTTATGACTTTATTGGTGATGTGAAATTCGCCATTTCCGCTTTGTCATTTTACCAAGTTAATCCGGTTCAGACAAAGGTGCTTTACGATAAAGCACTTGTATATGCGGACTTAAGCGGTGAAGAAACCGTTATTGATGCTTATTGTGGAATCGGGACCATTTCGTTATTTTTAGCGCAAAAAGCGAAAAAAGTTTTTGGTGTAGAAGTTGTTCCAGAAGCAATTGAAGATGCCAGACGAAATGCAGAGCTGAACGGACTTACCAATGCTGAATTTGCGGTTGGAGAGTCAGAAGTGGTGATTCCGAAGTGGTACAAGGAGGGCAATGCGGCTGATGTGCTCGTGGTCGATCCGCCTCGCAAAGGCTGTGATGAAGCATTGCTTCAGACAATTATTGAAATGAAGCCAAAGAAAGTTGTCTATGTATCCTGCAATCCGGCCACGCTTGCCAGGGATTTACGAATCCTTGAGGATGGCGGATATAAAACCATTGAGGTTCAGCCTGTTGATATGTTCCCGATGACGACACATGTGGAGGCAGTGGCGAAGCTTATATTAAGATAATTAGGAGGTCCATTGATGGACAATAACGATCTATTAATTCGTTTGAGATATGCACTAGAAATAAAAAATAAAGAAATGGCCGAGATTTTTAAACTTGGCGGTGAGGAAGTAACTGTCCCTGAAGTGATCCAGATCCTAACGAAGTCAGATGATGAATATGAAGAGGACAATCAAATCAAATGTAATAACAATATGTTCGATTCCTTTTTAAATGGCCTGATTATTTTTAAAAGAGGAAGACAAGAATCCAAACCAGGAGCTTCTACTACACCCGAACCGGTTTCAACCAAAAGTGCAAACGTAAATAATCTTCTGTTAAAAAAAGTTAAAATTGCTTTAGCATTAACAACAGACGATATGCTCGAAATATTTGAAATGGCAGGTATCAGGGTATCAAAAGGGGAACTCGGTGCTTTATTAAGAAAAGAAGGGCATAAGAATTATAAAGAATGCGGCGATAAATTTGCTCGGAATTTCTTAAAAGGATTAGCGCTTAAGTACAGGGGATAACGAACGATAGGTGATGAGATGATACATACCTACTTAGGGAAGACGATTCGTTTTGAAATCAAGTACAAAAACAGAACTTCGATCGGGATTACGATAGATAGCTATGGAAACTTGGAAGTCCAGGCTCCGAAAGGGATACCTGATGAAAGAGTTCTTCGATTATTAGAGGAAAAATGGGAGCTAATTCAGCAAAAACTGAAAGAAATGCAGGATAGGCTCGAGGGTCCACAGAAAAAGCTCTATGAGCACGGGGAGAGTTTTCTTTATTTAGGGAACAATTATCCTGTTGAAATCCATGAAAACAATCAGATCGCGCAGGATTATGTGGTGTTTGAAGGAGAGAAGTTACGAATCTATGTGAAGAAGATGGAAAATGAGCACTTAAAGCAAGCTCTAAAACGCTTCTATTATAAGCAGTGTAAAGCTTTAGTCGAGAAGAGTATCAATTCCTATCAAAGTCACTTTAAAACAAAACCGCGCTCTATACGGATTACGGATAGTAAAACGACATGGGGAACCTGTGATTCAAGGCAACAGTTAACCTTCAATTGGAGGCTGGCCATGGCACCGCTTGAGGTGATCGATTATGTAGTTGTTCATGAAATGTGCCATATGGTCCATCTGAATCACGACCGCTCCTTTTGGCGCCTGGTTGGGAAAATCATGCCTGATTATAAGGAAAAGGAAAACTGGCTGTCAGTTTCAAATTGGAAAATGACGGTTTAGCTCTTAATACCAGTGCCAGTATCATTTGCTTTTAAAAAATAACCAAAAAGAGCCTGCACTCAAAAACAGGCTCTTTTTTACATATGTGAATGGCAGCTTTATAACACGTGCTTATTGATATTTTTTCAATACAATGGCAGAATTATGACCTCCAAAGCCAAATGAATTCGATATACCAATAGACACTGGTAATCTCCTAGCCCCCTCTGCAACATAATCTAAATCACAAGCTGGATCTCGATTTTCTAGATTGATCGTTGGAGGCACGATTCCTTGCTGGAGGCTTTTCACGAGAGCAATTGCCTCCGCACCACCGGCAGCACCAAGCATATGACCAAGCATCGATTTATTGGCGGTAACCGGTATTTTATAGGCATAATCTCCAAACAGCCTCTTTATAGCCATAGTCTCTGAAAGGTCACCCACCTGTGTACTCGTTGCATGGGCACTGATTACATCGATTTCATCAATCGATAGATTTGCTTTTAGTAAGGCATTACGCATCGCTAGATAGGCACCTTTTCCTTCAGGGTGTGTGGCCACCATATGATGGGCATCAGAACTGGCACCATACCCGATTACTTCACAAAAGATTGGTGCGTTTCGTTGAACGGCATGTTCGAATGATTCTAACACTAAAATTCCGGCACCTTCACTCATGACAAAACCATCTCTATTCGCATCAAATGGTCTGCTTGCCAGTTCTGGTTCCTCATTTCTAGTGGATAATGCTTTTGCATTACCGAAACTTGCTAGGGATAAATTGGTGATGGCTGCTTCCGTTCCACCCGCAAAAATAACATCTGCATCACCATAGCGAATGGTATTAAAGGCTTCACCAATCGCTGTATTACCAATTGAACATGCGGTTACTGGTGATAATGATGGACCATGTGCACCAAATTTAATACTGATTTGAGCTGCTGCGGCGTTGGAAATCATCATCGGAACTAAATTAGGACTTACTCTTCCAGGACCTCGATCATTTAGCAGATTAACATTATCAACAAAGGTTTGGATTCCTCCAATTCCGGAACCAACATAGACGCCAAGACGTTCACGATCCATCTTTTCGAGTTGTAATTGAGAAGTTTCCAGTGCTTGCTCGGCTGCGGCTAAAGCGAACTGGACAAAGCGATCCAATCGTCTGGCTTCCTTTTGCCCCCACCGTCCTTCTGGATCTAAGTTACGAACAACACCAGCTATCTTCGTTTTGGAATTAGTTACATCAAAGGTATCAATAGTAGAAATTCCTGATTTTCCTTCCACTAAATTACCCCAAAATGTATTCAGATCATTGCCAAGAGGTGAGATAATTCCCATGCCCGTTATAACTACTCTTTTCATCGTGATTCCTCCTGCCTTCATTTTTATTTCATTTTAACTTATTTTTATCCTATTACAAGTTGTTGTTTATCATAGTATAATGAATACCATGATAGGAGGAAGCTATATGAATCCCGAAACTAGACTGCAAGCATTATCTGAGTTTTTAAAAGCCAAGCGTTTCAAATTGAATCCTCAAATGGTCGGCCTTCCAGCTGGTACACGAAGGAGGACACCAGGGCTCAGAAGAGAGGAAGTTGCTCAATTAGCTGGTGTAAGTACAACTTGGTATACATGGTTAGAGCAGGGAAGGGAAATTAAAGTATCAACTTCAGTTTTAGATGCTATTTCAGATGCATTGCAATTAAATAAAGATGAAAAAAAGTATTTATATGCTTTGGCCTTGGAAGAGGGAGTAGATTCTGTCTCCTCCAATAAAGAGGAAACGGAAATTAGTCCATCCCTAAAAAGAATTCTCCAGGAACTTCAGTACTGCCCAACGATTATTACTGATCGACGCTTGTTTATTGTCGGATGGAATATGGCCGCTGCCAATGTTTTTCTAGATTTTGACCAGATTCCAATTGAGGAAAGGAATCTCATTCAATTATTGTTTTCAAGAAAGGAATTTCGAAGTCTAGCTGTTAATTGGGAGCATTTTGTGAAAGGGTTTCTCGCTATTTTTCGCACCTATTACGGGCAATATGTAGCAGACCAATGGTATAAACAATTTATTGAGGAATTGGAACAGGCTTATCCGGATTTTCGCCTATTATGGCATGAAGGTGAAGTGAGTTCAGCTCCGGAAATGCAAATTGAATTTCGTCATGCTAAAGCAGGAAAAATGATTTTTAATTTAACTTCTTTACAAGTACAGGGAAATAATGACCTAAGATGCAGTGTCTATACACCAGCTGAAGATACCGGAACAGAATCTAAGTTAAAGCGGTTAATTAAAAATGAAAATAATCCTAAATAGACAACAACTCGCACACGGTTATGTAGAAGCTATCGTGAAGATCGTAATAAAAGAAGGCAGCTTACCGATTTACGGGGAGCTGCCTTCTTCAAATTTTATAAGAATGGGTTTTGTTTTAGTGATTCACCATCGCAAAGTCTTGATCGTTGCCCTCATAAAACTGCTTAATGGCCCGGTCTGTATAAACCCAGCCCTTCCAGCCTATATGAATGGTATCCTTCATGAAATAAGGATCATATTCGTGATCAGAAAAATCGGCAACTTGGAACCCATTCGCTTCAATTTGCTGTTTAATTCTAGAATAATAGGCAGCACGGCCTTCTTTAGGGAACCCAGTATAATCATAGTAATGCCCATTGACCGGAACAGAGATAAACAAAGCTTTTGCACCCGATTGCTTTAAAACATCGAGAACAAGCTGAAAGTCTCCGTATTCTTTTGATTCAGCGTAGGAACGCTTCATGTCTTTGTTTTTTAAAGACGGCAGGAAACCTTTAATCTTATTATATTGCGAGTTACTGATATAAAAATGATTGTTCGTTGCCCGCTTTGCCCCATATTGTTCTGCTTCTTGCGCCAATTGGTCCCACGATTTATTTCTGACCTTTGGGGTTAGGTCGCGATGACGGGAGAACCAGCCTGCCAACGAGTAATATAAGTCCTTTTTGGCTAGTAGATGCCGGTAGATAACCGCGGCGGGGCGGAGTGCGCTTGCTTCCCGTTTTATCCACGGATCATTGGTGATCTCAGCTTTATATAGAGTTGAGAGAATGGGGTCATTTTTCACCGACGAGTAGGTTAAAAGACGCTTAATTGCCTTTTTCTTCACCTCAGGATCAACCTGTTTATTAAAAGCAAAATCATACCCCTGCAAGGAAGAATAATTGGGTACAAAATGTGATTCATCTGCTCCCTGTGGATTAAACCATTGAGGCGATAACACAAATACAATTTTCTTGCCTCTTAGCTGATCCATATGTTCGGAAAAATTTAAAAAATGAATCAGTGATTCGGTTCCGCCTCGGCCAACGAGAAATGGCGTGAAGCTTTCATGGACTTCTTGAAAGTAATTAGACGGATGAAATCGATCCAGCCTTGCTAGTTCCGAAGAACCATAGATTGGCAGGTAACGGCCGTCCTCGAGCATTTTTTGCTGTATATACTTTCCTTGAAACATGACGGGATTTAATTCCGTTGCCGCCTGGCTAATTCGGTTTTTTGGAATCAGGCTTTCAATCCAGCGATCTGGAATGATTACCAGGATAAACAAAACCAAGAAAGCTAGAAAAAGCGGGATGAAAACTGGCTTCTTCATCTTAAATCAGCCAACTGAATGGCAATGTTATTGGGAGTATTCCAAGTGTCCCGGTCAAATTCAGTAATCGGGACAAGGATTCCAAAGCGCTCTTCAACTTGAACCAACAGCTCCACTGTTCCGAATGAGTCTAATAGTGCCTCATCAAATAACTGGATATCGGGATTCTCTTTTACAATCTCATCTTGACAAATTTCTGTTAGTAACTCGATCACTTGATCTTTAAATTCCATCGAAATCATACTCCTTTTTGAATAAAATGTCCTGAAAATATATAAAATCCAAAGCAAACAAAGTGGAAGGTAATCACAATACTAATGATCCGCGTGAATCTAGTTTGCGGCCACCATTTATGCTTTTTATTAAACTGCTCGAAGGTATTGTAGCCGACCATCAGAAGGGCATGATAAATTCCATAGAGAATATATTGAATTTCCAGGCCATGCCAAACACCCATTAACAGAAATAATAAAACATAACCGAGGTTGGAGATGATGTTTCTGTTCTTAGTCCACTTCTTTTTCGTCATCCAAAAAACAAACCGCATGTAGACATAATCACGAAACCAGAAGGAAAGGCTCATATGCCAGCGATTCCAGAAATCTTTTATATTGCGGCTGATAAACGGCAAGTTGAAGTTTTCTGGTGATTTGATTCCCATAATATAGCTGATACCAATCGCAAAGGCACTGTAGCCAGCGAAATCAAAAAATAAATAAAAGCTATACCCATACATATAAAAGAGCTGGCTTTGAAAATGACTGGTCGCTATAAATCTTAAGTTTGCAATGAAAAAATGATTAATAGAATAGCCGATGATATATTTGTATAAAAAGCCCTGGAATATCTTGTTGATTCCGTCATATAAAAGCTGCTTATACTGTTCGCCCGTTAGTTCTGCTTTTAAATCTTTATCAAACCGGCGGTAGCGGTCGATCGGACCGGATGAAATGGTCGGAAAAAACAAGATGAAATACAGCAAACGAGCAAGGGGAAGCCTTTGTTTGATTAATCCGTCCCTTGTCTCCATAATCAATTGGGTTCCCTTAAAGGTTAAATAGGAAATCCCCAAAAAGGACATCCAATTGGGCTCTGAAAAATAAGGAAGTAATTTATAGATTGCTAATGGAAGAATCGATGCCATCACTGCTAATGAAAAAATCCAGCCGCTATTTGCCTCTTTTCTATAGACTATATATCCTTCAATTAATAGAACCTGCCAGATGGTAAACAGAATCAATGCAAGAGCACTTGCCGGCTTAGCTGCAAAAATTATGGCTAAGACGATGACTGTGACCACCATGTTATAGGTTTGAAATCTCTTGCCCTGTAAGCCCAAAATCACTGTTGGTGCTAATAAAATCACTAGGATGAAAAAGAATGTAAAAGAACTATATGGAATCATAGTAATACCTGTTCGCGAATTTGCTTACGGTCTACTTTTCCATTCGGAGTAATGGGCAGTTCCTTATGATAAGAAAACTTCCGTGGAATCATATAGGCTGGCAGCACTAACCCTAGTTCTTTTTTTATCGCACCAGTGAGCTGATAGTCTTTTTCAAAAGGATGTTCCGCCGGAATGATCAAGACGGAAAGGTATTCAATTTTATCATCTTGATAGATGGGAACAACAACGGCAGATTTCACATATTTTGATTTGGCAATATGATATTCGATTTCTTCGAGTTCCATCCGATATCCATGTAATTTAATTTGGAAGTCTAATCGTCCTTTATAAAAAAGTAAACCATTCTGATTGAGGCCGGCATCACCTGTTCTATAAGCCTGCTGTCCATTATAGGTAAAAAAGGCTTTGTTTGTTAGTTCTGGCTGTCCTAAATAGCCTTTACTAACACTCGGCCCAACAATGATCATTTCTCCTTTTTCCCCTTCAGATACAGGTTCATTCTCTTCATCTAGTAGGATGATTTGCGTATCCGATTTTGGGGCGCCTATCGGAAGAGTTTGATATTCCTCTAGTACTTCATCTGTTATTTCTAAAAAGGTGACTGCGACAGTTGCTTCCGTCGGACCATACGTATTAAAAATCGTTGCTTCAGGAAAACGTTCCCGCAGCTGCCTGCAGACTGAAACAGGAAGAATTTCGCCGCAGAAGAGGAAGACTGATAATTTCGGAAGCAGTTGGCTTTTAAATGATGGGTCCATTAAACACATCTGTACAAACGATGGTGTAGAGGTCCATACTTGTGTTTCGGATTTTTCTAATCCTTCAAATAAGTGTTTTGGCTTAGCGACCATTTCCTTTGTCATCGCAATTAAGGTACCACCACTTACTAAACAAGGGTAAAGGTTCATGACTGAAAGATCAAAGGAAAACGGAGCTTGGTTTAAAAAGCGCAGCCCTCCTTTAATAGGGAAATCTTCTACCATCCAATCCACAAAGCTTTGCAGATTGGCAGCAGATATTTGGACACCTTTTGGATTCCCTGTGCTCCCTGATGTATAAATTATATAAAAATTATCATGGCCTTTTACCCAGTTTGATGAATCAATTGTTCTAGACTCCTGCTTCGACATTTCTTCCAAGTTCACCATTCTAATTGATGAATGGTCTATCGGAAGGGGAAGACCCGATACATTTATCAATAATTCCGTATTAGAATTCGTTATTATTTTTTCAACACGTTCGAGTGGAATGGATGTATCTACAGGTATATAGGGATGACCAGCTTTTACACTGCCCAGAAAGGAGATCAGCATTTCCGGCTCCATATGCCCGTAAATTAAAATAGGTGATTGCTTCTTTAGGTTCTGTGCTAGAATGAAAGCGGCAACTTGGTCGGACTTTTGCCAAAGTTCACCGTAAGTAATCTGTTTAGCTGGAGAGATAAAGACCAATTTATCTGGTTGTAACCTAGCCTTGTTATGAATGGCTTGTAATAATTCCATTTTAAAATCCCCCCGAAATTAAAAATCATTGTAAATATACGAACCTGCACTTGCGTCATTAAATCCGTACATAAAAAACAGTAAAAGAAGAATGAGCAGGTAATAGACAAACTTGCTGGTCCATCTCACTTTCTCTTGGTTAAGGAAACCTTTTATTTTTTGCAGCATATTGCTTCCCCCACAGTAATTCTCTTTTTAACATTAATATCATAATTCGCATTCAAACTCTTTGCATTAAAATTTAATGAAAAGGAAATTAATTTTTAATTTATTTCTTCCGACTGCCGAAGACAGTGGTGCCTGACACCAAGTTTTTGAATTTTGTGTGGTAGAGGAGTAAATTGGAGTTGGGAAAAAAGAAAGGAAGAAGGTTTTATCGTTGGAGAAGCTGCAACAAGGAACAACTGCGTTTCGAAAGGCCAATTTTGCCCTCTTTGCCGGAGGGTTTATTACCTTTTCGATTCTATATGATGTCCAGCCTTTACTGCCAATCTTTACAAAAGAATTTAATGTCACAGCGGCGACGGGGAGTCTGACATTATCGGTAACCACGTTTACACTTGCCATTTCAATGTTATTTATTAGTTCATTATCCGAGGCGTGGGGACGTAAACCGATTATGTCGGCTTCGTTACTTCTATCTTCATTGATCGTAATATTTACTGCCTTTAGTCCGACTTTTAGTTCGCTGCTTGGATTTCGTGTTCTGCAAGGAATGGTGCTCGCCGGACTTCCAGCAATTGCAATGGCCTACCTTGGTGAAGAGGTTGAACCTAGGAGTCTTGGAATTGCGATGGGCATCTATATCAGTGGAAATTCTATTGGCGGAATGGCTGGCAGAATTATCACCGGATCCATTACAGATCTGTTCTCTTGGCGCATTGCCATGGGGAGTATTGGATTCATCAGTTTAATCCTAAGCATATGGTTTTGGTTTCATCTTCCAAACTCCCGCCACTTTACACCTAAGCCTTTAGAGTTAAAAGCATTAAGCAAATCCCTAGTTGGACATTTAAAGGATCCAGCTCTTTTGTGTTTATTTTGCATTGCCTTTATTTTAATGGGAAGCTTTGTGACTTTGTATAATTATATCGGCTTTGAACTGCTGGCACCTCCTTATCACTTAAGCCAAACTATTGTGGGCTGGATTTTTATCGTCTATCTAACTGGAACGTTTAGTTCAACATGGATGGGGCGTCTTTCTGATACCTTAGGACGACAGAAAGTATTATGGATCGGTCTAGTGATTATGGTTACCGGAGCATTATTGACTCTGTTTGCACTATTATTGTTTAAAATAATCGGGATTGCGGTCTTTACGTTTGGCTTTTTTGGGGCACATTCCATTGCCTCAAGCTGGGTTGGCAGACGGGCGCGCGAAGCTAAAGCTCAAGCCTCATCGCTTTATTTATTTTTCTACTACTCTGGTTCGAGCATTGCCGGTACTGCGGGGGGATTTTTCTGGTCCAAATTTGGCTGGGAAGGGGTTATCGGTTTTATTGTTTGTTTACTTCTGCTCGCCTTTCCATTATCACTTAAACTCTCTTCCATAAAACCATTGCAGGCAACAAATTAAGTGTTTTTCTAAATTCATTTAAAAGTGGGTGTCCCAAAATTATATTTTGGGGGCACCCACTTTTTTATACATAAACTAGTCTGTTGATTTCCGCTTCAGGCGCGAGCGGTTCGCGGACGGTACGGGGAGCCTCCCGCAGGAGTCTCCGCGCCTTCCACTCCAATCAACAGAGTGTGAAAAAATTATACCTTAACAACCTTTTGGGTCAGCCACTTTTTTAACTTTGAAACGAAACGATTTTGAGGCTTTTTAAAAATGGTAAAGTCTAATTTTTAAAAATATGAGTATTATTTTAAAAGAAAGGGAGGGGAAATCGAAAATGGTGAAATCTATTGGGATTTTGGGTATCGGCCAGGCAGGCGGAAATATTGCAGAAATTGCTGCCTCTATGGGCTTCCAAGCCGCCCTGATCAATACAAATCAAAGAGACGGTACCGTCAATACAAGGGTCGAAAAGAAATACTTTGTCCCAGGGTACAGCGGGGCCGGTCAGGATCGGTCAATTGGGTTAAAAGCAGTGAATGAGAATTACCGGGAATTAATCGACTTTATCAAAAAGTCCTTCAAGAATATTAAACTGTTATTAGTAGCCTTCTCTACAGACGGGGGGACAGGGTCAGGAATGAGCCCGCTCCTAATGGATATCTTATTAGACCAGCTGCCAGGGGTCAACATTGGTGCGATCGCAGTTGTCCCGGACCGGAATGCATTGGCAGGAAATCGAATCAATGCAGCAGCCTGTCTCGAGGAGATTTCCAGAATTGAGTCTTTATCCTCCGTATTCCTTGTTGATAATGACCAATTACGGAAAATCAATCCTCAATCAAGTAAACATCAGATCTACCTTTCTTCTAATCATCAAGTCATTGACGCCATAAATAATGTGCTGCAAGTAACAAGAAAGAGCTCCTTTTTTGGGAACTTTGATGAAACGGATTTAATGAATATCCTCGGAACCAGAGGAGTAACGATCATCTCGTCAACCACCATCACGGATGCTAAGACAACCGCTGATGTCTCCAGTAAAATTCAGCAATCGTGGGTAAACTCGATTTTCTGCCCGGTTGAATCTACAGGCGTCATCAGGGCTGGATTAATTTATGAAGGTCCTGAAAGTATGGCGAAGCTAATCAATGTTCCATCGATCTTTGAGAGGGTTGGAGAACCACTTGAGTTATTTGAAGGGACCTATATTTCGGAATCAGACCCGACCATAACAACCATTTTGGCAGGGTTAGCATTTCCGGCCCGCCGTATGAAGGCTCTTGAAGATCTTCTTGAAAAAAATAAAGACCGGCTGCAGCACTTGGTGAATAAGGAATATTCCCAGCATTATGAATCGCAGGTTTCTTGGGCCTCAAACTTAAAAGCACGGCCGCAGGAGAGGAAAGCAGGGAACCTTACATCCAAATTATCTAAATATCAAAGGTAAAATGAAGGGTCAGTCTCTTTCTCCGAGGCAGGCCCTTTTCTAATGGGTAATGCCCCCATTTTTAGGGTATAATTAATGGGGAAAGTGTGTAGTTAAGCGAAAAACTAGAAGATAAAGCAATTTATACGCTAAAATAAATCCAGGCAACGTGTTAAGAAACAGCTGCTGTTTTTGGGGAAAAAGGAGAAATGAACGATGTGGGAAGAAGTGGTATCAAACTTTGCCTCGATGCTAAATTGGCATATGTGGGCAGATGTATTGACCTCACCAAAGGCGTGGGGATTAATTGTATCTTTAGCGGTGTTGGAATGTATCTTATCGGCTGATAATGCTTTGGTTTTATCAGCATTTGTGAAACCATTGCCAAAGCAGCAACAAAAGAAGGCCTTGGTTTACGGGCTATGGGGAGCTTATTTATTCCGGTTTGTTTTTATCGGACTAGGAACTTTTTTAATTAAACTATGGTTTATTAAGTTAATTGGGGCGCTCTATTTACTATGGCTTTCCGTTAAGTTCTTTATGGACAAGCTGAAAAGTAAAGAAGGGGAAGACGAGGAAGATGTGCGGGAGCCGAAGGGCTGGCTTACCCAAACGTTTGGTGTTTTTTGGGCAACGGTAATTAGTGTCGAACTAATGGACTTAGCCTTTTCCGTGGATAGTATCCTGACTGCACTTGCCGTTTCCGATGAAGTTTGGGTTGTCTTACTTGGCGGTATGATAGGGATCCTTCTAATGCGGGGGGTAGCCACCTTCTTTATCAGTTTAATGAACAGGGTGCCAGAGCTTGAGACGACAGCGTATTTCTTAATTTTGTTTATTGCCGTTAAAATGGGGCTTACCCTTGTTGATATTGAAATACCGAATGAAATTTTTATCATCGTAATGGTGGTAGCCTTTGTGATTACGTTTATTGTGCATGGTATCCGGAAAAACAGAACGGAAAAATTATCACATTAAAACGCTTGGCCGCTATTGACATTATGGGAAGCAAAACTCAATATAAATAGAGAAGCAGAAGAATACACCAATGGTTCTTCTGCTTTTTTTATGCACCATGGACATCGTAGATGCTAGATTAATAGGAGATAATAAAATGTTAAGTTTATTTCATTTGAACATATCAGAGTGGATATGGTTAATTGTTGCAGCTATTTTAATAGGTTTTTCAAAAACGGGCATTAACGGCTTTTCAATGCCGGTTATCCCAATTATTGCCTTGATTTTTGGAGGGAAAGAGTCGACTGGAACCATCTTACCCCTGTTAATTATGGCTGATCTTTTTGCCATTTATTATTATAATCGTCATGCCGACTGGAAAAATATTAAGCAATTAATTCCATGGGTGGCTGCGGGGCTATTAGTAGGCCTGTTCGTTGGTGAATATACGAATGACGAACAATTTAAGATGATTATTTCTATTTGTGTAATCGTTTGCTTGTTTATCTTGATTTATATGGAGAAAAAGGGTGAAGAAGCTAAAGTCCCCAAAGGGAAATGGTTTTATGCCTTAACGGGAATTCTTAGCGGCTTTGCCTCAATGATTGGTAATGCGGCAGGACCAATCTTCAGTGTTTTTTTATTAGCAAAAGGGTTTAAAAAAGCAGAATTTCTGGGCACAACTGCTTGGTTTTTCTTCCTCGTCAATGTATCAAAGGTACCGATGCAAATTTTGGCTTGGCATAACATCCATTTGAAAACACTTTTATTGGCTGTGATATTGATACCAGCCATTGCAATCGGTGCGATTCTCGGGGCCTACATCATTAAAAAAATTAATGAAAAACCTTTTCGAATCATCATCATCGTGGTTACGGCGGTATCAGCAATAAAATTATTAATTTAACAAAAATAAAGGACTAAGGCAATTCTTAGTCCTTTTATCTATAATTGATATACTAAAAATACTAACAAACTTTTTAGGAGAGACATTATGGCTAAATTCGGTGTGATTGGGCTCGGAGATATTGCGCAAAAAGCATATCTGCCGGTCTACAGCAAATTGAAGGATCAAGAATTTCACCTCTTTACACGTAATCAGGAAAAGCTAAAGTCCATTGGCAGCCAATATCGGTTTGAGCATCTTCACTCTTCACTAGAATCTTTGCTAGACAGCGGGATAGCTGGGGCATTTGTCCATTCCTCGACTGCTTCTCACGAGGAAATCGTGGAGCTATTACTTCAACACAACATCCATGTGTTTGTCGATAAGCCGATCACAGACCATTTTAAAAGTGCTGCAAGACTGGTTGAATTAGCTGAAAAGAAGGAGCTTATTTTAACGACAGGGTTCAATCGAAGATTCGCACCCTCCTACCAGCAGCTAAAACAAGTAGCAAATCCAAATATGGTTATGGTTCAGAAGCACCGTAAGGCCCTTCCAGGGGAGCCGAGGACCTTTATCTATGACGATTTCATCCATGTTATTGATACCATGAGATATTTATTTCCGCATCCGATTGAAGAGGTAATTGTTAATGGCAGAATGGCAGAGGCTACCCTTTACCATGTGATTGTTCAGTTTAGATCGGGCGGAGCATCAGCGATTGGAATCATGAACCGGGACAATGGCACAAATGAAGAGATTGCCGAGGTAATGGGGCCTCTGGAGAAACGCAGTGTTTATAATATCTCAAAATTGGTGGTTTCAAAAGGAATGGAGACAATCGAAGTACGGGGCAATGACTGGGAGTCGACTCTTAAGAAGCGTGGTTTCGAGCAGATGGTTGCTGATTTTATAATGGCAGTTACCACGGGGGCAAAGGTAAGCATATCGGCAAGCGATGCGTTAGAAACACATGAAATCTGTGAAAGAATACTTTCCCAGTTAAGAAGGAATTATTGATACACTTTTTAGGCATGAAGGTACAATGAAAGGCCGCTTAGGCTCTTTTATTGCCTCTTCATGCTTTTTTATTTTTTGTCCTAATATCAGTAATAGGAGTTAATACCCGATAGTAAACTATTAATGGGGGTAAGGTCCTAAAGGAGGTGGTTATTAGAAAAGGAGCAGCTATCTTTATAGATTTTAGTCATTATTCATTCGTTTTGTTTTTGATAGTTGCAGCAGCGAAGATAATCAGAATAGGGGGTAAAAAAAGTGAAAAAATATCTCCAACGAGTAGGAAGTTCTTTGATGCTGCCGGTTGCAGTCCTTCCGGCAGCAGCGATTTTAATGGGTATTGGGTATTGGATTGATCCAACTGGCTGGGGGGCAGACAGTCCGCTTGCTGCCTTTTTAATTAAGGCAGGGAGTTCGATAATCGATAATATACCGATTCTGTTTGCAGTCGGTGTCGCCCTTGGGATGTCGAAAGAGAAAGATGGTTCGGCAGCATTGAGCGGGTTAGTTGCTTTCTTAGTTGTGACCACACTGCTTTCAACAGATGCAGTGGCATTACTAGAAAGAGTAGACCCTTCAAAGGTTGACCCCTCTTTTATAAAAATTAAAAATGCTTTTGTTGGAATCATTTCCGGTATTGTTGCTTCGATTATGTACAATCGTTATAGCCATGTTAAATTACCCGATGCCTTTGCATTCTTCAGCGGTAAACGGTTAGTGCCAATTATGACAGCCGTTTCGATGCTGGTGGTTTCCGGGGTACTATTCTTTATCTGGCCAATCATTTATACTGCCTTGGTTACATTTGGTAAAACAATCAGTGATTTAGGGGCTGTGGGTGCGGGTCTTTATGGTTTCTTCAACCGTTTATTAATTCCAACAGGATTACACCATGCCTTAAACTCGGTGTTCTGGTTTGATGTGGCGGGAATCAGTGATATTACGAACTTCTGGGCAAGTAAAGGTGTAAAGGGTGTTACGGGAATGTACCAAGCAGGTTTCTTCCCTATCATGATGTTCGGGCTGCCTGCTGCTGCTTTGGCCATGGTTCATACCGCTAAAACTAAGAAGAGGAAGCAAGTTGCTTCGTTAATGTTAGCTGCTGGCTTTGCCTCGTTCTTTACCGGTGTAACGGAGCCGATTGAGTTTGCGTTCATGTTTTTAGCTCCAATGCTTTATTTGGTGCATGCCATCTTAACAGGCCTATCCTTGGCAATTGCAGCAGCGTTCCATTGGACAGCTGGCTTTGGATTTAGTGCCGGGCTTGTGGATTTTGTGCTAAGTTTTAAAATTCCCATTGCCAATAAGCCATATATGTTAATTGTTCAAGGCTTCGTTTTTGCCGTTATTTACTACTTCTTATTCCGTTATATTATCGTGAAATTTAATTTAATGACTCCAGGCCGCGAAGAGGACGATGATGAGGCTGTAGCAGAGGAGGCAGCGGGCGAAACCAGGTTTGCATCGATGGCTGCGGTCATTTATGAAGGCTTGGGTGGCGATGAGAATGTTGTTTCGGTGGATAACTGTGTCACCCGCTTGCGTTTAGAAGTGAAGGATATGAGTAAAGTCGATCAGAAGAAAATTAAATCGACGGGTGTACCGGGAATTAACATTGTTGGTCCGCAAAGTATCCAAGTCATAATTGGGACCAATGTTCAATTTGTAGCCGATGAGGTTCATAAGCTGCGTAAAGGGAAATAAAAGATAATAGGAACCGCTTAGATTCGTTATCATCTAGGCGGTTTTTTATGTTTCTGTTTGTTAAAATAAAAGAAGTAGAATTGAGATTATAGGAGCCTCTGATGAAAGAATATTATTATGATAAATTACTTAACATTAAGACCCGCGGTGACCAGCAGGGATTTAACAAGTCCTTGCATTATCATCGTTACGAACCGACTCCATACAGCGCGCTCGAAGAGTTGTTCCGTCATTATGAAATCAATCACGACGATTATATTGTGGACTTTGGGTCCGGAAAGGGCAGGCTGAATTTTTACCTTCATTACTTCTTTGATGTAACAGTGGTCGGAGTAGAGATGAATGAAGCTCTTTATCATGAGGCGCTATTAAACCAACAGCGGTATGTGAAAAAGAATGGCAAAGGTAAAATCCAATTTGTTTGCAGTCTGGCAGAGGAATATCAAATCAACCCTTTCGATAATCGTTTTTATTTCTTTAATCCGTTTTCGATTCAAGTGTTTCGGAGAGTGGTTAACAACATTCTGCGATCCTTGGAGGATCATCCAAGGGAAGTCGAATTGGTTTTATACTATCCATCCGAGGATTATATCTATTTCTTAGAACAGGACACCGCTTTCGAACAGAAAAAAGAAGTTACATTACCATATGTGTACGAACATAACCCAAATGAACGGTTTATCATCTATAAACTAACACTGTGAGCAAGTTTATAGTAAAAATGGTGACAGGCACCATTAGTTAGAGGTAAAAGTAAGCGATTAGGAGTTTGCTATGAGTGCAATAGGGGAAAATGAGCGGATTGATGTGTTAGATTATTTGCGTGGTTTTGCATTACTGGGGATTATTTTGGTTAATATTGGGCCATTATTGGCAGCCAAAACCCCGGCAGCAGGTACCATTGATGCTGCCTATTGGAAGTTTTTGTATTTATTTATAGAAGGCCGATTTTATACGATTTTCACCTTCTTGTTTGGTGTTGGCTTCTATCTTTTCATCAATCGTGCCAATAAAAAAGGAAAAAAAGGACAAGTCTTGTTTGTACGGAGAATGATGGTATTATTCCTATTTGGAGTAGTACATATGCAGTTTCATCCTGGAGAGGCATTAACGCTCTATGCTGTCTCAGGTCTGATTCTCCTCCCATTTTACAAAGTAAACAGAAGCGTTAATCTCTTATTTGGCACCATCATGTTAGTGGTCCTAGCTATCTTTGGGGCAAAAATATTTATGATTATTCCGTTCATGTTGTTGGGGATCGCTGTGGGGCAATATCACGTGTTTGAAAGAATCTCCCACCACCTAAAAGCAATAGCTGTTTTTACCGTTATCATGCTGGTTCTGGGCCTTGGCGGGCTAACTTTACAATACCAATTCGCTCCCAACTTTATCGGCAGCACTGCGGATGAAGCAACTTCTGTCCCACTGCCTCCATTTATTCGTATTGGGATTACGATTGGTCCTGTGGTTTCTGCCTTTTATGTGTGCTGTATAATCATGTTGATTCAATTACCCTTTTTTCGTAAACTTCTTGCTCCTCTAAAAAATTATGGCAGGATGGCATTAACCAATTATTTAATACAAACGGTTTTGATTTTGGTGGCAGGAAAGGTGCTGCAGCTGCAAGGCCATATCAGCTATTTTCAAACCTTATATATTTGCTTAGCTATATATGTCATTCAATTAATCTATAGTACACTTTGGCTTCGCTATTTCAAATTTGGCCCATTAGAATGGGTTTGGAGAGCACTGACCTATCTAGAGTTACCGCCGATGCGAAAAAGATCCTAGCCGGGCATCAGCCTTCCGTACGTACGGAAGGTGGTATTCATAGTGCAAACAAAGTGCCAGGCACTAACATGGAATGTAGTCCGGCACTTTGCTCGTTTTGTAAACATCTTAATTAAGTTAAATTGACCTTATGTTCTTTTGCGAGTTTGTTTAACTTCGACTTATAATCCCGTATATGCTCTCTCGCATCGGCCAGCATATCATTTGCCTTCTGGATTAACGCCGGATCCTGTTCCTCTAAGGCCTGTTTAATCGTAACAAATGCCTTAAATTGTATATCAGCCCCTTCAATATAAATCTCGTGAATCTTCCTTAACTCATCTGTTTCTATCTTGACAGAATCCAATTCTTTAATAAATTCATTATAATTTGGGATAACTTCTTTCGTTAACGCCTCGTACATCGTCTGGTCATCCTGATAATTTGCTCCAGACACACCTTCGTAAGCAGAAATTGCTGCCGCCTCTAATTTCCCTGCTGATTTCATTTCCTTATTCACGTAATTCAACAAATCATCTTGAACAGGGTCATTAAAGCAGCCTGACAACAGCAAAAGGATCGGAAAAACAATCGCTAAAAGTCCTTTTTTCACTGCGATCACCTCCTAATCCTCAATTTATGAGGTGCTGGAAGTCCAATATGTTAGAGGGTGAAAAAAATCATCCTTCTTAACAACGATAAACAAACCAATGAATTTAATTGATAAAAATTCTCAATTACTTATTGACACCATTTTTGCCAATTGTTTATACTAAGTGTAAGTGATAATGATTTTCAATATCATTTAAAAAATAAATCTATGGAGACAATGATGAAGAAACGATATCTATTATTGGTGTTAGCTATATTGTCAGGAGTCTCATTGTTTGTGGGAGTTAGCAGTATATCACTTAGTGATCTCCTAAACTTCCAATCTGAAGAAACGCAAGTATTTCTGATCAGCAGGGTACCGCGGCTTGTCGCCATCATTCTTGCCGGAGCAGGTATGAGCATTGCAGGACTCATTATGCAGCAGCTGAGCGGTAATAAATTTGTCTCACCCACAACAGCCGGAACACTGGATGCCACTCGTCTGGGAATATTGGTATCAATGCTCCTATTTGCAAATGCCTCGATGATGCAAAAAATGCTTGTTGCCCTAGTGTTTGCACTTACGGGAACGTTTTTATTCATGCAAATATTGGACCGGATTAAGTTGAAGGATGCCATTTTTATCCCGCTAGTAGGCTTAATGTTTGGTAACATATTATCTTCGGTCACGACGTTCTTTGCTTACAGGGCAGATGTGATTCAAAATATGTCCGCCTGGCTTCAAGGTGATTTTTCTATGGTGATGAAAGGGCGCTATGAGCTCCTATACATAAGTATTCCGATTTTAATTATTGCCTATTTCTATGCCAACCGATTTAATGTTGCCGGAATGGGGGAAGATTTTTCAAAAAATTTAGGTCTTGCCTATCGGAGAATAGTCAATATTGGACTAGTGCTTGTTGCTCTGATAACGGTCACTGTCGTCCTGACAGTCGGAATGATTCCGTTTCTCGGTTTAATTATTCCGAATATCATCTCCATTTTTAAAGGCGACCACCTGCAAAAGACACTGCCGCATACGGCTTTACTCGGAGCAAGCTTTTTACTAGTTTGCGATATTCTAGGGAGACTCATCATTTATCCATACGAGATTTCCATTAGCCTGATGGTTGGAGTCATAGGCAGCGGAATCTTCCTCTATCTTCTATTCAGGAGGAGGGCTTATGCGTAAACAGTGGCTAAAAATGGGAGGCTTAGTACTAGCCGCACTTTTGTGCTGCGGGATTTACTTATTTCACGATCTTAATGGCAGCTTTGATTATGCATTTCCCAAAAGGGCAGTTAAGGTCATCGCCATGATCATTACAGGATTTACGATTGCTTATGCGACGGTCGTTTTTCAAACGATAACCCATAATCGAATCCTCACCCCGAGCATAATGGGGCTTGATGCCCTCTATTTGCTTTTGCAAACCGTCATCATTTTCTTTCTTGGTTCTGACCATCTGGCAGTTGTCAATAAACAGGTTAACTTCTTAATCTCGATTGTGGTCATGATTATGTTTGCTCTTGTTCTATACCGATTTCTTTTTAAACACGGCAGTCAGTCGATTTACTTTTTACTGCTCGTTGGAATTATTGTCGGCACCTTTTTCTCAAGTATATCTACTTTCTTTCAAGTGCTGATCGATCCAAATGAGTTTCAGATAGTTCAAGACCGGATGTTTGCAAGTTTTAACAATATTAATTCGGATTTGGTCTGGCTCGGACTGGCGCTGGTTTTTATCGTCATCATTTATGCCTGGCGTTATATGAAATATCTCGATGTTTTATCATTGGGAAGGGAGTGGGCGATTAATCTAGGCGTTCCCTACGACTCGATTGTGCGAAAAATGCTGATTATCGTAGCGATCTTTATTTCTATTTCAACCGCACTTGTTGGACCGATTACCTTTTTTGGCTTAATTGTAGCGAACCTTTCCTATCAGCTTTTTAAAACCTATCAACATAAGGTTCTCATTAGTGGGGCAATTGTCATGAGTGTCATCGCCCTTGTTGGTGGACAATGGGTGGTCGAACGGATTTTTACTTTTTCAACCACACTCAGCGTCATCATTAACTTTATCGGCGGGATTTACTTTATCTATCTACTAGTAAAGGAGAGGAAGGCAGCATGATTCAAGTAAAATCGTTATCGAAGTTTTACGGTAAGAAAGCAGTAGTTGAAGACGTGACCGTTGATATCCAGCCTGGAAAAATAACCTCCTTTATTGGACCGAATGGTGCCGGAAAATCAACACTTCTTTCCATGGTTAGCCGGCTGGTCCATGCAGATACAGGTGAAGTGCTTGTCAATCAGTCCAATGTCCGGATGATGAAGTCCAATGATTTTGCCAAATCGGTGTCAATATTAAAACAATCGAATTTTATGAATGTCCGACTCACGATTCGCGAACTGGTCTCGTTTGGACGATTCCCATACTCCAAAGGGCGGCTTACCGAAGAGGATGAGCGGATGGTCGAGCAATCCTTAGCATACATGCATTTGACGGAATTGCAGGATTGCTTTTTGGATGAATTATCAGGAGGACAGCGGCAGCGCGCCTTTATTGCAATGGTGATCGCTCAGGATACTCAGTACATATTGCTGGATGAGCCGCTGAACAATTTGGATATGAAGCATTCTGTTCAGATTATGAAAATACTGCGACGCCTAGTAGATGAACTTGGTAAAACGGTTGTGATTGTCCTTCATGATATTAATTTTGCCTCTGTTTATTCGGACTGGATTGTCGCAATGAAGGAAGGGAAGGTGGTCAAAAACGGCCCGACTGAGGAGATTATCCAATCGGAGGCCTTAAATGAGATTTATGATATGGATATACCGATTCAAGAGGTGAACAATTGCCGGATTTGCGTTTATTTTAATTCATAGGCTGTGTTAAAAGTATTGTTGATTTTTAGCCTGTTGATTGGAGCGGAAGGCGGCGAAGACTCCTGCGGGAGTACGGGGCAGGGGAGACCCCACAGGCGCAAGTGCGCCGAGGAGGCTCCCCGGCACGCCCGCGGAAAGCGAAGCCGCCTGGAGCGGAAATCAACATTCAAGATTAACACAGCCAATTCATAAAAAGGGGATAAAAGTATGAGAAAGTGGAGTTTACTAGGGTTTATTTTTACGGTAATTTTGGTGTTAGCCGCTTGCGGCGGGACAAAAGAGGAGGAGGCTTCTAAGCCGGCATCCTCTAACGAACAATCAGACGAGAAAATGACCATTAAACACCAGTATGGGGAAGCAGTGGTTGAAAAGAACCCGAAGAAGGTGGTTGTGTTTGACTTTGGTGTACTGGATACCTTAGATGAGTTAGGGATCGAAGTGACCGGTGTTCCCCAAGTAACAATTCCTTCCTATCTAAAAAAATACAGTGATAAGAAATATACGAATGTCGGCAGCTTGAAGGAGCCGGACTTTGAAGCGATTCATGCCTTAAAGCCTGATGTCATCTTTATCTCAGGCCGCCAAGCGGAATTATACGATCAGTTTGCTGAAATCGCCCCTACGGTTTATGTAGGAATGGACTATACCAACTACATGGATTCCTTTACGAAAAATATGAATTTAATCGGTGAGATTTTCGGGAAAGAAGATCAAGTAAACCGCGAATTAAAAGCGATTCAGGCAAGGGTGAACGAGGTGAATAAAAAGGCAGCCACTCTTAACGAAAAGGGACTGGTTGTTCTGGCAAACGAAGGAAAAGTGAGCGCCTATGGCCCAAGCTCCCGCTTTGGTTTGATTCATGATGTATTTGGCTTTGGAGCGGCTGATCAGAATATTGAAGTCTCCACCCACGGACAAAGCATTTCGTTTGAATACATTAAGGAGAAAAATCCGGACGTTTTGTTTGTGATTGACCGAGCCACAGCGGTAGGCGGGGAAATCGGGGCCAAAGAGATCGTAGAAAATGAACTAGTTAAAAAAACTTCGGCCTATCAAGAGGACAAGATAATCTACTTAGATGCAGACTCTTGGTATCTAAGCGGCGGCGGTTTGCAATCCATGAAAGGTATGACTGCAGAGATAGAAGCAGCCCTTTAAAAGAGAATAACAGAGAAAACCAACGCTTGGCTATCGACAAAAGCCAAGCGTTTTTCTGTCGATGTCCGCCAGAGACGGACAAAACAAAAGAAATGTTCTTTTGTGGTGCCTGACACCATAAAATTACCCCTTTTTTTTATCGAAAAGTTCTGTAAAATGAAGTTTGAGAGATTATGTGTATGGGAGAGATATGCATGGCTAAGAGTTTCCCTATTTTTGGCGAACCGAATTATTCAGATACGATTAATCCTGATGATTTAATCGACCTTTTTCTTAATAGTACGGCCGATGGTATATGTATATTGAACATGGAAAATCGGTTTATTCGCGTGAATGATATGTATACGAAAATTTTAGGATATACCGAAACAGAGTTGGCTGGACGGAGCTTCGAGGAAATCGATCAGTCTGATTTAGCGATAGAGGTCATCAAGGCGGTAAAACAAGGGGAGTTTTTCCACGATCTAGTGACTCAATGTTTACATAAAGATGGAAGCCTGCTTGATATAGCCGTGTCTTTTTCCCCTTTACGCAACTCAGTAAGGGAAATTATCGCCATCATTGGGATCTATCGTGATATTACCAAGCATTTAACCATTGAACGAGAATTAAAGCGGACCCGTGAGCTATACCGATTGATTACAGAAAATACCACTGATATGATTAAACTTTATACTAATGATAAAAAAATAATTTATGCTTCTCCGTCTCACGAAAAATGGCTGGGCTTCCCTACGAATGAACTAATTGGCAAAGATGTTTACAGTCTGATTCTGCCAGAAGACAAAGAGTGTTTAGACCAAGTCTATGAGAAACTTATGAGAACAGGTGAACCCCAGCTGTTTCAAGTTAAAATGAGAACAAGTGATAACAGCTATATTGATACGGAGATTACCATTTCGCCAATTTATAACGAGGAAAATGAAATAGAGTCTTATGTTACCGTGGCTCGTGACATTACTGACAGAATCAAAAATGATGATGCCCTTCGTAATTTAGACCGGCTCTCGATTATTGGTCAACTAGCTGCCGGAGTTGCTCATGAAATCCGAAACCCTTTAACATCCCTAAAAGGTTTTTCAAAGCTATTGAAGAGTACCATTGATAAACAAAAACAAGACGACTATTTATCAATTATCATGAATGAACTTGACCGAATTGATATGATTGTCAATGAATTTATGTCGCTGGCAAAGCCGCAAGCCATTCAATTTAAACGGGAAAGTTTAAGCGCTATTCTTGATAGCACCGTTAACATTCTTCATCCGCAAGCCTTATTACATAATGTGCAAATTATTAACCACTTCATAACGGATGATATCGATTTACTTGGGAACAGAAATCAGTTAAAACAGGTTTTTGTTAATTTTTTAAAAAATGCGATTGAAGCGATGCCATCTGGCGGTCAAGTTCATATTGATGTACAAAAAGCTGAAGGCAGCCAGGTTTTGATTCGAATTACAGATGAAGGCACAGGAATTGACAATCATCTCATGGATTATTTAGGGACACCGTTTTATACCACCAAGGATAAGGGGATTGGACTTGGTTTAACGGTTAGTAACAAAATCATTCAAGAACATAATGGCACGATGAAAATTGAAAGTGAGTTAGGCAGAGGCACGACGATTACGGTTGAATTAGGATATGTATAAAAAAGGCGTCAACACCATGCTCACTCAGGTGTCTGACGCTTATTTTGTATAGCGGTTAGCATAGCTCGAGGCGACAAACGCATCTGGTTTAATCTTTGGTTCTACCCCCATGGACTCCATTCGCGTCACCATTTCTGTTACAAACTCTCTCGTCTTATTCCGTTTGCCAGCACCAATATCGATATGTCCTTCCATGGCAAAGGTTGCTCCTTCATAGAGATAGGGCAGGACAATCGCAATAAGCTTATTTTTCCGCTCTTCAGTAAACATAGCAACAATTTCCTCCGTTAATGATAATTCAAGTGAAATCCGCTCATGCAGCTGTGTCATTTTTCTTGGTACCACAATCTTTCTGATACAGGCCCATACACCATTTCCTTCATTCTGAATAACAATTCCAGTGATAAAAACCGTTTGCGATTTATGAACCTGTGAATCTGTTCCCACCATCAACCGATAGTTTCCTTTAGGGGCGGAAGACATGAATAAAATGATTCGATCAAAAACCTGTTCAAACGTCAGTCCTACCTCTTGAAGATTTTGAAATGTATGGTGGTACACTGCATTATTTTTCATATTGAAAACACCCCCTTGGATAAAAAACGTAGACTAACTCTTATTCCTATCTTATGGCGAGGAGACCTTTGTCGTGCGGACATCTTTGGCAACCCGGTCTAATTTATATGTATGTCGAGTCAGCGGAAAATAGTAAAACAAGTAGGAGGCTTGACTAGGTACGGCTAGTCCATTGCCATAATGGTCATAAGAGGAGGAAAAGATTTAACTGAAAACAATTATTTGCCTAACAATATTTATGCCAGTCCATCATTAGATAAAGAAACAAGATCAATTGGAAAAGGATGATGGAGAATGGCAAAAAGAAACAGAGGAAAGACAATCAGCAACCTGCCTTCAAACGGACGGGGGACATGCCCACTTTGCGCAAGGACGGGAATAAAACTACTCTATGCTCATAAATCGGAAACAGGGCAAACGATCCAAGTTTGCAAAAACTGCCGTAAAAAATAACGTTCCATGAGTTGCTGCTATATTTTTATATTGTTAACTAATTAAAATTTTTGGTTGACAATAGTTACTCTTACCATTTATTTTTAAGATAAGATAAAAAAATAAGGGTGGGAGACGAAATGAGGAAATTAAGGGCACTAGATTTAACACTTGCCGCCATGTTTGTGGCACTTATGGCCATCGGGGCAAATATATCAACGATTGCTCCGTTTTTACATGTCGGTGGAGTTCCGATTACACTACAAACCTTTTTTGCTATTTTAGCAGGAGCTATTTTAGGAAGCCGTTTAGGTTCAATTGCCATGATTGTTTATATGTTAGTAGGCTTAGTCGGGGTTCCCGTATTTGCTGACTTTACTGGCGGTCTATCAATTATCATAAGACCTACCTTTGGCTTTATTCTATCTTATATTTTAGCGGCGTTTATTATTGGAAAAATCGTTGAAAAGAATAAAAGCCTGCCTGCGTTCATCATTGCCTCGTTAATTGGCATGGCCGTCAACTATCTGTTCGGCACCAACTGGATGTACTTTGCCTACAAATTTTGGGGAGCTGCACCAGATGGATTTTCCTACAAAATGGCGTGGTTATGGATGGCGGCCCCGCTGCCAAAGGACATAATCCTATCCATCCTAGCCGGAATAATGGCCCACCGCCTCGAAAAAACCGTCCTATCCAAGGGCCAATTCAAACAACTCAAACGTGGTGCCTGACACCATTACTCACTTTGTCACAATGAAAACAGCGGTTCAACCGGTAGAAGTTGAGCCGCTGTTGCTTTAGATTCTGGATGCTAAAGAGCCTTTATGGAGAGATTTACTAATGTATTCGGTGAAGAAAAGGGAGAAGAAAGATAGTGCAATGTAATACCATGTGTCCCACCAGACTAAACTGTGGAGGATTCCCGCACGTCTCAGTAAGAGTGTGGCGCAGTACATACAAAGTCCGATAGCAAGATATTTTCCCCATCGTGGTAAGAGTTGAAATTTAGCAATAAACACGTAAACAACACTGGCACATAAATAAAAAATGGTCGAAAAAGCGATCGTATCTTTAGATTGGTTAGCAAATAAACCAAACTCATAATAGCGATTAGAAAAAAACATAATCGGGATAATATGCAGCGAACCTGGAAAGGGACTTATAATGAGATATAAACAAAAGGTATGAAAAAAGCCTTTTATAGGGACCCTCATTTTCCGATAAAGAAATTTAGCAAATAAAAAATAAAAGGGTAGGCCTAGGGAAGTATAGAATGTCTTCCACCAGTAATGCTTATAGATATGCAGTTCTAAAAACAGCCATTCAATCCCTGCATACAAACCAATTGTAAATGCTACCCATAGCCAATTTTTATGAAAGGATGCAAGGAAGGTGGCGGTCACAGGTAATGTTAAGGCATTAGATGCGATGGCCCCCCAAGCACTATCATAAATAGGATCGTGTTTGATGATATGAGGATAATATTGATAGCTGCTTAAAAAGTTATAAATAACGGCCTCAATGATATACCCTGCCCCGACCATACCTATAAAAGTTAATAACGCGCTTCTGATATCTGATTTTATACATATATAAATAAGAAGAATGATACTAATGAATCCAAGTCCGAGATAGCATAATGAATTTAAATCCACTATCATACCCCCTTTAAAAAAATAGTATCCATCTTCAATTAAAATTTATTCAAAAGAAATTATTTATTCGATCATCCTTTATCCTATGTTTTCTTTATGATTTATGAGTAGGTAGTTTTCCAACATATTGTTTTCGAAACTGATGGGGAGATACATGCTCCAGTTTTTTGAAGATCCTGCTGAAATAGGCAGATTGTGTGAAGCCACTGCTTTCTGAAATCCGATCAATACTCCAATCAGTTGAAACTAGTAATATCTTAGCTTGATCAATCCGAATTTTATTGACATATTCAATCGGTGTACACCCAAAAGACTGGATCATGCATCTTGCAATATGGTTTGGATGAAACCTGAGAGCTCGCCCCAGATCTTCATAGGTAACTTTTTTAGCATAATTTTTACGTAAATAAACAGCTGCCTTTTCTGCGACCGCAAATGCAGGCAAAGAATTGGCCAAATGCATATGATTTGAAAGTTCCTGCAGTAATTGCTGAAAGAGTATTTGCCGCTGCCATTCTCCCGAATAAATAGACTCGGTTTCTGCAGCAATAATTTTTGAACACAGGAGCTCCACAGCCTCGGGATTGGATATCTTGCAATACTTGGGCAGCGTTATCCCGAAGGGGCTCTCGGATAAAAAGTTGCCACAATCCTCAGCTGATTTTTCTTCGTAATGAACAGGTTTAGAAATGGTAAGATCTCTCCACCCTTTTGAAGAAATGAAATGAAACCAAAAAAACTCGGTTACTTGATCACATGGCGATACAGAAAAATGGTACCTGTCTGGGTAGAGGATAAGTGTATTTCCTCTGCAAACATTATATTTACGATAGTCCTCTCCCATGAACAATTGCCCTCTTGTCACCACTAATAAATCAAAAACACCAATATTATTCCTGTTAATATGCGATTGACCGATATCAAACGTATTCCTGCCGGCTGCAAGAAGTGTCGGTAAAGGTGGAGCAATTATTTGAAGCATTTCGTCTCTCCTCACATGTTAGGATTGTGCAATTTTTTGTTATGATTTTATATTTTATTCTTTAATAATAACAATATAATAGGTTCATGTATGTTTTTATTTTAATGTATTTTGGTACAAGGGCGTAGGAGGGGGGACGTGCAGTATGCAAAGCATGCGTTGGGTGTGGAAGTATATAAGGAACTTCCGCATTAGATTATTTAGTGGCCTTTTTCTGGCATTAACTGTTTCCGTATTAAACATGTTGAATCCATATTTTGCAGGAAAAATTGTTGATAAGGTTATTTATGGCCATCAGAACAATTTATTATGGATGTTTTTAGGGACCATGATAGGGGTTACCATAATCAAGACGGTTATTCGATATAGTTATCAATTAATGTTTGAACGGGTTTCACAAAGTGTGATATTCACCATAAGAGAACAGTTATATGATCGTCTCCAGCAATTAGATTTTAGCTTTTTCGATCGGACCAAAACAGGAGATATTATGGCCCGGATGACTGGGGATCTAGAAGCTGTAAGGCATTTTACGGCGTGGGCTATTTATATGATCTTCGAAAATCTAACCATCTTACTCATTGCGATTGGGTTTATGTTTTATATTAATCCATTATTGGCGTTGGCAATGGTAGCGGTAACACCGGTTATTGGTTTCTTTGCTACACGTCTTTCCTTTACGGTCAAGCCTACCTTTACAGAGATCAGGGGACAGTTTGCACGGTTAAATTCAGTTGTTCAGGAAAACATTAGCGGAAATCGGGTTGTAAAGGCATTTGCCAAGGAAGACTACGAAATTGATAAGTTTTCAGTCGAAAATGAGGCATTTAAGGAGAAAAGTCTTGATTCTGCAAAGGTTTGGGAAAAATATTTGCCTGTTCTCGATTCACTTGCAGGAGTATTAACCGTTGTGATGATCTTAGTTGGAGGGATCATGGTTATTAATGGTTCACTGACTTTTGGTGAATTAGTAACTTTCAATTCCTTGATTTGGGCGTTAAATAATCCAATGCGGATGGCTGGCTGGTTAATCAATGATGTGCAGCGGTTTATTGCTTCAGCTGAAAAAGTAGAAGACCTGTTAAACACTCAACCTGAAATTACCAATGAAGCAATGAGAGCGAACATCAGACAGATGAATGGAGTAGTCGAGTTTAACCGAGTGTCCTTTAGTTACGGAGATGAACAGGTACTCAATGATATCAGCTATAAGGTCCTGCCGGGTCAAACAGTGGGGATCATCGGCCCAACGGGGGCAGGTAAATCCACATTGGTAAACCTTTTAAGCCGCTTTTATGATACAACAAGCGGGGAAGTTAAGGTGGATGGGATTGATGTGAGAGATTGGGATATTCCTAAATTGAGAGATAGTATGGCTATGGTCATGCAGGATATATTCCTTTTTTCCGATACCATTGAGGGAAATATTGCATACGGGAATCCTGATGCCACCTTGGAAATGGTTCAATCTGCTGCAAAAATGGCAGAGGCACATGATTTTATCATGAATCTTCCAGATGGCTACGATACGATTATTGGGGAACGGGGCGTAGGTCTTTCAGGCGGACAACGGCAAAGGATTGCATTAGCACGGGCACTTTTAAAAAATCCATCTATCCTGGTTCTTGATGATACAACATCAGCTGTCGACATGGAAACAGAACTTCGTATTCAACGAACGTTAAAGTCGTTACTGAAAGAGAAGACCTGTTTTATTATTGCTCATCGGATTTCTTCTGTAAAAGAGGCTGATTTAATTCTTGTCATGGAAAATGGCCATATCATTGAAAGAGGAAAGCATAAAGAGCTGCTTGCGAAAAAGGGCTATTACTATAAGGTGTTTATGAATCAGAATGGGAATTTTGATGGTCAGCACAATAGCGAGGATGTGATCTATCTCAATGGCGCGCAATAAATTTGATGTGGATGAAGAGTTGGAATCACCATTCAGCTTTGTTCATCTAAAGCGTTTGTTTACTTATTTAAAACCCTATCGAAAAAAGATTATTTTTACTGTTTTAATTATGCTGATTGCCAGCGGAGCCAATTTAATTGGCCCCTATTTGATTAAAAGAGCCATTGACGAAAGTATTCCCAACAAGGATGTCGGAAATTTACTGCTCCTTGCCGGCATTTATCTTGGAGCTCTGGTTATTACGGGAATCTGTATGAAATATAGAATTCGGATGATGTCGGAGATAGGTCAGAGTGTCATCCTTAATATTAGAAAAGATTTGTTTACCCATTTGCAAAAACTGTCTTTTTCCTTTTATGACAGCAGACCGCATGGAAAAATTTTAGTGAGGGTGGTTAACTATGTTAACTCCTTAAGTGATTTATTATCAAATGGTTTAATCAATTTAATTACCGACCTGTTTAGCCTGGTCGTGATTGTCGGTTTTATGTTAGCGATTGATGTGAAGTTAACACTTATGGCGATGCTTGGATTTCCAATCCTGGCTGCCGTCATCCTTTTGATTAAAAATGCACAGCGGAAAGCTTGGCAAACATTAAGTAATAAGCAGTCCAATATGAATGCGTATATTCATGAAAGCATCAATGGCATCAAAGTGACTCAGGCCTTTACCAGGGAAGAAGAAAATAAACGTATTTTTAAAGATGTTTCTGAAAGCTATCGTAGCTCATGGATGAAAGCGGTAAGAATCCAATTCTTACTATGGCCTTCAATAGAAAACATATCGGTTCTTACGACCTCTGTCATTTATGTATTCGGAATATCTCAGATCGGTGAAGGAGTAACCGTCGGCGCTTTGGTTGCCTTTGTTGGTTATATAGGAATGTTTTGGACCCCCATCGCCAATATTGGGAACTTCTACAATGCCATTATCAATGCGACGGCCTATTTGGAAAGAATTTTTGAAATGATCGATGAAAGGCCGACGGTTGAAGATCGTCCAAATGCTTCAAAGCTGCCGACGATTAGCGGGAAAGTGGATTTTAAAGAGGTTGTGTTTGAATATGAAGAAGGAGAAAGGATCCTTAAGAATATAAACTTTTGTGTAAATCCTGGTGAAACCATTGCACTTGTTGGTGCGACCGGATCGGGAAAGACGACAATTGTCAGTTTGCTCAGCCGTTTTTATGATGTAAGCAGCGGGAAGATAGAAATTGACGGTGTCGATATTAGTACGGTTACCATTCCATCTTTAAGGATGCAAATGGGCGTCATGCTTCAAGATCCATTTATTTTTTCTGGTACGATTATGGATAATATCCGTTATGGCCGGCTTGATGCTACCGACGAAGAGGTGATTGCAGCGGCGAAGGCGGTTCAGGCCCATCAGTTTATCAGCGGTCTGGCCGATGGGTATCAAACAGAGGTCAACGAAAGAGGCACAAGGCTTTCTACCGGACAAAGACAGTTGATTTCGTTTGCCCGCGCACTTTTGGCCGATCCTAAAATCTTAATTCTCGATGAGGCTACCTCTTCCATTGATACGGAAACCGAGCTGGCATTGCAGAAGGGATTGGAGACTCTACTTGCCGGAAGAACATCTTTTATTATTGCTCACCGCCTTTCAACTATTCAAAATGCAGACCGCATCCTTGTCATAGATAAAGGCAGAATCATTGAGGAAGGATCACATAACGAGTTATTAAGCAAGAAAAGCTACTATTGGAACCTGCATCAATCACAGCATCAATCCCTAGAAGTGGGATAATAGCTAGAACTAGAAGAACTTTGTCTATCTCGAATTGAGATAAACAAAGTTCTTTTTTTTGAATTGCAGTCCAATGTTAAAAGTCAAAATTTTCACTTACTAAGTAAAATTATTCTTATAGGTAGGATATGAAAATTTGATAACCTTTTATTTGTAAAGGCTTTCAGAGTCTAGTAATCACGGATGAAGGAGGATGTTAAATTTTTCAAACAGTTCCTAAATTGTCTCAAAACCAGGAATCTATTTTTCTTTAAAGTAACCATTAAAAATGAAAAGCGGGGGTAAATTATGAAGAAGCATTTCGCTCTAATATTTGTGTTAATACTTATTCTTAGTAGTATAATGGCGGGTTGTAGTTCTAAAGACACCGCATCAAAGGAAACAGTAAAAGGCTCAGATGGAAAGGTTACCTTGAAAGTAACAGTATGGAACTACGATACCACGCCAGAATTTAAAGCATTATTTGAAGCCTATCAAAAAGAAAATCCTAATGTAAAAATTGAACCAGTTGATATTGAAGCAGCACAGTATGACCAAAAATTAACAACCATGCTGGCTGGTAACGATGATTCTGATGTTTTAACAATGAAAAACTTAATCGGCTATTCAAACTATGCTTACCGCGGTCAATTGAAAGACATGACTGCATACGCAAAAAGCTTAGATGGAGAGAAGTATCAGGGCATGTTAGAGAATATGAAAGATGCCAATGGAAAAATTTTCGCTTTACCATATCGTAACGACTTTTGGGTGCTTTATTACAATAAAAAACTATTTGATCAAGCAGGCGTAAAGTATCCTGAAAATTTAACATGGGATGAGTATAGAGAAACAGCTAAGAAATTAACTTCTGGTTCGGGAGATACAAAAGTATATGGCGCGTATAACCATGTTTGGAGATCCATTACCAATGCAACGGCAGCGGCTCAAGAAGTAGGAAAACCAAATGCACTGGTTAAAGGTGACTATAGCTTCCTAACCAATATGTATAAAGTTTTTAAAGGTATGCAGGACGATAAGAGTGTATTAGATTATGGAACTGCAAAATCAACTAACACTACTTATGCTTCACAATTTGAAACCGAAAAAGCGGCTATGCTTCCAATGGGTACTTGGTATATGGCTGGTGTTCTAAATTCGAAAAATCAAGGTAAAACGAATGTAGATTGGGCAATTGCTCCACTGCCTCAAACAGAAAAAGGCAAAGTTAAATCATGGGGATCTCCAACAGCTTTCGCTGTAAATAAGAATGCAGCACATAGTAAAGAAGCTGAAAAATTTGTTAAATGGGCTTCCGGTGAAGAAGGGGCAAAAGTGGTTGCAGGTGTTGGTGTAGTTCCAGCTTATCGTACAGAGGAAATTAATAATATTTACTTTAAGGTTGCTGGTATGCCGAGCGATGAACTTTCTAAGAAAGCATTTAACCCTGATTTTGTAAATATTGAGATGCCAATGGACAAAAACTCCGCTGCCATTGACCAAATTTTAAATGAAGAACATGACTTAATCATGATCGGTGAAAACAGTATTGACAAAGGAATTAAAACAATGGGACAACGTGTTAAATCTGAAGTTTTAAATAAGTAGTAAACATGGTGGGACAAAAGTGAACAGGTTTAGAGCAGATAACTAAAGTCACAGCTTTTGTCCCGTTTTTAAATGCTCTTTTGAAAGGAGAGAACCACCAATTAGAAAGGGTGGGACAATATGAGTAATACAAATACGAATGTGGTAATTAATGCTCCTAAAGTTAAAATTTTATCAGAAAAGAAAAGAAGAAGAAGAAACACATTAGTTGCCTGGTCCTTTATTACTCCGAACTTCCTTGGATTCTTTATTTTTACCTTAATCCCTGTGGTAGCTTCGTTCGTTATCGCTTTTATGAAATGGGATGCCTTTTCAGCTCCTGAATTCGTAGGATTGAAAAATTTTAATACAATGATTCATGATACGACCTTTTGGATTTCCCTTTGGAATACTATCTACTATACCATCGGTACCGTCCCGTTGACATTAATCTGTTCCCTGCTTTTAGCTATCCTGCTCAATAAGAAAATCCGTGGAATCGGCTTTTTCCGAGCTGCGCTCTTCTTTCCATATGTTACGTCCCTTGTAGCCGTTGCCGTTGTATGGAATATGTTATTTCATCCGGATATGGGACTTATCAATGAATTTTTACGCTGGATTGGCATTGAAAATGCGCCAGGCTGGACTTCTTCGTCAAAATGGGCAATGCCGGCAATTATTATTGTAAGTGTTTGGCGTGGAATGGGTTATTATATGGTTCTCTATTTAGCGGGATTACAAAGTATACCAAAAGAATTATATGAGGCTGCCAAAATTGATGGTGCAAATAAATGGCATGAATTTAGACATGTAACCTTACCAATGCTTGCTCCGACCACTTTTTTAGTATTAATTATGTTAACGATTTCTAGTTTCAAAGTATTTGATTTAATTCAAGTTATGACAATGGGTGGACCAGGCCGATCTACTAACGTATTAGTTTATCAAATCTATAATCAAGCGTTCGTAAAATACGACTTTGGTTATGCCTCTGCTATCTCGTTAGTTTTATTCGTCATTGTGTTAGGAATCACGATAATTCAATTCCGAATACAAGAAAAAAATACAGACTATTAGGGAGTGAAAAACATTGGATGCAGCAACAAAAAGCCCTGGATTGTCTCGAAGAACAAAGCAACATATAGGGAATACCATTACGTATATCTTTTTACTTATCTTATCTCTCTTAGTTTTAATTCCATTTTTATGGATGATCTCATCTTCGTTAAAACAGGATAATCAAGTATTTAGTATCCCAATTCAATGGATTCCTACAAAACCACAATGGAGGAACTTTGTAGAAATCTGGCATCAAATCCCACTATTGACATTCTTTAAAAACACCATCTTTCTAAGTGTAGTCGTTACTTTTATACAAGTACTGACTAGTAGTTTTGCTGCTTATGGTTTTTCTAAAATGAGATTTAAGGGCAGAAATACACTTTTTCTAGCCTATATTGGTACGATTGCCGTACCATGGCAGGCTTATATGATTCCTCAGTTTATTATGATGAGAGATATTCATTTAACAGATTCATTATGGTCTTTAGTCTTATTACAAGCATTTAGTGCTTTTGGTGTCTTTTTAATGAGACAGTTTTATATGAGTATTCCTGAAGAATTAAGTGAAGCTGCACGAGTAGATGGATTAAATGAATATGGAATCTACTTCAAGATCATCTTGCCATTATCCAAACCAGCTCTTACTACCCTGATCGTTTTAACCTTCGTTAATACTTGGAACGATTACATGGGGCCGTTCATTTACTTAAACTCAACCGAAGTGAAAACGATTCAGTTAGGTTTACGTATGTTTGTCACTTTGTATGATGCCCAATATGCATTAATTATGGCTGCATCTCTTGTATCGATTATACCAATTACAATTATCTTCATTTTTGCACAAAGATATATTATTGAAGGAATAGCAACCACTGGGATGAAAGGCTGATCTTTATGTTTCGAATGAACCTGTCACATTTTCAATATGCTGCCATTTTTAATTACGGGTATTGGTTTTTGATGTTAAATTTGTATTTTGCCATAGCTAATATACCCTTTATATTAGCATTGTCTACATTACAATTTATTCCATCAAATATGATCTATTATTTTATTACTCTTATCCCTATGGGACCCGCATTGGCAGCATTAATGGCATCTCTAAATAAAATAGTGGTAGAAAAAGATATTAGTGTAACAAAAGATTTTTGGAAGTTTTTTAAGGGAGGCTTCCCGGCATCTATCCTTTTATGGACAATCACTTTGGCGCTGTTATTCATTTTAACGATTGATATTGCGGTGTTCATGGATAAATCTTTATTTGCCATTGTTTCTCCCTTATTTATTATCTTATCTCTCTTACTATTAAATATGGTGATTTGTGGACTGGTTATCATGACAAAAACAAACCATAAATTAAAATCACTTTTTATCCTATCATTCTATTATTCGATAAAAAAATTCTATATTACCATTTTAAATACAGTCTTGGCTTGCTTTTTTATCTTTATTTTATTAATTAAACCTGTGTTTGCTTTTATGGTTTTACCAAGTTTGATTTTTTTCTTGATTGTGCGTAATAGTTCATTAGTTTTTCAGAATTCAAATCAGCTGTAAAAGGAAGTTTCTTTAAGTTACCTAGTGGATGGTGAAAAAATGAATAATGTTGAAACGGGAAAGGTAACAAGTAGAAAAAACTTAGTTTCTATGTTGGAAAAATTGTTAGACCCACTAATCACGCATTTTGACCGTGAAGGTCCTGGTTTGAAGTTTGATACGGGCGGTACGCATTACAGTGAAAAGACCCGTCAAATTGAAGCCTTATTCCGTCCGCTTTGGGGAATTGTTCCGCTGCTTGCCGGGGGAACAGAGTATAAAGGCTACGAGAGATATATTGCTAGACTTAAAGAAGGTATCGATCCAGAACATCCACATTACTTCGGGGAAACCCATCATTATGACCAACGTTTAGTAGAAATGGCTGTTATTGGATTAGCATTATGCATTTGTGGTGAAAAATGGTTAAGTTTCTTTGATGAAAAAGAACAAAACCAGCTGCATGCGTGGTTAAATCAAATTAATCAACGGGATATACCTAAGAATAACTGGATCTTCTTCCGCATCTTAGTGAACCATGGTTTTCGTCTAAATGGCCTTACCTATAATGAGGATATGTTAAAGAATGATTTGGAGCTGGTTCACTCATTTTATCGCTCTGAGGGATGGTATGTAGACGGATATCCTGATCAGATTGACTATTATGTTCCTTTCGCTATCCATTTTTACGGTTTAGTTTACGCAAAAACAGCAGATGAAAATGATCTGCACGCGAACGTTTTTGTGGAGCGGTCTAAAGAGTTTGCTCAATCATTTGCTTGTTTCTTTGATGGAAATGGGGCAGCAGTCCCGTTTGGCCGGAGTATGACCTATCGTTTTGCCCAAGTGGCATTTTTCAGTGCAGCCATTTTTGCCGAAATTGAAGTTCTGCCATACTCAGAAATGAAATGGTTAGTTTTAGAACACTTGAAGCATTGGATGGGACAATCCATTTTTAGTCATGATGGTTTACTAACCGTAGGCTATTACTACCGGAATCAGGTGTTTACTGAAGGATATAATGCTTTTGGTTCACCCTATTGGGCATTGAAGACATTTTTGTTATTGGGTCTGCCTGAAGAGCATCCATTTTGGTCTATTTCAGAAAAGGCACCAGACCTTCCTAGCAAAAAATTAATCACCCCGGCACGATTTTTAGTGACACGAGATCAGAAAAATAAACAAGTCCAATTATATACCGCTGGATTACATTGTGAACCCCATACCCATTGTGATGCAAAATACGAAAAGTTTGTCTATTCAAGTGTGTTTGGATTTAGTGTTTCAAAAGGTCAATTAAATTTAAGGCAAGGTGCATTTGATAATACTCTTGCAGTTAGCCTAGACTCTGAAAGATACTACAAAATGCGCTATGAGAAGTCTGACTATCAAGTAACGAAAGACTATTTATTAACAAATTGGCATCCATATGAAGGCGTAAGATTGAGAAGTATTATTGTTCCATTTACTCCTTTTCATTTCCGTATCCATATGATTGAAACAGATAAAACTATATATCTTGCAGATGGAAGTTTTGCCTTAGGATTTGAAGTGGATGGAGCTCTTATCCAGAAAATAACTAATCCCAATCAAATTAAAGTGATGAGTGATGAACATCAGGTGGGGGTGATTGATTTTAGTCATGATTCAGAACTGGAATACGTATACGGTGAGCCGAATTCCAATATCATGAAAGATCAAACCTATATCCCTACAGCAAAGGATAAAGTAGATAAAGGAAAGCATTTATTAATCCATGGATTTTATGGAACTTTTGTGGATGATACGATTCCAGAAGCAAACTGTACGATAGAAGAAAATGAATTCATTCTTTCAGTGGGGCAAGATGTGGTTTCCATACCAAAGAGTTTATTAGATTTAGATAGTTGAAAACATACTGGTAAGAGAAAGTTTAAAAGAAATGACACTATTTCCTTAAAAGAAGGCTCGGGAAAACAGTGTAAAAATAACCTTTTTTAATTATCGGGCTTCTTTATGGCCCAATAAAGAGGCTTCGAGGACTATTCAAGAATTGCTGCCAGTTGTTGATATCTGTTCATGCGGGGAACTAGATGCGGTGTATTTACTAGGGATGGAAAAACCTAATGATTTAACCAATAAATTGAAAATATTGACCCACTATTATCGAAACATACAAGAAGAATATCGAATATACAATGCCTCAGGTCGATGATTTGGGATGTGATATCTGCTTCAGAAAATAGAAGTCTATCATATTGATCACATTTTCAGAGGAAGAGATTATACAATGGCTGAAAACGCATGAGGAAAAATTGTTCGCTAAGAGTAAATAGAATGCTCTTAAATACATATCAAAGGAGAATTAAGAAATGGAAACACGTTATGCCAATCATCCGGAAGAAATTAAAAGATATACGACAGAAGAATTAAGGAACCATTTCCTTGTTGAAACTATTTTTGAACCAGGAAAAGTAAATTTAACTTACACCCATGTTGACCGTATGATTTTTGGTGGAGTAACCCCAGCAGAAAAAGAATTAACGATTAAATTGGATAAAGAATTAGGGGTAAATTACTTCCTTGAACGCCGTGAACTAGGAATTATTAATATTGGTGGATCAGGTGCTGTGATCCTTGATGGCGTGGAATATGATATGCAGCGCCGTGATGGTTTATATGTAGGCAAGGGGACAGAGCAAGTATTATTCCGCTCAAAAGATCCAAACGACCCTGCCAAGTTTTATATCAATTCTACTCCAGCGCATCATACATATCCAACTGTAAAAATTGATATCAAGAATATTAAACCGCTTGAAGCTGGTGAACCGGGTACATTAAATGAAAGAAAAATTTATCAATATGTCCATCCAAATGTTTGTGAGTCTTGTCAGCTTCAAATGGGATTAACAATGTTATCGCCTGGAAGTGTTTGGAATACAATGCCTTGCCATACTCATGAACGGCGGATGGAAGTATATTTATATTTTGATATGGAACCAGATACTCGTGTATTCCACTTCATGGGTAAACCTGACGAAACTAGGCACCTTGTTATGAAAAATGAGCAAGCCGCTATTTCTCCGAGTTGGTCAATCCATACAGGTACAGCAACTAGTAACTACACCTTTATTTGGGGGATGTGTGGAGAAAACATCACCTATGATGATATGGACCATATTAAAATGGATGAATTACGATAAATTTCGGGAGGATTATACCCATGGAAAATGATTTGCAGCAATTTTCATTAGACTATTTTTCACTAGCAGGAAAGGTTGCTATCGTAACTGGCGGTAATACAGGACTAGGTCAAGGATATGCTGTTGCTCTTGCCAAAGCTGGTGCTGACCTCTTTATTACGACACATGGACGTAATTGGGAGGAAACAAGAGAGTTAATTGAAAAAGAAGGCCATCGTGTAGAATTTTTTCAAGCCGATCTAACAAATCGAGATTCCATTACAGAGATTGTCTCAGCTTGTTTAAAAGCCTATGGAAGAATTGATATTTTAGTTAACAATGCAGGAACCATTCGACGTGCGCCACTTCTTGAGTATAAACAAGAGGATTGGGATACTGTAATGGAACTTAACTTAAACTCTCTTTACTTTTTAAGCCAAGAAGCAGCAAAAGTGATGGTCGAACAAAAGAGCGGAAAGATTATTAATGTTGCATCCATGTTATCCTTCCAAGGCGGAAAGTTTGTCCCGCCATATACTGCAAGTAAGCATGCAGTCGCAGGTTTAACAAGGGCCTTTGCCAATGAATTAGCTGAGCATAATATTCAAACTAATGCCATTGCTCCAGGATATGTTGAAACTGCCAATACTGCGCCAATTCGTGAAGATGAAAAACGCAGGGCAGAAATTACATCCCGTATTCCTGCCGGGCGCTGGGCAACCCCGGCGGACCTACAAGGTGTCGTTGTCTTCCTGGCAAGTAAGGCATCTGATTATATGAATGGTCATATTTTAGCGGTTGATGGCGGTTGGTTGGCTAGATAGATTAAAAGAATATTGCCTTTTACAAAGGATAGGATTCTATTCTTTGTAAAAGGTTTTTTAACCGATATTTCTATTGGAATATTAAAACTACTATAAAGGGAGATTCAGATGAGTTTTGAAACAAGAAAACTTGAAGTAATCTCAATGGCAGCGGAAAAGGCACTCTCATTACCATTACGAAAGCAACATTACTGGTTTTTTGAGGATATACGAGATAATTTTTACTATGCTATGCATCTATTTGCGGCAAGCCAAGATGAGCGTATTCCATTATCTGTGGATAGAGAAGCAGCTAAAAGTCTAGCAGAATTGGTGTTACTCAATAGTATCAAACTTCAAGATCAAAATCCTCAAAGTCCTATGTATGGTCATTGGCCCTTAAATCTTAACCCAGAACCCTTAAAGGCAGAGAAAAACACGTTGCCAGTAGAGTTCTTTGGCGGTTTACTTTTATATTTTTACGAAAAATATAAAGGAACGTTTTCCGAAGAATTACACATAGAAATCAATAATGCTCTCACTACTATTTACCATAGTAATTTAAAAGATAGAGTCCCAGAATTATTTAATCATCATGAAACGAAAATATTTGTAATTCAGCTAATGTTTGGGCAATTCTTTAACGACAATCAGATGAAAACTAACGGTTATAACCATTTGAAAGCGTTATATCATCATCTTATTGAGTATGGACTCAGAGAATATGGTGCATTACCTTGGGTTTGGCATAGAATCCAATCGATCACGTTTGCTCAAGAATACATTCTTGATGAACCGATTAAGCAAACTCTAACCGATTTATTGAACTTTTTTTGGCAAGAACGGTCGACTTTTTATTTAAAAGGTGCTTGGGTGGGGGCGCATTCCAGGGGTTTGCCACATGACATCCCAAAAGATGAAAATAACCTTATTGACTATATCCAATTCGGTGATTTTCCTCTGCCAACCTCCATATCCCGTTTGGAAGGGGCAGGGTTTTTATCCTATCAGATCCCTTTTTTTATATGTGAAATAGCATTGAATCACCAACAACCGGTTGAGGTGAAAAAGCAGATCCATTTATTTACTGAAGAGGATAAAAAAGAACTGGAGGTTCTTCATCATTATGTCTATATCACTTCTTCCTATGCTATGGGGGGGATGTGGGAACGGACAGATGAATATTTGAATGAGCAGCACCGTTGGGATATTTCGCTGCCGGTGGAAAATAACAACACTAGTAATCAGCTTTATTTCTTTCATCCGGGTGAAGGATTTGATTCAAGTATGGAAGACGGACGCCATCAAAGCCCATTTAGTGAAGTGCTTTACCATAAAAATGTAGTTTGTGCTCTATTTTATGATTTACCGACGGAGAGTCATCCATTTATTATCGGAAATCTTCCGAAAGGCGAATGGATTAAGGATGAAAAAGATCTTTATGGTAAGGTCGGTGACGTGTATTTTGCCGTTCACTTATATAACCCTATTTTATTGATTGAACAAGAACAAAATTTACTAGTTAAAAGTAAAGGAAATAAAAATGGGGTAGTCATTGAAGTATTGACCACGAATGAATTGAAATCACTGAGTATTCAAAACCTACTTGATTTTAAAACCTATATGGGAAGTTTTAACGTGGGTTTTGCGCTAAAAGGAGGTGATGAGATGTTCATGTCCTACATAACGACTCAAGGTGAAAGTTTGCAATTAAATTATGATTTTTCACAGAGAAAAGTTACAAGGTTAATAGATGACCAAGTGATTAGTTTTAACGATTATTCGATTTAATTCCTAAAGGGTGCCTATAATTAAAAGGAGGTTCATGATGAAGCGAAAAAAGAAAGTTTACTCGACTCTGGCAACGCTTATGATTAGTTCCAATTTAATATTACCGCCTGGCATTTCAGCATATGCAGATACTGGGACAACTGCAGGAATCACCAATGCTCTTCTACAGGATGATTTTGGAGATGGTGATTATACCACTAATCCTACATGGACGGTAGATTCTGGTGCATGGCAGATTTCTGCTGACCCTGCTGACTCATCTAATAAAGTATTGAACCAAACGGATACAAACGAGGGAATTATTAGTGCAGGAAGTCCAAATTGGACAGACTATTCTGTATCAATGCGCATGAGGGCGCCTAGTACGGCAAATGTTTGGCCGGGAATTTTGGCACGCTTTCAGGATAAAAGTAATTATTATTATTTACAAATGCAAAATAAAAGTTTGGTCCTTACGAAAGTGGTAAACGGGACAAGTACCACACTTAAAACTGCCAATTTCACAACCAATGCTAACACTTGGTATACTTTTAAAATGGTTTTAGCAGGCGACTCCATTAAGTGCTATACCGTTAATAATGGAGTAGAGACACTTGTCATTGATGCAAACGATAGTACTTTTAAAAGTGGAAAAATTGGGATAAGGGATAAATGGCAGCCTGTTTATGTGGATGACATTCAGGTCACAGCACTTACAGCATCTGGAATTTCGGCCCCTTCAGGTTTTACTGCTGCAGCTGCATCAACTACCACACATTTAAGCTGGAATGAGGCAGCTGGAGCAACCGGATATAATGTCTATAGAGCAGTAAATGCAGTAGGTCCATATGATCTAGTACAATCTAATGTTACGGGCACATCTGTTATCGATAAAGGATTGGCTCCATCAACAATGTATTACTACAAAATAGCAGCGGTTGGACAAGGTGGACAATCTGATTTGTCTGATCCAATTAAAAGTACAACAACAGAGGCGATAAGTAATTCAACAGTACTTTCTGCTTCCGATGTAACAGACAATGCTGCGACTCTGAGCTGGGAGGCCGTTAATGGAGCAGCAGAGTATAATCTGTACAGGTCTACTACTTCGGGCAGTGACTATTCTCTTGTATATTCAGGTAAAGATCATACATTTACAGATACATCACTAGTTACAGGCAAGACTTATTATTATGCTATGTCATTTGTAAATGGAAATGAAGATGAATCTGCGAAGAGCCCAGAAACAAAGATTACAACTAAGCTTGTAAAACCAGCTAATCCTACGGGTCTTGCAGTGGGTACAGTAAGCTCTGGGTCAGCAGTTCTTAACTGGAATGAAGTACCAGGAGCCGATACATATGATGTGTATAGGGCTGATAGTTATACCGGTAATTATAAGCTTATTAAAGAAGTAACTACAAATACGTTTACAGATGGCAGCGTATTGCCTGATACCACTTACTACTATAAGATATCTGCAAAGAATGGTGCAGGGGAATCAGACAAGTCTTCATCGATTAAAGTAACAACAGCGACTCTTAATGCTGCCCCAATCACTGTGGACGGCAGCAAAGCAGACCAGAATCCAGCCAACACCTTTAAGGGGTTTGGTATGGTATCGGCTAATGGGACTTCACGTTTGCTACTTGATTACAAAGCTGAAAACCCTAAGAAATACGAAAAAATCTTAAATGAGCTGTTTAATCCAACTACTGGGGCAGGGCTCAACCATATAAAAGTAGAGTTGGGAGCGGATTTAAATACATCTACTGAAACAACACCAGCTACAATGCGTACAGCCGATGAAAAGGCCAATGTACTCCGTGGAGCAGATTGGCATCTTGTTGCAGATGCTAAAAAGATTAATCCAAACATTACGGTCGATGCTCTTCGCTGGGCAGATCCTAAATGGGTGAGTGATGCATTTAAAACGAGCACAGATGCTGGATATCAAGCTCGTTACAAATGGTACAAGAACACCATTGATGCAGTATATGATACTTATGGGATAAAAATGGACTATATTGATCCTGATAAAAATGAAACCGTTTCACCAGATACGGCATGGATCAAATATTTTTCTCAGCGCCTAAAGAGTGAAACGGATGAACGCTATGATTATAACAAAATTAAAATTGTTGCCTCAGATGAAAATGGTACTATAAAAATTGCTACATTAATGAAAAACGATCAAGCTTTGCGCGATGCCGTGGATGTTATCAGCATGCATTATAATGCTTATGGTACGGCTGATAGTATTCTAATGAACCAGGCATATCATAAAGAAGTGTGGTATAGCGAGGGAACAGGTCCGATGACATTCTCTGAATATCGGGTTAATTCCTCGAACCCTGCAGGTGGCTTAGGTGGGACAAACGGTATCCTTGATACGGCAAACCATTTGATAAATATGTTTTATTCAACCAATACTCAAAGCGCCTATATGACCCGTTATGAATTTCAGCCAGCTGTAGGCTCTTTCTATGACGGTGGACAGTATTCTTCTAAAGAACTTATTCATGCAGACAGTCCTTGGTCCGGTTATTCTTATTCTGATTCTGGAGTTCAGATGGTCCGCCACTTTATGAACTTTGCCCAAGTTGGATGGAAATATATTCTCGGTGCATCGTTTGGAGATGGAACCGGTGCCAATTCCATTAGCAATACGACTAATAATTACCTGACTCTTGCCGATCCAAACACTGGTGATTATTCCATGATTTTTACCAATGACAGTGCAGTACCTCGTAAATATAGCGTAACGGTGAAAAATTTGGACAAAGCAGGAAGCGGTCTTAAAGTTTGGGAAACAAAAGGTCCAGATTATGGACAAGCCTTCGATGCGAACTGGATGAAACATGTAGATGACATTACACCTACGGCAAATGCTGATGGCAGCTATTCGTTTACTTACGTCGTAAAGCCTTACTCTATTCTTACTCTTACGACTACCAGCGGGCAAAAAGAGTATCAACGTGATGTTGAACAAGCAGAGAAGAATGATAAGGTCTTACCATTGCCTTATACGGATGATTTTGAGTATAAAGATGAAAAATATATTTCCTATAAAGATGCCGCGGTATTAAATGAAAGCGAGCAAGGATACCTTGCCAGCCGTGGAGATACACCTCGTTACACTACGGATATTGGCGGTGCTTTTGAAGTTAATGAAGGTACTGATAATAACACATTAAATGCAGTAATTGACTCAAGTACTCATGCAACTGGGGAATGGAATCCTAAACCAGGTAATGATACGGTGCTTGGAGATGATCGCTGGTCAAATTACCAAGTAAGCATTGATTTCAAACTTGATACTGACACTACGGGCACAAGTGCTAACTATGCAGGTATTGCTGCACGGAACTTAATTACAAGTGGTGGAGAAAATCCAGGTTATATTTTCAAAGTGTTTAAAGATGGTTCCTACCAATTGCTTAAAGGCGGGACTGTGAAGGTATCTGGAACAATTGACGGTTTTGATAATAGCAAGTGGCATAATGAAGCACTAAAGGTTGTGGATAATACGATAACATTATATGTTGATGGCAAACAGATTACCGAGTTTGCCGATACCTCAAGTCAGTATATGTCTGGGAAAGTTGGTATTACAAGCGGGTACTATCATACTCAATTTGATAACCTGAAGGTCGTTCCAATTGAGGGATATTCAGCCTATGTCAGCAGGGTGGATGACTTAGATTCTAGTGTCCATTATCAGGGAACATGGAGTCATAATGTTTCTACAGGCTATGGAAACTTTAATCGAACAAATTCTGTAAGTTCTGCAGGCAGCATGTTGAATTACTCATTTACTGGAACAGGAATCAATTTACTAGGTAACAGTGGGGCAGCTAAGATTACTGTTTTTATAGATGGAAAAGAAGTGGAAGAAAGTTATAGTGTTACCGCAACGGGCGATCGCGCAACTTCTTATTATGTAAAAGGTTTGGACTATGGCCAGCATACTATTCAGGTTCAGACAATCAGCGGTTCGTATACAATTGACTCCATTGAAGTGCTGGATCAACTAGTAGATAATACACCGCCAGTTACTTCAGCTGAGGTTGATGGAAAAGTTAAAAACAATTGGTACAATACCGCTGTTACAGTTATTTTAAGTGGTGAAGATAATCTTACCGGTGTTAATAGAACAGAATACAGGATTGGTGATAGCGGAGACTGGACTCTTTATAGGGAGCCGATTGTCATAGACCAAGATGGAAATCATACACTGCAGTACCGTTCCATCGACAAAGCAGGGAATATCGAAGAGACAAAACAGCAGACTATAAAGGTGGATAAAACTAAGCCTCGTTTTGAATTGTCAGTAAACGGAAAAGAGCTTAGCGTTGGAGATAGCTTTAATGACAATTTGCCGCTAACCTTTAAAGTACAAGATGATTCATCTGGAATTGTTGCTGCAACTATCACAATTGACAGTAAAACCTTTCCTATTGATCCTGATAAGCAGAGCGTGGAAATAGATATGGCAGGTAAACCAGGAAGCTATACAGCTACTATTACAGCAGAGGATATAGCAGGTAATATTGTATCAGAGATGCCATTTACCTTTAATGTCACAACTACTGTAAGTTCAATGCTGCAACTAGTAAGCCGCTTTACTTCTGAGGGGGAGCTAAGCGGGCCAATGATACCACAATTAACCAGTAGTCTTAAACAGGCACAGCACCAGCTTGACATTGGAAAGCCCGAACATGCAGTTAAACATATTCAAGACTTTATGAACCATCTAAATAATAAAGCCTTAAGTGAATATAGCAGTGAAAAAGCTAAAACTATTTTGAATACAGATGTAAGTTATCTGATAAATAAATAATATATGAAATGAATTAAATTAAATCTGCATTGGAAAGCGAGGCCGACCCAAAAGATGGTTGATGAATAATTTTTAATAACGAAGGTGCCCCTGAAGCTTGACTTTTGGGACACCTTTGTTTTTTGGGGATCTAACTAATAGGATAAAAACGATCAAAAAAATAATCAGTGTTACAGTACCATGAATTATCACTGAAATAATGGAAGTCAAAAAAATGTACATATAAATCAAAATAACGTTAAAGAAGAGTTTCATTTGTATTTTATAATGAAAAAATAGAGTGATTCTTTGTCAGATAAGATTGTTAGGGAATTACAAATACAATGAATTAACGCACTTTCTTTTGGTAAGAAGTAACCAATTCTCTTTTTCCGGGAGGATAAAAACAATGTCAAATTTCCTGCAAAACTAGTATAATATTTATATTAGCTGAAGAAATTTCGATAGGGATTTTTGAAAGGGCTTTCTTGAAGAGCCTTGACTCCTGGGGGGAAAAGGATGAAGAAAAAAATATGGTCTTTATTTATATGTGCCGTAATATTTTCGGGTCTAGTTACAGGCTGTACGGTTAGTGAAAGCAAGGCCTCGTCAGAAAAAAGCAAAGAGAAAAAAGTCACTTTAAAATTCTATTCCCATGGAACCGAGGAAAGCTACAACTGGAAGAAAACAATAAAGACTTTTGAGAAAAGTCACCCAACCATCAATGTTGATTTAGTCGTACTAAGTGATAAGGGTGACACACAAGAAGCAACTAAGAAATTAGACCTTGCTGCAGCTTCGGGTGAACAGATGGATGTTCTGATGTTTAGTGAATCAGCTACTTATGCCCAGCATGTAAGCATGGGAATGCTTGCACCCCTGGATGAATTTATAAAAGTAGATGGATACAAAGTTTCGGATGAATATAAAGTTGATACAAAGATAAACGGTAAATATTATGCACTACCAGGCAAATTTAACCCATGGTATGTACTGCTAAATAAAGATCATTTGGATGCAGCTGGGCTAGAGGTACCAAAAGATTGGACATGGGACGAATTCATGGAATATGCAAAAGAGTTAACAAGAGATGGACATTACGGAACATACTTTCATGGGCCACAGGATGGTAGTTGGATGGAGTATATGAGGCTTGCGCTTGCAAGTGAGTCTGAAAATTCCGAATTTATAACTGCAGATGGAAAGCCAAATTTAGACAATCCCCTCTTTAAAAAGTCACTGGCAATTCGATTAAAAATGGAGAAGGATGATAAATCTGCTGTTCCATATGAGGATGTCATTTCACAAAAGCTTCATTACCGTGATGAGTTTTTTAATCAAGATGTAAGCTCCATTCTGATAGGGAGCTGGATGAACACGGAGCTTGTAGGTTCAGACCAGTACCCAATTGATTTTAATATTGCGGTTGCCCCTTTCCCAAAAAACAGAAAAACGGATATAGGCGGATATGCACCAGTTACAACTGACTATATGGCAGTTGCAGCAAATTCAAAACATAAACAAGAAGCCTATACTTTTATTAGGTGGTATACAACGGAAGGACAGATCGTCCAAGGTAAAAACATTCCTTCATGGAAAATGGTTAAAAATCAGGACTTAAAGAAAATAATTGAACGTATTCTTAGCGGTACCAAATATCCCGCAAAAGTTGATAAAGAGTCTCTAATTAATGTGTTAGCAAATGCGAGGTCATCAAAGTTCGTTGCACCGGTTCCTTACCAGGCTGAAATTTATAAGGTAATCAACGAGGAATACGAAAGGTTAATTTTTGGAGAACAAGACATTGATAAAACGATCAAAGCATGTCAAGAAAGGGTACAACAAATTATCGAAAACAATCAATAATTAAGTAGATTTCCGCTATGGGTAATCATTGCCCATTTTTCGATAAAAAGGACTGAGCATTATGGTGAAAAAGATTCGAAACATACTATTACCTCAATCATTTCGTTTTAAAGTCATATTCATATCAATCATTTGTCTGCTTATCCCTGCAACTATGACGTTATTTATCTATAACTATTTAACGAAAGATACGATTAGGGAACAGGCGTTGTCTAATGCAAATAGAGAGCTGACTATTGCCAATGAATATGTTCAGAAGCTCCTTGAAGATATGATGTATATCACCAATTTCATTCAAGTTGATGCTGAAATGAATACCCTCTTAAAAAGAAAAACAAGGAACATGGTAGATCACACTCCAGACCAGAAATATCAAATGTTTATGGATGATAGCAAAATCAACGAAACCATTGATAATATTACATTGCTTGGAGGAAAATCCTACGTTACCATTCTTTTGAAAAACGGAAATTCATATACAAATTATTCCAGTAGTGAATATAACCCAACGAAGCTATTTCATGAGAGATGGTTTAAGCAACTGAATCAAACAAAGGGATACGAGTCAGTTTGGATTGGGAGCCAACCAACTATGTTTAAATCGGAAAAAAAAGTGAATCCCTATCAAGTTTCAGTTGCTCGAACACTAAGGGATGAGAATTCAAATATTTACGGTTATGTAATTGTCACCATTATGGAAAATAAAATTAGCCAAATATTCGAAAACATGACAGGGCATGAAGAAATGGTGCTCCTTGATTCTTCAAATCATATCATTTCAAATAGAGAAAACTCCAGAATTGGAAAACTGTTCCGATATCGAGATCAACTTAGAGAAAATAATTACTCAAATATTTTTCAAGTTTCAAAAAAGAATTATTTAATAGCAGAGCATAAAATTTCTTTCACAGGCTGGAAATTAGTATCTGTTGTCCCATATAAACAAGCTACAAATAAAGTGAATTCCATTTTTAATAAGGTAATTATTGTTCAGATTATATTTTTCACCATTTTTCTATTCGTTATGACCTATCTGCTGAGAACAATTACAAGGCCTATTTCCCGCCTGGGAACTGTTGCGGATATTGTTCAGCAAGGGAATTTATCCATTCGTTCTCGGATTCGAGGCAGTGACGAGATCGGCAAACTGTCTGAGTCCTTTGACTTAATGCTTGATCGCATTAATGAAAAGATTCATGAGATTAAAGCAACAGAGGAAAGAAAAAGGAAGGCAGAGCTTGACATGCTTCAGGCTCAAATTAATCCTCATTTTCTATTTAATGTCCTTAATTCTATCCGGATGAAAGTATTGGTAAAAGGAGATAAAGAAAGTGCCAAAATGATTAGTTCCTTGTCAAAATTAATGAGAATGACTATATCAAAAGAGAAAAAAATAATTACCTTTCTTGAGGAAATACAAATTGTCTCAGACTTTATAAATATTATGAATATGAGGCAAAAAGAAAAGGTGAATGTTGAACTATCGGTCCATGAAGAGACCCATACAGTACTAATTCCAAGGTTTATTCTCCAGCCAATTATAGAAAATAGTATCATCCATGGATTGAACCAGAGTGCAGGGACCATTAAATTAGTTACGAAAGTAAACGAAAATGAACTGATAATTCTTATTGAGGATGACGGTCAGGGAATGGATGAAGAGACTCTAAAAAAATTGCAAAGTAAGCTTATCTTATCAAATGAAAGTGATAACTCCATAATCCCAAACAAAAAAGGCTTCTCATCATTGGGAATATCCAATGTATATGAGCGAATGTTTATGACCTTTGGGCAGGAATTTAAAATGGAAATAAAAAGTGAAGTTGGCAAAGGGACTCAAGTCAGTCTAACCATACCTAAGGGAGGCATCAATACTAATGTACAAAGTAATGCTAGTTGACGATGATTATCCGGTCTTAGAATTGTTAACAGAAACCATTGAATGGGAGCAGCTTGGTGTAACACTTCAAAGTACGCATGAGAATGGAGCAAGCGCATTTGAAAAAGCGTTGGAGGAGATGCCTGATATATTAATTACAGATATTGGTATGCCGAAAATGAATGGAATTGAACTAACAAAACGCCTAAATGAGTTAAATCCTAATTTACAGGTGATCATTTTGTCATGCCACTCCGAGTTTGAATTTGCCAAACAAGCATTAAAGCTCCAAGTCCAAGATTATTTAGTGAAAGACATGTTTGATCCCGAAGATTTATGTGAAGTAGTTAAAAAAGTAAAAGTAAATCTTGATAACTCAAAAAAGAAATCATTAAAGCAGCTTCAGTTGCAGCATATGCTGGACAGAAATAGTGAGCATGTTAAAAGTAAATTTATCAGACAAACGATTAATCATTCACATGTCTCTGAAAAAGAATGGCTTATAGATGCTAATGCTCTAGGATTACATTTAGATAAACGGGAATACACTGCTTCACTAGCATTCGTCCATGATTTCCATGTAGTTAGTCAGAAGTATCATTCGGAGGATAATTTAATTTTTGCGATTAATAATGTACTAGAAGACCTTATTAAGGGATCTAAATTGGATGTAGTTCACTTTTTTTTAGCCAAAAACCAATTGTTTTTGTTTTTTCCTTGTGCCAAACCGTTGAAGACAGGTTCCTTTGACAAAGTAGAAGAAAGTATGAAAAAAATTCAAAAAGCATTAAAAACATATTTAAGTATTCATTTATCCTTTTTGATGGGAAATGACTGTTCGAGCCTTACAGTTGTAAAGCAGGAGCTGTCCCTATTGCTTAATGCAAAACATCAGAGTTTTTATATGCAGCCAGGAACTATTTTAAAGAGGGCGGCTGTTCAAGCAACAAAAGAGGATCTATTTTCAAAATATGATGAAGTTTCATCCGACTTCAGGGATTTGTTGTTAATGAAAGATGAAAGTATGATTGTTCCTGTTGTTTCTAAATGGATCAAATACCTGGAAGAGAAGAAATATCCTCCTAAGCTAGTAAAAGAATGGATATTGAAGTTGTTATTAGATCTTAAGGTTAAATTGCATGCCCTACAGTTATTCCGTCAAGACCATGATGTTGAATGTTTGCATCAAGAAATTCTTATGAGTAATTTTTTATGTGAATTAAGGGACTTATTAATTGATTATTTTAAATCCTTAGTTTACCTGTCAAGTGAGGTTTACAATCAAACAAAGCGCAGGGAAATATTGGATGCCGTCAGCTATGTCTCTATGAATTTGGAAAAGAGAATCAGCTTGGAAGAGGTCGCTAATCATCTGTTTTTAAACCAAAGTTACTTTAGCCGTTTGTTTAAGAAAGAAATGGGAGAAACGTTTGTAGAATACGTTACAAAAATGAAAATTACCAGGGCAAAGGAATTACTCGAGCAAACGACTAACTCTGTAGGGAAAATTTGTGAACGTCTGGGCTATGATAATCAAAGCTATTTTATTAAACTATTTAAAAACCATGTTGGGGTAACTCCTGTTGAATATCGTGGTGGAAAAGTCTCAGCTGGGTAAAAGAAATAGTTAAGAGTTGTATATTTAATTGATCTAAGTCCAGTAACTTCACAGTTCTGGGCTTTTTTTGAGAAAATTTTATAATGATTTGTAAGCTCACGATTTTGAGAAGATAAGTCAAGATTTTGTACATATTTATCAAAAAAGCGTTAAAAGCTTAACCTAGCCTTCATCTATAATAAAGCTAAACTTAAATTTTAAGCGAACCATTATTGTCCAAAAAGGACTCACGTTAACCAAGTGGAAATGGCTAGGAGGTTGAATTAATTGATTGCGGCAGATTTTAATAGTTTATTAAGTTCAGAGACTGCACTTTTATTCCCAAACAAAGAAGCTAAAGACAATTGGTGGAGAAACACCGCCGAAAATTCTGTAATACAGCCACTTCTTGATGAAATTCGGAATGAAGCAAAACGGCTTCTGCCAGAAAAGGACCATGTGTTAACCTATACAATGTTTAGAATTTTTACTGAAACTGGTTCCCGTCTTGAATATGAAAACCTATACTTCGAAAAGAGGAGGCGTCTTACTACGTTTGCGATTATGGTGCAACTTGAACCAGAAAATATGGAATATATAAATGCATTGGAAAATACAATCTGGTCCATTTGCAATGAATATTCTTGGTGTCTGCCCGCTCACTTAATGAACTGTCCGGAAACCTTCACTCAAGTAAGTTACTCCTTGGGTGAACCATTCGTTCAAGCTTACACGATTGACTTGTTTGCAGCTGAAACGGCATTTTCTTTGGCCGAAATTTTAAAGCTGTCTGAGGAATTTTTGAGTCCGCTTATATGTAAACGCATTTATGAAGAAGTGTACAAACGAATATTCCACTCGTTTAAGGAAAATCAATTTGGCTGGGAAACCGAGACGCATAACTGGGCTGCTGTTTGTGCAGGGTCAATTGGTTCTGCAGCACTTCATTTAATGAAAGATGCTGGGGAACTCGCCATTATTTTAGATCGGATACTGCCAGCTATGGACTCATATTTAAAAGGATTCAATGATGATGGAATTTGCCTTGAGGGGTATGATTACTGGCAATATGGCTTTGGTTATTATGTCTATTTTGCTGATTTATTAAAAAAGCGGACGGCAGGACAGTTGAATCTATTTGATTCAGAAAAGGTCCATCAAATTGCCCTATTTCAACAAAGATGTTTTCTTAATGAGAACCTGGTTGTAAATTTCTCAGATTCGCTTCCAACAGCTTCGGTGTTTTTAGGGCTAAGCCATTATCTGAGCAAAATTTACCATGATTTTGAGGTTCCTGAACAGGAGCTGCGTGCGAAATATTCTGATGATCATTGCAGCAGATGGGCTCCAGCAATCCGCAATTTACTTTGGTTCGATGAAACGGCTTCTTCAAAACCATGGAAAAGCGGAACCATTTACTCGAAAGACTCTGCATGGTTTGTTTCAAGATACCAATCAGGTTCGAGCAGCTTTTCCTTCGCAGCAAAAGGCGGCCATAATGATGAGCCGCATAATCATAATGATATCGGCCACTTTATCCTGCAAGGAAATAATGAAGTGTTTTTTAAGGATTTAGGCTCTGGTTTATATACCAAGGATTACTTTAATGACAAACGCTATTCGTATTTATGTAACAGTTCGCGGGGGCATTCTGTTCCCATTATAAATCATCAATTTCAAAAAGAAGGTCCTAGGCAGTTCGCTAATATTCGTAATGTTTCTTTAGGAGAAGATGTCGAAATCTTTGAACTGGATATGGAAAATGCGTACCAAGTAGAGAGTCTTCAAAAGTTATCAAGAAAGTTTACCTGGGTGAAACTGAATCAGCCGAAGCTTATTATGGAAGACTTCTATTCATTTACAGAACAACCGGTGTCTATAATTGAACGGTTGATCATACCCGCACTAACAATTACGAAGGATGAGAAGGGAGTAATCCTTGAAGGACAACAGAGGTTAAGGATTTTATTCGACAAAACTAAGCTTAGGCTAGTAGTAAGAATACTTGAATTTGAAAACCATTTCGGTGAAACAGAAAAGCCAATAGCGCTCGACTTTAATGTAATAAATCCAGAAAAGGAATGTAGTGTCCAACTGTATTTCCAATTTGAATAGGGAAGGTTGAAGAAAATGTCAGAACAACTGCAATGGATAAATGAAGCATGGATGCAAGTAACTAAAAAAGTAAACAGAACTAGCAAAAGAATAGGGGCCAACTTTCCACACGCAAGTGAAAACGGGAAGTATATACTAGAGGAACCATACTGGTGGACAGCTGGGTTTTGGCCCGGTTTACTGTGGCAGGTGTATCGAGATACAAAAGATGATTCATTAAGACAATTGGCAGAAAAATGCGAAGAAAAGCTGGATTCTGTCCAGCATGACTATTACCGGTTAGACCATGATATGGGCTTTATGTGGACCTTAACAAGTGTTGCCCATTATAAACTATTGGGAAATGAAGATTCCAAACGCCGTGCGCTCCTGGCTGCAAATCTCCTTATGGGAAGATTCAATGTAAATGGAAACTATATTAGAGCTTGGAACCCGTGGACTGAGGGAGAAGACAATAGCGGAGTTGCGATTATTGATTGCCTAATGAATCTGCCTCTCTTGTATTGGGCCTCAGAGGTAACTGGTGACCCAAGGTTCAAAAATGCTGCCAAAAAGCATGCTGATACGGTGCTGAAATATTTTATAAGGAACGATGGTGGTGTTCATCATATCATTCGTTTCGACCCTGAAAGTGGAGAAATGCTTGAGGCAATGGGCGGTCAAGGCAATGGGCGGGATTCTGCCTGGTCACGAGGAACTGCGTGGGCAATTTATGGTCTTACATTAAGCTATCACTATACAGGAGAAGTAAAATACCTGGAGACAGCAAAGAGGGTTGCCCATTTCTTCCTCTCCCATTTGCCGGAGGATTTCGTACCGGATTGGGATTTTCGGCTTCCAGATGATGTAGATTCTCCAAAGGATTCTTCCGCAGGTGCAATCGCTGCATGCGGTCTCTTGTTATTGGCAGATAAAGTAACAGCTGCAGAGTCACCTATTTATCATAGAGCAGGAGAGAAAATCCTCCAATCTCTATACAAAAATTATGGTGATTGGGAAGGCTCAGAAGAGGGATTAATCCTCCATGCGACAAGTCATTTTCCGGAAGGGAAATATACGGATAACCCGCTAATTTATGGGGACTATTATTTTGTTGAAGGCCTTGCGAGGTTAAAAGGGAACAAGGATTTATTCTGGTAAAAAAGGTTCACCAGTTCCGTGACAATGCTGACTAGAACATGGAATTTGATTTTATGATTCAGAGGATATAATGATTTTGCAGAAAAGAGCCTGAAAATACAGGCTCTTTTCTTTTGGTTTTGACTCTTTACTTTTCATGTAAACGAAAATAGTCCTTTAGTGAACAATTGAAACCAGAGTACCTTGACCATTTAAAGAAAAACAAGTAAAATATAAGTAAAATGTTTTACTTTATTACAAAAATACTATTGTAGGTATAGTAAAAATAATAAATGTAAACCTAACATAAAAATTACAAAATTGGAGGTGAATAGAATGGCGACAATTAAAGATATTGCCGAAGAGTCCGGTTTTTCAATCTCGACGGTCTCACGTGTCTTAAATAATGATCAAAGCCTTTCTGTTCCGGATGAAACAAGGGAAAAAATATATGAAATTGCAGAAAAACTAAACTATCGTAAGAAAACGGTAAGGCTCTTAGTGAAAAATATTGCCTTTTTGTATTGGCTAACAGATATTGAAGAATTAGAAGATGTCTATTTTAAGACGATGAGGATAGAAATTGAAAAGTGGGCAAGTAAATATAACATTGAGCTAACCACTTATAAAATAAGCGATGGAATCGAGAAAATCCCTGATACAATTGAGGGCTTTATTGCCGTGGGGATGTTTTCGGACAAAGAGTTAGCATACTTGAGAAAGATTACTACAAAGGGGGTTTTCCTCGATACAACCCCAGACCCGAATCATTATGATTCCGTCCGGCCTGATTTAGTGCAAATGACAAGAAGAACGGTGGACTTTCTAATCGAAAAAGGCCATTCCGATATTGGTTTAATTGGCGGTACCTATCATAACCCCAATACTGACCTGGATGAAATGGATATTCGTGAACAAACGTTTCGTTCGTATATGGCAGAGAAGGGGTTATTAAAGGAGCAATTTATTTTTTGTCAAAGAGGATTTTCTGTGGAAACGGGCTATCGGATGATGACGGACGCCATAAAAAAACTCGGGGATGGATTACCAACTGCTTTCTTTATTGCAGCAGACCCGATTGCTGTTGGCTGTCTGCAAGCATTAAATGAACATGGAATCGCAATTCCCAATCGTGTAAGCATTATTAGTATTAACAATATTAGTGTAGCGAAATATGTTTCACCGCCTTTGACTACCTTCCATATTGATTTGAAGGAAATATGCAAAAATGCTATCGAATTGCTTTTGGAGCAAGTCCTAGAAAAACGTAAAATCGTAAAAACTTTATATTTAGGGTCGGAGTTAATAGTCAGAAAGAGTACCAATTAGAGAGCAGTAAAACTACTGCTTTTCTTTTTTGTTTTATTTTCGTAAAATATTTAGCTTAATTTAGTAAAAAAGTTGTTTACACATTTCCTTTGAGGTGATATATTAATTCTTGTAAAACGCTTTCACTCAAATGACTTGAAAGGACGAATAGATATGAAAAATTTTAAGAAATACGCTGGCATTGTTAGCGGACTTGCATTGAGTTTCTCTTTAGTTGCTTGTGGACCACAGGATAGCGGTAAGTCAAGCACGGAAACTTCTAAGAATGATAATAAAACAAAGCAGTTATTAGTATGGGAAGATCAACAGAAAGCAGATGGGATCAAAGATGCCGTTGCGCAATTTGAAAAAGACCATAATGTAAAAATTAAAGTCGTTGAAAAGCCATATGCGAAACAAATTGAAGGCCTGCGTTTAGATGGTCCAGCTGGGACTGGCCCTGATGTATTAACCATGCCTGGTGATCAAATTGGCACAGCTGTAACAGAAGGATTGATTAAAGAATTGAACGTAGGTGATGATGTTCAATCGATCTATACTGATGTTGCGATGCAATCACAAAAAGTGGAAGGTAAAGTTTACGGTCTTCCAAAGGCAGTCGAAACAACAATGCTTTACTATAATAAAGACCTAATTGCAGAAAAAGATCTGCCAAAAACACTTAATGACTGGTACGAGTATGATAAGAAAGTAACGAAAGGCGGCAATTATGGGTTCTTAGCCTTATTTGACCAAATTTATTATGCTCAAAGTGTTATGAGTGGTTATGGCGGCTATATCTTTAATAAAGATGATAAAGGAAATTATGATCCAGCTAACATTGGCATCAATAACGCAGGTGCTGTACAGGGTGCAGAAATTATTCAAAAGTTCTATAAAGAAAAATTATTCCCTGCAGGTATTATCGGAGCGCAAGGTATTAATGTATTAGAATCCTTATTTACTTCTGGAAAAGCTGCTGCGATCATTTCTGGTCCTTGGAATATCGAACCATTCACTAAAGCAGGCGTGAATTATGGTGTAGCGAAATTACCTGAGTTAGACAATGGTAAAAACATGAGCGCATTTGTTGGAGTGAAAAGCTATAACGTAAGTGCTTATTCAAAAAATGCTGACCTGGCACAACAGCTGGTTGAATTCTTAGCTAACAAGGATAATTCTAAGAAACGTTTCGAAATTACAAAAGAAGTTCCTGCTGTTAAAGATTTAGCTAATGACCCAGTAGTAACTGAGAGTGATGCAGCAAAAGCAGTAGCTGAGCAATCTCAATTCTCAGAATTAACACCAAATATTCCTGAGATGAACGAAGTTTGGACTCCTGCTGATGCAGCATTACAAACCATTGCAACTGGAAAGGCACAGCCAAAAGCAGCTTTAAATCAAGCAGCTGAAACGATTAAAGGACAAATTAAAGCAAAACACAGCAAATAATTAGGTATAAGAATGGTGTCAAACGCCTAATGATGTTTGACACCATTTCTTTTCAAAGGAATTTGAATAGTGTCTAGCTTCAGCGCCTAGCCCCTAGGGGGTAACCAAGACGCTTACGCTTTTCATAATAAGAGGTGAAAAACTATGCAGCATCGTAAAACAGCCTTAGTGCTTTCTGTAATTCCTGGACTTGGTCAGTTGTACAATAAGCAATGGGTTAAAGGGTTATTGTTCCTTATCTTAGGGGTATCATTCATTGCAGTGTTTAAAGATCTATTAAATATGGGTTTTTGGGGTTTACTGACACTGGGGACGGAAGTGCCGCGTGATAACTCCATTTTCCTGTTAGCGGAAGGGATTATTGCCCTTATTGTGACGGCGTTTGGACTTGCTGTTTATTACGCAAATTTCCGAGATGCTTATAAAAATGGCAAAATGCGTGATGAAAATATGGAACCAACTTCTCTAAAGGAAGATTATCAAAATTTAATTTCACAAGGTTACCCATATGTGATTAGTGGACCGTCATTATTTATTTTAATCTTTGCAGTTGTCTTCCCGATTTTATTCAGTTTTGCCCTGGCTTTTACGAATTATGATTTATATCATTCACCTCCTGCACACTTAGCTGATTGGGTAGGTTTAACCACTTTTAAGCAAATATTTACGGTGGACATTTGGCGTTCAACATTTTTTGATGTTTTAAGCTGGACTGTCATCTGGACGCTAGTTGCTTCAACAGTTCAAGTAGCTCTTGGTATTTTCTTGGCAGTTTTAGTGAATCAAAAGGACCTTAAATTTAAAAGACTTTATCGTACGATCTTAGTATTACCATGGGCAGTACCAGGGTTTGTTACGATTTTAATCTTTGCTGGTCTGTTTAACGACAGCTTTGGGGCAATCAATAACACGATTTTAGCAGCGTTTGGAATCGATCCAATCCCTTGGATGACTAATGCAGCATGGTCTAAATTAGCGCTTATTCTGATGCAGGGCTGGCTTGGATTCCCTTATATTTTTATCGTGACGACAGGCGTTCTTCAGTCGATTCCGGATGATCTTTATGAGGCAGCCACGATTGATGGAGCTTCCATCTTTGCGAAATTCAGACATATCACTATGCCAATGATCTTACTTGCAATGGCACCGATTATTATTACTCAATATACATTTAACTTTAATAACTTCAATATTATTTATCTGTTTAACGGCGGCGGACCAGCTGTTCCGGGTTCAAATGCCGGCGGAACCGATATATTAGTATCTTGGATTTACAAATTGACCATGCAATCGAGTCAATATTCACTTGCAGCAGCCTTAACCATTTTATTATCTGTATTTGTCATTGCGATTGCTTTATGGCAGTTCAGAAGAACAAATTCATTTAAGGAGGGGGCTTAATAATGCTGACAGGAATGAAGAGTAATAGATTCTTTCGTCTCCTTAGTTCACATGTAATCTTAATTCTAATGGCGGTAATTATTATTTACCCCTTACTTTGGACTGTGGGAGCAAGTTTTAATCCCGGTAACAGTTTAGTTAGTAATTCAATTATTCCTAAAAATCCAACCTTGGATCATTATAAAGAGTTGTTTGCTGGAAAAGAGAGTCTGCAATATGGACATTGGTATTTGAACTCTCTTAAAATCAGTATTTTTACGATGATCGGTTCGGTTATCAGCGTTTCCTTTACGGCCTATGCCTTTTCGCGTTTCCGCTTTAAGGGAAGAAAGAATGCTCTAACCTTGTTTTTGCTGCTACAGATGATTCCGCAATTTTCGGCGTTGATTGCTCTGTTCGTACTTGCACAGCTGCTAGGAATGATGAACAGTCACTGGCTGTTAATCCTCCTGTATATTGGCGGTACGATTCCAATGAATACCTATTTGATGAAAGGGTATATGGATTCAATTCCGATGGATCTAGATGAAAGCGCCAAAATCGATGGTGCAAGCAATACAAGAATCTTCTTGCAAATTATCATGCCACTATCAAGACCAATGCTAGCGGTCGTTGCGATGAATGGATTTACGGGACCACTTGGGGATTTCGTTATGTCATCAACCATCTTGAGAACACCTGAATCCTACACATTGCCAATTGGACTATACAATTTAGTCAATGAAGTAATGGGGGCAAGTTACACAACCTTTGCTGCAGGGGCTATTCTCATCAGTATACCAATTGCTGTCGCCTTCCTGTTATTGCAAAAGCACTTTGTTTCAGGCTTAACGGCTGGTGGAACAAAAGGTTAATGGAACAACATTAATTGATAAAGGGTAAGGGAGATTATTATGACAAATCATGAAAAGACCTATACAACGAAAGCGAACTTCATGCTTCATGGGGGAGACTATAATCCAGATCAGTGGTTAGATCGGCCTGATATTTTAGCAGATGATATCAAATTGATGCAGCTTGCCCATACAAACACATTCTCTGTCGGAATCTTTGCTTGGGCAGCGTTGGAGCCGGAAGAGGGAGTTTACAACTTTGAGTGGTTGGATGAGATTTTCAACAACATTCATGGTATTGAGGGAAGGGTTATTTTAGCTACTCCAAGCGGGGCGCGCCCTGCCTGGATGTCACAAAAATACCCAGAGGTTCTTCGTGTAAATGGTGCGCGGGTTAAACAATTGCATGGCGGAAGACATAATCATTGTTTTACTTCTGAGGTTTATCGTGAAAAAACACAGAAGATGAATCGATTACTCGCAGAACGTTATGGCAATCACCCTGCTTTATTAATGTGGCATATTTCCAATGAGTACGGCGGTGAATGCCATTGTGAAAAGTGTCAGCATGCTTTTAGAAACTGGCTCAAGGAAAAATACGATAACGATTTAAAAGCACTGAATAATGCTTGGTGGGGTCCGTTTTGGAGTCATACTTTTACGGATTGGTCACAAATTGAATCTCCATCACCAATCGGAGAAAATATGGTTCACGGCTTGAACCTTGATTGGCGCCGGTTTGTTACGGACCAAACGATTTCATTCTTTGAAAATGAGATTGTTCCAATAAAAGAATTGACACCAGATATTCCGATTACCACAAACTTTATGGCAGATACACATGAACTTATTCCATTCCAGGCCTTGGATTATAGCAAGTTCGCTAAACATCTCGATGTGGTTAGTTGGGATGCCTATCCTGCATGGCACAATGACTGGGAAAGTACGGCAGATTTAGCGATGAGGGTTGGCTTTATCGATGACCTATACCGCAGCCTGAAGCAAAAGCCATTTTTATTAATGGAATCTACCCCAAGCGGTGTCAATTGGCATAATGTCAATAAAGCAAAACGCCCAGGTATGCACCTGCTTGCGTCCATGCAAATGGTAGCTCATGGATCTGATAGCGTGATGTATTTTCAATGGCGGAAATCGCGCGGATCGTCGGAAAAGTTCCATGGTGCAGTTGTTGACCATGATAATAGTTCAGAAAACCGTGTATTTAAAGAAGTAGCAAAAGTGGGCCAAACGTTAGAAAAACTGTCTGACGTAGTTGGAACAAATCGTCCGACAGATGTGGCGATCCTCTATGATTGGGAAAGCAACTGGGCTTTAAATGATTCCCAAGGGTTTGGGTTGGAGACCAAGCGTTATCCACAAACATTACAGCAGCATTACAAGACCTTCTGGGAAAAAGATATCCCTGTCGATGTGATTACGAAAGAACAAGACTTTACTTCCTATAAGCTATTGATTGTTCCAATGCTTTATTTAGTGAGTGAAGAGACCATTGCCCGTTTAAAGACATTTGTTGCAAATGGCGGCAGATTAGTCATGACCTATATCAGCGGACTTGTTAATGAGCATGATCTAACGTATTTGGGCGGCTGGCACAAAGACTTGCAAGAGATATTTGGGATGAAGCCGGTTGAAACCGATACATTATATCCAAGTGATAAAAACTATGTAAGCTATTGCAATCAATCATATGAACTGAAGGACTATGCTACTGTTATTGAGCTAGCTTCTGCAAAGACAGAGGGTCGATATGAAGAAGACTTTTATGTCAATGCTCCAGCTGTAACGAGCCATGAATATGAAAAAGGAAAAACGTATTATATTGGCGGGCGATTAGAAGATGCCTTCCATCGTGAGTTTTACCAGAAGCTAATCAATGAATTAGAACTTCAGCCGGTTGTTTCTGTAAAACATGAAAAGGGTGTTTCGGTGCAAGTTAGACAGGCGCCTGAACAAGATTATATTTTTATCATGAATTTTACGGAAGAAAAGCAGCCAATTGTAATAGAGGATCATGTAAAAGATTTAGTTAACGGTAATGAGCTTACAGGTGAGCTGACATTGGAAAAATATGAGGTTCGCATTTTAGAAAAAGCTAGAAATAAGTAAGGGGTGATGATGAGCTGGGTTCTTCCCGCTCGGATTTATCCTATCTGTAGAAAACATCCATTCCGTTAGTTAGAGTGGATGTCTTTTCTATAGTTTAATAGTTTTACAGTTTAATGAAAACGTTTCCTCGGTGATTTAGCAATAATATTGCTATATTCATAAAAACAAATGAGAGGGTGGGAGAATTTGAGAAGAACAGTCAAGCCGCTTGCGATTCTGTTAACTGTTGTGCTGGTGTTTAGTACACTTCTTTTCAATAGTCATACTAGTTTCGCTGCAGATTCACAGACGCAAAACCTAAAGAATGGAGGATTTGAAAGCGATTTTTGGAATGATGGTTCATGGAATATTGAAACAACCAATTGGGAGAATTTCGATATTAGCCAATATGCTTATGCAAATGACTCTTGGATGACGAAAGATGAAGGGGATCATGCCTTTAAATACTGGATCAAGGATACTGCAACAGGGAATCCATCGTTTACTGTACAACAAACGATTCCAAATCTCCCAGCCGGAAGCTATGAGTTATCGGTAAAATCGATGGGTGGAGCAGCTTCTGAAGCAGGAAGTATTAAACTTTTTGCCGGCACAAATTCGCTCAATGCTGTTGCCACAACAGGTTACAATAATTGGGGAAAAATTACTTTGAAATTTGATTTAAAGGAAGACACGTCTAATTTAAAAATAGGCGCAGTGGTTTCTGGAGCATCGAAGGCATGGGGATATTTAGATAGCTTTAATTTAATCTCTCTTAATAGTGGGAATGTTCCCCAGCCTGTTAATGCCGATATTTTTGTAAAAAGGGTCGACGGTTTAGATAATGATTTTATTAAAGGCGTGGACGTTTCTAGTATTATTTCCTTAGAAGACAGCGGAGTTAAATTTTATAATACGGACGGAGAAGTTCAGGATATTTTTAAGACCTTGCACGATGCTGGAGTCAATTACATTCGGGTCCGTGTCTGGAATAATCCTTATGACGCGCAAGGAAATGGCTATGGCGGCGGTAATAATGATTTAACAAAGGCGATTGAAATAGGAAAAAGGGCAACTGCAAATGGAATGAAACTATTAGTAGACTTCCATTATTCCGATTTCTGGGCAGACCCAGCTAAACAGCAAGTACCAAAGGCATGGGCAAACTTAAGCTTTGAAGATAAGAAGACAGCTTTATATAACTATACTAAAAAAAGTCTGGAGACCATGAAGGCTGCGGAAATAAATATTGGTATGGTTCAAGTTGGCAATGAAACGAATGGCGGAGTTGCTGGAGAAAAGGATTGGACGAAAATAAGTGCTTTATTTAATGAAGGAAGTAAAGCGGTAAGAGCAGTTGATCCGAATATCTTAGTGGCTGTTCATTTTACGAACCCTGAAACAGCAGGAAGATATGCTTCTTATGCTAAAACTCTTGCTGATAATCACGTAGATTATGATGTATTTGCCAGCTCGTATTATCCATTCTGGCATGGCACATTAAGTAATTTAACGTCAGTTCTAAAGAATGTTGCTGATACGTATGGCAAAAAGGTAATGGTGGCTGAAACATCTTATACCTATACCGCAGCAGATGGAGATGGACACGCAAATACAGCTCCAAAAGATTCAGGTCAAACATTAAATTACCCGATTACGGTTCAGGGGCAGGCTAATGCCGTGCGGGATGTCATCCAAGCGGTTGCTAATATTGGTGAAGCTGGGATTGGTGTATTTTATTGGGAACCTGCGTGGATACCGGTCGGGACTCCACAAGAGTTAACACATAATAAACAGCTTTGGGAGCAATATGGATCCGGTTGGGCGGCTAGTTATTCTAAGGAATACGATCCTGCCGATGCTGGTGTTTGGTACGGCGGCAGTGCAGTTGATAATCAGGCTATGTTTGATTTTACTGGACATCCGCTTCCTTCTTTAAATGTCTTTAAATATGTTGATACTGGTGCGGTTGCTCCGTTGAATATTGACGAAATTAAGGATATTTCCGTTAGTGCTGTACAAGGGGACACAATCACTTTACCAAAAACCGTTGTGGTTACTTATAATGATGGAAGCACAGGGACGGTTTCCGTTACATGGGATAATGACGCACTTACTACTGCTATCAATAGTGGAACAGGAAATTATGTGATTCATGGGATCGTCGAAGGTGGAACAACTGTTAAGGCACATCTTCAAATTAAAGCAGAAAATTTTGTATTGAACCCAAGTTTTGAAAATAGTAATCGAACAATGTGGAAAGTTATTTATCAAAATGGAACGGCAGCACACACAGATTATCAGCAAAAGGCTTCAGATGCCAAAACAGGCAATTATTCGTTGCACTTTTACTCAGCTGCTGGAGTTGATTTTAGAGTAGAACAGACGATTTCAGGCTTAAAGCCAGGATATTATAATCTTTCTATGTTTCTACAAGGCGGAGACGCTGTAAATCCAGTAATGAATCTTTATGCTAAAACTGGCGGTAAAGAAATAAAAGTCGGTACAGGTGTAAATGGCTGGGTAAATTGGAGTAACCCTGAAATCCAAAATATTCTTGTTACAGAAGGAACCATAACGATTGGAGCAAGTATAAAAGCGAATGGCGGTGCATGGGGAAGTTTAGATGATTTCTATTTATATCGGTCAAATGATCAAGACACTCAGGCGCCTGTAACCAATGCGAATCTTTCAGGGCAAGCCAATAATGGCTGGTATAATCAAGATGTCAATATAAGTTTAAATGGTACTGATGATCAATCGGGACTGGCAGCAACAGAATATAAGGTTAATGATGGCAATTGGCAAACGTATAGCGGACCGTTTGATGTAACAACAGAAGGGGTAAATGTTATTCAATACCGAAGTACTGACCGAGTGGGTAATGTCGAAAAGGTACAATCTGTTACAGTGAAAATGGATAAAACCGCTCCGATATTGAATGTTTCTTTTAGCTCTAGTATCCTATTCGACCGAGACCATACGCTTACTCCAATTAAAGCTTCGGTTATTGGTGATGATGCCCAATCTGGAATTAATAGGATTGAATTAGTATCGATTAAAAGTAATCAATTAGATAATGGAATTGGCGATGGGAATACAGTCAATGATATTCAGGGAGCGGCCTATGGAACCTTTGATACTGATTTTCTGCTGAGAGCAGAGAGAAGTGGAAACGTTGACAGAGTTTATACTGTAACCTACAAGGTTTGGGATAATGCTGGAAATTCCGCCATTCAATCCAATCCGATAATGGTAAAACATGATAATTCAAAAAAATAAGGTATTCTTCCACTGAATGACACCTTGTTTAATTAAGAAACAATTGAAAACAAACTAGTGAATAAATAAAGAAACGGCGCATGAAGGTAAATGGTTCATGCGCCGTTTATATTTTTAGTAATATTTTAGTAAAAATATTGATTTATTTTACTGAAGTAAGTAAAATGAAGGTAAGAATTCATATTAAGTTTTAGGTAAATGAAAAGGATTACATTTATGGAGGAACGATAAAATGACAATCTCAACACTTAATTCTATATTCCAAACTATTTTTAATACTGCACCGGAAAAGTCATTCTTTGCACCGGGGCGGATTAACTTGATTGGTGAACATACTGACTATAATGGCGGCCATGTTTTTCCATGTGCAATTACGTACGGGACCTATGCTGTTGCCAAAAAGCGGGATGATCAGCTTGTTCGTTTGTATTCAGCTAACTTCCCAGACAAAGGTGTGATTGAATTTACCTTCGAACAACTCGAATACCATAAAGATCATAATTGGGCTAACTATCCAAAGGGAATGCTTCGGTACATTTCAGAGGCGGGATATCAAATTCCAACTGGCTTTGAGTGTGTGATTGAAGGAAATATTCCGAATGGTGCTGGTTTATCATCATCTGCTTCAATTGAGTTGTTAACAGGGGTTCTTGTCGCAGGACTGTTTGGTTTAGAGATTCCTCGACTTGATATGATTAAAATCGGCAAGCAGGTCGAAAATCAGTTTATTGGTGTTAATAGTGGAATTATGGATCAGTTCGCAATTGGTATGGGCAAGAAAGATGCAGGGATTTTACTTGATTGCCAGACCCTGAAATATGAGTACGCACCGATTCAGCTGGAAAATCACAAAATTATCATTATGAATACCAACAAGCGCCGGGAGTTAGCAGACTCAAAATACAATGAGCGCCGAGGCGAATGTGAAGAAGCATTAAGACAGTTGCAGCAAAAACTTCCAATCAAAGCACTTGGACAGCTTTCCGAAGCGGAATTTGAAGAAAACAAGTTTTTAATTGCCAATGAAATTGTTCGGAAACGGGCAAAGCATGCGGTCTATGAAAATAGTAGAACGCTGCGTGCGCTCGAAGAACTAAAGGCTGGAAACTTAGAGGTTTTCGGTCAATTGGTTAACCAATCACATATCTCGCTGAGAGACGATTATGAAGTGACAGGGCTGGAACTTGACAGTTTAGTAGAAGCAGCTTGGAAACAATCTGGTGTCCTTGGGGCACGGATGACAGGAGCAGGCTTTGGCGGCTGTGCGATTGCGATTGTTGAAAACGATCAGGTAGAAAGCTTTATTGCCAATGTGGGAGCAGCTTATGCTGACAAGATTGGATATGAAGCAGAATTTTATGCAGCTAGCATTGGTGATGGAGCAAAAGAATTATAATAGTAGATGCTTGGAACGAATAAGAGCATCATCAAAAGTTATCAAATTTAGGTGGCGATCAAATATGATTTTTCAATTAGTCCAGCAATTAGTTGAACAGGCGCTTGCAACTCAATTAATGGAGCGGGAAGACGAAATATATGCAAGAAATCAAGTACTCGCACTGTTGCAATTAGAGGAGTATAAGGAAGTTAAACTGGAAGAAAGCATTCTGGAAATTCCTGACCTCCTTGAAAAAATCGTTGATTATGCAGTGGACCAAGGAATCATCGAAGATATCTTTGATCGTAAGGATATTTTTTCAAGTAATATTATGAATTGCTTTATCGCCCGGCCATCAAGTGTGAACAGTCAGTTTTACGAAAAGTATCTAGAAAACCCCAAGCAGGCGACGGAGTACTTTTATGAGTTAAGTAAAAACAGTAACTACATCCAGATGAAGCGAATCCGCCAAAATATTGAATACAAAGCTAAGACAGAATATGGCGAGTTAGATATTACGATTAATTTATCGAAGCCGGAAAAAGATCCAAAAAGTATTGAACTCGAGAAGTTGGCGAAAAAATCCAGCTATCCTAAATGTTTGCTTTGTATTGAAAATGAAGGGTATGCTGGAAGAATCGGCCACCCTGCACGTTCGAACCACCGGATGATTCGTGTGAATTTAACAAATGAGAATTGGTATTTACAATACTCTCCATATGTTTATTATAACGAGCATTGCATTGTGTTGTCGGAAACACATACGGACATGAAGATCAGTCCTCTCACATTTAAACGGCTTTTGGAGTTTGTTGAGCAATTCCCTCATTATTTCTTAGGTTCAAATGCGGATATTCCGATTGTGGGGGGCTCTATTTTATCTCATGAGCATTATCAAGGTGGAAACTATCAATTTGCGATGGCCAAGGCAGGTGACGATTGGAGATTTACCATCGGAGGTTTTCCCAATGTGGAAGGCTCTATCGTTAAATGGCCAATGTCGGTAATCCGTTTGCGGTCAGCAGATACAGGTTCACTGGTGGAAGCTGGAGCCCATATTTTTAAAAAGTGGAAAGGCTACAGTGATGAAGCACTTGATATTTTAGCTTGGACGGATGAAACACCGCATAATACGATTACCCCGATTGCCCGCAAAAATGGCGATTTGTTTGAGCTAGACTTGGTTCTCCGTAATAACCGGACGAGTGATGAACATCCATTAGGCATTTTCCATCCGCATGCAGATGTTCATCATATTAAGAAGGAAAACATTGGACTGATTGAGGTAATGGGATTGGCTGTCCTTCCTGCCCGCCTTAAGGGAGAACTGGAAGAGGTAGAAAACTTCCTGCTTGGTAAAACGGATGCGGTTGCGGACTATCATCGTGATTGGGCAAATGAATTAAAGGATCGTTATGGAACGTCTGTTGACAAAACCCATGTGGAAACGCTGGTAAGAGAAGAAGCAGGCAAAAAGTTTTTACGAGTATTAGAAGATGCTGGTGTGTTTAAGCGGAATAAAGAGGGAGAGGCTGGATTCCGCCGCTTTATCGATACATTATAATATCTCTATAATTAAAAAAAGGAAGTGGAATAGAAATGAAAATGAGTGAGCAGCTTTTTGGAAGTTATGCTGGAGCAGATGTGGTTGAGTATACGTTAAGCAATGACTCCGGCATGACCGTAGCTTGTTTAAATTATGGCTGTGTGATTACGAAAATCCTCGTTCCGGACCGGAATGGGAACGTAGAAAATGTAGTCCTTGGTTTTGATAACTTTGAAGATTATCCAAAATGGTCACCGTTTTTCGGTGCTGTTTGCGGACGTGTGGCAGGAAGAATTAAAGGTGCAAGCTTTGAACTGGATGGAAAGGAATATGCGCTTGAGCAAAATGATGGTCCGAATCATCTTCATGGTGGTGTAAAAGGGTTTGACTCGGTTATTTGGAGAACGGAAAAAATCGATGCCGATGACGCTGTTGGTTTGTCATTCTTTTATACTAGTCCAGATGGGGAAGAAGGCTACCCGGGAAATCTAGAAACAAAAGTAACCTACTTGTTAACAAATGATAATGAACTGAAAGTAAGCTATGAAGCAAGAACAGACAAAAAAACCTTAGTCAACTTAACGAATCATTCCTATTTTAACTTAAGCGGAAATAATAAGCGGGATTGTTCTGAACATGTACTCCAATTGGATAGTGACCGATTCCTAGAATTGGCTCCGGATCTCATGCCTACAGGGGAGATGCCGGTGTCAGTGAATACACCGTTTGATTTTACTAGAGGAAGAAAATTAAAGGATGGCTTCGAGTCTTCCTATCCGCAGAATGTCTTGGTTGGACAAGGTTACGACCACCCACTGCTTTTCTCAACAGAAGGAAAAAATCAGATTGTTCTAAGTGAGGAAGAGAGCGGACGAGTTCTTGAGATAACTACTGACCAGCCTTGCGTTGTTCTGTATACGTCCAATATGTTAGATGGAGAGTTTGAGATTTCAGGTGTAAAGGCTAGAAATTATCTAGGTGTCTGCTTAGAGACCCAAGGGCTGCCAGATGCCATCCATCATCCGAACTTTCCATCGGTCACTTTAAATCCTGAGGATGTATACCGTGCTGCGACAACGTATCGTTTCTTTACCAAGATGTTAGGTGATTGATTTATGGCTACCATAAAAGATATTGCTCAGTTAGCGGGTGTTTCGATTGCAACGGTTTCACGTGTATTGAATTATGATACGACACTTTCTGTCAGCGATGAAACTAAAAAGAAAATTTTTGAGGCGGCTGAGGAACTTTCTTATAAGAAGAAGCCGACTCGGAAACAGGATTCAGGTAAAATTGCTGTCCTTCAGTGGTATACCGAAAAGGAAGAACTTGAAGATCTTTATTATATGTCGATACGGTTAGGTGTTGAAAATCGTTGCCGTCATCATGGTCTCCAGCTGGTTAAGTATTTTCAGGATAACTATGAAGAATTAAAAGAAGATGATGGACTTCAAGGACTGATCGCGATTGGAAAGTTTAGCCGTAAGCAAGTGAAAGAATTGCGATCAATTACTAAAAATATTGTATTTGTGGATACCTCACCGGATGAAGAGCAGTATGATTCGATTGTCATCGACTTTGAGAAGGCAACGAAGAAGGTGCTTGATTATTTTATCGAAAAGGGTCATACACAAATTGGCTATATCGGCGGCAAAGAGGAATTTAAAGACAAGACCTCCGTTATTGAGGATGCAAGAGAAGAAACCTTTAAACGGTATTTAAAGGAAAAAGGGCTATTTGATAAGAGCGTTATGTATAATGGCAAATTTTCAGCTGAAGATGGCCATGCGTTGATGAAACAGGCCATTCAGGAGCTTGGTGACAACTTACCGACTGCCTTTTTTGCGGGGAATGACTCGATAGCAGTTGGTGCCTTAAGGGCGTTGCTGGAGGAAGGCATTGCTGTGCCGGAACGGGTTAACCTTATTGGGGTTAATGACATCAGCATTTCAAAATATGTTTTTCCAACTTTGAGTACTGTCAAGGTTTATACCGAGCTGATGGGTGAGACAGCGGTCGATACGCTGCTTGAACGTATTGAAGGCAGAAAGACTGCCAAAAAGATTTTCATCGCTACGAAACTCATTATTCGAAATAGCAGCTTTTAGAACATAAAAAGAGCCGCTTTGTCCACACTATTTGTGGATAAAGCGGCTTTTTTATTTTTAGTCTGGATATCCTAACTTAAAGGGGATAGAAAAAAATGACAACAAAAATATTAGCTATAACATTTTTATCTTCATTACTCCTTTCCGGATTTACCTTTGACATGGCATCCGCCGAGGCTCAAAATTCATCCAGAGTACAAACATACCAAACTTCTATCGGACAGACAGGAGCACCTTACCTGACAGATGAAGCTTCCATTGACAGAGTTATTCGAGCCATGACATTAGAAGAAAAAACAAAATTTGTTGTGGGAGTAGGAATGCCTGGCATCACAAGAGGACCATTTGAAATAACAGGTGCTGTGGGTGGGACATATGGAATTCCACGACTTGGTATTCCTGAATTGCGGATGGCAGATGGGCCAGCTGGATTAAGGATCCGTCCTACAAGACCTGGACAGACGCAAACCTATTACGCGACCGCTTTTCCAATCGCCACAGCTTTGGCCTCTACTTGGGATACAGCAGTGGCTAAAGCTGTTGGCGAGGCGCAGGGAAATGAAGTAAAAGAATATGGAATAGATCTGTTTTTAGCACCTGCTCTGGATATCCAGAGAAATCCGTTAAACGGCAGAAACTTTGAGTATTATTCAGAAGATCCTTTAATCTCTGGAAAAATAGCAGCTTCCGTTGTGAATGGGATTCAATCCAATGGTGCAGGGGCAACAATTAAACATTTTGCTGCAAACAATCAGGAAACGAACCGGATGATTATTGATACGATTGTATCACAGCGCGCGTTAAGGGAAATCTACTTAAAAGGTTTTGAAATGGCAGTAAAAGAGTCCCATCCATGGGCTGTAATGAGCTCCTATAATAAAATCAATGGGACATATGCTTCCGAAAGCACTGATTTATTAACGTCAGTATTAAGAAAAGATTGGGGTTATAAAGGCTTTGTTATGACTGACTGGTTTGCTGGTAAGGACCCAGTGGAACAAATGAGGGCGGGTAATGATTTAATTATGCCTGGGTCGCCTAAAAAATCCAATCTTATTAAGCTAGCTGTAGAAGGAGGAAGATTAGACGAGAAAATTCTTGATCGTAATATTAAGAACATTCTACGAATCGTCATTCAAACGCCTGAGTTTAAGAAATATCAAAATTCTGACCAGCCGGATTTAAAGGCACATGCAATGATGGCAAGAAAAGCTGCGGCAGAAGGAATGATCCTATTAAAAAATAAAGAGCGAGCTCTGCCTATTAATAAAAATAAAAAGATTGCATTATTCGGGAATACACAGATTGAGACTATTAAGGGCGGGACTGGCAGCGGTGACGTAAACTCAGCCTATACAGTATCGATTGCAGAAGGTTTAATGGAAGCTGGCTACCAAATTAATCAAGAGTTATTAAGTAAATATAAAACCTATATTGATTTATTGCGCAGGCAGGAACCGTATAAAATTAAACCGAACCCCTGGGGTGAAGAATTTGGGAAGCTGGTCCCAGTGATACCAGAGAAACCTTTAGAGGAGAATGAAATTATTGCTGCTTCAGAAGAAACAGATATTGGAATCATCGTTATCGGACGAAATTCTGGAGAAGCTGAGGACCGAAAAGTGGTAAAAGGGGATTACCTTTTAAGTGATGCTGAACAAGATATGATTTCAAGAGTAACAACCGAGTACCATAAGCAAGGGAAAAAAGTGGCCGTTATTCTAAACATTGGAGGGCCAATAGAAGTAGCAAGCTGGAGGGATAAGGTGGATTCCATTCTCTTAACATGGCAGCCAGGTCAGGAAGCGGGTAATGCTGTAGCCGATGTAGTATCCGGTAAAGTGAATCCGTCTGGAAAATTGACCACTACTTTCCCTGTAAAGTACAGTGATGTCCCATCAGCAGCTAACTTCCCAGGAACACCGGCTGCAAACCCAGCTAAAGTAATTTATCAGGAAGATATTTATGTCGGCTATCGGTATTTTACAACCTTTGGAGTAAAGCCTGCTTATGAGTTTGGCTATGGATTATCCTACACAGACTTTGACATCAGCAAGGTGAAAGTCATCAAGGGCAAGAAATTTAAGGACAAACTCACTATTAGTACCATGGTTGAAAATACCGGCAGTCTTCCAGGAAGAGAAGTAGTTCAGGTCTATGTATCTGCTCCAGATGGAAAGATTCAAAAGCCTGCGGTAGAATTAAAGGCTTTTGCCAAAACAAATGTGTTAAAACCTAATCAGTGTCAACTTCTTCATTTCAATCTCAATGCTAAAGATCTAGCTTCATTTGACGAAGAAAAATCCATTTGGATTCTTGAAAAAGGTACCTATACAGTAAAAGCAGGCACATCCTCCGAGAATATAAAAGAGTCTGCAACTTTTACAGTCGACCATGATATGATTGTACAAAAAGTCAGTAATGTCTTAAAACCTAAAGTAGACTTTAAGCGGCTTATTAAACAATAAATCGGAAAAAACCAGCTTACATTAAAAGAAAATGCAGGCTGGTTTTTCTAGGTTTTATCCGAGAAATTTGTTTAATAATAGGCTGTGTTAAAGGTTATGGTTGTTTTTTAGCATGCTGATTGGAGCGAAGCCGCTTGGAGCGGAAATCAACATTCAAAATTAACACAGCCTAATATTAAGAAACAAGCTCACATAATTCAGATTGTCGATTTTTTGGATGTTACGTATAATGGATTTATCTTATGCTTTGGGATCGGAGTTGTGATATGAGCAGATTATCCATCATCGCGTATTCAGTTGGAAGTTTGTTTTTCATCATTAGTTGCTCATTTTCATTCTATTATGGCTACAAAGTAATTACTCATGATTTACCTAAGGAACAGAAAACAGTAGAAAAGTATAACTATCATTTTGTGCTAGTTCCAGAAGAGCTTGACAATGAATATTGGAAGCTTGTCGAAAAAGGAGCAGAAGATGCGGCCAATAAATATGGAGTGCTTCTAGAATATGCTGGTCCAAAGCAGGCAAACATTGATGATCATGTGAAGACGATTGAAATGTCAGCTGCCTCCAAGGTAGATGGAATTATGACCCAAGGATTGAGTGATGAGCAATTTACACCGCTTATCGACCGGGTCGTAGCGAGTGGGATTCCGGTAGTAACCGTTGATACTGATGCTGCTAACAGCAGAAGAATGGCCTATATTGGAACCGATAATTATTATGCGGGTTATTTGGCAGGCAAAGCTTTGATAGCGGATACATTTGGGAAGGTAAATGTCGCTATCATTACAGGCAGTTTTTACGCCAACCATATGCAGCAGCGGGTTAAAGGGTTTGAAGATGCCGTTAAACCGGAACCAAGAATTAACATCATTGCGGTGGAAGAATCTGAGATTAGCAGGGTAAAGGCGGCAGAAAAGGCCAATCAAATCCTGCAGGACCATCCAGAGGTTACAGCTTTTTTTGGTACAAGCGCCCTTGATGGAATTGAAATAGCCCATGTGGTCAAAAAATATCATAAACAAAAGCAGATCTATATCATTGGCTTTGACACGCTCCCAGAAACAATTGATTTTATTCGTGAGGGCACCATCAATGCAACGGTTGTTCAGGAACCTTATCAAATGGGGTATGGAGCCGTTAAAATGATGATTGATCTTATTCAGGGAAAAAAGGTTCCGCCAGTCGTCCATACCGATACACGGATCTTAAGAAAAGCGGATCTGCCTATGAGTAATCGATTCCGGAAGGCGGTTGACCAATGATGCTATTTCGGATCCGTTCTAAACTGTTACTTTATTTTATTGTCCTAGTCGTTTTACTGACCTCAGTCGGAATGTTCTTTTATGACAGAAGTGAAAAACTTGTTTCTGAGTACGATGAAAGCTTTGAACGGTTTCTTTTACTGAATGATATCTCACAGAGAAGTAATCTCCTTACAGAAAAGCTGCATGGGTATATCTTAGACAAGGAAAAGTCATATCTTCATGACTATCGAAATGAAAAATTGAAGTTAATTAAGGACCAGAAGAGACTGGTTAAAGTGATGAACAGCAATGATGTGACCCTTACAAATTACAAAAATATGATTGACAGCTTCCTAGATGAGGGAGATGCTACTATCGGCACATTTGAGCAGGATCAAATCAATCAATATTCAAACCACTTTAACGAAGTTTTGAAAATTAACTCGTTTCTTCAGGAAAGTACACTTGCTTTATTGAATAATAAATTAACAGACTATCAAAAATTCTATGATCAAATGGAGCAGCAAAACCATTTTTATAAGCTACTGTCGATGTCCTTATTCGCTGCGGCTTTTTTCCTTAGCACTTTACTGGCATTATGGATTTCCGGCGGGATTACAAGGCCGATTAGTATGCTATCGAGTGCTGCAAAAGAGATAGCAACAGGTAATTTATCAGGCGATGATATTAAAATAACCACAAAGGATGAACTCAAGCTTTTAACAGAAACATTTAATCAAATGCGTTCAAATTTAAAAGTACTGGTTACCGAGATTAAACAACAAGGTGAACTCGATAAGCTGTTAAAGGAATTAGAGTTGAGAAGTCTGCAAAACCAAATCAATCCGCATTTTTTGTTCAATACCCTCAATACTGTTTCAAAGATGGCATACCTTGAAGAAGCGGAAGAGACGTCAAGGTTGATAGAAGCAGTTGCCGCATTGTTACGCTACAATCTAAGTGATTTCGATAAGGTCTCAACCTTACGAGACGAAGTAAGTATTGTAAAAGAGTATTTCTTTATTCAAAAAACAAGATTCGGCGATCGAATTCAATTTATTACGGAGATTCAGGATGAATATTTAGATACAGAAATTCCGAGTTTAGTTCTACAGCCATTAATTGAGAACGCCTTCATCCATGGGGTCGAAGAATATGAAGAAAATGGTGTGATTGAGCTCCATATCTATCGGCTGAATGACCGTATCAATGTAGAAGTCATCGATAACGGGGCAGGGATGGACGAGCGGACGAAAAAGAAACTGATTAATTATGTCCATCAGTTGGAATCAGAGGAAACAGTTGAAACGGCAAAACCAAAAGGACAATCTAATGGGATTGCAGTCAAAAATGTGATTAGAAGGCTGCAGCTTTTTTACCATAGAAAAGATATTGTTGAAATAGAATCAGAACTCAACCATGGAACCATTTTCCGACTGACGATTCCTGTCGCAGCCAAAGGAGGAACCGAACTTGTTGAAAATTCTTATAGCAGATGATGAGGTACTCGAACGAAAAGCAGTAGCAAAGATCATTCAAAGCTCTAAAGAGGATGTCATGGTAATTGGGGAAGCACAGAACGGAAGAATTGCCATTGAAATGGCCCAAGAACATCGTCCAGACATTATTTTTATGGATATTAAAATGCCTGGAATTGACGGTGTTCAAGCGGTGAAGGAAATTAAAAAGTTCGATCAGGATATTCGTTTTATCATGGTTTCGGCATTTAATACGTTTGAATATGCAAAGGAAGTCATGCAGCAAGGGGTAAAGGAATACATTCTCAAGCCAAGCAGTAAAAAGGATCTTCTTGAAAGCATGCAGCGGGTCGCAGATGAAATCCAGTCAGAACGAAAGCAAAAGGAAGAACAGCAAAGCCTAAGAGCAAATCTGGACCGGGCCGTATCCATTGCTCAAAAAGAATGGGTTACCTCCTTACTTATGAACCAGGTGCAGGATATATCATTTGAAGAATGGAGTCAGCTCCTTGGTGTGGAAATTACATCCGGATATATGATGTTATTTTCATTAAAATCATCCTCTCAGACGGAATTGTCCCTGCCAGAAAAAGAAAAATGGTACAGATGGCTAAAGGATTCACTCCAATCAATTGTCGTCAAACATGAAATTATGGTGGGAGCGATGATGGACTGTCAGGTTCCCGTTTTATTCTTGTGCAAAAAGTCGGCAGAAAAAAATCATTTTAGGACTAATGCTGAAAACATCATCGATACCCTTTATCGCTTATTTAAACAAGAACGCCTTGGGGCAGAAATGAAAATTGGTATTGGGCACCCCTATAACCATGCACATGAGCTCAATCGATCTTACCACGAAGCAGTCTTGGCACTCGAAGAACTTTTAAAAATGCCTAACCGTAAATATTTATTCTGTAACAAGCAGGGACCAGCTTTTGAAGTTCCCACTGACTCCGAGGTGATTGAGGTGGAGAAAAAACTGCTAGATAGTGTTAGACAAGGGGATGTCAACCAAGTGATGTTAATTTTTGATTCGTTTGTCGCAAAGATTAACACCAATAAGGTAACAGCATCTTTTGTTAAAAAGTCATTTGATGAGCTGTTTATTCTCATTTCCCGAATGCTTCATGATTTAGGGATTAACTATGAACGGATTCCCAACATCGATGAATCGGAAGATATCCGGATGGTGATGGAAACGGGCAAGTCGCACTTGCTTGCAGTTGTCCAGCATGTCCAGGTGTGGCGGAATAATCACGCTAAGGGGATGCTGCAAAAAGCAAAGGACTTTATAGAAACCCACTATGCAGATTCCATTACACTAGAATCTGCCGCTGAATACGTTGAATTGAGTCCGTTTTATTTTAGCAAGCTTTTTAAAGATCGATTTGGAATGACCTTTATTGATTACTTGACGGAGATTCGAATCAAGAAGGCTAAAGCGGAAATGCTTGATCCCGGAAAAAGCATGAAAGAAATCTGTTATTCGGTTGGCTACCGGGATCCAAATTATTTCAGCAGGGTATTTAAGAAACTGACAGGATTATCGCCAAGTGAGTTTCGAAAGGCAACGGTGAATTAGGAATATATTGTTTAGGACCAATTTCACGTGAAGTTGGTCCTTGTTTTTTTACAAAATAAAGTATTTTTATTACATAATTGTTTCAAAGATTGCAAAATAATCTAGAAAATCACAAATTAGTGCTATAGTTAGCGCCTATTGTAACCGTTATCACCATGATACTATATCTGTAAGGGCTTACATTAGGGCTGAATTAAGCTCCAAGAAAACAGCTTAATAGGGTCTTTATAAAAAGAAAAGGGAGAATTGATGAGAGTGAATAAAAAAGGTTTGATTCTATCATTAACAGTTGCATCTAGTATTCTATTAGCAACAGGCTGCAGCAGCAGTTCGACAAGCGGCTCTGGAGATTCTGGAAAGAAGAGCAATGACCTTCCAGCTGTAGGGGCAACCATCTATAAGTTTGATGATAACTTCATGTCGTACGTACGCCGTGCGATGGAAACGTCAGCAAAAGGAAATGTAAATTTAATGCTGAACGACTCACAAAATGACCAAGCAAAACAAATCGAGCAGGTGGATACGTTAATCGCTAAAGGTGCAAAATCACTAGCAATCAACCTAGTAGATCCAAAAGCAGCACAAACCATTGTAGACAAAGCGAAAGCTAAAAATATTCCTGTTATCTTCTTCAATAAAGAGCCGGATGAAAGCGTATTAAACGGCTATGATAAAGCTTACTATGTAGGAACTACTTCTTCAGAATCAGGTGTTCTGCAGGGCGAATTAATCGCGAAGGCTTGGGAAGCTAACAAAGATAAGTGGGATAAAAACCACGATGGCAAACTTCAATATGTGTTATTAAAAGGGGAGCCAGGGCACCCAGATGCAGAAGCGCGTACAAAATATGTAGTTGACACAGTAAAGTCTAAAGGTATCCAGGTAGAACAATTAGCAATGGATACAGCGATGTGGGATGCAACAAAGGCAACTGAAAAAATGGATGCATGGGTTTCTAAGTACAACGATAAGATTGAATTTGTAATTGCTAACAACGATGGTATGGCATTAGGTGCGATTTCCTCACTTGAAAAAGCAGGCTACTTCACTGGCGACAAGTTTGTTCCAGTTGTAGGTGTTGACGCGATTCCGGAAGCACTTGAAATGATCGAAAAAGGCAAAATGGTTGGTACAGTCTTGAATGACGCGAAGAACCAAGGAAAAGCAACAATTGACCTTGCAGCAAATGCAGCAAAAGGAAAAGATGTTTTAGATGGAACTGAGTGGAAGCTTGATGACAAGAAAGCAGTTCGTGTACCTTACGTTGAAATCACGAAGGACAACATCCAAGTCGGTAAGGATGCTTATAAGTAGAAAAGCGGAAGCGACCGTTTAGCGGCGTATGGACTGGAGCGCTTTGACCGAGATAAAGGAAACACGATGAGCGACAGCGAATGGATGTTGACTTATCGTAGGACAAAGAGCGAAGGACACTAGCCGCTGGGAGCTGGAGCTAGACAGTAAGCGATAAATTTTGAAAAGCGCCTGTCCGGGGGTTGGAGCCATCTTCCCCATGGCGCTCTTCGAACGAAGGAAAAGATCATGCTTTTCCTTCGTTCGGAGACCTAAGCTTCCATATTTGTGAGGCTGGATACCGTGCAGCGATTATATTCAAATACTTTTATTAAATAGATATGAGCTGGACTTAGAAGGATCACTCATATTTTTTAAATGGTAAAGTTAGGAGGTTCACTTATGACAGGATCTAGTACTACCTATCTACTTGAAATGCAGAATATCACAAAGAGATTTCCTGGAGTACTTGCATTAGACAATGTTAGCTTGAAAGTGAGACCGGGTTCGGTTCATGCCTTAATGGGAGAAAACGGCGCAGGAAAGTCAACCTTAATGAAATGTTTATTCGGTATTTATTCGATGGACAATGGAAAAATCTTCTTTAATGGAAGTGAGATTTCATTTGCCAATTCCAAGCAGGCATTAGAAAACGGCGTTTCCATGGTGCACCAAGAATTGAACCAAGTCCGTCAGCAAAATGTTATGGATAATATATGGCTCGGCCGTTATCCGAAGAAAGGTATTTTCGTAGATGAAAAGAAAATGTATGAGGACACCGCAGCGATTTTCAAAGGTTTAGATATTAACATCGACCCGCGCAGTAAGGTTAGTTCGTTATCTGTTTCTGAAATGCAAATGGTTGAAATTGCAAAGGCTGTATCTTATCATTCAAAAATTATCGTAATGGATGAGCCAACCTCATCCTTAACGGAGACGGAAGTAAATCACTTATTTAGAATCATTAAGCGGCTTCAAAGTGAAAATGTGGCCATCATCTATATCTCGCACAAAATGGAAGAAATTTTAAAGATTTCAGACGAAGTAACGATCATGCGGGATGGCCAGTACATTGCGACTAGAAGTGCAAAAGACCTGACAACAGATGAAATCATTAAGCTAATGGTAGGCAGGGACTTATCACAGCGCTTCCCGGCAAAGGAAAACAGGCCAGGAGATATTATTTTAAAGGTTTCTGATTTAACAGCAGAAACACAGCCATCTTTTGAAAATGTAAGCTTTGAACTGAAAAAGGGTGAAATACTCGGAATTGCCGGCTTGGTAGGTTCCAAACGGACAGAAGTCGTCGAAGCAATCTTTGGAATCAGGGCATTAAAATCCGGAAAAATTGAACTGAACGGCAAGGTGGTTAAAAATCAATCTCCACAGCATGCTATCAAAAATGGCTTCGCCCTTGTAACCGAGGAAAGAAGATCAACTGGAATATTTTCCGATTTAAGCATCAGCTTTAATTCGATCATTTCCAACATGAAGCAGTATAAAACAAAGAGTGGATTCCTATCCAATAAGAAAGTAGCCGACGATACCAAATGGGTAATTGATTCGATGAAGGTGAAAACACCATCACAAAAAACGTCAATTGGCAGTTTATCCGGCGGAAACCAGCAAAAGGTTATTATAGGGCGCTGGCTATTGACTAAGCCTGATATATTATTGCTTGATGAACCGACACGAGGAATCGATGTTGGGGCAAAATTTGAGATTTACCAATTAATTAACCAATTAGCAGCAGACGGAAAGGGAATTATCATGATCTCTTCCGAAATGCCGGAGCTTTTGGGTACGACAGATAGAATACTAGTAATGAGTAATGGAAAAGCAGCTGGGATCGTTGATACGAAGACGACTTCTCAAGAAGAAATTATGCGATTAGCCGCATTGTATTAGGAGGCGACAAAAATGAGTACAGAAGCTTTAAAAAAATCGGGATCTAAGGAAGCAAAAAATTCAAAATCAGGTTTCTCAAAATGGATAGTTGATAATGTTATTTATCTAGTATTAATTCTACTAGTCGTTGGGATCGTTGTAGCATCTCCAGACTTCTTATCAATGACGAACTTAATTAATATTCTAAGTCAGGCATCATCACGTGTTATTATTGCCCTTGGGGTAGCAGGTATTTTGATTCTGGCCGGTACCGACCTTTCAGCAGGCCGGATGGTCGGTTTGGCAGCGGTTGTTTCAGCTTCCATGCTCCAAGCAAGTGACTATGCTTATAAAATGTACCCGCATTTACATGAATTACCGCTATTTGTTCCAATTATTATTGCGATGTTAGCAACTGGTTTCATTTCTGCCATCAGTGGTGTAATTGTGGCGAAATTTCATGTTCCGCCATTCATTGCCACACTAGGTATGATGATTGTGGTTTACGGTACATCTTCCATCTACTTTGACCGTCCTCCGTATGGTGCACAGCCGATAGGTGGTTTAAGTGAGAAGTTTACAACTTTTGCACAAAGAGGTATTAAGCTTGGTCAATATGAATTCCCGTATCTGATCTTCTATGCCATTATTGTATCACTTATTATTTGGGTTATTTGGAATAAAACGCAGCTTGGTAAAAACATGTACGCAATCGGTGGAAATCCTGAAGCGGCAAAGGTTTCAGGGGTTAACGTAGCCAAGAATATCATCATCATTTATATGATTGCTGGTCTTTTATACGGCTTCACCGGCGTACTAGAAGCAGGACGTGTAGGTAGTGCCACAAATAATACAGGTAACATGTACGAGATGGATGCGATTGCAGCCTGCGTAGTCGGCGGGGTATCATTGACTGGTGGTATAGGAACCGTACCAGGTATCGTAACTGGGGTTCTAATTTTTCAAGTTATCAACTATGGATTAGCTTTCCTTGGTGTAAGCCCGTACATCCAATTCATTGTAAAAGGCTTAATCATTATCGTCGCAGTAGCCTTCGATATGCGCAAACACGCAAAGAAAAAATAAACATAAAACGACAGGGCAGCCTCCAACATGGAGAGCTGCCTTTTTTCTATTATAAGGAAAACGCAACCATTGTTGTTATTTGAATTATTGATTGTTCGATATTATAGAATATCTTTAAAAATGTAAAAAAGAAGCAATGAATAGAGATAAACAGTTTATAAGGTGAGTTTATTACAGTTGATGAGTTTGAAAAATAATATATTTCAGAAATATTTAAATAAATAAATAATATACTAGACGAATGAAAATAATTGTATTACAATACTAAATATCAATTAATTCAACGACTAAACATACCGATCCTATTAAGATACTAAATAATGGATGTTTGTGTCAGAAAAATCAGAAAAATAGATAAAGGGGATGTCATGATGAAGAAGAATTTTGCAAAGATGTTTATGGCTTCAACATTATTGGCTGGCGTATTAGCCGGATGTTCGGGAGCAAAAGATAGTGCTGGAGGAGGAGGAGACACCGTTAAATTAGGTGTAAACCTTGAACTTTCAGGCGGAGTTGCTTCTTACGGGGAGTCGCTTGCTTCAGGTATCAATCTTGCTGTTGATGAAATTAACAAAAAGGGCGGAGTTGACGGTAAGAAGATCGAGCTTGTTAAAGTGGACAATAAATCAGATGCAGCGGAAGCTACTAACGGTGCCATTAAGTTAACCAGCCAAGATAAAGTAACAGCTATTATCGGTGCTGCTACAAGTGGTGACACTGTTGCCCAAGCTGAAATCGCTGATAGCAATAAAACCATTTTATTAACTCCATCAGGTACAGCTCCAAACGTAACGGTTACAGATAAAGGGAAATTAAACGAATTCGTATTCCGTACTTCCTTTATCGATCCATTCCAAGGAACAGTTGCAGCCAACTTTGCAGCTAACGAATTAAAGGTTAAAAACGTTGCAATCTTTGCTGATAGTGCAAGTGACTATGCGAAAGGTTTGGCAGCTTCATTTAAAGAAACGTTTGAAAAAGAAGGCGGTAAGGTTGTCTCTGAAGAGGCATATGTTGGAAAGGATACCGACTTCCGTGCCACATTAACTCGTATCAAGGCCAAAAATCCTGAATTTATCTTTATCCCTGGATATTACGAAGAAGTTGGTCTAATTGTTAAACAAGCTCGTGAAATGGGCATCACTGCTCCATTAATGGGTGCAGATGGCTGGGATTCGCCAAAATTAGTAGAATTAGCTGGTAAAGATGCGTTAAACAATACCTATATCACAAATCACTATTCTTCTGAAGACCCAGACAAAAAGATCCAAACGTTTGTATCTGCTTATAAAGAAAAGAACAATGGCGAATCACCAAATGCTTTCAACGCCCTTGGCTATGATTCAGTTTATCTATTAGCAGATGCTATTAAGAGTGCAGGAAGCACTGACCCTAGCAAAATTAAGGCAGCTTTAGAAAAAACTAAAGATCTATCCCTTGTTACCGGTGTGGTCACGATTGACAAGAATCACAATCCGATTAAATCTGCAACAGTCTTAGAATATAAAGACGGTAAGCAAGTATTTAATACAAAGGTTGATCCTAAATAAATCTCGAAATAGGATTTTATAAAAAGACTTCTTCACTCTAATGGTGAAGGAGTCTTTTTTTTGGCACAATTCTTGCATATTAAATGAGCGTAGCCATATTTACTTCGCTTTTAATTTACAGGAGGTGCGTTTGAAGTGGATAAAATGATTTCAAGGGAAGATGTTTCGTCCCTTTTTACAGATGGAATGACAATAATGGCTGGGGGCTTTATGGGGGTTGGTACACCGCAGGAACTTGTTACGGCCATGCTTGAAGCGAATGTAAAGGACATTACCTTAATCGCTAATGATACCGCTTTCGTAGAAACGGGTGTAGGACCTTTAATTGTAAATAAACGAGTGAAAAAAGTGATTGCCTCACATATTGGAACAAATCCGGAAACTGGCCGGCAAATGATTGCAGGCGAAATGGAAGTAGAACTAGTTCCACAAGGAACCTTGGCTGAACGTGTCCGTGCCGGTGGTTCAGGATTGGGCGGAGTGTTAACTCCTACAGGAGTGGGAACCGTTGTCGAGGAGGGTAAAGAAAAGATTACCGTCGACGGCCGGGAATATTTGCTTGAAAAGCCCCTTCGTGCTGAGGTTGCCTTATTGAAAGCTTTTAAAGCCGATAAAGCAGGTAATTTGATTTATCACCGTTCGGCTAGGAATTTTAACCCGTTAATGGCTTTGGCTGCTGATACTGTTATTGTCCAAGTGGAGCAGCTAGTAGAAGTGGGAGAAATCGATCCAGATGAAGTTATGACACCTGGGATTCTTGTCGATAAAATTTATGTTCAAGGAGGTCGTCAATCATGATGACTACACTCGTCAATCCAAAACAAATCATCGCGGCACGCGTGGCTAAGGAATTGAAGGATGGAGATGTGGTGAACCTGGGCATCGGCCTGCCAACCATGGTGCCAAACTATTTGCCTGAGGGTGTTAATGTGATTTTACAATCAGAAAATGGCTATGTGGGTCTTGGACCCTTAGAGGGCGATATTGATCCAGACTTAGTAAACGCCGGCGGCCAGCCAGCTGGTATTATTCGCGGAGGTGCTTTCTTTGATAGTCTGTTTTCCTTTGAATTAATTCGCGGCGGACATGTTGATGTTACTGTACTTGGCGGGCTAGAAGCAGATGCAAAAGGAAATCTTGCCAACTGGATGGTTCCAGGAAAGATGGTTCCTGGAATGGGCGGGGCAATGGATCTTGTGACAGGCGCTAAAAAGGTTATTGTCGCCATGGAACATACGGCCAAGAATGGTTCGGCTAAAATTCTCGAACAATGCCGCCTGCCGTTGACCGGTAAGGGGGTAGTGGATTTAATTGTAACCGAATTGGCTGTTTTTCGTGTAACAGCAGATGGATTGGTTCTGGAAGAACTTCAAGAGGGTGTCGACTTAGAGACAGTAAAGGAAAAGACAGAAGCTGCTTTTACTCTAGGTCTGGCAATAGGATAAACTGTTTGCTGGTAAAAAGGATTGAGAGGGCATTTTCTTAAAAGTGCTGATATATTGCAAAAATCGCTGATAAAGATATATAAATCGCCGATAAACTATAAATCTTCTAATTTATAAAGAAAATAACTTTTCAGGAGGAACTATTTATGCGTGAAGTAGTTATCGTTAGTGCTGTACGGACAGCAATTGGCAGTTTCATGGGGACATTAAGTAATACACCAGCGACCGAATTAGGGGCAATTGTCATTAAAGAGGCCGTAAACCGCGCTGGAATTAGTGGAGAACAAGTTGATGAAGTCATTATGGGAAACGTTCTGCAAGCAGGTCTTGGCCAGGGTCCTGCCCGTCAAGCCGCACTTAAGGCAGGTTTGCCAGTCGAGGTATCCTCTATGGCGATCAACAAACTGTGCGGTTCAGGTCTAAAAGCGGTTCATTTGGCAGCCCAAGCGATCCAAACTGGCGAAGCAGAAATTGTCGTCGCTGGCGGTATGGAAAATATGAGTCTAGCACCATACTTGCTGATGGATGGACGAACAGGCTACCGCATGGGTGATGGCAAAATTTTCGATAGTATGATTCAAGATGGACTGCAATGTGCAATTAACTCTTATCATATGGGCGTAACCGCCGAAAACATTGCCGAACAATATGGCCTTAGCCGCGAAGAGCAAGATGAGTTTGCGGCCTGGAGTCAGCAAAAGGCAGAGGCAGCCATCAAAGACAGCAAATTTAAGGATGAGATTGTCCCTATTGTCCTTCCACAGCGTAAGGGCGAGCCTGTTGTTTTTGATACAGATGAATTCCCTCGCTCAGGGGTGACGGCTGAGAAACTAGCAAAATTAAAGCCCGCTTTTAAAAAGGAAGGTACGGTAACAGCCGGCAATGCCTCTGGTATCAATGACGGTGCGGCAGCACTCGTACTGATGAGCAGAGAAAAGGTGGAAGAGCTGGGAATTAAACCAATGGCTGTTATCCGTGGCAATGGGACCTCAGGGGTGGATCCGAAAATTATGGGTATTGGTCCTGTACCCGCATCTAAGAAGGCACTAGCAAAAGCGGGTCTTTCCATCAATGAGATGGATTTAGTGGAAGCAAACGAAGCGTTTGCTGCTCAATCCCTTGCTGTAGGAAGAGACCTGGAGATTTCAAAGGAGAAATTGAACGTTAACGGCGGTGCGGTTGCTTTAGGCCACCCAATCGGTGCCAGTGGTGCCCGCGTGTTAGTCACCCTGCTTCACGAGATGAAACGAAGAGAAGCACGTTACGGACTTGCGACGCTATGTATTGGCGGGGGCCAAGGGATTGCTACAGTAGTAGAAATGGAGAAATAACAGTATTTCCGCAAAAACGGAAAATTCCGTAAATCCGGAAACGCTTTCAATTGCTTTTCCGGAATTACGGAATCAATCCAGATCAAATAAGCTCATAAATATATCTATAAATTGGCATAATTCTTGCAAATAAATAGATGTAAGTTTCAAATGGAAACGCTTACCTTTCGGGGAGGTAAACGAGGAGGCTTACAAAAACAATTTAGGGGGATTTACATGGAATTATTTGTTATTTTACTGGCGCTTGGGCTTTTGATTTTTGTAGCCTACCGTGGGTTTTCTGTTATTTTATTCGCGCCAATCTGTGCACTTCTTGCTGTATTACTAATTGATCCAAGCCATGTTTTACCGTTCTTTTCCGGGGTATTCATGGAGAAAATGGTTGGATTCATTAAATCCTATTTTGCCGTTTTCCTATTAGGGGCGATTTTTGGAAAAGTAGTTGAAATGTCAGGGATTGCAGAATCCATCGCTAAAACGATTGTCCGTTTACTTGGAGCAAAACGTGCGATGCTGTCGATTGTTTTACTAGGAGCTATTTTAACGTATAGCGGTGTAAGTTTATTCGTAGCTGTTTTTGCTATTTACCCATTTGCAGCCCAAATGTTTAGACAAGCGAATATTCCTAAAAGGCTTATTCCAGGGACAATTGCTCTTGGTGCCTTTACCTTCACCATGGACGCATTACCAGGAACACCGCAAATACAAAACGTCATCCCAATTAACTTTTTTAAAACAGATATTTATGCGGCACCGACGCTTGGAATCATTGGAGCTATTTTTGTCTTAGTTCTAGGTCTTGTATATCTTGAATCAAGGAGAAGAAAGGCAGAAAAGGCGGGCGAGGGTTATTACGGCTTTGGTGCTGAAAACGCAGCTGCTGCTGAAAAATTAGAGGCAAATGAAGTAGCCGCTCCGGATTTAACCTCTCAACAATCCGTTTTAAAACAAATTTTAGCATTTGTTCCACTCATTCTTGTGGGAGTGACGAATAAATTATTTATAACGTATATTCCAAAGTGGTATCCAAACGGTTTTGATTTTTCAGCGATTGGCTTGAAGGCCTACACGGTCGATGTTACGGCAATGGCAGCGATTTGGGCCATTATTATGGCATTAGTTGTCGGTATTATTTCTTCGCTTTTTTATGATTGGAAACGAGTTACGAAAAACTTTAAAGAAGGGCTTAACACAGCAATTGGCGGATCCCTTCTGGCTACAATGAACACAGGTGCTGAGTATGGTTTCGGTGGAATTATTGCCGCACTGCCTGGTTTTGCAAAAATTAGTGATGGTATTTCCGGTACATTCACGAATCCACTTGTAAACGGAGCAGTCACAACCAGTACACTTGCCGGGATGACAGGTTCAGCCTCCGGAGGAATGGGGATTGCTTTAGGAGCGATGGCCGATAAGTATAATCAGGCGATTGCCGCAGCCAATATTCCACCGGAAGTCATGCACCGCGTGGTCGCAATGGCATCAGGCGGTATGGATACATTGCCGCACAACGGTGCAGTTATTACGCTGCTTGCTGTAACAGGCTTAACACACAAACAATCTTATAAAGATATTTTTGCCGTAACGGTGATTAAGACATTAGCGGTATTCTTTGTGATTGCACTTTATACCATCTTTGGAATTATCTAAGAAATAAAGATTACTAGACAATTAGGAGGCTCGCATAAATGAGCAAGTTACTAGAAGGAAAAACAGCATTTATTACAGGGTCAGCGAGCGGCATTGGCTTAAGTATTGCCAAGACCTTTGCCCATGAAGGAGCAAAAGTGGTCATTTCCGATTTAAATGCTGAAAAAAGTGAGCAGGAAGCAGCAGAATTAAGGGCTCAGGGATTTGAAGCCATTGCTGCTCCATGTGATGTTACAAACGAGGAAGCTTTTAAGAATAGTATCCAACATGCCTATAAAACTTTTGGACGTCTTGATATTTTAGTTAATAATGCCGGCATGCAGTATGTTTCACCAATTGAGGAGTTCCCAACGGAAAAGTTTGAACTCTTGGTTAAAATTATGTTAACGGCACCATTTATTGGTATTAAAAACGTCTTCCCTATTATGAAGGAACAGGGCTTTGGACGAGTCATTAATATGGCGTCTATCAATGGAGTGATTGGCTTTGCTGGAAAGGCCGCCTATAATAGTGCGAAGCATGGCGTCATTGGATTAACAAAGGTTGCAGCGTTAGAAGGTGCAGAGAGCGGAATAACGGTCAATGCCCTTTGCCCGGGATATGTGGATACACCGCTCGTTCGAAATCAATTAGCAGACCTCGCTTCAACAAGAAATGTCAGCTTGGAAAGTGTAATCGATGAAGTGCTTTTACCGCTTGTTCCACAAAAAAGACTTTTATCTGTAACAGAAATTGCCGATTATGCTGTGTTTTTAGCAAGTGATAAAGGAAGAGGAATTACCGGCCAGGCCGTGATTTTAGATGGTGGCTACACCGCACAATAATTATGTTGAATCCTATTCGATAACGGATAGGATTCTTTCTTGTATGGGAAAAACTTCTAATCTAGTTAACATCAATCATCCTTTGTTATAATAAGTATATCCATCATTGGAAAGGTGTGAATCTATGAACAGTAAAATGGAAGCGATTCCAGCTGATTGGCATGAACAAATTATCAATCTATTAGCGGAAAGAATCGTCGTGACCGACCGAGAAGGCATAATTCTCTATATAAACAAGGCCTACTGTGAGTTTTTGGGAACAACGGTTAAAGAGGCGATCAACCGCCCTGTTCAGGATGTGATTGAAAACACAAGGATGCACATTGTCGCAAAAACAGGCAAAAAAGAGCTGGCCGCCCTGCATCCCATTAATGGCAGTGAAATGATCGCAAACCGGTACCCTCTGATTGTCGATGGGAAACTTGTAGGGGCACTTGGAACCGTTATGTTTCGCAGTCCAGAAGAATGGCGGATGTATAAAACAAAGATTCAGCATTTAGTGGAAGAATTAAAATATTATAAAACAAAAATAGACAAAGAGTTAAAGAGTAAATACTATTTTCACGATTTAATTGGCAGCAGTCAGTCCTTTCTTGCGGCGAAAAAATTGGCGGAGCGAATTTCTGTCAGCAACTCCTCTGTTCTTTTAATAGGGGAATCGGGCACAGGAAAGGAATTGTTTGCCCATGCCATCCACAACCACAGCCTCCGTTCTTCGCTTCCGTTTGTAGCAATCAACTGTGCTTCTATACCTGAACATCTCTTGGAATCAGAACTATTCGGGTATGAGGATGGCGCATTTACGGGAGCGAAAAAGGGTGGGAAAAAAGGACAATTTGAACTTGCTCATAACGGAACCCTTTTTCTCGATGAAATCGGGGATATGCCGCTGTCGATGCAAAGTAAACTGTTAAGAGTTCTACAGGAAAAAGAAGTCCAGCGGGTTGGCGGACAAAAATCAATACCCGTCGATGTCAGGATCATTGCCGCTACACACCGTGATCTTGAAAAAATGGTGGAGGAAGGGAAATTTCGCCGTGACTTATATTACCGCTTGAATGTTATAAAAATTGAAATCCCCCCATTGAATAAAAGGAAAGAGGATATTAAGTTGATATCGGTAAGTTTGTTGAAAAAACTGGAACGGAGATTTTTTCGAACAGGAATTGATATTTCTAAAGAAGTGGAACAGCGGCTGATGGAGCACTCATGGCCTGGGAACATTCGTGAACTTGAAAATGTTTTGGAACGAGCTATAAATGTCCTTGATGGACAAACAATTGAAGTGTTCCATCTTCCTTTGTATTTACGAGAACTAGAATGGCAGAGTTCTACCCAGATGATTAGTCCCGTGTGTAAAGGAAAAACTGCTGAAAAAATGCTTCCGTTAAAGGAAAGGCTGGCTCAAGTGGAAAAAGAAGCAATTTTGCATGCGCTGACTATGACCAATGGGAATAAGCAGGAAGCGGCGAGATTATTGGAGATAGGTAAAACAAGGTTTTACGAGAAATGTAAGCTTTATGATATAACATAACATCTCAATAATAACGATAAAAGTTTTAAGATGTGTCGTTTTCGTATAGCAATAGGATTAACTCTGTTTTAAGATTAGAGAGATATTGAAAATTGAAAAAGTTTGGGTGGAGTTCGATGGTTCTTTTAGACTATATTATTAATCTCTCGATTTTTTCTCTATTGGTAAGTACACCGTTGGTAATCAGTTCATTCATTCATCATAAACCCATCAAAAATTTCCGATATTGGGTGGGGGTCTACGGGGGAATTGTTTCGGTTGTCTTGATCAAGTTATCCTTTCAACAGCAAGGCTATTCATATGATATTCGCTATGCCCCGGTCATTTTGGCATTTGTCTACTTCGGTCCCTTGCCTGGAATCATTACGGGTATTTTTGCATTGGTGGCAAGATTACTTGAAAGTGGCCAATGGACAACTGTTATTGTTGGGTGGACGGCTATTATTCTTATTTTAACTATCTTTCATTTTGTAACAAAGCGACTTTCTCATGTGAAAAGAAGTGTTATTTTTTTTACAGCTTATGTGGCCATTTATATCATCATAGTGCCCATCATTTTTCACGTCTTTAGAGATAAACCCATATTTCATTTGCAATATTTATTGTTTGTGATGCTGGGTGTGATCTTCGGGGTATTACTGATAGAATCCCATGAGAAGCTGATCCGGTTAAATCGAGGTTTGTCAAACATGTACAAGCTAGTGGAAGCAAATGAGTTAAAATACCGATTGATTGCCGAAAACACGTCAGACCTAATATTGTTAATGGATAAGGAACACGCGATTAGTTACCTTTCTCCTTCCCATGAACATGTTTTAGGCTTTCCGTGCTCTGAATTAGAGAAACATAGATGTTTCAGGTTACTTCATCCTGATGATAAACCGATGTTTTTAGATTCGATCAAAAGAATGTTCGAATATAATGAGTCCCAATCGATGGAAATTAGATTAATGCATAAAGATGGGCACTGGATTGAATTTGAGTCTAAGTGTATGCCTGTTAAGGGTGAAGGAGATACAGTTGAAAATATTGTCATCATCAGCAGGGATATATCGGAACGGAAAAAATCTGAGGAAATTCTGTTGCAGTCGGAAAAGCTGTCGATTGTCGGAGAGCTGGCTGCAGGCGTCGCTCATGAAATCCGGAATCCATTGACCACAATCAAAGGCTTTGTTCAATTGTATAAAGCTGAAAATAGTTCGGTCGTATATAATGACTTACTTCTAAGTGAACTGGAGCGGATTGAGTCGATCACAAGTGAACTTCTCTCCCTAGGAAAACCGCAAGCTGTGCAGTTGGACCAAGTAAATGTAGGGGAGTTACTTATAAATACGGTTGAGTTACTATCCCCCCAGGCGAATATGAACAATATTCAGTTTGACTTAAAGCTTGATGAAGGTCCCTTTCTGATTAAAGGGGAAAAGAATCAATTAAAACAGGTTTTCTTAAATGTCTTAAAGAATGCCATAGAAGCCATGCCTGTTGGAGGTGATATCCACATTGGAGTGAGAAAAAATGAAGCGAATGAGTGTATGATATCGGTTCAGGACCATGGATTGGGCATACCTGAGGAACTGCTTCCACGTTTAGGAGAGCCGTTTTACAGCTTAAAAGAAAAAGGGACAGGCCTTGGTGTTATGATCTGCCACAAAATCCTAAAACAACACAACGGAAGTATCACTTATACAAGCAAACTAAACAAAGGAACCAAAGTCGAAATCAAACTCCCACTAACAAGTTGAAAATAGTCATAATGGTGACAGGCACCGCCCGTGGACAATGTCCACGAGCGGTGCCTGTCACCTTTTTCGATATTTACAAGGTAAGGTTGTGGCATATAATGACTAACTTGGCATATTTATTTACTATCAAACGTTTGATGTATGGCAACAGCAATTGGTTCAGATGAATGTAATTCCGAGTTGACTGATAGGAGAGTTAGAATTTTCTATAAGGAAACAGGGGGAGGAATACGATGAATACGGTTCTGATCATTGTAAATGTCGCTGTATTACTTTTGCTTATGTTTGTGTTATTTAAGATGCAGAAAAAGCATGTGTCATTTTCAAAACGAGTCTTTACAGCTTTGGGCTTAGGAATTATTTTTGGTTATCTTATTCATTTGATTTATGGGACCACACATGAAGTAACCAGCAAATCCATTGATTGGTTTAACATTGTGGGGATCGGATATATAAAACTACTCCAAATGGTTGTAATGCCGCTTGTCTTTATTTCCATTGTCGGGGCGTTCACAAAACTTAAATTGACGAAGAATATTGGCAAAATCAGTTTTCTGGTTATTGGAATCTTGCTCGGTACAACCGCAATTGCTGCAGCAATTGGGATTGGCTCGGCATTAGGCTTTGGCCTAGATGGCGTTCAGCTTACTCAAGGAGATGCTGAAAAGGCACGTAATGATCAATTAGCGGAAAGGGCCGCAGGAATTGAAAATATGACCCTGCCGCAGCAAATCATCGAATTAGTTCCAAGTAATCCATTTCAAGATTTAACAGGTGCGAGGGCTACCTCTACGATTGCAGTTGTGATCTTTGCCGCTTTTATTGGGATAGCCTACCTTGGGGTTAAAAGGAAGGACCCAGGACCTGCAGAGTTTTTTGCGAAAATTATTGACACCCTCTATTCGGTTATCATGAGAGTTGTCACCATCATCTTGCGCCTGACACCTTATGGAATTCTAGCCATTATTACAAAGGTGACGGCAACAAGTGATTATGAGGCAATCGCAAAACTAGGGAAGTTTGTCATTGCCTCCTATGTCGCACTGATTATCATGTTTGTTGTGCATTTACTCTTCTTATCTTTGGCGAAATTAAATCCATTCAGATATGTGAAGAAGGGCCTCCCGACCTTAACCTTTGCCTTCACTTCCCGAACAAGTGCAGGAACGTTGCCAATGACGATTAAAACACAAACCAAGGACCTTGGAGTTTCAGAAGGAATTGCCAATTTCGCCGGATCATTTGGTCTAACGATTGGCCAGAATGGCTGTGCGGGGATTTATCCAGCCATGTTAGCAGTGATGGTGGCGCCAAGTGCAGGGATTGATCCTACAAGCCTGTCTTTTATAGTGACACTTATTCTGGTTGTTGCCATTAGCTCATTTGGCGTGGCCGGCGTTGGCGGCGGTGCCACATTTGCTGCCTTAATTGTCTTATCTGTCATGAACCTTCCTATAGCAATCGTCGGTCTCCTCATTTCAGTTGAGCCTCTGATTGACATGGGACGGACAGCGTTAAACGTCAGTGGGGCGATGACAGCAGGTGTTCTCACAAGCAAAGCAACAGGAGAATTCGACGAGGAGACCTACACCCAGCCAGAAATAGTAGAAGCCTAAAAACAGTGACAGGCACCGCAAAGTCCCATAGGTGCCTGTCACCATTTTTAATGTTTGCACTTAGTTAAGCATACTTTTGCAGTTCACACTCTTGAATTACATCGGTGTACTGGCAGATAAGGTTTTTGAATATACGGTCCCAGCTCTGGGTCTGAGCATAGTTTCTGCCTGATCTCCCCATTTGTTGGCGTAATTTTCCATTTGTTAACAGTTGCAAAATAGCCTCGGAAAACTCATTGGCATTTCCAGGTTTACACAAGAGCCCATTTACACCTGTCTTAATTATATTCTGTACTCCACCCGCTTTTGCCCCTATCACAGGTGTTCCGCTTGCCAGTGATTCTAACACCACATTCCCAAAGGTTTCGGAAGATGAAGGGAAAACAAATAAGTCAGAAGCGGCATATGCCTCAGCCAAATGCTTTCCATCTAAATATCCAGTAAACGTCATATTTTCTGGTGCTTGGGTTTCAAGTTCTTGCCGCAACGGACCGTCACCAATAATCAGCCAGTGAATATGTTGATTTATGTCTGATGGAATAGATTTTGCGGCAGCGAAGAGGGTGTGTAAATCCTTCTCGGGAGCTAATCGGCCAGCGTATGTCAGAACATAGGAATCTGGAAGGCAATAACGATTTTTAATTGGCCTCTTATCATAATAAGGATGAAACAGCTGGCAATCCACACCTCTCGGCCAAAGCTCAAGATTAGTAAACTTATGCTGTTTTAATAGTTGGAATGTTGTTGGAGAGGGGACAAAGATCTTTCTGCAGGTTTGATAGAACCAGTGCATGTAATTCCAATGCAGTTTGGATAGAAATGGAAGGTTATAATACTGCAAATAATGATCAAAATTGGTATGATAGGATCCAACAAGCGGGATATTAAGACTTTTTGAAAAATAAACTCCACAAAGACCGATGTTAAACGGGGTTGCTACATGAATTAAATCGGGTGAGAAGTTCTTTAGCTCTGATTTCATTTGATAAAGGTTTGGAAGGGCTAATCGGCATTCAGGATACATGAAAAATGAAAGGCTCTTAGAGCGATGGATATGGCCAGAATCAAGCTCCTTTGTTGAAGGGGCCGGTACAAAAAGTTTAAACGTAATATTTTGGCTCTCAAGGAAGTCAGTCAGCCTTTTCAGCGTTCGGGCAACACCGTTAATGTCAGGATAATAAGTATCAGTAAAAATGGCAATTCTCATGTCATCCCTCCTAACAACTTATCCTACAAACATAACAAACAAAAGCACAAAATCCCAGTAATGGTACCAAGTACACCACCGGCAAGGATATCCGAAGGATAGTGAAGTCCTAAATAAATCCTGGATATCCCCACACACATTCCTAAAGGAATTAGAACGAATGCAAGTTGTGGGATGGATAAAATATAGGGGGTTACAACCGAAAAAATGGCCGTTGTATGCCCTGAAGGGAAAGAATGGTCCTGCAGGGGATTAGCTGGAAACTTTGTACTCTCTATCATCAAATAAGGTCTTTTTCGTGGGAAAAGCTGTTTCAGGACATGGACAGGGATATGGCTTGCCGATAATGCAAGAGCGCTGCTAATCGCGGTTAACCTAGGTTCACCTGAAGAGATTACCATAAGAAGGAAGACAGCGGCGATAGTGATGTCTGCTCCTCCAAACTGCGTAAGGATTCGAAAGAATAAATTTAACAGCTTTTTATCATAATGACGATTCACTCGTTGTAATAAGCGGCATTCAAATCCATAAACAGCATCGATTATCTTCATCATGGACAGTCCCCTCCAACAGGTTACTTAGTAATGTCAGGTTTCCAGGCATTGAGAAAGTGAGGGCCTATCTCTTTGTCCAGCCCGATTCCATATGCTACTTCCTCTAGATTAGCCCCGGCTTTAATACAAAAGCCTGCCATTTCATTCATAAAACGCATTTTGGCTGCTAAAAAGGCATTGAAAGCATATTTAATAATTTCGGCACTTCGGATGTCTGTTTTGTAAATAGGGATTTGCAGCGGCTGGTAAAACTGCTCCATAATCGCTGCCGCTCTAGGGTCGCTGGTTCCGATTACAATACGGTCTCCATGAAAAAAGTCAATAATCGCTGTACCTTCACGAAGAAATTCAGGATTGGCAACTACTTCTGCTCGAAGGTTAGGAGGTTTCCTGCTGTCAATGATTTCTTGGATGAGTTCGTTCGTACCGACTGGAACAGTACTTTTAGTGCAAATAATCACGTCCTGTTGAATATAATGAGCGATCGTATGGGCAACCACGTGAATGTACTTTAAATCTGCTGAACCATCGTGTTTTTCTGGTATACCAACAGCAATGAAAATAAGTTCAGCATTTGAGTATGCATCTTCCGGGTTTATTGTAAATGTTAGCTGCTTGTTATGTAAGTTCTTTTCTAATAAAGTTTCTAAACCAGGCTCTAAGATGGGAGAACGTCCGCACTGAAGCCCATCAATTTTCTCTTTTTGAACATCAACGCATGTCACCACATGTCCAAGCTCCGCTAGACAAGCACTAGTAACCAATCCTACATAACCTGCTCCAGCCACAGTAACCTTCATCCAATCCCTCCAAAAATTTGTTACCTTTATTGTATTAGTGAATGATGGATTTTTTCTAAACCTAGTGTAAAGAGAGTGTTAAGACTGTGTTAGTTTTAATAAATGGTCAAAAGTATATTTAATTCATAATACTTGAATTCAAGATAATTATAAGTTACACTTAAGATGTTCAAATGAATAATAAGTGTAATCGAATTAAACCCTATTAGGCATAGAAGGATTGCTAATGTTTTGTATTTAAATGAAAAGGAAGGGATAAATATGGATCAGTTTCATCAAGAACCAAACATTTATGTTGGTGAGGTTACGATAAAAGTAAAAAATCTAGCTTATTCTATTACGTTTTATCAAAATATTATTGGTCTTCAACTATTGGAACAAAGTGAACGGAAAGCAGTTCTGACTGCAGATGGCCAAACCCCGCTGTTAACCTTGGAAGAACCAGCAGATGTCATTCCAAAACAAGAGCGCATGTCAGGCTTGTATCATTTTGCTATCTTACTGCCATCGCGTGCCGACTTAGGGGACTTTTTGCGGCACTTAATTTTAACAGGTTATCCGCTTGGTGCTGCTGATCATTATGTAAGTGAGGCATTATATTTGAATGACCCTGATGGGAATGGGATTGAGGTTTATCGGGACCGCCCTTCTTCTGAATGGGCTTGGAAAAATGGTTTAGTTGATATGGCCACTGAACAGTTGGATGCAGAAGGAATTCTAGCGGAGAGTGATACTGAATGGAAAGGCCTTCCATCAGGGACAATCATGGGGCATATACATTTGCATGTAGGTGATTTAGAAAAAGCAAAAGAATTCTATACTAAGGGAATTGGCTTAGAGGTTGTAAGTTACTACCCGCAAGCAGTATTTCTTTCTTCCGGCCGGTATCACCATCATGTTGCTATCAACACGTGGCAGGGAACAGGGGCTCCAACGCCGCCGAAAAATAGCGTTGGTTTAAGTTGGTATTCGATTGTCTTCCCAACTCAGGAAGCAAGGGGAAAAGTCCTGAAACAGCTAGAGCAATTGGGGGCTCCTTTAAAGAATGAAGGAAGCTTTTATGTAACAAGTGACCCAGCAGGAAACCAAATTCGTCTCGTCATATAAAGGAAATATCCCTGCCTTGCTCTTCTAGAGAAAGGGGCAGGGATTTTTCTGCGTTAAAGAAATTTCTCTCTATGAGAAAAAACCCAACGCATATTTAATACCTTCTTCTACTTCAGTGGTTTCATAGCCTTGTAAATCCTCATGAGTGATTTCTAATTTTGTTCTTGCTAAAGAGTAGCCGCTGTCTAAATTCACATCCAGCAAAACCTCATACCCAATCTCATTTTGCGTAATTTGAATAATGTCATAATCGCGAATCGCCGTACCCGTATCATACTCAAGCGGCTCTAATTCAGACATAATAAACCCTCCTATCATCCTTCAAACAAGATTATTTTCCGCAAAATCCCCAAAAATAATTCGGTGCATTCCCAATTGGTGCCTGTCACCATTAAGCCGAAGGAGTTAATAATGGTGACAGGCACCAATTTTACTCCGTGGGACTTGTTAAAGGTTTTTGTTGGGAATGTGACGAATGATTAAAATGGGAAGACTATTTAGGATTAGTGTATTTTATATAAAGGTTGTGATCTTTGTGTGTTTGATTCTGTTTGCCTATCGTGTTCATGAGGAGTATCCTCTCATTGTTGCGGCAAATCGTGATGAATTTTATCGACGGCCAACCGCTCCTGCGCACTTTTGGGAGGATTATCCTGAAATTCTGGCAGGAAAGGACTTAGAAAAAATGGGCACTTGGATGGGTGTGACGACTAGTGGGCGCTTTGCGGCATTGACCAATTACCGAAACCCAAAGGAAGTAACGGAGGGAAAACGTTCACGTGGCGAATTGGTGGCTGATGCCTTGAAATATAAAGGGAATGTAGAAGAATATATGCAGCATCTTGCCGCACATAATCACTTGTATCCCGGCTATAACTTATTGGCAGGGGATGGGCACGATTTATATTATTACTCTAATGTCGGCGGAAAGCTGGAAAAACTCACTCCAGGTATATATGGAGTGAGTAACCACTTATTAAATAGCAGCTGGCCGAAGGTGGAAAAAGGGAAGGAAGGTTTGGCACGAATAATAAGTGAAAAAAACGATGGGATGCAAGAAGCGTTGTTTGTCCTTCTGCAAAATGCGGATCCCGCTCCGGATGAGGCTCTTCCAAGTACAGGTGTGACATTGGAATGGGAACGGCTGCTTTCGCCGTTGTTCATTGAAAGTGAGCACTATGGAACGAGAAGTTCAACGGTGATGTTCATGACAGGGACAAAGCTTCAATATATAGAAAGAGCCTATACGAAGAACGGCGAAAATGACCAACAATATACGATTGAACTGTTTAGGAAAGAAAACTAAATTAAACGTTTAGTTGGGCATGATGGCGGAAAAGTAAAGTATTAAAATTGAAAAATCTGAAGAAGGTGCACTTTTTTATAAAGTGTTTCCCCTCTTCAGGTTTTTTAGATGGGTGAACATACTTACACCCCAATTACATTCAATGACTGGCGCAGCCCTTCTAGAGCAAATCCTGTTATATATCTAAAAACGAATATAGCGACAATCGGTGAAATATCAATAGGCCCAAGTGGAGGGATGAACCGTCTAAAGAAGCCTAAGTATGGTTCGACGAGCTTTGAGATCCACATCCCAATCTTTGTGGATTGAAATTGTGGAAACCAGGAGCCAAAAATTGATATTAAGATAAGCCAATAATAAATTTCAAAAGCATACTGTCCAATTTGTAAAATGTATAATCCCAATTTATATCTCCCCATCTATTAGAGTTTTATTATAGGTACAAACTACGTATAGATACCTATATATACGGCTATGTCCACTAAAGGTTTCATTATTATGATTGATTTTATAAGATACCATATTCACAAAAAATTAAACAAATGATTTATTAGTTGGAGTAAAGCTATTGTAACAAGGGTTACCGTTGAATTTATTATGCCATAAAGAACTTAACAAATCCTTAATTCAACGGGTTGGCGAATGAAAAAAATTAATCAAACGTTTAATTAATTTAGAAGCAAAACTAATCAAACGTTTAATTAAATCTTGGATAACGTTGATAAATCAACATTATTTAGCCAAAATAAAAAACTAATCAAACGGTTAGTTAAATGGGATTTATAGGTAAGTTTTTAAATGGCTAAAAAGGGAACTTATTTACTAAGTGATATATACTATAAGTGAGAAAGGACGTGATTAGATTGAAAAAAGGTTGGTTAGGATTAGGAATTGTGGTCGCTGTCATTGTTATCTTTGGCCTCATGTTAATGTCCAGCTATAACAGCTTTGTCAATCTAGAAGAAGACGTAAATCAGTCACATGCTCAAATCGACAATCAACTCCAGAGAAGGCTCGATTTAATACCGAACTTAGTCAATACCGTAAAAGGCTATGCCGCACATGAAAAAGAAGTCATTGCCTCGATTTCAGATGCACGTGCAAAGCTTGCTGGAGCAAAAACCCCCGAGGAAGAAGCAACCGCTAACGATCAATTATCCGGTGCATTAAGCCGCTTGCTTGTTGTCGTAGAAAATTATCCAAACCTTAAAGCGGACCAGCAATTTACCCAGCTAATGGATGAACTGGCGGGAACTGAAAACAGAATAGCAGTCGCGCGTAAGGATTATAATGAGCAAGTTGCTGAATTTAACAAAAAGGTAAAAAGATTCCCAGGTTCAATAATTGCAGGAATCGGCGGGTTTGATCAAAAAGAATATTTTAAAGCAGCCCCTCAAGCCCAAGAAGCCCCAAAAGTTGATTTTGGAGGAAATGGGTAATGAAAGCAAAACGGATCTTCAGCTTCTTATTGGTTTTTACCACGTTATTTCTGTGTACAGCCCGTGCACTTGCTGAGGATGTCCAAATACCTGCTCCCGTCGGAGATATTTATGTACAAGATTTTGCTCATGTCCTAAATGAAACAGAAAAAGCAGAATTAATCAACATAGGCAGAAACATCGAAGATCAGACAACCGCACAGGTCGCTGTGTTGACTGTTGAAACCATTGGCGATAAAACCATTGAAGAATATGCGAATGAGGCATTTCGTCAATATGGAATCGGCAGTGAAAAAGAGGACAATGGGGTTCTGCTTGTTTTATCAATGAAGGAACACAAAATTCGGATCGAGGTCGGCTACGGCCTTGAAGGAAGAATTCCCGATGCGAAAGCGGGCCGAATCATAGATCAATATGCGATTCCTTTTTTAAAAAATAACCAGCCGAACCAGGCCGTAACGGAAACTTATCGAGCACTCGCCAAAGAGGTTCTTGCGGAATATAACGGCAGTACAGAACAAAAAACGGTACCAAAGGATGAAGGGGTTGGAATCCCATCCTGGCTGATCGTCATCATTGTTCTGGTCGTCGTGTTCCTTGACTTTAAATTTTTCGGAGGCACCCTTACCTATTTACTCCTCTCCATTTTATCCCGTGGAGGCGGAAGAGGCGGCGGCGGACCCCGAGGCGGCGGTGGCGGTTCCTCTGGCGGCGGGGGAGCAAGCCGAGGCTGGTGATAAAAAAAAGATGCTCTCTAGTTGAGGGCATCTTTTTCTAACTTCATTACTTTTCTTTTCTTCAGATAGGAATAGGACAGGAGGATTCCAACTAGGAAAAGAACAATTATATAGATACTATATCTAGAAAAATAGGTTCCTACATATACCCAATTTTCACCAAGTATTCTGCCTAGAGAAATAAAGGCAAAGCACCATAGCAGTGCACCTAGATAAGCATACAAGGCAAACTTTTTATAAGAGAAATGGTTAATTCCTGCGAGATAGGCAGTAATATGCCGAACTCCTGGAATGAAAAAACCTATCACAAGAAGGATTGGGCCAAATTTATTGAATAATCTCTTCGTCCGCTCAATTTTTGCCTCACTGATATGGAGCTTTGGACCAAACTTATGTAAAAATGGTGCTCCTAACACAATCCCTAATATAAAGCTAAGCGTAATGCCGGTGCTCGCCCCAAAATAGGCACAGAGGAGTGAAGGAAGATACGCTAATTTACCCTCGAAAATATTATAGCCAACATAAGTAAGAAGAACCTCATCGGGAATGGGCAGACCAATAATTCCACCAATCAACGCAAATATAATCCCCAAATAGCCAAAGTGTTCAATTAGATGATTTAAGTAATCCATCGCTACACTTCCTATATCGATTCTAAAATTTATCTATATCTATTATTTGCAAAAAATTTCACTTTTATGTATTCATTGACACCATTTTCCACTCTACCCGTGAATATAGTGAAATAAATGTCCTTTTAGGAGTGGGTCTGATGCCGATTGAATGGAATGAAGATGAGCAGCTATTTCATTTGTATAATGGCAGAATCAGTTACATGATTCAACTTGTCCATGGAAAATATTTAGCGCATGTATATTGGGGGAGTCTGGTTCAAATGCTTCAGCCCTCAGCAATCCTTCCATTTAAAGGAAGAACTTTTTCGCCGATGACAGAACCGGATGACCCACGTTTTTCCCTTGATACCCTGCCTCAGGAATATCCTGCCTTCGGAAATGGTGACTTCCGAATGCCGGCCTACCAGCTTCAAGCTCCTGACGGGTCAACGGTTACTGAATTTGTATATGATTCATATGAAATTTTTAAAGGAAAGTCTCGCTTGAATGGGTTGCCGGGCGCCTATGTGGAAAATGATGATGAGGCGGATACACTGGTGATAACATTGGTAGATTCCATGCTTGGTGTTGGGCTGAATTTGAGTTATACGATTTACCGTGATTTTGAGGTGATAACGAGGTCGGTCTCGTTTGAAAACTTAGGCAGCCATGAGGTGAAAATAGAAAAAAGCATGAGCCTGTCTGTTGATTTCCATGACTCCAATTGGGACTGGCTTCATCTTCAGGGAACATGGGCAAGAGAACGGCAGATAGAACGCCGGCCGCTGACCCACGGTGTTCAATCGATTTCTTCCACAAGGGGTGCGAGCAGTCATCAGCATAATCCCTTTTTAGCTTTACTATCAAAGGATGCAACCGAGGAGTATGGGAATGTTTACGGGTTTAGTCTGGTTTACAGCGGAAATTTCAGGGCGGCCATTGAGGTAGACCCTTTTGAGATAACCCGGATCAATATGGGAATTAATCCATTTAATTTTTCATGGCTGTTAAAGCCGGGTGATATTTTTCAAACACCGGAGGCTCTGATGGTCTATTCCTCAGAAGGATTGGGCGGAATGTCAAGGACCTTTCATAAAATGATTCGGAGCAGGATTTGCCGTGGTGTTTTTCGGGACAGGACACGGCCTATTCTTATTAATAATTGGGAGGCTACCTACTTTCATTTCACTGAAAAAAAGTTAAAGGAGCTTGCTGATGCTGCAAAGGAACTGGGCATTGAGCTGTTTGTTTTGGACGATGGCTGGTTTGGCCAACGTAATAATGCCAAGAGTTCGCTCGGAGATTGGGAGGTTAATCGGCAAAAACTGCCCAACGGATTAAACGGATTAGCACGTTATCTCAATGGTAAGGGGATGCAATTCGGTTTGTGGGTTGAGCCGGAAATGGTTTCACCGGACAGTGATTTGTACCGCAGGCATCCGGACTGGTGTCTTCATGTACCGGGAAGGAATCGAACCCTTTCAAGAAACCAGCTTGTTCTAGATTTAAGCCGAAATGATGTATGTGAATGGCTGATTGATACGCTCACGACTCTTTTTCAAAGTGCTCCGATTTCCTATGTGAAATGGGATATGAACCGAAATATGACAGAAGTGGGGTCAGCTGCACTGCCCCCGGAAAGACAGAAGGAGACGGCTCATCGCTATATGCTCGGGCTATATCGGATAGTAGAGGTATTGACGGCACGATTTCCAGAGATTTTGTTTGAGAGCTGTTCGGGAGGGGGCGGCCGTTTTGACTTAGGGATGCTTTATTACATGCCGCAGACCTGGACGAGTGATGATACGGATGCCGTTGAAAGATTAAAAATACAATATGGAACAAGTCTGGTTTATCCAGCCCTCACCATGGGGGCCCATGTTTCAGATGTCCCGAATCATCAGGTCGGCAGGGTGACACCATTGCAGATGAGATGTCATGTCGCGATGGCCGCCAATCTTGGGTTTGAATTAAATGTTGATAACCTAAGTAAAGAAGATCGACAGTTAGTCAGGAAGGAAATCGCACTGTATCATCAAATAAAAAATGTTGTCCTTTTTGGTGATTTGTATCGGCTGTGGAGCCCCTTTGAGGGGATGGATACTGCTTGGATGTATGTAGGGAACGATCAAAAGCAAGCAGTGGTATTTTATTATAAAACGTTGGCAATGCCAAATCCACCTTTTTTACGATTGAGATTACGGGGGCTGAATCCACAACTTAAATACAAAATAAATAACGAGAATAGGTTTTTTTATGGGGATGAGCTGCTGAAGATTGGGCTAACCCTGCCGTTGATTAAGGAAGACTTTTTCTCTGAAATTTATTGTTTGAATAGCTGCTGATTTCATATAAGTGAGTGAAAATTTTAAATATTACCTATAAATTAATTTTCCCGAGGATTAAAATGGTGATTAAGATAGATTACTAGAGTTAATGTGATGGGGGAGACCAGAATGAATCTATATGATGAATTGTTAGCGATTATCGGGGATAGTGAGAGGGTTTCAATTAATGAAACCCTTTTAGAACAGCATAGTAAAGGGGAGGCATACCATCCGCCATTCAGCCCGGATGCCGTCGTGTTTCCTAAGTCAAAAGAGGAAGTAAGCCGGATTGTTCAATTCGCAGGTGAACATGCTATTCCCCTTGTCCCTTACGGGGCGGGGACAAGCTTGGAAGGGCAAATTATTCCGGTTCATGGGGGCATCAGTCTTAATTTCAGTCTCATGAATCAAATCGTATCGATCCGGCCAGATGACTTTCAGGTCACTGTCCAGCCAGGGGTGACTAAAAATCAGCTCAATCAAGCCTTGAAAAAACATGGACTGTTTTTTCCGACAGATCCAGGGGCAGATGCATCGATTGGCGGGATGGCTGCTACGAATGCTAGTGGCACCAACAGCGTAAAATACGGGGTGATGCGTGATCAAGTCCTTGGGTTAGAAGTGGTTTTAGCTGATGGATCCATCATTCGAACAGGTGGACATTCTTTTAAATCATCAGCAGGCTACAATTTAACAGGCTTGTTTGTCGGGTCAGAAGGGACACTGGGTATTTTTACAGAGTTAACTCTGAAGCTTCGGGGAATTCCAGAGGCCATATCCGCTGTGAAAGCCACGTTTCCTTCGATTGAAGCTGCCGGAAATGCGGCTGCCATTCTCTTAAAGGCAGGTCTTGCGATTGGGAGAATCGAGCTGGTTGACGAAAAAACCATTCGAGCAGTTAATCATTTTAAGAGTACCGATTTCAGGGAAGAACCAACCCTTTTCTTAGAGTTTAGCGGCAATGAACCGGAAGTTACCTATAGCGTAGAAGTCATGCAAGAGATTTTAAAGGATGAGCAATGTGGTTCCTTTGAATTTGAAAATGACTCGTTAAGAAGGGCCCGGTTATGGGAGGCAAGGCACCATGCGGCCTTTGCAATACAGGCCGCAAATCCTGGCAAAGTCTTAATGTTTACTGATGTCTGCGTTCCGTTATCGGAACTCGCTGGGGCTCTAAAGCAGACGAGGGGCGTCATTGAGAAATTTGGCTTAGAGGGGGCTGTTTTAGGACATGTCGGTGATGGCAACTACCATGCCTGCTTGCCGATTGATCCGAACAGCGAAAAAGAACTGGAAGTAGTCGAAGGAGTTCATCATCAGATTGTTTCCTATGCTTTATCCAAAGGGGGAACCTGTACCGGAGAACATGGCATCGGGCTTGGTAAAAAAGTGTTCCTACAGGAAGAACACGGAGACCTAATCCCCATCATGAAAACAATCAAAACCAACCTCGACCCCAAAAACATCCTAAACCCAGGGAAAATATTCTAAAGGGTGACAGGCACCGAAAAATAGTTAAACATGGTGGAAGGGATGCAAACGGTGACAGGCACCAATAAGTGGTTAAATATTGTGGTAAAGGTACAATCGGTGACAGGCACCATTAAGTAGGTTAACGCAATGAAAGAGTTGGTAATGGTGAAGAGGCACCATTACCAACCCTTTTGGATTGTTTAGAAATCGAAGTTGTCTGGGTCTGGACCAACGCGAAGGTTTTGGTTCAAACCATCAATTTGTTCCATTTCTACTTTTGTTAGTTCGAAGTCAAATATGGACGAGTTTTCGGCAATTCGATGTGCTTTGGTTGATTTGGGAATCGTGACAACTTCGTTTTGGAGATCCCATCGCAAGATCACTTGGGCAACGGACTTGTTATATTTATCAGCAATTGTCTGAATCACGGGCTGGTCTAGTAACTGCCCTTGCATTAAAGGTGACCAGGCCTCTAATTGAATCCCGTGTTTCTGGCAAAAAGCTTGCACTTCTTTTTGGGTTAACCGTGGATGGTATTCCACCTGATTGATCATTGGCTTAATCTCAGCATCTTTCATTAAATCTTCAAGGTGGTGAACATGGAAGTTACTTACGCCAATTGCCTTTACTCGGCCTTCTTTATAAAGAGTTTCCAAGGCTCTCCATGCATCTTTATATTTTCCGGCAACTGGCCAGTGAATTAAATATAAATCCAAATAGTCTAATCCCAATTTCTTTAAACTTGTTTCATAGGCAGCTAGAGTTGAATCATATCCTAAGTCACTATTCCAAACCTTCGATGTGACAAAAAGTTCATCTCTTAAAATACCTGCCTCTTTAATTCCTTCACGGATTGCCTGCCCAACTCCTTCTTCGTTTTCATAAATAGAAGCCGTATCAATACTGCGGTATCCATTTTTAATTGCATATTTAACTGCATGAACAAGTTCAGGTCCTTCTTCTACTTTAAATACTCCAAGCCCAAACCAAGGCATTTTTACTCCGTTGTTAAGTATAGCGGTATCTTGTAAGTTATTAATCATCCTATTCATCCTCCAAATAAATTTTTTATATGAGGAAGGGGCGCAGTTCCAGCCCGATCCTATTTTCAAAATAGATTTAAAAACTACTGGCTTCACTAAATTACTTCTAAAGCCCTATTACCCGATCCCTCAAGGTCTTTCTTTTCAAGACTGCGGCTCCAGCTTGTAAGAAGGACCGCTCCTAAGACCATTAATGCTCCAATCCAAGAGGTGTGAATTAATCCAATTGAGTCGGTAATGACACCGCCAAAGAAGGACCCCATGGCAATTCCAGCATTAAAGGCAGCAATATTAATCGCCGATGCAACATCAACTGCAGTCGGTACAAACCGCTCTGCTAACATCACGACATACACTTGTAATCCAGGCACATTCATAAAAGCCAATAAGCCCATGAAAAAAATCGTAATTAATCCTGCAATCTTAAAAGGTGCTGTAAATAGCAAAATAAATAAGACAACGGCCTGGACGATAAACATATAAAACAACGCCTTAATGGGATTTTGGTTAGACAGCTTGCCGCCAACCATATTTCCGATGGCAATCGCGACACCATAAACAAGCAAAATCACAGCAACAGTGCTTTCCTTAAAGCCTGTTATATCCTGCAAAATAGGCGATAGGTACGTAAAGACTACAAAAGTTCCGCCATACCCTAATGCAGTAATAATAAATAGCAGCAATAGCCGGCCGTTGGTTATCACTCTGAATTGGTCACGGAACGTTGTTTGGACCGCTTTTCGTAAATCAGACGGAACAAGGATGCTGTTGGCAAAGAAGGCAATTACGCCGACTGCGACGATAATAACGAACGCCATCCTCCAGCCGAATTGCTGGCCAATAAAAGTTCCAAACGGGACACCAGTAACGGTTGCCACCGTAAGCCCTGAAAACATAATTGATATTGCACTGGCTCTTCGATTCTCCGGGACCAAATCTGCAGCGATGGTAGAACCGATCGACATAAAGACACCATGTGAAAAGGCCGATATCACTCGGGCCGCCAATAAAATCCCAATGTTTGTTGCGCTTGCTGCCAGCCCATTGCCGATAATAAAAACAATCATGATCCAAAGTAACAAGGATTTACGAGACATCCTTGAAGTAAGCGATGTAAGGATAGGAGCCCCAAACATTACTCCTAAGGCATATAAAGAAACAGTTAAGCCGGCAGTTGTAACTGATATTTGTAAATCTTTTGCTATAAGCGGCAGAAGCCCTACACTGATAAACTCTGTTGTTCCGATGGCAAAGGCACTTACAGCTAATGCCAATAAAGCGAATGTACTTCTTTTTTTATCTAACATCATTTTTATCTCTCCTCCTAAAGTGGTTTTATTGCATGAATGATTGGCTAAAAGCAAACCTATAAAAAAGAATCAAAATGTGATATTTCAACCGGCAAATGTTATTATGGGATATAGCAACATAAAGGAAAAGTACGCACTTTAAAGTGATATAGATACAAAAAAGTGCGGTAGGTACTTATTGGTGCCTATGGAAATGGAGGACTAAAGGGTGAAGAAACAGAAGTACAATATATCAGTTGAGGCGACCCTAGAGGTCATCGGGGGAAAATGGAAATGTGTCATTCTTTGCCACTTAACACATGGAAAGAAACGGACAAGTGAATTAAAACGCCTGATGCCGGAAATTACCCAAAAGATGTTAACGCAGCAGTTACGAGAATTAGAGGAAGACGGTGTTATTAACCGGATTGTATATAATCAAGTACCGCCCAAGGTGGAATATGAGCTTAGTGAATATGGCCAGAGCTTGGAAGGAATCCTGGATTCTCTATGTGCCTGGGGCGCAAACCATATCACCAGAGTGCATGGTGATCTGTCAGTATTAGAAGAGAATGTGTTAAATGATAAATTAAAGTAAGGCAAAGGCATCTTCGAAGGGGAATTTTTTGGATAAAAAAGTTTACCTAAATTTTCTGTTTGACGTTTTTCAGCCCATTCTCTATTATATAGAGATGAGAATACCCGTACTTGAACGGGAGAGGTTCATAGCTGATACCCTCTATAAAAAACTATGGATACATGACTTCCAGCCATGTCCATATCGGACGCGGCTTTTTGTTTTTTATCCCATTAGTTTAATGGATCATTCAGCTGAAACTCTCTTATAAAGCGTGGGGACACATTTTTATAGGGGGTTTTTTTATGTCTGGCCGCAGCCACGAAGAAGGATTAAAAGATTTAACACTATTAGGTAATCAAGGAACTACCTATTCATTTGAATATGCACCAGAAGTTTTGGAGGCAGTGGACAATCTCCATCCAGAACGTGATTATTTCGTCAAATTTAATTGCCCGGAGTTTACTAGTTTATGTCCGCTGACACGTCAGCCTGATTTCGCAACGATGTATATTTCATATGTTCCGGATAAAAAGATTGTTGAAAGTAAGTCTTTGAAGTTATACCTTTTCAGTTTTAGGAACCATGGAGATTTTCATGAGGACTGTGTAAATATCATCATGAACGACCTGATTAAACTGCTCGACCCGCGTTATATTGAAGTTTGGGGTAAATTTACACCGCGTGGCGGGATTTCCATTGACCCATGGTGCAACTATGGAAAACCTGGCACCAAATACGAGGAAATGGCCAACTACCGCTTGATGAACCATGACCTCTATCCAGAAAAAGTAGATAATCGATAAAGAAATGGTGACAGGCACCAATAAGTGACATTTGACGTTGTAATTGTTGTAAATGGTGACAGGCACCAAATAAAGCAGCCGTGGAACACGGCTGCTTTATTTTATATTTCCGTACTTCGTTTTATAATGCGGATTTGATGACTTTTTTGTAATAGAGTGCGGATAGGATACCAAAAATGGAGTAGAGGCCAGTATAGAGGACCATAACTAGAATCATCGGGGTCCAAACTTCTGTTCCGAAAAGAAACCAGCCCGATTGGACGGCAAAATAACTATGCAGCAGTCCAACCACTAACGGAATTCCAAAGTTAAACAGCTGCTTAGCTTGAATTCCCTTCAATAAATCTCCTTCTGTGAAACCAAGCTTTCGCAGGATCGTATAATTCGGCTTTTCCTCTTCACTCTCACCCATCTGTTTAAAATACAGAATACAGCCTGATGTAATCAGAAACGTTAATCCCAAAAAGCCAACTATAAACATAATCAATCCCATATTTTTTTTCTGAGTATTACTAATCCCCAAACGAGACGAGTACAGGTCATTCTCATCAAAGGACAAGTCTTGATAAACCAGGTTGGCCTTTTTGAGCTGACTCTCATCCTTCAACGTAAACCCAACAAAGAGAGAAGTCTTCTTTTGAATAGAAGGATTTAAATCCTTTTTCAATCGTTCAAATACAGAGTCGTCCACAATCGCAACCGGCTGACCGCCGTTTGTAAAATATCCGCTAATCACAAAATCCTTCTTTAATCCTAAGTAGCGGAGCGGAATCGTTTCCGTTTGCCCCTTTAATTCGATCCGGCCGCTATCTTTTAAACCCATAAACTTCTGGAGCAAATCATTATAACCGGTAAAAATGGTCTCATTTGCAGCCACATTGATATTTTTCAAAGCCCGTTCACTAATCATCGGAAGGGTCATCTCGCTAGGGTCCACCATCATGCCTTCAAGGTTAGTATTTGAAATATTCTTTAAATTAGCGGACACCTGGAGTACTTCAATCCTCTTTTCATCAAAATTAATATTCTTCGCGGATAACACCTCTTTAAATCTTGCAGCATCTTCTGCATTGGCAATGGCAAAATCGCCCGCTGTCTCGTTTTCAGCCACTTTTTCGGCAGAATAATAGGAGATATAACTCAACGACAATAGCCCAATCGCAAGAGCGGATACTGTTGTAATAACCGTTAGTAACAGGGCGTTTGATTTCATCCGAAACATAATCGACGACAAGGATAATACTTGATTGAGGGTTAAATAACCATCTTTCTTTTTCCGAACGATATTAAAAATAAAACTAACCGATCCTTTGTAAAACAAGTAGGTACCGATAATGACGCTACCCAAAATATAAATCATTGCCAAAAACAATTCAGTCATTGTGGTATAATCGCCAGTAAATAACTTCGATGAAATATAGTAGCCGGAAATAATCGCAAGCAATCCGAAAATCCCCATGAGAATTTCCCAGATAGACATTTTTTTCACTTTCTCTTCCGTCGATGAAACAACCCGAAAGAGAGTTAGAATGCTTTGCTGCTTTATAAAAAGATAATTCATCAGCATTATTAGGAGATAGATGACACTAAATACAATGATAGACTGGACCAAAGCTTGGGAAGAGAAATGTAAGCGGGCAATTGCATCCACCTTGGTGATTTTAAATAGTACCATAATAATTAACCGAGAGATGGAAAAACCGATAAAGATCCCTGCCACCATTGAACCAAAATAGAGAATAAAGTTCTCGGCGCTTAGGAGGTTGAAAATTCGAGCTTTTGTCATACCAATCAATTGAAATAATCCAATTTCTTTGCTTCGCCTCTTAATAAAAATGTTATTGGCATACAGTAAAAAGATCGAGACAATGACTACCAAGAGAATACTGGCTGTCCGGATGGCTGCCGCCCCTTTAATGGAATCCTTTGCTTCATTCATTGCCTGGTCATATTGTAGTGTGACAAACGAAAAATAAAGGGCAACACTAAAGATGAGTGCAAACACATAGAGATAGTAGTTTTTTAGATTTTTTTTCAAGTTTCGAATAATAAGCTGATTAACGCTCATATGGTACACCGCCTAGTACTCCTTGAGTTTTGATAATATCCTTAAAAAATGCCTGCCGGGATTGCTCTCCTTTATTTAACTGAGTATAAATCTGCCCGTCTTTTATAAAAATAACTCTGCTGCTGAAGCTGGCCGCTACGGGATCATGCGTCACCATCACAATCGTGGCCGTCCGTTTTTGGTTTAATTCACTAAGTTTGTTTAACAGGTCAGATGCAGATTTCGAGTCGAGCGCTCCTGTTGGCTCATCCGCAAAAATAATACTTGGTTCGTGGATGAATGCACGGGCCGCCGACGTTCGCTGTTTTTGTCCGCCGGAGATCTCATTCGGGTACTTATCTTTAATCTCCGATATCCCTAACTCTGTTGCAACCCTATGGAACCTTTCATCGGCTTCTCTTTTGGAAATCTTCGTAATCGATAATGGTAATAGAATATTTTCTTTAACGGTTAACGTATCTAATAGATTATAATCTTGAAAAATAAACCCAAGATGCTGCTTGCGAAACTCAGCGAGCTGCTTTTCCTTCATGGCTGTCATTTCTTTGCCTTCAATCGTAATTGTTCCGCCGCTGACCTTATCAATTGAGGACAATACATTGAGAAGTGTTGTTTTCCCGGACCCGGAGGCCCCCATGATACTCACGAATTCCCCTTTTTCAACGTTAATATCAATCCCTTTTAAAACCTCTTGTTTATTCAGCTTATTACCATAGCTCTTATGAATTTTATTGGCTGCTAAAATATTCATACGAACACGCTCCTTTAGTTGATAATCCAATTATAAAATCAGCTGGTTAACTTCTCCTTCGAATAACCGAACAAAACAACAAAGCATGTGACATTTTTGTCACATGCCTAAGATCGCTCCGAATTCATTTTTTCGTGGAAAGGTTAACGTGAATATGGTTCCAACGCCTGGTTCTGATAGGACATCGATATGAATCAAAAGAGACTCTGAAATTTTCTTGGTTAAATATAAACCCATGCCGGTTGAGGCGTTGTCATGGTGAGCGGTTGTTGAAGTAAAGCCTTTATCGAAAATCCGCGGCAGGTCTTTTTTGTCAATGCCGCGCCCAAAATCCTGAACCATCAGCTTGGATCGGTCACCCTCTATAAAACTTCGTAGCACAATATCAGATTCTTCGCTATATTTCACTGCATTTGTTAATAGCTGGCGGATAATAAAGGCCAGCCATTTGGCATCCGTTAATACAGAAGCGGCTTCTAACTCCACTTCAAAGCCGATCCTTTTTTGCATACACCAGGTTTGCAGTGTTTTAATTTCTTTGAAAAGTAAGCTTTTCAAGTCAGTCTCTTCTATATATAAATCATTCTTCATAAAAGGCAGGCGCTTTTGATGAAGCTGAGAATCTAGCAGCAGATGGATTCGAAGCCATTCAAGGGATATCTGCGCCTTTATTGGACTTTCTTCTAAACGGTCAATCATTAGATGCATCGCTGTCAGGGGTGTTTTGACCTCATGAATCCACGATAGTAGCTCATCTTTTTCCTGCTCCACAGACACCCAATTATTTGAAACGGTTTGTTTTAGCAGTTCTGTTTGATTCACAATACTGTCCTCTATAATTTTCTCAAACGGACTTTCCGCCTCAGCTATATTGGTTAAATCGAGATCGTTTTCCCATTCCGCTAGGGCTGTATAAAATTTCGTCTCCTTATGGAAGCGAAAGCACAGAAAGATCACAAAGATAAGCGTGGATAAAAAAACAATATAGAGAAGAGGCATAAAGGATATGGCGGAATCAATATAGCCTGAAAAAAGGACTAAAAACTGTAGACAGATAAATAGAACAATCCAGCTTCGTCTTTCTTTTAAAAAGTTTTTAATCATCCTGTTTGCGCCTCTTCACTTGCCATGTACCCCTGACCAACCTTAGTTTCAATAAATTGTCCGAGATTAAGCTCGTCCAGCTTTTTCCTCAGCCTGTTAACATTGACTGTTAAGGTGTTATCGCTAACAAACCGCTCATCATCCCACAAGCTTCTGATTAATTCTTCACGGCTGACAATTTTATTCTTTTGTTCAATCAGCTTTTTTAATATAAACATTTCATTCTTTGTGAGTTCAATGGTACCAGCCTCGCTGCTGACTGTATTTTTTTCCACATCAATCGTTGCTGCCTGCCAGGTTTTTAGGGTTATTTGTTCATGATTGTAATTATAGACGCGCCTGAGGATCGCTTGAATCTTGGCAATCAGCACATCAAAATGGAATGGCTTTTGGATGAAATCATCCGCACCAAGCTGCATGGACATTACCATGTCTGTCGGGTGATCACGGGAAGACAGAAATAATATCGGAACATTGGAATGTGTTCGAATCATTCGGCACCAATGAAAGCCGTCAAATTTCGGAAGTTGAATATCAATAATAACTAAGTCAGGTTTAATGCTCGTAAACTCCTGCATCACCTGGCTAAAATCACTAACGCCGTACACAGCATAAGACCAGCCTGCCAGCCGGTCACTTATTTCATTAAAAAGAGCTTGATCATCTTCTATTAATAATAACTTAAACAATAAATTCACCGCCGTACTCTCTCATATCTTACAACAATTGTATAATATATCCTTTTTTCGTGCTATAAGTTGGTGCCTGACACCATTAGCGACATTAACACTATCCCAAACCATATATTGGTGTCAGGCACTTTTTACTTTTTATGTTTTATTAAGGATAAGTTAAGGGAGGCACATGATAATAGGCTCATGAATTAAAAAATGTTTGGAGCGGGTCCGGACTGTTCCATGATTAAAGGAGTCTAGATAAATGAAAAAGTGGATTTGGATACTCATTAGTGTACTAGTTGTTGGGTATGTCGGCTATCAATGGTTTCACTCCAGAAGCAGTGCTAGTACAAGCACTACTACGCAGGTTCGAACAGCTACTGTCCAAAAAGGGAAGTTAGAAGTGACAATTAGCGGTTCGGGAACAGTTGAACCAGTTACCACAGAGGATATAAAAGCAACAGCTGATAATAACGAGATCGACGAGGTGTTAGTTTCTGCGGGAGATACCGTGACGGCTGGAGAAACATTAGTAACCTTTACGGATGATAGCGATCCAATTACAGCGCCAACTGCTGGAACGATTACTACGGTGTCGGTTGCCTCAGGAGACAGAATCAACAAAGGTATGGTGGTTGCACACTTAACCAATTACAATGATTTGCAAACAGTCGTTCAGGTCGATGAATTAGACATACCTAAAGTTAAAGTGGGTCAAACAGTAACATTATCAGTTAGTGCTTACCCCGATGCAACATACACAGGGAAAGTTACTGCTGTTGCGGAAGAAGGAACCTCAACAAATGGTTCATCAACCTTTGCTGTAACCATTCATATTGAAAAACCAACCAACCTAAAAGTTGGCATGAGTACAGAGGCTACCATATTAACAGCTAGTAAGACAGATGCATTATATGTACCGGCTGATGCTATCTACACAAACAATAATGAAAAATACGTAATTGTCGATTCAACAGGTACAGGTACTGATAGCTCCACTGCTACGACAGGTCAACAAAAAACAGTTAAAACTGGGATTTCTACTGACGAATATGTTGAGATCACTGAAGGGGTAACTGTAGGTGAAACGGTTGAATTGCCACAGCTATCTTCAAGTAGTTCATCAACGAACCAACAAGGCGGAATGATGCAAGGTATGGGCGGCATGCAAGGCGGAATGGGCCAAATGCCGAGCGGCAACATGCAGCGAAGTGGACAAGGCGTGACAAGTGGAAAGTCTGGCAACTAATAAACTGATAACAAACTGGAGTGTATTTTATGAAAAAAACTAGAAAAGCACATTTATGGATTGGGTTAATCTGTTCGATATTTATCTTGATGGAATCTATTACAGGTCTGCTCATGAATGAGCCGTGGCTGATTGGTCAGTCATCACAAACAGAACAACGAGGTAATTTTCAGCCAGGCATGATGCCAGGGCAGCAGCAAGGCACTACTACAAATTCAACGCAAGCAACAGGCCAAACACAAGCGTCCAGCCAAGCTCAATCACAGCCTGAAACAACATCTCAAACGAATGGTACCACTAATAATCAAGCCAGCGGAAGCACGCAGAGTAATTCAAATGGCCAGTTTCCTGGCCCAGGCGGACAAAATGGACTTGGTACAAAAGGTACGCAGTCAGGTTCATTCATGAGTACAATTAAAGGACTTCACGAAGGAAGAATTGGAACTACTAATATTAAATGGTTAATTGATCTTACAGCCATCGCAATGATTTTCTTAACTGGATCAGGAATCTACCTTTCCTTAAAGGTGATTGGGGCAGATAGAAAAAGAAAAAGGCTGAAAATAGAAAGGGAGATTGCATAGGAGTGTCCTGAAGAGAGCGCTATCCAAAAAAATGGATGGTGCTCTTTTTTTCGAAAAGAGGAGGTTTTCATTAAACTTTCACCAATCCTAACTACAATTAAAGAAAATCCATTCATAAAAAACAGCTTCAGTTGAAAGGTTTCAAAAAGGAAGACCAGGCTATGAGCCAGGTGTTAAGGCAATCTTAAGCTATTTCCCTTAGGATACATAAAGACAAAAGCGGAAAAAAGGAGCATGTTATTGATGAATGTCCTATTAGCAGAAGATGATAATCGCCTAGGTGATTTAATGGTATATATGTTGAAAAAGAAAGGTAATTGCAATGTGGAGTGGGTCAAGGAAGGGGATGACGCCTTTTACTATGCAACCTCTGCCCATTATGATGTAGTCATTATGGACTGGATGATGCCAAATGGAGAAGGTGTCGATGTTTGCAAACGTTTGAGAAAACAAGGATATTCAGGCGCCATCTTAATGCTGACCGCCAAAGATACCGTTCAAGACCGGATTGAAGGACTTGACTCTGGTGCCGATGATTATCTTGTTAAACCTTTTGAATTTGATGAACTATTAGCTAGGCTGCGCGCCCTTTCCCGCCGAAATTATGCACCAATTGTAGAAGAAGAGACGGAGATAGATGGTCTAGTTCTTAATCGGGCCAGCCATACGGTTCGGTTTGAAGACAGGGAAATCCAGTTTAGTCCCCGAGAATTTCAACTATTAGATTTACTGATGAAAAATAAAGGACAAGTCCTGCCTCGCGAGCTTATTTATGAGCGCGTCTGGGGTCTTGAAACAGATGTAACGATGAAGACAATTGATGCAACAGTTAAATTAATACGTAAAAAATTATCCTTAATCCATAAACAAGATAAACTTCAGAGTATAAGAGGGGTGGGATATAAATTTGAAACGTAATTTTTTTTCCATCTTCGACCTTCGTTTCAATCGGGGGGATCAAGATGTTTTTAGAAATACACAAAACCGGTTAACACGAAATTTTAGCGGACTTATTATGCTTTTTCTCTTTTTGTTTATTCTAGTAGTTTATTCGGTTCTTTACTTTGTCATTCTCAATACACAGGAACGAGAACTGCGGACCTTAGTCTCACAGGAAGCTGGTTACATTGAGAACTTGTTAAGCAGGAACGGCCAGAGTGACCTTAGAGGAATCCAAAATCAAGAACTGGCTTTTGCTGGAGTTGACCAATCCTTCTACTATGTAGTGGATGCTACTGGGAAAGTAGTAGTGGGCAGCGAGGCCAATCCCCGCTTACGGCAGCAATTACTCTCGCTCTTAAATAAACATATGTCCAATCAACAGGATATTCAAAAAGAAATGATACGTATGGATCAGAAACCAACTAGAGGACGAGCGCAATTCCATGCTCCTGATGAATCGCAAGATATCCATATGATGATTGCCAGCCATGAAATTTATTACAAAGGTCAATTTATGGGCCAAATTTATATAGGAAAAGATGTCTCATTTGCCTACCGGTTATTTCACTGGGTTCTAGTCATACTTGTTGTGCTAGGGATTGTTTTTGTTGGAGTTGCCATCTATATAAGCCAGCGTATGTCTAAACGGGCGATGGTTCCGATTAGATCAGCTTTTAAAAGGCAGCGAGAATTTGTGGGGGATGCATCTCATGAATTAAGGACACCTCTAAGTGTCTTGCTATCGTCTGTTGATGCGATGGAAATGACAGTAGATATTCAAAAGGATGAGATGGCAGGTAAACTTCTTGCAAATATGAGGGAAGAAGTCAAGCGGATGACGCACCTTGTCAGCGATCTTTTAACCCTTGCACGTTCAGATTCGAATACAAATGAGCTAAAAAAAGAAGTTTTTGATCTAGTGCCCTTAGCTGAAAAAGCAATCGAGTCATTACATCCGATTGCTTCCCGCAAACAAATTAAGCTGGTTTTATCTGCTTCTGCTGCTACAACCGTTATAGGAGATCCCCAAAGGATATCGCAGTTGATCTATATCCTTTTGGACAATGGTATAAAATATACTCCAGATGGCGGGGAAGTAAAACTGAGCCTTCTCAAAGAAGGGCGAGAAATAAGAATTATCGTTCAAGATACAGGGATAGGGATAAAGAAAGAGGATTATCACAAGATTTTTGAACGTTTTTATCGGGCGGATAAATCCCGATCCCGCCAAATAGGAGGCCATGGACTTGGACTATCAATTGCAAAATGGATTGTCGAAACACATAAAGGAACGATACAAGTAACAAGTCAAATGGGAAAGGGAACTACGTTTATGGTTAAGCTGCCTGATTACGTTTAAGTAATCAGGCTTTCTTAATAGTATTTAATAGTAATAAATGATTTCGAAAAAAGCCCTTCTAAAAAATTGTTAAATAGTTGTTGACTTCCTTTTGATAGGATAGTAATATAGTAATCCTGATGAGGGGATGCCGTGATCGGTAAACTACTCATTGAAAAATAATTATCAGATGTTGACAAGCTTAAATGAATCTGATAATATTAATACTCGTTGAGCAGGAACGAAAAATTATTTTAAAATAATGATTGACATCCTGATCAACAAAGTGATATGATAATGTCCTGTCACTAATTGTTCTTTGAAAACTAAACAAACAAAAACGTCAACAAACAATAATATTAGTTTCTACTAAGAAACTAAGCCAACGTAACAAAATGAGCTAAATCAACTTTCATGGAGAGTTTGATCCTGGCTCAGGACGAACGCTGGCGGCGTGCCTAATACATGCAAGTCGAGCGAATCAATAGGAGCTTGCTCCT
>NZ_JBALNF010000008.1:0-4731 GCF_036962465.1 Neobacillus vireti
GCCGGGGAGCCTCCTCGGCGCTTAAGCGCCTGTGGGGTCTCCCCAGCCCCGTACTCCCGCAGGAGTCTTCGCCGCCTTCCGCTCCAATCAACTATAACCTTTAATACAGCCTTTTTTATAAGAAAAGTCCACTATAGATGCGCTTCCGGCTAGGCGCTTGCGCTTCTTTTTGAATTACTATACCTTATGGCAGATAGGTTAGAAAGGTTCCTTTTCCACGATAAAAAAGATAGGTAATGGCCCCTTGCTGGTCCGTACGGTATATTTTTGCTTTTAAGGCTTCCAAACGACGTAGTACTTCCTGATGCGGATGCCCAAAACGGTTATGTTCACCGACTGAAATGAGAGCCGCCTTTGGCTTAATTTGATTGATAAACACCTCTGCACTGGACGTTTTACTTCCATGGTGGCCAGCTTTTAATACATCAATCGTTAAATGGGGATACTGTCTTATAATTGCCTCTTCCCCCTCCTGGTCAAGATCCCCTCCAAAAAACCAGCTGAGACCTCCCATCTTGGCAACGAAAGCGACGGACCCTCTATTTCGCTCACCCGTGAAGTTTTTTTTCGGGGACAAAATATAAAAATTATTTTCACCTTGATGCCAATTATCTCCGGATGATACTTTTATAACGGGTATTCCATGTTTCACTGCTTCTTTTGTGATATGCTGTTCGGTTTCAGAAGGCTCTGTAACAGATGGCATTAAAATCTGCTTGACCTTTAGCTCAGCAAGAATGGAGTTAGCACCGCCAATATGGTCCATGTCCCCATGGGTGAGGATTAATTTATCAATCTTGGTAATACCTTTCGCTTTCAAAAAAGGAACCACCACATCCCGGCCAACTTCAAATGGTCTGGCCTGTTGTTTCCACCTTTCCTCTACAAAATTCATTGAACCTCCTGTATCAATTAGATAATCACCCCGTCCATGGGGAAAATGAATAAAAATACTATCCCCCTGTCCTACATCAATCATTGTCACTTCTCCATAAGGATTCAACCAATTCCAGCATGGCTGAATGGAAAGAAGCATTACCAAAATAACGAAAATATGCACCTTCTTTTTAGGATAAGCCCCTCTTTCCCATACATAAAAGAATGAAACAATTAGGATGATGTAAAGAATGGTGATTAAGTTAGGAGGCCTTCCCGGACTAAAATTCGTGAAAGGCACATTCCCCAAAGCCTGAATAAGCTTATTGGATAACTCAATCGTCTTTTGGACGAAGAAAATCAGTATGTCTGGGGTTGTTCCAGTCAGTAATTGAATCATAAATAGGACATAAACGGCAGGAAGATAGACAAATGAAAATAGGGGGATATACAACAAATTAGCCGCTATCCCTATAAAGGAAAGTTGAAAATAGTGGTAAAGTAAAAGCGGCATCGCGGACAACTGGGCTGTTACAGAGGTAGCAATCATTTTTGCCCCATTCCCTTGATGCCATTTGAGAATTTTGGGGGCAGAAAGAATGATCGCAAAGCTGACTAAAAAGGAAAGCTCGAATCCACTATCAAAAATAATCATTGGGGACCCAAAGATATAGAAGAGAAAGGCCAAACTTAGAGCATCGATGGTTAAAAGCCTTAGATGATGCTTCCATTTTTCAGTGATTAAAATCAGGGCAATCATTAGCGCAGAGCGTATAACGGATGGGGAACTGCCTGTTAAGAGGACGTAAATAGGCAAGAGACTCAGAAGAAAATTTGTCATAAACTGTCTAGTCAGTCCGCATCTAAGTCCAATATAAAAAATCATCCCAATGAACAAGGAAACATGGAGACCTGAAATGGCCAATAAGTGGACGATTCCCGTCCGTTGGTAGTCACTTAATAATTCAGGGTCAAGGATATGGGTATCACCGAATATTAGAGCTGCTGACAACCCTGCAATTTCCGATGGAAAGTTCTTTTCTAGATAGTTAATTCCTTCAAAACGAAGTTGTTTTACAAATGCGGACAGAGAATGTTTTATGGGTTTACAATGATGAAGGGGACTTTGTTGAAGTTCAATAACCCAAAATATTTCTTTTGTGGCCAAATACCTCTGATAGTTAAAACCATTCGGATTTTTAGCCGCAGCAGGTTTCTTTAATGTACCTGTAATCCGGCAAATGCAGCCATAAGGACTTTGACTTTGCAGAAGCTGTTTTTCTTCCTCCGAATTTATCTGATAACGAAGCAAAACTTTTTCATTATAGAACCGTTCTTTTCCTTGTACTTTTAATAGATTGCCATCAATAATTGGATCTTTGATATATTCTATGTAAAAGTCAGTTTTCGCTGGCGGAAGCTTCGTGTGATTATGGACATTGACCCACTCTCCTTTAAGATAAAAGACAAAACCCATCAGAATGATCAGGACAATTTGGGCTAGTTTTAACTTTTTAAATTTAGCTATGGCAAGGAGAAATAGAAAAGTTACTATAAAATAGGGGAAAAATGAAACAAGTGAACACAAAACACCTAAGAAGGCACTTAGAGCAATATAAATATATTTTCCGCTCATATTTTTCTCCGCTTTTTGATATTTTGTAAATACTGAGGAATTGTTATGAATTTTAGGGGGGGACGCCGGTCATTTCCGGCGTCTTATAAAGGAAGTTATTTACCTAGTTGAATCATTGGTTCTTTCAATTCAACCTTTTCAAGTTTCACCTTGGCTTGATCAAACAGTTCAAGCGCATAGGGATGATTTTTATAATCCTCTGCATAATAGACCGTTTTAATCCCTGCCTGAATAATCGCTTTACAGCATTGAAGGCATGGAAAATGGGTCACGTAAATTTCAGCATCAGAGGTCGGAACACCAAACTTTGCACACTGTAACAGTGCGTTCATCTCCGCATGGACTGTCCGTACGCAATGATGGTCGATCACATAACACCCCTTGTCAATACAATGGTCTCCGCCGGCAATAGAACCATTATAGCCACCGGCAATAATTCGTTTATCTCTGACAATCGTTGCCCCCACGGTTAATCTTGTACAGGTACTTCTTAATGCGAGCAAATGGCTTTGTGCCATAAAATATTGGTCCCACGAAATTCGTTCCATGCTTCCCACTCCCTGTGTAACGTTTCTTTTAAGTTTACTGGTACAGCCTTTTCAGGTCAATGGAAGTTTCATTTTACTACAATCAAATCCTTTAACTTTTCAAAGGTTTTATCCCCAATTCCAGTTATATTTTTTAAGTCGTCAATCGTTTTAAATGGCCCACTTGTATTTCGGAATTCGATAATGGCCGCTGCCTTAGCTGGACCAATCCCCGGGAGATTCTGCAGCTCTTGTTCATCCGCCTTATTAATATTAATTTTCCCCTGTTTTTGCCCCGTCCCGCTCAATGCAGTTCCGCCGGTTCCAGTTGTTGCAGGTAAAGCGCTTCCCTCTTCACCCTTTCCTGGTATGTAAATGACCATTTCATCCTCCACATGCTCAGCAAAATTAACTTGTGTTTGGTCAGCCTGGTTTGTTAACCCACCTGCTCGCCCTATTACGTCAATAACCCTCTCTCCAGTATTAGATTGATAAACTCCTGGATGAGTTACTTGCCCCTTTACATCTACCATGATATTTTCAGGCTGATTAACCGCGGGTGTGTCTTTCTTTTCAGTTGGCGTCTCTACAGCCTTTGTCAGGGCCTCATCCTCCTGGCTGAGAGAAGTCAATGGAGCCGACTCCTCAGGACCTTGTACATAAAAATAATAAAAACCACCAACAACAAGCAATAACACAACTGCAAAGTGAAACTTGTGTTCCATTAACCAATCTTTCATGATATCCATCCTTTCTAAAGGTATATTTCACATTTCATTTTCATAAAGTTATAAAAGAATACGGATGCGAAGGAGGGTCGTTGATGAATATAGGTATTATCGGTACCGGTAATATGGGAAGAGTCTTAGTGGAGGCTTTGATTGACGGAAAGGCCGCTTCCCCTTCTTCCTTGATGATTACGAATCGAACCAAATCCAAAGCCATGCTGCTTAAAGATAAATATAAGGACCTATTAATTGGAGCAAATCCAGAAGAAGTTGCTGCACAATCTGATTTAATCTTTATTTGTATAAAGCCATTAGACATTCGGAAAATGCTTGATCAAATCAATCCCCATTTATCTCCTGATAAGTGTCTTGTTTCGATAACTAGTCCTGTCAGCACACGCCAAATCGAAAATAGGGTATCCTGTTCAACTGTCCGAGTAATTCCTAGTATTACAAATCGAGCATTAGCGGGGGTCTCACTCGTTACGTATGGGGAAAATTGCAGCGACCATTGGAAAATGAAACTAGAAAAACTCATTTCGAAGATTTCTGTTCCGGTTTGTATTGATGAACGAATAACGAGGGTAGCTTCTGATATTGTTAGCTGTGGACCTGCTTTCTTTAGCTATTTGCTTCAGAATTTTATTAAAGCTGCTGTTAAGGAGACTGAAATTGATACAGAAACAGCGACTGTTTTTGCAAGTGAGATGATTGTAGGACTTGGAGAATTAATTAAACAAGGGCATTATACCCTTCCATCCTTACAAGAAAAGGTTTGTGTAAAGGGCGGGATAACAGGGGAAGGGATTAAGGTGTTAGATAGTGAGCTCGGGCCTGTATTTGAACATGTCTTCCAAGCCACCCATGCTAAATTTAAAGAGGAACTAGAAAAGGTAGAAATTCAATTCTCTAGACAATAATTCGCTAATCATTTACAAATTCCTCTAATAAAAAATAAAAAAAG
>NZ_JBALNF010000008.1:4775-58560 GCF_036962465.1 Neobacillus vireti
ATGGCTTTTTTTATTTTTTCTTGGCAACAAAGAAAATTCGTTCTGATTCCTTCATTGGTTCAAACTGTTCAAAATCGGCACTCATCTCAAGTAATTGAAAGCCGGCAGTATCTAACCAGTCTGAATATTGGTCAATCGAATACGTACGCTGATAATGAAGTTCGTCTATGCGATCATATTTCCCGGTCCGTTCGTCCAAAACAAAAAAACTTAATTCATGTTCAACGCTATTGGGATCATCCCCAGGGAAACTATTCCAAATATAAGAAATTTTATCCTCATTTAAGGCGAAGGTTTGGTTAATAAACACGTCGGTCATTTTATAGATAGAATGTACATCAAAAATAAATATCCCATGATCATGTAAATGTTGATGTACATTCAAAAAAGTTGATAGGACATCTTCTTCTGTTTGCAAATAATTTAATGAATCACAAAAGATACCTATGACATCGAATTGCCCTTGTCCTTCCAAATTTGCCATGTCCTGTTGAAAAAACGGGATTTTGACACCCGCTGCCTCCGCTTTTACCTGGGCCACTGATAGCATATCTTCTGATAAGTCAACGCCTGTAACATCAAGGCCTTGTTTAGCAAACCGGACGGAGAGTTCCCCTGTCCCGCAGGCTAGATCCAGCAGGCTGGTTGCTTCAATCTCATATTTGACAAGCATATTTTTAACAAACGATACCCATTGATCATATGGTGCATCCTTCATAAGCTCATCGTAGAGATAGGCAAATTGCTCATAGCTCATGAATTTAACTCACTGAGGATATCAACATGCGGTGCATCGCCCCATAAACGTTCTAAATTGTAATAGCTTCGTTCATCACGGTGGAACACATGGGCTACAACATCACCTAAATCAATCAGCACCCATGTTGCTTCATCAAACCCTTCGATTCTTTTTACGTCATAACCGTTCTCTTGGGCCTTTTCCTTCATTTCTCTTGCAATTGCCTGTACTTGTTTGTCAGAATTACCATGACAAATAATAAAATAATCAGCAATTAACGAAATTCCTTTCATATCCAACGCCAAAATATCTTCTGCACGTTTATCGTCTGCTGCTTTTACCGCAATTTTCAAAAGTTCTTGATTATCCATTCATCAGTCCTCCAGTTTTTGAATTAAGTCGTTATAGGTATAAAATGTTTCCGGATAAATCGTTTGGTTCTTTTTCATTAAGAAAAGAATGGTATTTTGAATGGCTTTTACGAGTGCCTTTTCTAAATTTTCTTTTGCTATTTCTCTTACTTCCTCTACACCTGGAAAATGTCTGCCCGGCTCAATATAATCCGCTAAATAAATGACTTTTTCCAGTAACGTCATATTAGGTCTTCCAGAAGTATGATAGCGGATTGCATCCAGTACCTCTAAATCACGGACACCTGCTTCTTTTTCTACCAGGTATGCACCAACTGGCGCATGCCACAATTCAGTATTAAAAAGAAGCAAGTCCTGTGGAAGTCCTTGTGACTGGATGATTTCTTTCATTTCATCCTTTGAGCGAAACTTGGCATAATCATGAAAAATAGCAGCTATTTCTGCCTTCTTCACATCCGCACCATATTTCTCAGCCAAGCTAATCGATGTTTCCATTACCCCTAATGTGTGCTGATAACGATGTTCTGTTAATTGGATTTTAACTAAGGCTAATGCTTTCTCACGTTCCATATAATTGTTTCTCCTCAATATAATCAATAACCGGATCTGGCAGCAAATAACGAACTGATTTACCTTTTTTCACTCTATCCCTTATCATACTAGAAGACACATCAATAGCTGGTACATCTACATAAAGAATAGGGTAGTCCGTTTGTTGGCTGTATGAAGGTCTCTCAACCCCAACAAATTGAACAAGGTTAATAAGTATATCAATATCATGCCATTTCGGCAAATATTCAATCATATCAGCACCAATTATAAAGAAGAATTGATGATCAGGATACTCAGCGTTAAGTAATTTCATTGTATCAACTGTATAAGAGGGCCCGTTACGATCAAGTTCGATTGGTTGAATACTGAAGGCTGAGTTTCCTGCAATCGCAACCTCGAGCATCCTGAGGCGGTCCTCATCTTTAACCGACTCCGGTTTTTTCTTGTGCGGCGGTTCATGGTTTGGCATAAACCAAATTTTATCAAGCTCAAGTGCCGAAAGAACTTCATTGGCAATCAAAAGATGTCCATAATGGGGCGGGTCAAACGTGCCGCCCAATATTCCAACTTTCTTCATGCAGTCGCCATCCTTTTCCTTGTTTAAGGTCCTTTTTTATGGAAGAGTGATTGTTTTCTTTTCTGTAGACTCTTTATACAAGACAATCGTACTTCCGATAATTTGGACGATTTCTGCGCCTGTGCCGTTTGCCAGCTGCTCAGCTACTTCCGTTTTGTCTTCCTCGCAATTTTGCAAGATACTTATTTTAAAAAGTTCTCTTGCTTCCAAGGCATCCGCTATTTGCTTAATCATATTCTCATTTACGCCGCCTTTACCTACTTGAAAGATCGGATCTAAATGATGTGCCTTTGACCGTAAAAATCTTTTTTGTTTACCTGTTAACATTATTTTCCTCCTAGTTGTCCCAATACATTTTCTTTCATTCGTTGTATATCTGGAAATATACCTGTCCATTTTTCAAAAGCTAGTGCACCCTGATAGACAAACATATCAATACCGTTCTGTACCGTTGCCCCTCTTTCACTGGCTTCATGTAAAAACCTGGTTTCAAGAGGGTTATAGATGATGTCACAAACAACAGTCTGCTTTCTTAAATTTTGCAGACTTAAGGGCTGTTCCGTTATTTTTGGAGACATTCCGATCATCGTTGTTTGTATAAACATATCATAGTCACCCACATGTTTACCTGCTTCTTCAATGGTAAACGCCCTTGAGGAGATCGGATACGGGCATTCCGCAATAAGATCGACGGCATTTTCAATCGTGCGGTTAGCGATGTCAATTTGAATAGGGTTTTCTTTAGCTAAGGTAAAGTAGATGGCTCTTGCGGCGCCACCTGCTCCAATCACTAATATTCTTTTTCCTTTGACTTTAGAAACAATACCATTTAGCCCTTTCAAAAAACCTAAACCATCCGTGTTGTAACCAATCAACTTTCCATCTTGATTAACTACAGTATTTACAGCTCCGATACTAGCGGCTAATTCATCCACTTCATCCAAGAATGGGATGATTTTACTCTTGTGGGGAATGGTGACATTAAAGCCAACGGCTCCTAATGCTCTTAATCCGTTAACAGCATCGTGTAAGTCTTCATCCATTACTTGAAAAGGAAGATAGATGGCATCCATGTTATAAAGCGAAAACAAATCATTGTGCATTGCTGGGGACATGGTATGCCCAATCGGATTACCCAAAACTCCAAATAGCTTTTTCACCTGTTTCTCCACCCTGTTTACATATTCTCTTTAGATTAATGACCTTCGCATTAAAGTTTGGACGCCTTTTGGCACATAGGCAGCCACTTTTGCCCCCGGTTCATTAATCGTAATCCATCCCAGTCCTGAAAAAACAATATCTGTTTTTGCCTCTTTGACGGTAAATTCCTGTTTAACCAACTCCGGAAATAATTCTAATTCATCCGGTCCTGGTGGCGTAAGCAATTCTCCTACATGTTTTTCGTAGAGACTGTCCGCGTTTTCAATTTTTGTGCGGTGAATATTTATTTCGTTTGAAACGTAACAAACAAATGATCTTCTGCCACCCGAAATATAATCAAAACGAGCCAATCCTCCGAAAAACAATGTTTGTCCTTCATTTAATTGAAATACCTTTGGCTTTATTTCTTTCTTGGGTGTAATAACTTTCAAATCTTTTTTATTAATAAAATGTGCCATCTGATGGTGATTGATAATTCCCGGCGAATCAATCAACGATTTTTCATCATCAAGCGGGATTTTAATAATATCTAATGTTGTTCCCGGAAAATGAGACGTTGTAATGACGTCTTCTTCCCCAGTTACTTCTTTAATAATCCGATTAATAAAAGTGGATTTTCCAACATTCGTACAACCGACCACATAGACATCTTTACCATTTCGTAAAACATCAATAGCTGCAGCCGTATCCCTAATATTTAATCCTTTTGCAGCACTAACTAAAAATACTTCTTCTGGTCTAAGCCCTAATTCTCTTGATTCATGCTTCATCCACTGAACTAACTTGGCATGCTTTACAGACTTTGGTAATAAATCGACTTTATTTCCCACAAGTATTACCTTATTGTTACCTACGAACCGGTGTAAGCCTGGAAGCCAGCTTCCGTTAAAATCAAAGATATCGACAATCATGACAATAAGGGCATCAGTCCGGCCTATTTCATTTAAAATTTTTAAAAAGTCATCATCGGTTAAATTAACATCCTGAACCTCATTATAGTGCTTTAACCGAAAACATCTTTGGCATATAATCGTTTCCTTCTCTAAGGCGGAAGAAGGGGCATAGCCCATTTCATTTGGGTTTTCAGTTTGAACTTTTATCCCACAGCCCATACAGATATATTGTTGATCACTCACTTATTAATCCTCCCATTGAAGCATCCCTTTTTTACGGAACCAATTTAAAATCCTTCGTTCCGCAAACCGATTGAATTTTGTCCAAAACCCATCGGATGAGGCGACAGGGACAACTAAAATTGTATGAAATCCGCTGCGGTTTCCACCCAAAACATCAGTTAATAATTGGTCTCCTATAACAACTGCTTCTTCCTTTTTTATTCCCATTTGTTGCACGGCCCGGTGAAACGCGGGCCCCATAGGCTTCCGTGCTCTATAAATAAACGGTATTTTTAGCGGGTCTGAAAAAAACTTGACCCTTTCTTCATTGTTATTGGAAACAATGGTTACCAGGATATTATGTTTTTTTACTTCATCAAACCATTTAATTAATTGAGGAGTGGCACTGGGACGGTCCCATTCTACCAAGGTATTATCTAAATCAGTTATAATCCCTTTAATCCCTCTTACTTTTAATTCTTCAGGTGAAATATCGAGAATGCTTTTCACATGTTCATTCGGTAAAAATTGTTTTAACACTAAGCGTACACCTCATTAGCTCTAAATAAAATGCTGGATGTAGAACCACCATTTTCTTTTCTTGTACCATCATAACCAATTTCCCCCTTTGTTTCAAAAGAAAAAGTGAAACAGCACAAATTTAATCAATAAAAATACTTTATATCTTAGTATCCTTCATATATCGACAATACATGAGATTGAAATACAATTACTTTTTGATTAATTTAATGGATTTGCTGTTTGCGTGTATTTTTATAAAAACTTTTCGACAAAATTCAACATTTTCACCTTCTGTGGATAACCTTATTAACATTATACCCATTGAATAATTTACATTTTATTACTTTATAAACAAATTAATCACAAGTTATCCACTTGAAACTGTGGATAACGAGAACGATTGTTCTAAAGGGATTAATTTGGTAGATTTAGGTTACAGCATTTGAACTTACCAATTTATGTTTTGTTCTTATAAAATAGAACCATTTTTTCTAAATCGGAGGTGGATTCTGATATGCGGAACCTGTCAGATGAATTATTAATTGAATCATATTTTAAAGCAAGAGAGCTCAACTTAAGCCCGGAATTTATTGGTCTCATTGAATCTGAAATGCACCGACGCTCTTTATACAATAAAATCAAAAAGTCTTCTTAATTTTGATACCTGCCCCGTTTGAGGGCTTTTCTTTTTTTACAGCATAAATAACTACAAACGAACAACGGCGCCACTAAAGCGCCGTTTTGAATTACTTTACTAGCATTCCGAGTCTTTCCCCAACCTTTAGCTCTTGCGGGGTATGAAGGGATTCATCCAGTTGAAAAGCTCCTTTTTCAAATAAGAGGACCACGGTCGAACCAAAACTAAAGTAAGCCATTTCCCCGCCCTTTTCCAGCTCGCTGCCCTTGTGAGTAGTCTCAATTGAATTTACAAACATTGCTCCAACCTTCACGATGGCAACATGACCACGGTTTGTTTTCACTTCGGTTATAACTCGATAGTTTTTAGACAGGGCTTCGCGTCCGTATTTTAATCCCCATTTATTAACTGGGTATGATTTTGAACCAAGCTGCCATTGTTTAGTAATAGTCCCATTGACAGGACTATGAATACGATGGTAATGGCTTGGACTCAAATATAAAATCATATATGTACCATTCAGATATTTGGCCAAGGTATCAGGATCACCAAGCATCTCCCCAATTGAATAGGTTTTCCCTTTGACAACGATGTCACTGGTTTCTTTAATGTTCCCTACATCTTCCAAAACGGCATCAACCGGGCTGACTACTGAATCAGCCTGTTGGTCAATTGCCCGGGCCTCTTTTTTTAATGTCCTCACAAAAAGATCATGCAAGGTTGGATAATCAGACAATCCTTTATCTATTTCCTCTAGATTTAATTGATAAATCCTTGCGAAGGATGGGACAACAACACGACTTAACGGTGAACGGGCAAACCTTTTTAAAATCCCAGATGACCACCTTCCATTGGTCAATTCTATTAATAACCGATACAAACCTTGCAACATAACAATACCTCCAAATAGTGTAAAAATACTCTTTACGAAATGACATAAAACCCGTAGAATTAAATAATATAGAATAATCTAGCTTATAATATATTCCCTTCTATTTTTCAAAAAAAAGGAGTGGTGTGGAGAATGTTTTTATTGGATGTATTAGATCTCACAATAAAAAAACTGAAATCGCAAACAGCAAATGTTATTACCATAACGAACCTTTCACTGGGCGGATTTGCAATCGTGCTTGGTATACATGGAAATTTACGTTTAAGCTTATTGCTCATTTTCATTGCCGCTCTAGCCGATCGGTTTGACGGCATGATCGCCAGAAAGTTTAATATCGAATCTGAGCTAGGCAAACAATTAGATTCCATGAGTGATATTATATCATTTGGAGTTGCACCAGCACTATTACTATATCAAGGTATTTTATCTGAATTTGGCGGACCTGGTTCATTTTTTACCGTATTTTACATCGCCTGTGGTGCTTTTCGATTAGCACGATTTAATATTACAGAAAGTAACGGATATTTTACTGGATTGCCAATTACGGCGGCTGGATGCCTGGCAACCTTAAGTTTTCTGGCAATCCCCTACCTCCCTTCACAAACCTTCTTGTTTATTATGATTATTTTATCATTTCTAATGGTAAGTACCTTTAAACTGAAAAAAGTATAATAGCCATAATAACATTAGACAAATTTGACCCTTTTTAGCAGCGAGCTAGAGGGTCATTTTTATTTTTTCTGTATGACTAGTTATTATTTATTTAACACTTGTTGATTGGAGCGGAAATCAACAACCAAGTAAACATACTTTATTTATAAATAAAATTAACAGGACAGACACAATTTTTTGTTTTTTTCATAGGAATTAATAAGTGGGCTAGAGTCCAATAAAGCACGGGGGTGGAGTAGATGACTGGAATCTTAACAGCTCTCGGATATTTAATGAAGGAATTTTTATTTCTTGTATCTTATGTGAAAAATAATGCCTTTCCCCAGCCCCTCTCTGCGGCGGAAGAAAGAAAGTATTTACGGTTAATGGCAGAAGGGGATGCGCACGCACGCAATATGTTAATTGAACACAATTTACGACTTGTCGCTCATATTGTAAAAAAGTTCGAAAATACCGGTGAGGATTCAGAAGATTTGATTTCAATTGGGACGATAGGTTTAATCAAGGCAATCGAGAGCTATTCAGAAGGGAAAGGAACAAAACTGGCAACTTATGCAGCAAGATGTATAGAAAATGAAATTCTAATGCATCTAAGGGCGCTCAAAAAGACGAAAAAGGATGTTTCACTGCATGACCCGATTGGTCAGGATAAAGAAGGCAATGAGATTTCATTAATTGACGTACTGAAATCCGAATCAGAGGATGTGGTAGATACCATTCAACTTAACATGGAGTTAGAAAAAATCAAAAAATATATCGAAGTACTTGATGACAGGGAAAAGGAAGTGATTATTGGCCGCTTCGGACTGGATTTACAAAAAGAAAAAACGCAGCGTGAGATTGCTAAAGAGTTAGGAATATCAAGAAGCTATGTCTCGAGGATTGAAAAACGGGCATTGATGAAAATGTTCCATGAATTTTACCGTGCTGAGAAAGAACGGAAGAAGCGATAACCCAATTTGAACATGAATATTTATAAAGGATTGTTCCAAAAGAGCAGGATTTCTCCTCCTGCCCTTTTGGTTTAGATTTATTTATTTTTACCGTCTTTCAATAAATTGTTCCATGTTTTTCCGCCATCAGTGGATTCATACAAATCATTTTTGTATGTTGTAAAAGCAATCTGTGTTGTATTTTTAGGATTAACTGCCAAATAAGTAATTGGATTATCATAATCAAGAAATGGAATGATCAGATTGACCTGTTCACCAGTTAATGGTGAAATCGTTTTTAATAGGATTTTCTCCTCTTCCACACTGGAAAAAAGAATGGAATCCCCACTGAAGGTTAATGCAGTTACCATGATCGGCCCTGTGATTAGTTTCATGGTGTTCCCGTTATCAGTTGAAAAAAAGATACCAGATCTTGTTGACATGGCCATGGTATTTCCATTAGTCGGATGAACCGCCATCATCCCCATAGAATCAGCAGAAAAATTTTTAAAAGCACTTTTCTTCCATGTCTTCCCGTTATCGGTTGAATAGTTTACACCTAAATTGACAGAACTACTTTGCTCTTCACCAATTACATACAGACCATTTCCTGCGTAACTAGCCGCCGTAAAATGAAAGTTTGCTTTGTCATAAAAAGCCAGCTTCTGAAGGGTTTTTCCCTTATTAACACTTCTAACTAGACCTAGCGGATCATCCAAGCTCGAACCTTTTTGAGGATGGCCGCTTGCTATAAACCCCGTTTTGATCGTCTGAAACCCAATGTAGTCATGTTGATTAGCTGTTGTTTTGTACCATTTTTTATCTTTATAAAATTTTAAACCATCACTTGCGGCTATATATAGAGCAGTGTCGTTGCCAGGATAGCCAATCCCGCGAATATTTTTCAGCTTTATGACCCCTGCTTCTACGATATGAAAAGGCGTTTTATTTTTTGAACTCGTTTCTTTTTTCTCCTGACTCTGATTGGAGCAGCCTGACGTAATTAGCAGTACTCCTAAAAAGAAAGCAAGAAACGTTTTACTATTAAGCTTCATGATATCCTCCTACTAAGAATTCATATTAAACTATGAGATAGTTTTTTGTTAGAAATCGTTATCCATCCACTTATACCCCACTCCCCATACGGTTGTCAAATAATCCTCCACGGGAAATCCGGCTTTCCGTAATTTATCACGTAAATTACGGACATGGGAATCGATCGTCCGATCTTCAGTCAACGCAGCATACCCCCAAATTGTCGTTAAGAGATGCTCACGCGTAAATACCTTATTTTTGTTTTTTAATAAAAGAGCCAGTAAGGAAAACTCCTTTGGCGTGACCGAAATAGGCTGTTGTTTATAGGATACCTGAAAGGAATCTTCGTTTAAGCTTAATTCATTAAAGAAAACCAAACCACCAGAACCCTGTTTCCTTCTTAAAACAGCCTCGATTCGAGCAATCAATTCATCTTCATCAAATGGCTTAGAAATATAATCATCTGCTCCCATGTTTAACCCTTTTATAATATCTGATTTCTCACTGCGCGCTGTTAACATGATGATTGGGATATCCAATTCTTTTCTAATTTCAACGCAGGCTTCCCAGCCGTTCATTTCTGGCATCATGACATCTAATAAAAGAAGATCTGCTTTATCTTCGTGCAAGTACTGAATGGCCTCCGCTGCGGAGGTTCTTTTTATACATTGATACCCTTTTGGTGTTAAATAGAGGGACAGTAGGTCTAGCATTCTTGATTCATCATCCACTAGCAAAATCTTGGTCACTTGGTTTCATCTCCAGCTTTATAAATGTTGATAAAATTATACTATAAACAAGGCCACAAATTTCTAGATTTATTTGTATTAAATTGGACAAACCGTTTACCTGCCGGCAATAGAAGTTCTCATACTTCTTGTTTAAGCCATTTTTATATAAGTGAAAATTAGAGAATTTTTTGATAAATGATTATAATGTAAAAGTACATAATTGAGGAGGTACAACGATGACAGTCAATACATATTCAGAAGTATGGAATCTTGATGTATTTTTTTCAGGAGGAAGTGATTCCGCCGAATTAGAAAACTTTTTAGTTCAAACGGAGGAAAGCATTAAAGGGTTGGAAGAAAAGGTAAAGAATTGGACACCTGTTATTTCAGTGGAGGACACCCACTACCTGCAGGAGCTCTTACGTAATTTAGAAGAGGCAGCGAAGAAGTTAACTCAAGCAGGAGCGTTTGTTGGCTGCTTATTAGCACAAAACACAAAAGATAAAAAGGCCTATTCTCTTGATGCTAAAATAACGAGTTTGGGGGCTGTATTTCATGCTGCATTAGGTTCGCTGGACTATCAATTAACGACGATTGATGATTCCGTCTGGGAGCAGCTAGTGGCTAAGGAGCCGTTAAAAGAATTTAGCTTCGTCCTAACTGAGAGCCGGGAAAAGGCTAAAGAAAAGCTTTCAAAAGAAGAAGAAGCATTAATCAGCACGCTTGAGGTTGACGGCTATCATAGCTGGGGCCAACTATATGATTTAATTGTAAGTAAGATTAAAATCCCTTTTAGTGAAAATGGTATGGAACAACAACTTTCTGTTGGCCAAGCCTTTAATAAATTCTCAAACCCCGACCGCGAAGTTCGGGCTGCGATTTTTAGAAAGTGGGAGCAAGCATGGGGAAATCAAGCAGACATTCTTGCTAAAACGCTTAATCATCTTGCCGGATTCCGGTTAAGTGTTTATCAAAAACGAGGCTGGGAAGATGTTTTAAAAGAGCCGCTCAGCATTAACCGGATGGAGAAAGTCACGTTGGAAACAATGTGGGCAGTGATTTCGGAACATAAACAAAAGCTCGTTGATTATCTGGAGCGCAAGGCTAAACTATTAGGGCTTAAGAAGTTATCCTGGTTCGATTTAGATGCTCCATATGGAAAAACAGAAACAAAGGTACCTTATCAAGAAGGGGCCAAATTCATTGAAGATAACTTTGCCTTGTTTGGCGAAAAGCTTGCTGCTTTTACGAAAAATGCGTTTATCGAACGCTGGATTGAAGCGGAGGATCGTCCAGGGAAAGCACCTGGAGGTTTTTGTACTGATTTTCCCGTGAAAGAACAATCACGAATATTTATGACCTATTCCGGTACGCCATCGAATGTTTCTACACTAGCACATGAACTCGGACATGCCTTTCATTCCTATGCAATGAGGGATGTTCCCTTTCTTAATTGTAACTACGCTATGAATGTGGCCGAAACAGCCTCGACCTTTGCTGAAATGATCGTTGCGGATGCGGCTGTAAAAAACGCTAAGGACGAAGAAGAAAAACTTGCTCTGTTAGATGATAAAATCCAGCGGACTGTTGCCCTGCTCATGAATATACATGCACGCTTCTTGTTTGAGGTTAATTTTTATCAAGAGCGAAAACTTGGAACAGTGGCTGCAGATCGAATCAGTGAATTGATGTTGGCTGCACAAAAAGAAGCTTATGGCGATTCGTTAGAAGAGTATCATCCACTATTTTGGGCTTCGAAGCTTCACTTTTTTATCACGGATGTACCGTTTTATAACTTTCCCTATACATTTGGTTACCTTTTCTCGTTGGGTATTTATGCTCAGGCACTTGAAGAAGGAAAAGGGTATGAGGAAAAATACATTGCTCTGTTAAAAGACACTGCTTCCATGAAGGTAGAGGATTTAGCACGAAAACATTTACAAGTGGATTTAACTCAAAAAGATTTTTGGGAAAAAGCAGTAGGTACATGTCTGGCTGATATAGATGAGTTTATTAAGCTTACAGAGAATAAATAATAATTTCAAAAAAATGAGCATTGGCCATGTATTTGCCAATGCTCATTTTTCTTCTTTATTCTACACTAATCTCTGCTGAAATTACGCAACCAATCGCCCCGGTAATAACGAGAGCCATAACAACCATAAACATCTTCTCCACCCCTTAGAGATCTGTCTTATTCTAATTTGAATTTATCATATTTTCATAGTACCAATCTTAAGGAAAATTGAACATTTTGTTAACACTCACTTTTACTGTTAAGACTGGCAACTTATGACCTCGTTTTTAATTCGTGTTTTTGCTTGTTTTCAGCAGTTTAAATAGTAAAGATAAAAATAAGGTATGCAGCGGCATCTTGTTCTACCTCCTATTTTTTCTTGACTAGGTGGTATCTTTCATACCCCATAAGCTAGCTCCACGGCCTTGCATTAGAAAAAACATCATATAAAAAACCACCTTTCTTCGCGTTTTTTTGTAACAACTACATCATGCGATACATTGAGATTTGCCGGTCTTTATTTTGTTCATAAAGCTTTTCAACCATCTCTTGATGGGCAGCTTCTTGTGTGCTGATTTTTCGTTTAGAGATGGTAATCGTTAAAAATAAGATATTTAGAGTCATTTTGTTTCACATCCTTTTTCAAGCAAATTACATAAACCGATACATGGAAATTTGCCGATCTTTGTTTTTTTCATACAGTTTTTCAATCATTTCCTGGTCAGCCGCTTCTTCAAGGCTATAACTTCTTTTTTTGATTGTAATCGAGAAAAATAGAATATTCAGGGTCATGGACTACACCTCCTTAAATGAGTTTTCTGATAACAGCCGAACCCTAAAGACCGATTGCTCTAAGGTCACAGTTTTACCTTATGCCAAACATATCCATAAAGCTCGTAAAAAGGGCACAAAAAGGCCGCAGGAAGATATCCCCCTGCGGCCAATTGAATATTAGGCACAAAAATACCGCAAGGCGTCATTCTCCCTGCGGCATGGATATGTATTGTCACAATACGCAAATAATGCGCTAAGCAATCCATTCCAATCTGGTCGAATGCGTGTTATTCAAATATGCTGTTTTAACTTCAACGCCAATTGTCGCGGGTGTATTTGCAGTAGGATATAACATCATTGTCTTCGACCTCCTTTGGAATATTTAACTTCATATGGTAATTATATCCACGCTAACTAACTTTGTAAACCTTTTTAGCCAACTTTTTGATAAATAAGTAAAAAGCCCTTTTTGAAATGCAAAAAGGCGCCCCGATAAAAAATCGGGTACGCCTGACGTTTAATTATATAATTCCTCGTTCTCATCTATTTCTAATAGCTTTAGGTGACATTGCTTCGACTGGATAAAAAATAAAATGGATACTGCTATAAACGATGTAGAAGCAAGGACCATCAAATTTAAGGTGAATTCGGTTTTTGTTACAACCGGAATGATAACTCCTAAATAAAAAAAGATTCCAACAGCCAATAAGACAGTTCCGAAACGTTTAAAATCAACCATTTTCTCATACAACACTTTTGTTTGCTGCTTCACTACTTATCACCTGTCTTTCTTAAAATCTACTAACCTACTTTACCACAGATATCGAATCTAAGCCTTATGTAAATATTAGAAAAGGTGACAGGCACCATGTGAAATTTTCACATGGTGCCTGTCACCTTTGGTTGTGTTGATACTATTTTAATGCTTGCGATAGGTCTTCGATTAGGTCTTCGACGTCTTCGATGCCAACGGAGATTCGTACTAGGCCTTCGGTGATGCCAAGTTCAGCTCTTCGTTCAGCAGGGATCGAAGCATGTGTCATTCGTGCTGGTACGGAAATAAGACTCTCGACTGCTCCAAGGCTTTCTGCCAGTGTAAAGTACTTGATCCTGCTCAGGATTTGATCTGCATTTTCGCCGCTGCCAACATCAAAGGAAACCATGCCGCCAAACCCTCTGGCCTGTTTTTTGGCTATCTCATGATTCGGGTGTGTTTCAAGGCCCGGATAAAATACTTTATTAACCTTCGGATGGTTTTGTAAAAACTCTACAATCGCCTTTGTATTGGCTTCTGTTTCCTCCATACGAATTCCTAATGTCTTAATCCCTCGGATTAGTAACCAAGAATCCTGCGGTCCTAACACTCCGCCAGTGGAGTTTTGCACGAAATGGAGATCTTCTGCAAGCTTTTCGCTGTTTACTACAGCTAAACCAGCCACCACATCACTGTGACCGCCAATATACTTTGTCGCACTGTGAAGAACAATATCTGCTCCTAGCTCAAGCGGATTTTGCCAATAAGGGGTGGAAAAAGTATTGTCAACGATTGTTAACAAGTTATGCTTCTTTGCAAGCTTAGCTGCGGCATCAATATCGGTAATCTTTAAAAGAGGGTTGGTTGGTGTTTCGATATAAATTGCCTTCGTATTAGGACGGATTTCACGTTCAATATTTTCCAAATTGCTCGTATCAACAAAGGTTGAATCAATTCCAACCCGTTTTAACACTTTAGTCAGCACACGGAACGTCCCACCGTAGACATCGTCTGTGATGACAACATGATCCCCACTGTTAAACAGCATAAAGACAGCCGTAATGGCCGCCATTCCGGAGCCAAAAGCAAAACCTGCTGTACCGCCTTCAATTTCCTTTATAAGCTCCTCTAACGCGTGTCTGGTTGGATTACCTGTTCGGGAATATTCAAAGCCCTTGTGACCTCCAACCCCTTCCTGCTTATACGTACTTACTTGATAGATTGGGAAAGAGACAGCGCCAGTAGCAGGATCTTCACTGATTCCGCCATGAATTAATCTTGTTTTCGGTTTCAAGCTATATTCCTCCCTCAAAAATCTTCTTACTTAAATAACGTTCACTGCCATCCGGAAAAATAACCACAATATTGGTCCCTGCTTTTGCAGTCTTTGCCTCTTCCAAAGCAGCATAGAAGGCTGCACCTGAAGAACTTCCACAAAGCAGTCCCTCCTGCATAGCTAATTCCTTCACCAGACGAAAGGAATCATCATCTGAAACAGTATAAATCGCATTAAAATAAGCGGGATCCATATAGCCTGGTAGAAATTCCATCCCAATTCCCTCTGTCTTGTGGGGACCAGTCTCTCCGCCGTTTAATATTGATCCTTCTGGTTCCACGATAACAGTCTTAACGGCTTGGCTCTGATCCTTTAAAAACCGGGCAGTCCCCATAAAGGTTCCGCCCGTACCCGCGCCAGCCACAAAAACATGAACATGCCCATCCATTTGTTCCCAAATTTCAGGTCCAAGTGTTTTGTAATAGGTTTCAGGGTTAGCGGGATTCCCAAATTGCCGCGGGCAATAGGAACCCGGGATCTCTTTTAAAAGCTCGTCAGCTTTAGCTATTGCTCCCTTCATCCCCTGTTCTGTTGGAGTATGAACGACCTTAGCTCCCAGTGCTTTCATTAATTCCTGTTTTTCGATACTAAATTTCTCTGGTACACACAAAATAACCTGTATGCCTTTATTAATCGCGGCAAGAGCCAGGCCAATTCCGGTATTTCCAGCAGTGGGTTCAATGACAGTACCGCCAGGCTTTAGTTTCCCGCTCGAAAATGCCTCTTGTAAAAGTTCGATTCCAAGGCGGTCCTTGACACTTCCCCCTGGGTTCATGAATTCAAGCTTTGCAAAAATACGAACGCCTTCAGGCAAAGAAAATTGTGTAATTTCAACCATAGGTGTATGCCCAATTAATTCATGGACGTTTTTGTAAAACTGCATTGCTCCACCCCTAAATACTATTTTAAGGCAGCGACCATTTTCATAACCAAAGTAGCAGAATTAGTTGCCGCTTTGTCGATAAACTGATCAAATGAGATTTCAGACTCTTTTCCGGCAATGTCGGAAAGCGAACGAATAATAACAAATGGAACTTCAAAACGGTGGGCCACTTGTGCAATTGCTGCAGCTTCCATTTCTACCGCCTGAAGGTCCGTAAATTTTGACCGAACGAACTCAACCCTGTTTGGATCTTCCATAAAGGAGTCACCAGTTACGATTAATCCCTTAACAATTTGAAAATTTTCAAGTCCTCTCGCCGCAGATTCAGCCACAGAAATTAATTTGTCATCCGCTAAAAAAGCAGCAGGAAGCTGAGGTACCTGGCCATATTCATATCCAAAGGCAGTAACATCCACATCGTGATGACGGACTTCTGTTGATATAACGGCGTCCCCAACGTTTAAGGAAGGATTAAATCCTCCTGCTGAACCGGTATTGATGATGCAATCAGGCTTATATTTTTCAAGCAGGATCGTCGTCGACATCGCCGCATTCACTTTCCCAATACCGGAACGCAGTAAAATGACCTCTGAATCATGCATGTTGCCAAATGTAAACTCGCAGCCGGCTACCGTTTCTTGCGTTTGACCCTTGATATTTTCTCGTAGTAAGGTTACTTCTTCTTCCATTGCTCCAATTATTGCAATCTTCATAAATGACCTCTTTCTTTTTTGAACCAGCCATTAACCTGAAAACGAAAACATGTAAAACGTGATTGTTTTATTGTATTCAATTATGTAGTGTCGGGTTAGTGCTGGCACTTGTTTTTTATTTTCGCATTTATACGATTATAATCTTCCTCTGATTTCGCTATCGTATCCGCAAACCCTATTCTATCACCATTAAAAACAACCTGCTAGATTAATGACAAAGCAATTGTATACAAACAAGAAAATAACTAAAATGAAACATAGGGAAAGGGGGATTTACTTGATGAATTTTCAGCTCGACTTTATTGAGGATAAGGTAGAATTTTTCGAAGCCACTAATTTACAGACATTACAGAAAAAGATTGAATCACAAATTGATGAAAATCGTGCCATTATGTTAGCCGTACATTCTGTTTCACATCAAATGCATGTCAACGAAAACGGTCAAACTTATTTTACAGCTGTTGTGCATTTTAAAAAGAAATAGGATGGTGCTAGTAAGCGCACCATCCTATTTTCATTATTGTTGTTCAACATTTGTAGGAACATAGCCTTGGCCATCCACCCATTTTATATAAACCTTAAATTTCTGTTTCGTATCTTTAGCAGTAACTGTCCCAATGGCCGCATTAGTAGTAGACTTATCACTGCCAAGCCAATTTACGGTCATATTGCTTTGGTCTAGACCTGTTGCTTTGGAAATGGCAGCTAACATCGCCTGCCAATCCTCACCCTCAAATGTCATTTTATGCTCGCCTGTTTGAGTTGTACTTCCATCATCAGTAACCACTGCCTGTGTATCTTCTGGCTGTTCAGGTGTGGTTGCTTCTTCACTTTCTTGTTCGGCTGCTGTTTGATCCTCTGAAGAAGAACTGTCATCACTTGATACAGTATCATCCTTTGTCTTTTCATCGGTTGTTGTTTTTTTCTCTTTTGTTTTTTCTTTATTGGTAGTTTTTGTTTGTTCCGTTTTTGGGCTAACCGTTTTTGATGACGAAGCATTATCATTTCCTGATGAAAATATATTATATGCAACAAAGATAATTAATAGCAGGACAACCACAATCAAAGTATTTAAAACGACATTTGTTTTTTTTCGTTTCGCTCGATAACCAGAACGAGAATTGGAATCTTTGCTCAAAATTTTTCCCTCCTATAAAATAAGGCTCTTCATATTCTAACATGATTTATAGAGAACTTGAAGGGAAAACCTACTTTCTTCTTTCGTCATGATCATTTTCATAGAGCAGCTTGACCATGTCAGCAAATAACAAATTAACCCCGCCCTCGGAATCATACACATCTAAATTTACAGCAACAAGTGCATATTTTGGATCTTTGTAGGGAAAATACCCGGCAAACCATTTATTATGAAGCTGCTTACCCGCCACATATTTTCCTGTTTCAGCTGTACCTGATTTTCCGGCTACTTCATATGGTAAATCCTTAAACCATCTTCCAGTACCATTGGGGCTTGTAACAACCTCGCGAAGCAATTTTTGGAGCCGCATGGTGGTATAAGGAGAGATGCTATCTCCCTGTAGGCTTTGAACTGGAAAATCGACCATCGTTGTCCCATTCTTATACTCAATTTTTGATACCGCCCTGACCATTTCCTTTTTTCCTCCTCTAGCAATGGTTGCCATCATGTTAGCAACCGCTAAAGGGGTAGCACGGACCTCATTTTGTCCGATCCCGGACATAGCTGCCATATTAGCATCCTTTCTCGCCTCGTCGGATACAAAGACTCTGCCCTTATCTTCGTCAGGAAGCTGCTTAAAATTACTGGTATGATAGACATCTCCCTGCCAGCCAACAGTGTTCGTTAAGGATAATTTGTCAGCATACTCCTCTAATAGATGGGGGTCCTTTTTTAGTAATTCTTTTGCCAATTCACCAAAGGTTCGGTTGCAGCTCCTTGCAAAGCTATTGGTAAAATCCAACATTCCATAATTATATTTTAGTTCCGGTTTTCCATTTATCTTTTTACTGCAATCAAATTGACGTGCAGGGTTAACGAGGTTATGGTCAATTGCTGCCGCTGCAACGACGGTTTTAAACACAGAGCCCATAATCTGCTGCTTCAACATCTTATTGGTGATCCCTGCACCGCTATATGGATCTTTTTTATTAATAACAGGACGAGAAACCATTGCAAGTACGCTATTGTCTTCAATATTCAGAAGGACAAGGCCGCCTTTTTTTATTTGGTACTTGTCTACTAATTCCTCTGCTCTCTGCTGAATACTTTTATCAATAGTGGTACGTACATTAACAGGATAAAATGGATTGGCAGGATCGACATACTTAACATTGATTCCAAATAAAGGACCGCCAGAACCGTCGACATGGTATACAAGCTTAGATTTTCCTTCAGGCAGCAAAAATTCATCAAAGCTCTCCTCCAGCCCAGAAACACCCAATAAGGTCTTCTCAGATAATTCCTTAGTAGGATAACGCTTTTTCACTTCTTTTGGATTTTCACCTGTCAAACCAATTAATTGTTCTGCAGGTACTTGAGAACGCTCAAACTTCTTTTCTATCGCAAAAACACCAGGAATATTTAATTGATTCACTCGCTCCATTTGTGATGCAGTTAACTCCAAGGGCTGTGGATCACCATAGGCAAACGGCTTTTTCGCACCTTTTACAGCATTTTTAAGGACACTTTCTGGGATTCCGGTAATGTCAGAAACCTTGTTAGCATCCCAATCGATTTTTTTTAAAAAAGGAAACAGAACAAGGACGGAAACCTTTTTATGGGTAAGCATTTCTCCATTCCGGTCGAGAAAATTTCCTCTGCCATTATCAATCACTAACTCTTGTGTTCTTTGCTTGACACTTTCCTCAAGTAAATTAACGTTATGCTTTGAAAATGTCTCTGTTTCCATTAATTGAATTTCCATAAGCCGGACTAAAAGCAGTGCCAGTCCTGTAATACAGATAAAAAGCCATCCAAGTGCCCGTCTTTTCCACATAAAAAAACACCTCGTCAAAAGTTTTGACGAGGTGAGAGGTTTTCAAACCATTATTAATTATTTAATGGAAACAATACGAACGCTCATTTCTCCGCCTGGAGTTTGAACCGTTACTTGGTCGCCCACTTTTTTCCCTAAAAGACTTTTCGCAATAGGTGAATCGTTTGAGATTTTTCCTTCAAACGGATCAGCCTCTGCACTGCCGACGATGGAATACGTTTCTTCTTCGCCATCTGGAAGCTCAATAAAGGTAACAGAACGCCCTAGAGCAACTGAATCTCCTGCCATTTCACTCTCAGCAATAATCTTAGCATTACGAATCATATTTTCTAATGTTGTAATCCGGCCCTCTACAAATGCTTGCTCTTCTTTCGCAGAATCGTACTCGGAGTTTTCAGATAAATCACCAAAGCTTCTGGCAATTTTAATTCTTTCCACCACTTCTTTACGTTTAACTGATTTTAAGTATTCAAGCTCTTGTACTAGTTTTTCTTTACCTGCTTGTGTCATTGGAAATACTTTCTCTGTAGCCAAAACCCTCACTCCTTCTAGTCTTCACAATCCCCCAATAGAATTGTGTATGTAATTTTATGTAGGTATTGTACCATACGGTAAATACATAGTAGCGCGTCCTTTCAAAAAAGGGCGCGCACTATACTATTTATTTTCGTCTATTCTGTTGCTATTGTGTCATAAAAATGACTTTTGTTCAAGAATTGTTTGAATTTTAGTGACCATTAAATCAATTGCCACATGATTTTGACCGCCCTCAGGGATAATGATATCTGCATAGCGTTTAGTTGGTTCAATAAATTGATTATGCATCGGCCGGACAACATTTAAATATTGATCAATGACGGAATCAAACGTGCGGCCGCGTTCTCGAATATCCCGCTCTAACCGGCGGATAATTCTTAAATCGGCATCTGTATCAACGTACAACTTTATATCCATTAAATTGCGAAGCCGCTCATCCTCAAGCACTAAAATCCCTTCAAGGATAATCACTTCTTTAGGTTCAACAGGTATTACCTTATCAGAGCGTGTATGAATCGAATAATCGTAAACAGGTTTATCGATTGCTTCATAACGTAAAAGCTTCTCAATATGATTAATCAGCAGGTCATTATCAAAGGCAAGCGGATGATCATAATTTGTTTTTAATCGTTGCTCAAATGGAACATTTTGCTGATCTTTATAATAATAATCCTGTTCCAGAACTAAGATAGAGAGATCTTTCAAACTTTCATAGATCGCATTTGTTACACTGGTTTTTCCGGAGCCGGAGCCGCCCGTTACACCAATAACAACCGGTTTGCGCATTATGCGTTCTCCTTTCGCATCATGTTGTTAGGGTATACCGGTTTGTCCAATTTAAATTGTACAATCTGAAGTGGGTGTCTAGCTGCGTCCAATTCATTCCCTTTTTCATCCCAAATTTTATCAACTACATGTGTAAAGTTTTCAATTTCAGGACCAAAGAATTCCACTTCATCCCCTGGTTTAAAATGATTCCGCTGCTGCAAGGTTACAATTTGTGTTTCCTCGTTATAATCCAACACAAGTCCTACAAATTCAAAGTTTGTCTTCTTGCTATGATTACCAAACATTTGCTCTTTATACCCAGGAATTCCTTCAAAAAAGGCTGGAGCTGTTTCTCGGTTTGCACACTTGTCAAGCTCTTCCAGCCATTCTTTTTTAATCACAAAATTCTCAGGATCGGCACAATAGGCATCAATGACTTTACGATAAACACTAACAACCGTAGCAATATAATGAATTGATTTCATGCGGCCTTCAATTTTTAAACTATCGATTCCAAGCTCAATCATGTTCGGAATGGCCTTAATTAGGTTAAGGTCTTTTGGGCTCATCGCAAATGGAGCGTCCGCTTCGCCAAACAGGGCAGTCTCCTGATCCGCGCCCTCGAGCTTATACAAATCATAATCCCAGCGGCATGATTGACAGCAGCCGCCTCGGTTTGAGTCCCTTGCTGTCATGTGATTACTTAAAGTACAACGGCCGGAATAGGCAATACACATCGCCCCATGGATAAAGGTCTCAATTTCAACATCAACCTTTTCCTTCATCTCTCTAATTTCATCTGCTCCAACCTCACGAGCTAACACAACTCGCTCTGCTCCTGCTTCTTTCCAAAACTGAGCAGCCTTCCAGTTAGAAAGCGATTGCTGGGTACTAATATGAATTTCAATTTCAGGAGCCAGCCGGCGGCATGTTTCAATAATCAGCGGATCAGCAACGATAATTCCTGCGATTCCGGTTTCCTTTAGGCCAAGAATATATTCTTCTAAGCCTTCTATATTTTCATTGTGAGCAAAAATGTTCGTTGTCACATAAATTTTAGCACCGTATTTCTTGGCAAAGTCTACCCCTTCTTTCATATCTTCGAAGGTAAAGTTATCAGCATTCGAACGAAGTCCATATTCCTGGCCGCCGATAAAAACAGCGTCAGCACCATAATGAACAGCAATTTTTAATTTTTCAAGATTGCCTGCTGGAGCAAGGAGTTCCGGCTTCTTTACAATGACACGTTTTCCATCGATTAGTTCAGAAATTTTGTCTGTAACGGTATTCACGATTGAACCCCTCCCAATTAATTATTTCTTTATATTTAACTGCATTGCCTGGTTAAGGCACTTCTGGTTTTCATTTAATATACGGTTTCTTTGAAATAGAAGCCTGTATCTAAGGAACGGTTTGCTGGCTGAATTTCTTCGATCGCCTCTAACAGTTCGTCCTTTTTGTCATCATATGCATCCGGGTCGTCAACGCATAAATCAATTGCCGCGCGGTAGGCTTTTGTAACGGCAAGAATATATTCCGGGCTTTTTAAGATCCCATCAATTTTAAAGGAATCGACACCGGCCTCAATCATTTCTTGAAGTTCATCAATGATACAGATATCATTTGGGCTCATAATATGGGTTCCATTTTCGTCTTCAAAAATTGGATATTTATTACCGCGTTCTTTATCATGCAAAAACATATTTTCTTCCATTTTGCGGTTTTCCACTTCCATAACCTTGCCCTGATATTCATAATAGTTTCCCAGTAAGGAACGTTTAGATTGGAACATGCAGCTCATACCATGAACCTGAACTTCAATTTCCACTTCCGCCTTCTCTTTTATCTCAACAATGGCATCCATGTTAATCTCACGGGCTAGAACCGAACGTTTTGCCCCCTTCGAACCCCAATAATTACATGTAAACCAGTTCGTCCCGGTTGTTTCTGTATTCCAATGCAGCTTCATCTCGGGAGCTGTTTCTTTTGCCGTCATTAAAACGGCTGGGTCACCGAAAATAATCGCATCGGCATTGGCATCTTTAGCAAATTGGATATAGTCGCCAAGCTCATCAATTTTTTCATTATGAAAAATAGCATTCATGGCCACATAGACTTTTTTACCTTTACTATGCGCCACTTCAATGGCTTTGCGGACATTTTCACGGTTGAATTCACCGGCAAGTCGAAGACCATAGCGCTGTTCACCCACCACAAATGCATCGGCACCCGCTTCGGCCAATGGCAAAATATCATCCACGGTTAATGGAGTGACAAGTAATTCCGGTTTTTTCATCACACTCACCTCTTCTTTTTACTTATAGCGATTCCGTCACCAACTGGCAAAATAACAGAATCATACTCAGAGTGGCTCATTAACCACTGATTAAATTCAGCTATTTTTTTTACAAGATTGCGTGTTCTTTTTGATTCAATCTCCTCTTCTGCAACAAGTCCTTTAAACAAGACATTATCTGTCACAACCATCCCTTCAGCTGTCAGATATTTTGCATAAAGCTCAAAGAACTTTTTATACTGGCCTTTTGCCGCATCAATAAAAATAGCATCAAAAGGGCCATGTTTACGGACATCTTCTTCTACCTCAAGGGCATCTCCCTCAATTAAGCTAATTTGTTCAGCCTTACCGGACCGCTCGATAAATTCTTTTGCTATTTGAATTCTCTCGATATCCCGTTCAATCGTAACAATCTCAGCTTCAGGAAGGGCTGCGGCCATTCTTAAAGCTGAATAACCAATTGCCGTTCCAACCTCAAGGATACGCTTTGACCGGTGGATTCTTAACAATTGCAACATCGTTTCAATTCCGACCAATTCCATAATTGGAACATGGTGTTCACTTGCATAATTTTCCATTTCGCTAAACAAGTCATTCCTGTCAGCAAATAAACCGTCTATATAAGCCTGCAGCTTCTCATTATTTAACAAGCTGCCGTCACCTCTATCCTCATAAGAAAGCCGGCAGCGCGAGACACGCTAAAATCCGGACCGTTCATAAATTCAAATACTTTTATTATTCGCTAAAAAAGAACTCTTTAGACATGAAAAAATAGCGTTCACAGCTTCGGAGCCCTGCAAGCTGAATGGCTTGAGTGCTTTTTAGGGGCAATAATACCGCCATTTTTCCTGTTACTGTGGGTTACGCTATAGAATACTTATTAAAACACCTGAATTATTTTACCATAAAAAAAGGGGGAATGCTAATCTTTCCCCCAAGGTTCTGCTTATTTTTTATTGGAAATATACTCAGCTTTTTTTTGATTATGTTCAGCTAATGTTTTCGTAAAAATAACGGAACCATCAGCTGTCGCTAGGAAATAGTAATAATCAGTTTGATTCGGCTCAAGTGCCGCTTCAATTGAGTCCCTGCCGGAGTTGGCAATCGGCCCCGGCGGCAGTCCGGTATTTTTATAAGTGTTATAAGGGGAATTCACTTCTAAATCCTTATAATAAACTTTTTCTTTGTGTTTTCCTTGTGCATATAAAACGGTTGGATCCGTTTGAAGCGGCATTCCTTGTTTCAGTCGATTGTAAAAAACACTAGCGATCGTTTTCCTGTCAGCCTTACCGGTAGCTTCCTCTTCAACTAGAGAGGCCATCGTTAACAACTGATGAATGGATAGCTTTTTTTCTTTACTCTTTTCCGTGTAATCAGTTAACACGATTCTTGTTTTATCAAGCATTGCCATGACCATTTCTTCAACTGTTGGGTTTGGCTTGTAAAATGGATAGGTTGCCGGGTATAAATACCCCTCGAGTGGATACTTTACGGTAGAATGGAAGATTTCATCTGTTAAGATATCAGGATATTTACTCATAAGAGATTTAATAAATTGTTTATCATTTAGTTTATTAAACACATCCGCTTCATTTTGATGAGTGGCTTTTGCCATAATCCCGGCAATTTCCTTCAGCTGCTTCCCTTCTGGAATGGTAATCTTAAATGTTGCTCCAGCTAGGACCTTACCCGTTTTCAAGCGGCTGACAATTTCAGGTACATCCATGGAAGGACTTAGTTGGTATTTGCCCGCCATAAAGCCGCCTTCGTTTTTAAGCTTTACATAGTATTTAAAAACCTTTGCATTTTTAATAATTCCATTTTTCTCTAATCTTTCACCAATTCCCGTTACAGAAGATCCGATTGGAATATCGACTGTTTTATGCGTCTTACTTTTTGCATCAACAGGTTTTAGGGCAGACTGTATGTAGAGGTAACCCCCACCGCCAATTAAAATGATCAATAATAGCAGGCAAATAGAGATCATTAAAACAATCTTACGGACAAGTTTTGCTTCATAGTGTTGTTCTATCATTTTTTGTCGAATGACATTCTTTTTATTGCCTTTTTCATTTGTTGTCATCCTGTTCCCCCTTCCCAAGGCCAATGTGACATGATTCCTATTTATCTATATTATCGTAAAATAGATATCCATAATAATTTGAGCATATAGTAAGAAAAATGTCAATTTAACAATGAATATGTCGGGCAAGTTCGAAGGATACTAGCCGCTAGGGCGCTGAAGCTGGACAATTCTCGAAGTAAAAGTCATATCCAAAACCATAAAAAAACCGGCTAAATCAATAGCCGGTCATGAAACCTATTCTTCTTGTTCCTCATTAAAGGTATTAAATACTTCTTCGACCATATCCCATTCTTCGTCCGTTTCAATTTCCATTAACTCACCAAAACCGCCGTCTTCAGTAGGTATATAGGCATAAGTAAGGATATCGATTTCCTCTTCCTCATCTTCATTTGCGCCCACTGGGTAAAAGAAAACATAGGACTTTTCAAACTCATCTGAATCAAATGTGAAAAGTATTTCAAATAATTGTTCATCGCCATTTTCATCGACAAGTGTGATGTAACGATCTTCTTCGTGATTATGTTCGTGTGCCATTTTTCCACCTCATTAATTTTTGCTATCAAGAAAACCTTGCAGAATCATTACGGCTGCCATTTTATCAATGACCTTTTTTCTCTTTTTACGGCTGACATCCGCCTCAAGCAAGACACGTTCAGCAGCCATTGTCGTTAACCGCTCGTCCCACAAAACGGTGGGAACAGCAAATCTGCTCTCAATTTCAGCAGCATATTGCTGACTAGCTTCACCGCGCGGTCCAATCGTCCCATTCATATTTTTAGGTAAACCGATGACGACCGTATCGACTTGATACTCCTTTATTAATTGCCCAATTTCCTCGAAACCAAACTCTTGTTTTTCTTCGTTTATTTTAAGGGTCTTTAAGCCCTGCGCCGTCCAGCCTAATTCATCACTTACGGCAATCCCGACGGTCTTTGAGCCTACATCTAATCCTAATACACGCATTCATTAACCCTCTCGTTGTTGTTTTAGGTAGGATTTTACCAATTCCTCAATAATTTCATCTCGTTCTAGCTTACGAATAATGTTACGTGCATCACGATGACGTGGAATATAGGCAGGGTCTCCAGATAGTAAATAGCCAACTATTTGGTTGATTGGATTATATCCTTTTTCCTGCAGGGCTTCATAGACTTGAAAAAGAACATCGTTAACATCATGTTCAAACGGTTCTTCCGGAAAATTAAACCGCATCGTTTTATCAAATGAGCTCATTTCATGCACCTCGCTTATAATTTGACGAGAATTATATTGTTTAGCTGCACGGTCTAGGCAGCTTCTCTAGTGTAGTACCTACATTCTACACTACTTTGTCCCATTATCAAATGGATTTCACCCATTCATCAACGAATTGGAGTGCTGCATCCAATTTTTCTGGATCCTTGCCGCCAGCTTGCGCCATATCCGGACGTCCGCCGCCGCCGCCGCCGCAGCGTGTGGCAACTTCTTTAACCAATTTACCAGCATGGAAACCTTTTTCAATTAGGTCTTTTGTCACTGCCGCGATTAAATTCACTTTGCCTTCATGGACACTGCCAAGAATAATAACCGCAGATCCCAGCTTTTGTTTCAAGTCATCGGCCATATTTCTCAAGTTATTCATTTCGGCAGCTTGAACTTTTGCCGATAAAACTGTTACACCTTCAACTTGCTTTGCATTTGAAACAAGGTTGCCTGCTTCGATATTTCCAAGCTTTGCAGCAAGTGATTCATTCTCACGCTGAAGCTGCTTAATTTCAGCCAGTAACCCTTCAATTCGGCTGCCCATATCTTTAGGATTGGTTTTTAACTTTTCGGCTGCATCCTTTAATAAACCAACTTGATCATTTAATGATTGATAAGCTGCTTCACCGGTTACCGCCTCAATCCTTCTAGTTCCTGCACCAATTCCGCCCTCTGATACAATCTTAAACAAACCAATAACAGAGGTATTCGGTACGTGGCATCCCCCGCAAAGCTCTAAGCTGTAATCGCCCACTCTAACAACGCGGACAATGTCCCCATATTTCTCACCAAACAAGGCCATTGCTCCAAGTGCCTTTGCTTCCGCAATTGGCTTTAAGCTAATATCTACGGCGATATTGCGCCAAATTTTTTCATTAACAATTCGTTCAACATGTTCCAATTCTTCTGGTGTAATTTGACCAAAGTGCGAAAAGTCAAACCGGAGACGATCAGGTTCAACAAGGGAGCCTGCCTGGTTAACATGTTCCCCAAGCACATCTTTTAGAGCACGATGCAGAAGATGTGTGGCTGTATGGTTTTTAATAATTTTGACTCGATTTTCCGCATCAACTTCAGCCGTTACCTGTTGATTGGTTTTCAGTTGTCCGCTTTCTACCATAACCTTGTGAAGGTTTTGACCATTTGGTGCTTTTTGAACATCCTTCACCGCAACTGTCACACCATCACCCTTTAGTAAGCCTCGGTCCGCAATTTGACCTCCACTTTCTGCATAAAAAGGAGTGATATCAAGGATTACCTGAACTTCTTCACCTGTTCCAGCCTGATCAACAAGGTTACCGTCTTTAATAATGGCGGTCACGATTGATTCGGTTTTTAATTGATCATAACCAACAAATTTACTTTCAAGCGTTACATCCCGGAGGACACCGCCTTGAACCTGCATGGAATCAACATCTTGACGGGCGGCACGGGCACGCTCACGCTGCTGCTCCATTTCTATCTCGAAGCCTTCATGGTCAACCTTCATGCCTTCTTCTTCTGCATATTCTTCTGTCAATTCAACAGGGAAACCGTAAGTGTCATAGAGACGGAAAATATCTGCGCCAGAGATCGTATCACTGCCTTTTTCTTTTTCCTTGCTGATGACACTAGCTAGAATGGTCAAGCCTTCATGAAGGGTTTCATGGAAACGCTCTTCCTCGTTTTTAATTACTTTTTGAATAAATTCGGTTTTATCCTTTACCTCTGGATAGTAGTCCTGCATAATTTCGCCTACAACCGGAACAAGTTCAAACATAAACGGACGGTTAATATTGATTTGCTTTGCATAGCGTACTGCCCGGCGCAGTAAACGGCGCAGCACATAGCCGCGGCCTTCGTTTGAAGGAAGGGCTCCATCCCCAACAGCAAAGGCAACGGTCCGGATATGGTCAGCAATGACTTTAAATGCAACGTCTTGTTCCTTGTCTACGCCATAGCTGACACCAGAGATTTCTTCTGCTGCCCGGATAATTGGGATAAACAAATCAGTATCAAAGTTGGTTGCCACATTTTGAACAACGGAGGCCATCCGCTCTAGTCCCATCCCGGTATCAATATTTTTCTTTGGAAGCGGTGTATAGGTTCCATCAGGGTTATGGTTAAATTGAGAAAATACAAGATTCCAAACCTCTAGGTACCGCTCATTTTCGCCGCCAGGATATAATTCAGGATCACTAGGGTCGTCTCCATACTCAGGACCGCGGTCATAAAAAATTTCTGTGTTAGGTCCGCTTGGTCCTTCCCCGATGTCCCAGAAGTTCCCTTCCAAGCGGATAATGCGTTCCTCTGGGATGCCAATCGTTTTATGCCAAATTTCATAGGCTTCATGATCCTCAGGATGAACCGTAACACTTAGCAGTTCAGGATCAAACCCCATCCATTTTTCAGAGGTTAAAAACTCCCATGCCCAAACGATTGCTTCGTCCTTGAAATATTCTCCGATTGAGAAATTTCCAAGCATTTCAAAAAAAGTATGGTGGCGGGCAGTTTTTCCGACATTCTCAATATCGTTTGTACGAATCGATTTTTGTGCATTTGTAATCCTAGGATTTTCTGGAACCACACGACCATCAAAGTATTTTTTTAAGGTTGCCACTCCACTGTTGATCCACAATAATGATGGGTCATCGTGCGGGACAAGTGAGGCACTTGGTTCAATATTGTGACCTTTTTCCTCACTAAAAAACTGTAGAAACATGGAACGAATTTGTGCTCCTGTTAATTTCTTCATAAAATTACAGACCTCCTTTAATATAAAAAAGCATACAAAAAAGCCCTCATCCCAAAACAGGGACGAGAGCTGATCTCGCGGTACCACCCTGATTATGAATACAAACATATGTATCCATCTCTCAAAATTCGCCTTAACGCGGCAAGGACGGCAGGGATTAGCTGCACTCCAGATTAGCTTTCTGTTATCCTTCATCTAGAGCTTCTTTCAGCCTGGGAAGCTCCTCTCTTTTACGCAAAAAAGCGTTACAGATGGACTACAACATACTCAATCCTTCTACATTTTCAAACAAATATTCTATATGACGAATTATAGCCACCATCAAAACGTTTGTCAATTTGATTCGTTCATAAGATGTTTTTTTGCATGGACTATGCCCACTTTCAGGACAGCTAGAATGGGCACAGCAAGGATCAATCCTAAAACTCCGCCAATTTCACCGCCAGTTGTTAAAGCGGCCATAATCAATAATGGATGCATATGGAGACTCTTTCCGACAATATAGGGAGATAAAATGTTCCCTTCGATAAACTGCAAGCCAAAAACAATCACAATTGTAATAATGACTAATTTCATTGAAACAGTAGCCGCAACAAACACGGCCGGTATGGCCCCAATGAGAGGACCAAAATAAGGAATCACATTTGTGGCCCCTACAATCAGACCTAAAAGCAGCGGATAATTCAAATCAAAAATCCAAAATAATAGCGAAGAGATACTTCCGATGATCATACAAACCAGCAGCTGACCGCGAATATAACCGCCCAGTGATTGATCGGCATCCTTTAGAAATAACGTTCCTTTCTTTCGCCATTTCTTCGGTGTTAGGTACCAGACTGTCCTTTTTAATAACGGATAATCCTTTAGCATATAAAAGGTAATAAACGGAATGATCATCATTAGTAAGGCGGAATTTAACAGATTGACAAGGATGTTAACGATAATCGTTAATAAGGAATCAAGTTTATTTTCAAATGCATCAATTCCTTCATCCACCCGTGCCTGAAGACCATCAGGCCATTCTCTTGTATGCTTTTGCAGGAGTGTAATCCACTCCCGATACTGCTCAGCAAAAGCGGGCGCACTTTCTGATAAATCTTTGATTTGATCAATAACAACTGGTATCCCTTTATATAAAGAAAAGCCAATTCCGCCAAAAAAGATAATATAAATGAGGATAATCGCAAGACCACGGTGTAGTCCTTTTTCATGCAATTTCTCCACAATTGGGTGCAGCAAATAGGTAATAAACCCCGAAATAATGAAAGGAAAAATAATCGTTCCAATTATTTTAATAATCGGCATCCATAATGAACTAATCTTAAGGAAAACAAAAATTGCTATTAATAAAAGGAGCAAAAACCCAATTCGATAATACCATTTCACACGAATATCCACGTCAAGGCCCTCCTTCAATTAGTTTTGGAGACTGACGTTGGAAATATACAGCGTTTATGCTAAAAATCCCCCTCAATGTCCTTGAGGAGGATGATCCATCTAAAATATCGCGCGCTTTACCTTTTTCTGAATCCTTTTCATATTGCGGGCTGACATCATATTATTTCTTTGGGCAATATTGTAAGCTGCCATCCCTGCACCAAAAACAAGCATTGTCGTCATCATTTTATTCATCGTCTCACCTCTTCGACAGATTGGCCAGACTAAACATCCCGAGGGAACCCCGGTTTAAATCGTATAACGACGTTCTTCTTCTTCAAACAAATCATCCAAGGAACTTAGTGACCCGTCTTCTTCAACCTGATGGGTATTGATAATCCCTTTGTTAACGGAGAGTTCGATAAAACAATTCCAGCAATAATATTGGTTAATACCTATTTTGCCAATATCTTTGCTTTGGCAATTGGGACACTTGAACATGAAAAGACACCTCACGTATTTTTAACATCTACGATAATGGCATCCTTTCCGATCGCAACGGGCTTCCCGGATTGAATGACTTGTTTACCTTCCGTAATCTCCGAAAAGAAGCCATCCGTAATTTCATACCCTACGATTGTGCCCAATTCTTCCTGAAAATATACATCCGTTAACAATCCAAGTGACTCACCGCTCTTAGAGAGCATCATCATCCCATCTAAAGAATGTTGATGGTTTAAGGTATATTCAGGACTCACTTTTAGTTTCTCTAAGTAACTGCCATCCTGGACCATTACCCCATCCCAGCCAAAGGAAGCCACTTTTTCGATCTCAAGGAAATAGAGTTGCTTGAAGAGTATTCCTTTTTTGACCAATAGGCCATTCACTTTTCCGGTGCCGGATATACAAAGGTCCGTAATCTCACCTATCTTTGTTCCACTTTTTGTTTCAAAAACAGGCTGCCCTTTTAATAAAGAGAATGTCCGCAAAGAGTTTCCACCCCCGAACATTTCTTAGTTTCCGTCATTTGTTAAAAAATCATAAGGTGTAACGTTTTCCATTCCAACCATAGGATGGACTTGCATTAACTGCTCCTCATAGGATAATTCACTTGAAGGATCTTCTTCTAGTTGAGTGCCAATTGTAATCGATTCCTGCAGCTTTTGGCAGAGTGTCGTTTGTCTTTGAAGCTCATCTGCCCGTTCGACCCCCAGCCTGAAGGCCTCTTCCTCACCGCAAATAATCAACGATTGTTTACTCCTAGTGATGGCCGTATAGATTAGATTCCTTTGCAGCATTCTGTAATAACTTCTCGTGATGGGCATAATAACAATCGGAAACTCACTGCCCTGCGACTTATGAACCGAACAGCAATAGGCATGTGTAATTTGATTTAAGTCCTGTCTGGTATATTCCACTTCTGTTCCTTCAAATGAAATATAGATCATATCTTGTTTTTCAGTATTTTCTTTGGCATAGATAATGGAAATAATTTCTCCAATATCACCGTTAAAAACATTGTCTTCCGGCTGGTTCACAAGTTGAAGCACCTTATCTCCAATCCGGTATTTGACGTCGCCAAACACTATTTCCTTGCGCTTGCCATCCGGATTCGGATTAAATATTTCCTGCAATAAGACATTTAGGCGGTCAATTCCGGCCGGACCGCGGTACATCGGTGCCAGCACTTGAATATCCTTTGCGGTATAGCCTTTATTCTTAGCATTCTGGGCCACTTTTTCGACAACTTGTGCAACTTGTGCGGTTGAACATCGAATAAAAGAACGGTCTGGCTGCTTTGCTGTCACATTTTCCGGAAGATAGCCTTTTTTTATATCATGGGCTAGTTCTATAATGGAAGAACCCTCGGCCTGGCGGTAAATATCGGTAAGTCGGACGGTAGGAATTCTTTGTGATTGAAGCAAGTCCTTTAAGACTTGTCCAGGCCCAACGGATGGAAGCTGGTCCTCGTCCCCTACCATGATGACTTGGATATGTTCTGGCAGAGCCTTAAATAATTGATTGGCTAACCAGATATCGAGCATCGACGTCTCATCGACAATTAATATTTTCCCCTCAAGCGGACTAACTTCATCACGGTCAAATCCTTCTGTTCCATTAAAACCAAGTAAGCGGTGAATCGTCACTGCAGGCAAACCAGTGGATTCGGTCATTCGTTTCGCCGCTCTCCCTGTCGGGGCTGCTAGTAAAATTGGAAACGGTTCATCTTTTTTAAAATAATCCTTAGGTTCAAGTGAACAGCCGTGAAGTTCACCGTATAGCTCGACAATTCCTTTAATAACCGTTGTTTTCCCAGTTCCCGGGCCTCCAGTTAAAATGAGCATGGGCGACATGAGCGCCGTTTGAATGGCTTCTTTTTGTGACGGGGCATATTGAACACTAAGACGTTCCTCAAGGGCGCCTAAGGCCAAGAGGAATTCTGATTCAGGAAATTGCTCACGATATTCGCTTTGCTTTAAAATTCGGTTGATACTTGTAACTAACCCTTTTTCTGCAAAAAATAAGGACGGCAGATAAATGCGTCTTTCTTCCCCGATAATTTTGCCCTCTTCCTCAAGCTTGATTAGCTCTCCTGAGATATCAGTAAAGTCAATTTGATCGCGTTTGTTATCTTCTAAAAGTGACTTTACCTGCTCGAGTAATGTTTCAGCATGTAAATAAACATGACCTGTTTGCATGCTTTCATTTTCGAGGGTATAAAGGCAGGCTGCTTTTATTCGATCAGGGTGATTTCCTGAGATCCCCAATTGGTAACCTAGTTCATCTGCCCGGCCAAACCCAATCCCCTCAATATCCTCAACGAGTTGATAGGGGTTTTTTTGAATAACCGATAGCGTTTCGTCTTTATAGGCTTGATAAATACGCATTGAAATCTGTGGTCCAAATCCATATTGATTCAGGGCTACCATTACCTGTTCAAGCCCTTGATGTTCCATTAAGGTATCATACAGCATTTTCGCTTTTTCAGGAGGAAGCTTTGGAATGGAATCAAGTATGGATGGCTGATTAAGAATCTTGGAGATGGCATTCTCGCCAAGTGTCTCAACGATGTTCTCCGCTGTCTTTTTCCCGATGCCTTTAAACATTTCACCTGATAAATAAGCAATAACCCCTTGTTTCGTCTGCGGCATATCCTTCCGAAAATGTTGGGTATGAAATTGAACCCCAAATTTTGGATGTTCTTTAAACTCCCCAAAAAACACATATGTTTCTTGTTCATGAATTTTTGGAAAATAACCGGTTACCACTGCTTCTTTGTCATCATATTGATCATTGGTTTCATCGACACGGATTCTAAGGACCGTATAGAGATTTTGCTCGTTATGGAAAATAGTTACAATCGGCCTTCCTTTTACGAATTTTCCTTGCTCAGCGAATAAATCAAGGGTGTCTTGCTTTTCCATTCTGCTCCCTCCTTTCAGTTCAATTTAGTATTAGAGATTTTGTTCAAGTAATTTTTTACCGTGACCTGCGAGCAGATGATCAGGCTGAACTTCTAATGCTTTGTTAAACATAGCTAATGCTTGTGTCTGATCTTCTTTAAATGCATACGAAACGCCCAAGTTATAATAAGCATCCGAATGGCCGGGATCAAGTTCGATGCATTTATGTAGTTGGATGATGGCTTCATCGATGAGTTCATTCTGTGCGAGACATAATCCATACTGAAACCTAGCTTCTCCATCATTTTCGTTTAGTTCGACACTTCTCTGCAGGTACGGGAGAGCCAGTCTGCCTTGGTCTAATTGCAGGTGGGTAAGACCTAACATAAAATACAAGTCGCTCGATTCGAGGCCTTTTTTCATGGCTTGCTCGAAACTATGCTTTGCTTCTGCGAAACGGTCATGGCTAAAAAGGACGTTTCCGATACTATAGTAAGCAGCAGCGGCATTTTCGTCTATTTCGATGGCTCTTTGGTAGAATTTAATTGCTTTTTCATCGTCGCCTACTGCTGACAGAACGTTGCCAAAATTAATATAGGCAACTGGGTCTGATGGGTTTAGTTCGATCGCATCGTTGAACGCTTTTGCTGCCTCTTCCCAGTTACCTTCTTGCATGTATTGTACACCTAATTGGTTTTTATCCATTTTTCCAACTCCATTTCTAAAAGAAAGTATACCATATTTTAGTCAGTTTTTTTCCGCCAACTAGCAGAAAAGCCCTGACTCCAGCAAGGGAATCAGGGTCTTAGTTAGCCAACATATGTTAAACGTTCACCATTTTTATAAACTTCATCAATCGTTCCGCCTCCAAGGCATTCGTCTCCTTGATAAAAAACGGCAGCTTGTCCAGGTGTAATCGCTCTGATCGGTTCATGGAACAAGACTTGAACCTTATCACCTTCTAACAGGCGAACTGTGACCTTATGGTCTTCCTGGCGATAACGGAATTTCGCTGTACATTCGAATTCAGCTGTTTTTTCACGATTTGAAACCCAGCTGACATTCACAGCTGTAATTGCATCGGAATAGAGTTTTTCATGATGGAAGCCTTGGCCGACATAAAGAATATTTCTTTTTAAATCCTTACCAATCGCAAACCATGGCTCGCCAGATCCGCCAATCCCAAGACCATGACGCTGGCCGATCGTATGATACATCAGCCCTTCATGTTTGCCTTTGACCTCACCCTCAAACGTCTCCATATTCCCGGGCTGTGCGGGTAAATACTGACCTAAGAACTCTTTAAAATTCCGTTCGCCAATAAAGCATATCCCGGTACTGTCTTTTTTCGTTGCAGTAGCAAGCTCTGCCTCCTTGGCTATTTCCCGAACCCGTGACTTTTCAAGATTACCAATTGGGAACATCACTTTACTGATCTGCTCCTGCGATAATTGATTTAGGAAATACGTTTGGTCCTTATTTTCATCAAGCCCGCGAAGCATCTTATATTCACCATCGCGGAACTCGACGCGGGCATAGTGCCCTGTCGCGAGATAATCTGCCCCTAAGTTCATCGCATGTTCCAGGAAGGCCTTAAATTTGATTTCTTTGTTACACATTACGTCAGGATTTGGCGTCCTGCCCGCTTTATATTCATCAAGGAAATAGGTAAATACCTTGTCCCAATATTGTTTTTCAAAGTTTACTGCATAATAGGGAATGCCAATTTGATTGCAGACACGAATTACGTCCTCGTAATCTTCTGTAGCTGTACAAACGCCATTTTCATCAGTGTCATCCCAGTTTTTCATAAAGATACCGATGACATCATAGCCCTGTTGCTTTAATAATAGCGCTGCAACGGAGGAATCGACTCCACCTGACATCCCGACTACTACCCGTGTATCCTTTGGATCCTTTCTTTCCATGTTTTTCACCTCTCTTTTAACAACTTCCTCTACCTCTATTTTTTCAGGCGCTTTACAATTTTCGTTATTTCATCAGCCGCTTTACTAACCTCTTCCTTCGTCGTAGTATAGCCAAAGCTGAAGCGGATGGAATTGGTCAGCCGCTCTGATTGTTTACCAAACATGGCAACAAGAACATGGGATGGCTCAATTGATCCAGCCGTACAAGCTGAGCCGCTTGATACAGCAATACCTGCTAAATCAAGGTTGACCAGCATTGCCTCCACACTAGTTCCCGGAAAGCTTAAGTTTAATACATGTGGCAGAGAATATTCAAGCAATCCGTTTATGTTAAATTCAACCTGTCCATCATGCAGCTTTTCAAGTAACGTTTCCTTCAGTTCAACAAACGTTTCACGCTTGGCTGGACGCGCTTCACTTGCTATTAAAACTGCTTCATGAAAACCAACGATTGAGGCAACATTTTCTGTCCCGGCCCGGCGTTTTCGTTCTTGGTCACCGCCAAAAAGGCGTGGCGCTAATTTAACAGTTGACCTTGCATAAAGAAAGCCGACCCCTTTTGGGCCATTAATTTTATGAGCTGAAACAGATAATAAATCAATTTTACTTTCGTTAACATCTATGTCCACTATTCCGTAAGCTTGGACGGCATCTGTATGAAATAGGGCTTGATGTCCTTCAAGCAGTTGGCCAATTTCATTAATAGGCTGGATTGTTCCTACTTCGTTATTACCGTACATCACCGATACTAGAATCGTATCTTCCCTTAACGCCGCTTGCAGGTCACTCATGGAAATTCTACCTGTTTCATCCACTGGGAGATAGGTTACTTCAAAGCCCATCTTTTCTAACCTTTTGCAGGCATGGAGGACGGCATGATGTTCAACCTGGGTTGTAATCACATGCTTGCCCCTCGTTTGATAGCTCTCAGCCACACCAAATAATGCCATATTATCCGCCTCTGTGCCGCCGCCTGTAAAAATAATCTCGGTTTCTTGTGCTCCGATGCTGCGGGCAAGTGCAGCCCGCGCTAAATCAATATAATGACGTGCCTCTCTTCCGTAGGAATGAATGCTTGATGGGTTCCCAAATGTAGCATTCATAATCGATATCATCTTGTCGATCACCTTAGGGTGCATCGGACTCGTTGCCGCATGGTCGAGATAGATTCGTTCCATTATTACACCTTCAATCAAATAATTCTCATTTATCATTCAGTTTAAAACGTAAAAGTATCGTTGAAAAGTGGTCATCACACTTTAACAAACTCGCTTTTATTTTTAACCTTAAATATAAAACATATAACCCTCTGGCTCGTGGTCTTCACTATGGCTGGCCAAATCTTCTAATGTTGTATTGTCTAAAACATCTCTAATGGCATCGCGAATGCGAATCCAAAGCTCACGCTTAGCAGGCTCTTCATCCTCTATTCCTTCGACAGGAGTAATCGGCCCTTCTAACACACGAATCACATCACCTGCAGTAATTTTGGAAGGCGCACTTGTTAATTCATAGCCGCCATAAGCCCCTCTGATACTTTTAACTAATCCGGCATTCCGTAATGGAGCAATCAATTGTTCTAAGTAATGCTCGGATAGTTCATTTGCTTGAGCAATCGTTTTTAAAGAGGTCGGCCCTTCACCATGTTTTTTTGCTAGTTCGATCATAATGGTCAAACCGTAACGACCTTTAGTTGATATCTTCATCTCTTGCACTCCTATTCGTTATTGGATCTATTTTATATAAAAAAATTCTCAGTAAATTGATAGGCATTCAAAATTATATCATATTCTTGTTTAATATGCTTTTTCAAGGGAAAATGGTAAAGTTAAATTGAGAAAATCTATTTTAACAACTTATAAATTAAAAGTCTATTTACCTTATATCAAAATTTTGAGCTAGACACGAGTTCAATTTTGGAGAGATGATTATGCAGCAAAAACCTTTAGCATTCCGTATGCGTCCACGAACGATTGAAGAAATTGTCGGTCAGGAGCATCTTGTCGGGGATGGAAAAATTATCGCAAGAATGGTGAAAGCAAAACAGCTGACATCAATGATTTTATATGGACCGCCGGGAATTGGCAAAACCTCGATCGCAAGCGCTATTGCGGGCAGTACAAAATATGCCTTTCGAACTTTAAATGCCGTAACGAATAATAAAAAGGATATGGAGATTGTAGCAGCAGAGGCAAAGATGTCAGGGAAAGTCATTTTGCTTTTAGATGAAGTCCACCGTTTAGATAAAGCCAAACAGGATTTCCTTCTTCCCTATCTGGAAAACGGAATGATTGTCTTAATTGGAGCCACAACCAGCAATCCCTATCATGCGATTAACCCGGCGATTCGGAGCCGCTGTCAAATATTTGAGCTAAAGCCCTTAGCGCCTGATGAAGTGAAGCAAGCCTTATTGCGGGCACTCCAGGATGATGAACGTGGTTATGGAAAAGAAAAAGTAGACATTTCCGAGGAAGCATTACTGCATTTTGCCCAAGGTTCTAACGGGGATGTTCGCAGCTCCTTAAACGCATTAGAACTAGCCATTCTATCAACAGATAAGAATGAGGATGGTGTGATCCATATCGATGTAGAGACAGCAGAGGAGTGTTTGCAAAAGAAAAGTTTGGTTGCCGATAAAGATGGAGACGGTCATTACGATGTCCTTTCAGCCTTTCAAAAGTCGATTCGCGGGAGCGATGTGGATGCCGCCCTTCACTATCTTGGCCGTTTAATTGAAGCAGGTGACCTTCCTAGTATCAGCCGCAGATTGATTGTGATTGCTTACGAGGATATAGGATTAGCTAATCCCCAAGCAGGGGCACGGACGTTAGCAGCAATTGAAACAGCTGAAAGAATTGGATTTCCCGAGGCAAGGATACCACTTGCAAACGCTGTGATTGAGCTGTGCTTATCCCCTAAATCAAACTCAGCCGTGCTGGCGATTCAAGCGGCCTTAGATGACATTCAAAAAGGAATCGTCGGCGAAGTGCCAGATCATCTAAAGGATGCCCATTACAAAGGCGCAAAAGAGCTTGGCAGAGGTATCGGCTACTTATATCCGCACGACTTTGAAAATGGCTGGGTACCACAGCAATACTTACCGAACAAACTAAAAAACAAAAAATACTATCAGCCTAAGAAAACAGGAAAATTCGAACAAGCTTTAGCTACAGTATATGAAAAATTAACAAGATCAAAAAAGTAGATAGGGTAGAAACGGTGACAGGCACCATGTGAAGAATTCACAAGGTGCCTGTCACCGTTTGTGTTTATGCTGCTACATCTCGTTTTTGGAAGACGTAGAAAGCGAGAAATTGGAATAAGGCGAAGTAAATGACTAACATGAATATGGAGAAGGGAATAGTCATGCCTTCGACTAGTGGCGTTCCTTCAAAATATTGCATTAAATCTGTGTTGGCAAATAATATATATTTAGCCCAGTCAAATTTCATTGCTAACAATGCGGTAAACTGACCGCCGGTAAATAGCAAAAATAAGGAAAGTCCGATTGCAAGGGAACTGTTTCGAAACACAGCAGACATCATAAATGCCATTGTTACTAACATGATTGTATCAATGGAACTCAGCCCATAATAAATCAGTAAATGAACAACCATATTTTGTTCAGTCACATGGCCATTATAATAATTTAAATACGGAACTGCTTTGTCAGGCATACCAAACAAAATCGCACCCAGTAAGCTGGAGAAAATAAACATAATTGCCAACATCATAATAGCAAATAATAGCACTGTTACATACTTTGCGAATAAAATTTTAGTCCGATTGATCGGCCTGATTAATAATAGTTTTATGGTTCCCCAATTAAACTCACTGGCCACAATACCTGCAGATATAATAATAATAAAGACACCTGCCAGTAAAATCAGCTGTGATGAATCTTTAACAAACGACCAAACCGTATATTTTTCTTTTGGCGGCATATCATGTTTAATTCGATAATCATTTATCGCAATTTCTTTCTTGAAATACTGTTTTTCCGTATCAGTCCGGCTTTTCACCATCTGTTGCTTTAAGGCATCATTTTCCTCTTTTAATATCTGCTGCCAGTTTTTATCTTGCTGAATATCCATACTATTTTGTTGAGACTTAATAACAATGCCAACCAGGGCTAGGGATAGAACCAAAATTGCAATCATAACAATCGTCCCGGGTCGTCTGAAAATTTTCATCGATTCGTTTTTGATTAAATTAACCACGTACACCCGCCTCCTTTTCCGATGTCACTTCAAGGAAGCGATCTTCTAATGTTTTCGATACTTCTTTTATCCCAAATACAGAAATCTCCTCAGCCACCAACAATTTTACCAAATGTGGAATTTCCTCTCTATCCATTTCTACGGTTAATCCATTTCTAGAACGGTTTGCTTTATTGTTTGGATAATTGGCCGATAACAAATCCAACGCCTTATCGCTGGGAACTACTTCTAATTCATAGGCGGATGCAGTACCATGAACAAATTCTTGGACAAGCTGTACATCTACCAGCCTGCCATCTTGGATAATCCCGATACGGTCACACATCATTTCCATTTCAGACAATAGATGACTCGAAACAATCACTGCCATATTTTTTTCCCGGGCGAGAAGGCGGACATAGTCACGAATCTCTCTTATACCAGCAGGATCCAACCCGTTAGTAGGTTCATCAAGGATTAAGACATTTGGGTCATGGAGGAGGCATTGAGCCAGGCCTAACCGCTGCCTCATTCCAAGCGAATACGTTTTTACCTTTTCATGGATTCGTCCAGATAAACCCACCAATTCTACTGTTTCGGCTATTTTTTCATGTGAGATACCTTTTGACATTCGCGCATAATGAACTAAATTCTGATATCCGGTCAGAAATTTATACATTTCAGGATTTTCAACGATCGCTCCGACATGACCTACAGCCTGTTCAAACTGTGTTTTAATACTAGCCCCGCCAATCAGAATGTCACCAGAGGTAATTCCCATTAAGCCAACAATCATCCGAATGGTTGTTGTTTTCCCTGCTCCATTTGGACCTAAAAATCCAAACACTTCCCCTTTATTTACTTTGAAACTAATCCTGTCTATTATTTTTCTCCCTTTAATGATCTTAGTGACATCTTTTAGTTCTACAATTGTCTCCAAATTCTAATCTCCTTTCAAAGCGAACAATCCAAATTAAGTGTACCTGAATCTAGCAAAAATTTCCTTAATTTCATGACTGATCGAAAAATAAAAGCCCTAAACTTAGGCAGTTTAGGGCTAACAGTTTATTTCTCATCCGCAACACGCTGGATTTTAATGTCTTTTAACAATTGTGTTACCACATAGCTTGCCATAATCAAACCGGCTGCCGATGGAACAAAGGCATTGGATGCTGGCGGCATTTGTGCTTTACGGATAGGGGCATTTTCATTTCCTACTTCTTTTTTAATATCCTCACGTATCACAATTGGGCTTTCATCAGAAAAGACAACTGGAATGCCTTTATGAATCCGCTCTTTGCGAAGTCTAGTCCGAATGACCTTTGCAATCGGGTCCGTATGAGTTTTCGAAATATCGGCAATCTGAAACCGAGTTGGATCCATTTTATTTGCTGCACCCATGCTGGAAATAATCGGGATATTTCGTTTTAGGCATTCTTTCATGAGGTGAATTTTATAAACAATGGTATCAGAAGCATCGACAACAAAATCCAATTTATGACTGAAAATTTCTTCATATGTTTCTTCGGTATAAAATATTTTTAATGGAATTACTTCACAATCAGGATTAATATCCTTAATCCGCTCGGTCATGATATCCACCTTTGGTCTGCCGACCGTTGACAAGAGGGCAATCAGCTGACGGTTGATATTAGTAATATCAACATCATCTTTATCAATCAAAATTAATTTGCCCACACCGGATCGCGCTAGAGCTTCAGCCGCAAACGAGCCAACTCCGCCGATTCCTAAAACAGCAACCGTGCTGTTTTTCATAATTGTTAATCCTTCTTTACCAATAGCAAGCTCGTTTCTGGAAAATTGATGCAGCATTAGATTCACTCCAAATTTATAATCACTTATATATATTTTTTCACCATAAGAATATATCATACCCACTTATAAAAACAAGTAAAATAGTAGGGATTACTTACAAAAACCACCTTCCGCGGAGAGCGAAAGGTGGTTTTTGTAAGTAACGAAGAGTCCCAATGGTGCCGTCGCTTAAATCCTTCGTTTTGATCCCGCTACTAGCAGGTGGGTGTCCTGTTTCCGCGATTGTAAGTCCCTATACCGTATAGGTGGGGCATTTACGCATGGCAGAAAACGCTAGACTCCCGAATCAATAATGTTCGGTCAAAACTTCAGGTAACACAACGTACATTTCAGGACTCTTCTTAATTGCCTTTATCATATCATAATTTACAACAGTCATCAAGGATTCATGAAAGCGAATTCCTGTTATTTATTAACATTTAATGACAAATTTAATTCTTTCAGTTGTGCCTCGGAGACTTCACCCGGTGCATCTGTCAGCAGGCAGCTTGCACTTGCTGTTTTAGGAAATGCGATGGTATCCCTGAGGTTGGAACTGCCAGCAAGCAGCATAACCAAACGGTCTAGACCAATAGCAATTCCACCATGTGGCGGTGTTCCAAATTCAAATGCATTTAAAAGGAATCCGAATTGTTCTCTTGCCTCTTCAGGAGTAAAACCTAGCACGCTAAACATTTTTTCTTGAACCTCACGTTCAAATATCCTTAGTGAGCCGCCGCCAAGTTCATATCCATTTAAGACAATGTCATATGCTTGGGCACGAACTTTAGACGGATCTGTATCTAACAGTTCAAGGTCCTCTCTAAATGGCATTGTAAATGGATGGTGGGCAGCATAATAACGGCCTTCCTCCTCATCATACTCTAAGAGCGGCCAGTCCGTAACCCATAGGAAGTTAAACTGACTCGGGTCAATTAAGCCTAATTCTTTTCCGAGTTTGAGTCTTAAGGCGCCAAGTGCGTCAGCGACAACAGTTTTCTTGTCAGCCACAAAAAGAAGCAAATCACCGTCTGTTGCTTCAAGCGTAGCCTTAATCGCTTGTGCATCCTCCTCAGAGAAGAATTTTGAAATTGGTCCTTTTAATCCTTCAGCTTCAACCTTTAACCAAGCAAGTCCTTTTGCACCATAGACAGCAACGAATTCGGTTAACGCATCGATATCTTTACGTGAATAGTTTTCAGCTGCGCCTTTAACATTAATCGCTTTTACCTGGCCGCCATTTGCAACAGCTGCTGCAAAGACTTTAAAGCCAGAATCCTTCACAATTTCTGAAAGATCGACAAGCTCTAAACCAAACCGGGTATCTGGTTTATCAGACCCAAAGCGGCTCATGGCTTCAGCATAGGTCATCCGCGGAAAACTTGCAGGGACTTCTACCCCTTTAACTTCTTTCATTAATCCAGACAACATGTTCTCCATCATGCTCATGATGTCTTCTTGGCTCCAAAAGCTGGTTTCAATATCGACTTGAGTAAATTCTGGCTGACGGTCAGCACGCAAGTCCTCGTCTCGGAAACAACGGGCAATTTGATAATAACGTTCAACCCCGCCTACCATCAATAATTGTTTAAACAATTGTGGTGATTGTGGCAATGCGTAGAACTCACCAGGATGGACACGGCTAGGAACTAAATAGTCACGTGCTCCCTCTGGGGTACTTTTTGTTAAAATTGGTGTTTCAATATCTAAGAAACCTTCACTGTCAAGGTAGTTTCGAATATGCTTTGTTACTTGATGACGCATCTTCAGTGTTTCAAACATAACCGGACGGCGGAAATCTAAATAGCGATACTTTAAGCGGACATCTTCTGAAGCATCTGTTCGATCAGAGATCTGAAACGGAGGAGTTTTCGCTTCATTGATAATCGTTACTTCTTCAGCTTGTACCTCGATCGTTCCTGTTGCAATATTTTGGTTGATGGTTCCTTCTTCACGACGAACAACAGTTCCAACCACATTCAAAACATATTCGTTACGGATTTTTTCTGCGGTTTGCAGTGCTTCTTTTGATAAATCTGGATTAAACACAACCTGAACAATTCCAGAACGGTCGCGCAAATCAATAAAAATTAACCCGCCTAAATCGCGGCGCTTTTGAACCCAGCCCTTTAACGTTACCTTCTCCCCAACTGCTGACTCTGGAACTTCCCCACAAAAATACGATCTGCCAAACATGATTATCCCCCTTTTAAGCTTGCAATTCCTGAAATTGTTTAATAAATGTGTTTAGGTCAAATTCTACTTGTTCACCTGTAGCCATATTTTTAACATTAATTTTATTATTTTTAAGCTCATCGTCTCCGAGTACTGCTACATATTTCGCTTTTAAACGGTCAGCGGCTTTAAACTGGGCCTTGATTTTTCGGTCAAGATAATCTCTTTCCGCTGAAAAGCCAGCCGTGCGGAGCTGCTGTAATAGTCCAACCGTATAATCTTTTGCTTCTTCTCCAAGTGATGCTAAAAACACGTCGATTCCCTGGTTGATTTCCAGTTCAATGCCTTCTGCGTTAAGGGCAGCAATAAACCGCTCAATACTTAAGGCGAAACCAATACCAGGCGTTTCTGGACCGCCAATTTCTTCGGCCAGCCCATTATAGCGCCCGCCTCCACATAGGGTCGTAATGGCTCCGAATCCCTCCGCATTACTCATAATCTCAAATGCTGTGTGATTATAATAATCTAAGCCGCGAACCAAGTTTGAATCGACCTCAAACGGGATATCAAGCAGCGTTAAATACTGCTGTAGTTTTTCAAAATAGGCTTTTGAAAAATCATTTAAGTAATCCAGTATGGAAGGTGCTGTTTTCATTAGTTCATGATCACGGTCCTGTTTGCAATCAAGGATTCGAAGCGGATTTTTTTCGAGACGATTTTGACAGTCATGACAAAATTCGCCAATCCGCGGTTTGAAATGATTGACAAGCGCTTCACGGTGGGCTGTGCGGCTCTCTTTATCACCAAGACTGTTGACAATAAGCTTTAACTTACGCAAACCCATTTCTTTGTAGAGATTCATCGCTAATGAGATTACCTCGGCATCAATCGCCGGGTCATTACTGCCTAATGCCTCTACCCCAAATTGGACGAATTGGCGGAAGCGGCCTGCCTGAGGACGTTCATACCGGAACATTGGTCCCATGTAATACAGCTTTACAGGCTGATTAGGAAGGCCAAACATTTTCTTCTCCACAAAAGAGCGGACAACTGCTGCTGTTCCTTCTGGCCTTAGTGTTATGCTGCGTTTGCCTCTGTCCTCAAAGGTGTACATTTCCTTTTGAACAATATCCGTGCTGTCACCAACACCTCTTGAAAAAAGGTCTGTATGTTCAAAGATTGGCGTACGAATCTCTTGGTACTGATATTTTTCACATAGTTCTCTAGCTTTTGCTTCAATTAACTGCCACTTTTCAACTTCACCAGGCAGAATGTCCTGCGTACCTCTCGGAATGCTAATAGACATGGTGGTATACCTCCTTATAAACATAAAGCTTATGTATATATAGTTAAATGGACACAATAACAGGTGCTTGCTTTTTCTGGAAAAACAAAAAAACTCCCATCCCTTGTAATTATACAAGGGACGAGAGTTTGGTTCCCGCGGTGCCACCCTAGTTGAAGAACATCGTATATGCTCTTCCTCTTAAACAGTTAACGCCTGCTACGTTCATCTTCTACTAAAGCGCTGCTTTTTCAAAGAGAAGCCTACGGAGTGTTCTTTCACTAAGGTACATGGAGAAATGCTCTCAGCCTAAGGCACTTCCTCTCTTTCCATGGATGATCTTAATTACTATGCTCCATCATTGGTTATTCCTAATATGACTATATTTATTTAATAATACGGAGCAACCGTGGTAATGTCAAGAAAGATTTAAGACCTTCCTAAGTGTTTTTTTAACTTTCTGACATCGCCCATTGTGATCCCAAATTCCGATGCAAGCTCAATCGAGTTCGTATGACCTTCTTTTTGAATAAAGTCATGGAAATCCACCCCAAAAAGACGGCCCTCCATTGATTGTATGTTCATGCCCTTCTCACTTGATCTCATCACCCATCACCTCTGTCTTTTTTACTAGTATTTCCACCAATTACATAAAACTTGCAGGAAATTAATTTTTTTAAGCAAGTTTTCTAGTAAATTTAACTTAATTAGCCATTTTAGGAATGAATTTCTTTACTTTTTACGATAAAATATAAACGGATAAAGGAGGTTGTCGATGTCAAAAAAATTCACACTGTTTCTCTTCTCTATTATTCTCATTTTCGGTACCTTCCTGCCGCAAGGAAAAGGCATGGCCTCCAGCGGAACTGTAACCATTTCGACTGATACGGTTAATGTGCGCAGCGGCCCAGGATTAAGTTACCCTCTCACTTTCACCGTAAAAAGAGGCGAAAAATATTCGATTGTAAAAGAGACTGGAGATTGGATTGAAATCAAACTAGCACTAGGCCAAACAGGCTGGATCGTTAATTGGCTGGTCACAAAGGATAACGAAACCAACTCTGAACAGGCTTCCACGTCAACAGGAAAGAAAATGGCCAAGGCCAACACTGACCAATTAAGAATTCGTTCTGGTCCTGGGACAAGTTTCCCGATTGTCGGCTTTATCAATCAAGGACAAGAAGTAACCATCCTTGATCAAAATGAAAACTGGTATAAAATCACCTCGTCCTTTGGCGAAGGATGGGTAATCCGAGAATTTTTAGATATCCAAAGCGGTAACAGTCCCTCTGCTTCATCTAGCAATCCCAAGATGGGTACAGTCACCGCAGATACTATAAACATCCGAACGGAAGCGTCTGCATCGAGTCCTATTATTGGTAAACTAACATATGGTACGAACGTCACCATTACTTCCAAACAAAATAGCTGGCTGGAAATTAGTTATTCAAGTCTAAAAGGCTGGGTAAAGGCTGAATTTATTGAAGAACAATCTGGGACTGCTAAAGACACACCGAAGAACACTTCAACTGGGGAATACAGTACCGTAACAGCCGAAAGCCTTAGTGTCCGTTCAGACTCTTCATTAAATGCGGCCATTATTGGCAGTGTTGCAAAGGGTCAGCAATTTGCTATTTTAGAAGAAAATAATAATTGGGCAAAAATAGAGTATGAGTCTGGCAGTTACGGATGGGTCTCCGGATGGTATTTGGAGAAAACAACTGCTTCCACTCCTGCCAAGCAGTCATTAAAGGATAGCAAAGTGACCATCTTACATAACGGAACAAATATTAGACAAGAAGCAAAGGTCCAATCGAATGTGGTCGCTCTTGCTAACGAAGGAGATACTTTTACAGTAAAAAGGATTGTCAACGATTGGTATGAGATCAAGTTAAAGAACGGCCGTACTGGGTTCGTCGCCGGCTGGATTGCTTCAATGAATGGGTCCAATACTCAAATTCAAAAGAGCGGCGCCGAAAGCTATCTAAAAAACAAAACGATTGTCCTCGACCCTGGTCATGGCGGAGGGGATAATGGGACTACCGGTGCAAATGGAACGCTTGAGAAGGAACTAACATTAAGAACCGCACGGCTTTTGTACGATAAACTAAGAGCTGCCGGAGCTAATGTCACCTTGACAAGAAGCAGTGATTCCTTTATTACTCTGCCATCAAGGGTAAATGCGGCCACTGCCAATGATGCCGATGCCTTTATCAGCCTGCATTACGACAGCAGTTTAGATCGAAGTGTGCGGGGAATGACAGGATATTATTATTATAACGATCAAGAAGGATTGGCGGATTCGCTCTATACCTCAACAGTTGCTCAAACAAAATTGGAGGGGCGCGGGGTAAGATTTGGTGATTTCCATGTCATCCGGGAAAACAGTCAAAAAGCTGCTCTAATTGAACTGGGATATTTAAGCGACCCACAAGAGGAAATTACTCTTAACTCTGGAGTATTTCAAGAAAACGCCGCCTCAGGGCTTTATGAAGGCTTAGCAAGGTATTTTAAAAATAATTAAACAAAAAGCTCTGGAAGATGACTCTTCCAGAGCTTTTTTGCGGTTGGCTGGCTCAACAAAAAAAGCCCGGCACGAATGCCAAGGCAGCCTACTTACTTTCTACAATCAACGTAACAGGTCCATCATTGATTAATTCTACATCCATCATGGCGCCAAACACACCCGTTTCAACCGTAATCCCTTTGTCCCGAAGCATCTGATTAAAGGCTTCATATAAGACCACTGCCTGTTCGGGCCTTGCAGCGTCCATGAAGTTTGGCCGCCGCCCTTTCCGGCAGTCACCATAAAGGGTGAACTGAGAAACCGAGAGAATTTCACCGCCCACATCCAATAACGAAAGATTCATTTTTCCCTCATGATCATCAAAAATTCGAAGGTTCGCAATTTTATCCGCTAAATAGAGGGCATCTTCTTCTTTATCCTCATGTGTCACCCCAACCAGAAGGACAAAGCCTTGCTTAATCCTCCCGGTTATTTCACCATCGACAGTAACCTTGGCTTTCTTGCTGCGCTGCACTACTATTCTCATGCTAGAAACTCCTTAATTCATAATCCGGCGAACTGAATAAATGTCCGGGATTTGCTTAATGCGCTCCACAACCTTTTGGAGGTGGCTGACATTGTGAATGGCAATTGACATAATAATCGTCGCCATCTTATTACGATCCGACTTCCCGCTAACAGCTGAAATATTGGTCTTCGTCTCACTAACCGCTTGGAGAACCTCATTAAGCAGCCCCTGTCGGTCATAACCACTGATTTCGATATCAACGTTATACTCTTTACGATCGTTTAAGGAAGATTCCCACTCAACCGGAATTAATCTAGATTGAGCATCGTTCGAATCAATATTTGGGCAATCAGAACGGTGAACAGACACCCCGCGTCCTTTTGTGATAAAACCGACAATCTCATCACCCGGAACAGGATTACAGCATTTGGACAACCGGATTAACAGGTTATCAATCCCTTGCACACGTACACCTGATTCCCGCTTTTTCGTCGACGGAAAGGCTTTTAAATCGGTAATCGCATTCGCAATGGTTGCTGATTGTTCTTTATCCCGCTTTTTCCGCCACTTCTCGGTTAAACGATTGGCCACCTGCAAGGCGGTAACACCGTTATAGCCGACAGCAGCATACATATCTTCTTCATTGGAAAAATTAAACTTTTCTGCAACCTTTTTAAGATTATCCGGTGTTAAAATTTCTTTTATATCGAATTCCATTGTGCGGATTTCTTTTTCAACCAGTTCTTTGCCTTTAATGACATTCTCATCACGGCGCTGCTTCTTAAAGAACGCTCGAATCTTGTTCTTGGCTTGTGATGTTTGAGCGAGCTTTAACCAATCCTGGCTTGGTCCGTACGAATGTTTTGAAGTGAGAATCTCAATAATATCGCCAGTCTTCAATTTATAATCGAGTGTGACCATTTTTCCATTCACTTTGGCACCTATCGTCTTATTGCCAATTTCGGAGTGAATCCGATAGGCAAAATCAATCGGAACAGAGCCAGAAGGCAATTCGATCACGTCACCCTTTGGTGTAAAAATAAATACCATATCGGAAAACAAGTCAATTTTTAATGACTCCATAAACTCTTCGGCATTGGCGGTATCATTCTGGAACTCAAGAATTTCCCTAAACCAGGTAAGCTTTTGTTCAAAGGTTGAGCTGTCGCTAATTGTTTTACCTTCTTTATAGGCCCAGTGGGCAGCAACCCCGAATTCCGCAATTTGGTGCATCTCGTACGTACGAATTTGCACTTCAAGCGGATCTCCCTTTGGCCCAATAACCGTTGTATGCAATGATTGATACATATTGGGCTTTGGCATTGCGATATAGTCCTTGAAACGCCCTGGCATTGGCTTCCAGCAAGTGTGAATAATGCCAAGAACGGCATAACAATCCTTAATACTATTGACTACAATCCGTACAGCCAGCAAATCATAAATTTCACTGAATTGTTTATTTTGCAGGGCCATTTTACGATAGATGCTGTAAATATGCTTTGGGCGTCCTGAAAGCTCAGCTTTAATCGATACTTCATTTAAGCGGCTCTTCACTTCATCGACGACATCATCTAAATATTGCTCGCGTTCGGCCCGTTTCTTCTTCATTAAGTTCACAATCCGGTAATACTGCTGTGGATTTAAGTATCTTAATGCGGTATCTTCCAACTCCCATTTAATCTTAGAAATACCTAGACGATGAGCTAAAGGTGCAAAAATTTCAAGTGTCTCATTTGAAATCCGACGCTGCTTCTCTACAGGAAGATGCTTAAGTGTCCGCATATTATGCAAGCGGTCAGCAAGTTTAATCAGAATCACGCGGATGTCTTGTGCCATTGCTACAAACATCTTCCGGTGGTTCTCGGCCTGCTGCTCCTCATGAGACTTGTATTTTATTTTCCCTAACTTTGTAACCCCATCAACAAGCATTGCCACTTCGCTGTTAAAAGCCTCTGTAATATCCCCTAAGGTTACATTGGTGTCTTCTACAACGTCATGGAGAAAACCAGCCGCCACCGTTGCCGGGTCCATTTCAAGGTCCGCTAAAATACCGGCAACCTGAATCGGATGGATAATATAGGGCTCTCCCGATTTTCTATATTGTTCACGATGGGCATGTTTCGCATACTCATAAGCCTTTTTGACTAATTCAACATGCTCATCATTTAAATATTTTCTAGTCTTGTCGATGACTTGGTCGGCCGTTAACACTTGATCGTTCGCCATGAAATCACCTTTATTTTCATCTCATTTTTTATATCAACGTATTTTGTAAGTCCACCTGATGGTCTGAACAAAATATCTATCTATATGAATGCTTTTCTAAAAAAAATTGTTACTAAATTAGAATGATTGTTACCATTATCGAAAAAATTTGCGGAATTGTAAAGGGATTGGGCTGTTTTTTTACTAAAATACGATAATTTTGTCGCTTTTGTTGTTTTTGTGACGCCCAATACAAGGTAAAAAGCCCACCTTTTTCATTATATAAAGAGAGCACTCGTATCCTGAGTGCCCTCATGCCTTCATTAATAGTGCATCAATGTTAGAACATCGTAGCCGTCTAATTTATTACGGCCTTCTAAATAGCTTAATTCCACTAGAAAAGCGATTCCGGCTACCACACCGCCAAGCTCTTCTACCAATTGAATCGTTGCTTCGATCGTACCGCCTGTTGCCAGCAAGTCATCGGTAATTAACACTCGTTGACCAGGTCGGATTGCATCTTTGTGGATGGTTAAAACATCCTTACCATACTCCAATCCGTAGCTTACCTTAATGGTTTCTCGTGGCAGCTTACCTTCTTTGCGGACTGGGGCAAAGCCTACTCCTAACGAATAGGCAACCGGGCAGCCAATAATAAAGCCACGTGCTTCCGGTCCAACGATAATATCGATTTGCTTCTCTTTTGCATATTCAACAATTTGGTCTGTTGCGTATTTATAGGCTTCACCATTATTCATTAAAGGGGTGATGTCTTTAAATTTAATCCCCGGTTTTGGCCAATCGGGTACGATTGTGATAAATTCTCTTAAATCCATTCTTTAATTGCCTCCTCAGATTCAACCGATCCTTGAATGACTTGATCGAACCAGCCTTTTAATTCTTGAAAGGAGGAAAACAATAATTCTCTTTCAAGAGCATACTGGGCCTGTTTTGTTTGATAAGTTTGGGAATCAGTCAGGTCACGCTTTGGCGCGCCCGTATTTAAAGTGATAAATCCATTGTTTATTGTAACAAAATCTAGTTCAGAAAACACCTTTGACATAAATTTAATCGTTTCCTGCGACCAGCCGCGATGTTTCGCTATGGTTTCACCATGAAGCTTCAAGTCGATTGGGCCTTTTTTTAGCAGAAAGGCATAGAACCATTTGAAGTGGTCGCGGGTTGGCAGGGTGGAAAAATAATCGCTTGCTTCTTTATAAAAATAAGTATAAATCCTTGCAGGCTCTTTTCCAGCTACTAATTCTTTTACATGATCCTTGGTTGGCGGGAAATCAACTAAAGCAATATTGGCTCCTAATCCATCAAAGGCTTTGGCATCTTCAATAGTTTGAATAAGGATCGTCTCAGAACGCAGCTCTGGGTTTATTTTTTCAAGGTGCTCTTGATTAAAAATAATAATTTTCCTGTTTTCAGCAGGTACAATCGTTTGGAAGTGATTCGCTCGTTTTTGTCCGCGCAAATCAAATAATTGCCACGAATGGACAGCCATATCGTGAATAAAGATTTGTGGTTTACGATTATTATTCCATTCATTAATAGATAATTCTCCAATTAATGAAATTTTTGAGACAGGAGAAATTTGGTCAGCAAGCGCACCTAAACCAAACCCTACACCATCAAGGGTGGAGCCTTCTTCATTTACTAAGACCTTTAAATGATTTTGTCCACTGCCAATCTTTCTCATACTCGTAATCGCCACATTATCGATTAACACTTTTGGCTTCGGGTTATCCATGCCAAACGGGGCGAGCAAACTTAGTTCATCTAAGGAAGATAAACTGATATCTTGAAGATGTAACTTCTCATCAAGCTGCGTTAATGGGATTAAATGTTCATCTGTCAGCTGCTCGTCAGCGAGGCGGTTAAGGCGCTCACGGAGTTCAGCAACGTCTTCAAGTTTTAATGTCATCCCAGCTGCCATCGGATGTCCGCCAAAATGGGGCAGAAGTTCTCTGCATGTCGATAAATTTTTAAATAAATCATATCCGAGAATACTTCTTGCCGAACCCTTAGCGACACCTTTGTCCGGGTCAAAATTTAGCACGATGGTTGGCCGATAGAACTTTTCGACAAGTCTTGAAGCCACAATTCCAATAACACCGGGATTCCAGGCTTCTTTCCCAATCACCAATACTTTATTGGTCTCAATCGGGTAGTTTTTTTCAACCTCAGCGATTGCTTCGGCCGTAATGGTGTTGACGATCTCCTGCCTTGTTTTGTTTAACGCATCCATTTCTTCAGCTAAACTTTGAGCTTCCTCCGGGTCTTCTGTTAATAACAAATGAACGGCTAAATCTGCATCTTCGAGCCTGCCGACCGCATTAATTCGTGGTGCAATTGTAAACCCAATCGTTTCTTCATTAACTGCCTTAAGGTCAACCCCAGCAACTTTTAAAATAGCTCGGAGGCCAATATTTTGGGTTACTCTCAGTTTTTCAAGACCTTTTTTGGCGATCAGGCGGTTTTCGCCTTTCAACGACACTAAGTCAGCAATTGTTCCGATGACGGCAATTTCAAATAAATGATCGGGAACTTCCCCATATAAGGCATGGGCCAGTTTAAAAGCGACACCGACTCCAGCCAGTTCGCGAAATGGATAAGTGCTATCAGGCAGTTTGGGATGAATGATGGCGAGTGCCTCTGGTAAAACCGGTCCAGGTTCATGGTGATCGGTAATAATTAAGTCCAGGCCAAGTTCTTTTGCAACAGCTGCCTCATGCACAGCCGCTATTCCTGTATCTACGGTGATAATCAATTTAATACCATTTTCCGCCGCTTGACGGAAAGCAGATTCATTTGGTCCATATCCTTCTCTAAAACGATTAGGGATATAAAATTGGACATTTGCCCCTAAATCGCGAAGTGTAATCATTAACACCGAGGTGCTGCTTACTCCATCGGCATCGTAATCCCCAAAAATAAGAATAGGTTCTTGTTTATCAATCGCCTCTTTAATTCGTTCAACCGCTGTTTCCATTCCTATAAGTAAATATGGATCATGAAACCCATCTTTTCCAAATAAAAAATACCGAGCAGAATCTACGGTATCCAGTCCACGGTTTACAAGCAGGGATGCAACCAGAGGTGTTATTTTCAATTCATTTACAAGCATTTGGGCAAGTTTATGATCAGTTTTGCGAACAATCCAGTTAGTTTTTGATTTTAACAATTGTACGTTCACCCCTCAGACTTTCTAATTATACAGGAGCGAGGATAAGCTTTCAATCAAAAGAAAAAACTGCAAATGGTTTGCAGTTTTTCTTTTAATATTGCTGTGTTAATCTTGAATG
>NZ_JBALNF010000008.1:58611-107006 GCF_036962465.1 Neobacillus vireti
AGTCTTCGCCGCCTTCCGCTCCAATCAACATGCTAGAAAATCAACCATAACCTTTAACACAAACTTTAATATAAGACTTGTCTAGCTTCGCATTCAGCAGCTAGTGGACAGCGCTTTTCTAGACCTGTGGCTGATCCGAATATTTTCTCTTTTCTTTAACCGTTCTAATAACACCCTTCTTTTTCAGTTCTTTGCACTTCATTACATACCATAAAGAACCTGCGATAAAGATAGATGAATATACACCAACGATTAGACCGACAAATAAGGCAATTGAGAAGTTACGAATCGATGGACTTCCAAATATCATTAAGCACGCTGTCGTTACAAGTACCGTAAGAACTGTGTTAATGGATCGGGTTAATGTTTGACGAATACTTACGTTTACCACTTCCGCAATATCTTGAACGGTTTTAAGACGCTTTTTCTTCTGCATGTTTTCACGAACCCGGTCAAACGTGACAATTGTATCGTGGTTTGAATAACCGACAATGGTCAAAATGGCCGCGATGTAGTTTAAATCTACTTCAAGTCTTGTGATACTGAAAATGGCAATCATAAAGAATGCATCATGCAGGATAGCAGCAATCGCTGCAATGGCCATATAGGCTTCAAATCGTAAAGAAACATAAAGAATGATGATGATCGACGCCAGCAAGACGGAAATAAAGGCATTCTTCGCCAGCTCTTTTCCGATCGTCGGAGAAACAGTGCTGACATTCGGCTCAAAGCCAAATTCCTTTTTGAAATCTGCCTTTAAAGACGCAATCTCATCTTTTGTCAGAACACCAATCATTCGAACAGCACCAATTTGATTTTTGTTTCCTGAGATGACGACATCATCAGGTTTTAAACCGCGATCAGTAAAAGCACTTTTCACTTCTTCTGCGGTTAATGGTGTTTTCGATTGTACTTCTATCCGAGTACCACTTGAAAAATCAATCCCTAAGTTCAATCGGAAAATGGCAAGACAGATAATACCTGCAACAATGAGCGTACCTGATAAAATAAATACTTTCTTTCTCATTCCAACAAAATCAATTTTATCAAATCTGGTTGGCAGGTCGACTGTATCAACGTTATCAGTAATTTTCCTAATTTGTGAAGGACGTACGGCAAACCAGCCCGGTCTTTTATTAAAGAGACCGCTCTTCACCCATAATCCTAACAGAAGTCTTGAACCGTAAACATTGGTCAAGAAACTCATTAGAACACTCACGATTAACATGGTCGCAAACCCTTTAACAGAACTTGTCCCATAGAAAAATAACACACATGCTGTCAGAATGGTTGTTAAGTTAGCATCAAAAATGGCTGTAAAGGCATGTTTTTCACCAGCTTCGAACGCGGATTTAAGGCTTCTTCCTACCTTCAATTCCTCGCGAATCCGCTCATAGGTGATGATGTTTGCATCCACGGCCATACCGATCCCGAGGATAATGGCGGCAATTCCCGGCAGGGTCAAGACCCCATTCATCCAATCGAAAATTAATAACACCAGATAAGTAAAAATAGTTAATGTAATCGTAGCAATGAACCCTGGAAAACGATAATAGAAAATCATGAATAGGTAAATGATTGCCACACCGAGAATTCCAGCGAAAATAGTTTCATTTAGAGCTTGTGCCCCAAACTTAGCCCCAACTGAAGTGGAGTATACCTCTTTCAGTTTAACTGGCAGGGAACCTGCATTTAGTAGAGAAGCCAAGGTTTGCGCTTCTTTCGTTTTAAAACTGCCGACAATCGAAACGGTATCCTGATTAAAGACTTCTTTTACAGTAGGAGCCGATAAAAACTTAGGCTTTGCTTTGGTTACTTCCGTTTTGAAGGAATCTTTGCCTTCTTCGAAATCAAGCCAAATAACTAGATAATTGTTAGGCGCCATATTCAAAATTTCCTGAGAAACTTTGCGGAATTTATCTGCACTTTTTAATGTTAAAGAAACACTTGGTGCACCGTTTTGATCAAAGGTTTGCTTAGCTCCTCCTTGTTTCAAATCGGACCCATCCATCATTAGTTTGTCATTCGCATCACGGAAAGTTAAATTTGCCTGTGTGGACAAAATTTCCCTTGCTTTATTTTGATCTTTAACACCTGCAAGCTGCACGCGGATTCGGTTTGTACCTTCAATTTGAATACTAGGTTCACTTACCCCTAGAACGTTAATCCGCTTATCAAGAGCTTCAGCGGTGCTCGCCAAAACATTTTTGTCAATTTTTTGACCCTTTTTCGCAGGCTGAACCTCGTACAAAACCTCAAATCCACCTTGAAGGTCTAGTCCAAGCTTCATATTATTTAAGATGTTCTTTGTTGTTGCCCCTATTGTGCCTCCAATTATTAGGATCACAAGAAAGAAAGCAATAATTCTACTACGCTTTACCATTATGTATTGTTCCTCCTTAGTGCTTGTGCATGTAGCACTGTACGTCTATCTCTATACAAAAATAATGAAAAAGTCACTGCTTTCATTATGAAATAACTTATAAGTGCTGTCAATTTACATAAATGAAAACAATTTCTTATTTTAAAAGTTCTTTAAGCTCTGCTTCATTATCAAATGAGAATTCGGAAGTTTTATAGGATTCAATTGTTACATAGTTTAGATAGTCACTTACCCTTACAGAGAGAATATCCTGGATCATTTCATAAAGCTTCATCTCATGTTTTACTTTTTTCCACTTTTTCTTTACTAAAAATTCCCAAAGACCCTGTTCTCTTACAGAATCAACGCCGAGCAGGCGAAACTCCTCCAATTTGCTCTTTAATGCCGGCTGTACTTGGGTACGAAAGTCTTCGTTTACGTGACTATTATCCATTCTCACTGCCCCCCAGAAATCTCGTTTGCGCTTTCACTTGAATGAAATCATTTAAAAAGCTTTTACAACTTGTCATGCTTTGTCCACCCTAAGGCATATAGTTAATTGTATATGAATTCTTCTTATTTGAGAAGGTGGGAACCTAAATGTCGAAGTTTTTAAAAGGGACTTTCATCCTTTTAGTTGCGGGCTTTATCACAAGAGTCCTTGGCTTTATTTATCGTATCGTTCTGGCAAGAAGTATTGGTGAAGAAGGCGTCGGTTTATATATGATGGCCTATCCTACGTTCATTCTTGTGGTAACGATCATTCAGTTAGGCCTTCCAGTTGCCATCTCGAAAAACATTGCAGAGGCAGAGGCCAAAGGGAATTATGCCGAAATCAAAAAAATTCTCGTCGTATCCTTGGCGATCACGGTGGGTTTATCCATAGTCCTGACACCAGCATTGATTTTACTGGCACCCGCTCTATCTAGTACTCTCTTTACCGACCAAAGAACCTACTATCCGCTGATCGCGATTGCCCCTGCCATGCCTATTATCGCCGTGGCCTCTGTTTTACGCGGATACTTTCAAGGCCGGCAAAATATGCGGCCCTCAGCCATTTCGCAAATACTCGAGCAATTTGTCCGAATTACGTTAATCGCAACTGCCACTAAAACATTCCTTCCATATGGAGTGGAATATGCAGCAGCAGCAGCCATGGGGGCTTCCGTTTTAGGGGAACTGCTTTCACTTATCTACTTGCTGACAACATTTAAATTAAAAAAACGATTTAAGCTGCGAAAAAACTTTTTCCAATTTGTTCACAAAGGGAAACGTACATTTAAAGAATTAATGGAGATTGCTCTGCCAACGATGGGCAGCAGAATGATTGGCTCGATCTCCTGGTTTTTTGAACCGATTGTCGTGGCCCACAGTCTCGCCCTTGCAGGTGTTCTGGCTGTCAATGCCACCAAACAATATGGCGCCCTAACTGGGTATGCCATGCCGTTGTTAATGTTGCCATCCTTTGTCACCTTCTCGCTGGCAACCTCCCTTGTACCTGCAATTAGTGAGGCAAATTCTAAGAATCAACACAAAATAATCGAACATCGATTGCAGCAGGCCTTGCGGTTTGTGTTCTTATCAGGCGGACTTGCCGTGATTATTCTATATGTACTAGCTGACCCGCTCATGCAGCTAATGTACGGCTCAACAAAGGGAGCCTATTTTATCCGTTTGATGTCTCCCTTTATGTTGGTTTATTACTACCAAGGTCCGCTGCAGGCAGTATTACAGGCCTTAAATTTAGCTCGAGCAGCGATGCTTAATAGCCTAATCGGTTCAGTTGTTAAAACCGCAGTCATTTTCTTACTTGCTTCACAAGCTACATTTGGTATAACTGGAGCTGCCTTAGGGATCGTCGTAGGTTTTGTCCTTGTAACCGGATTACATTTTGCAACCGTCTTAAAGAAGGTTTCCTTTTCCTTCTATGCCTGGGAATATTTAAAGGGCTTCCTCGTGATGGGGCTTTCAGGATTGCTGGGCTATTATCTTTTTGAACATTTCCTTTTACAAGAGCATTTAATTATCCGTGTCATTACTTCTACACTTGCTATGGTTGTTTCCTATATAGTCATGCTCGTATTATTCCGCCTCATTAAAAAAGAGGAACTAAAGCGAATTCCATGGTTTGGGAATTTAATTCCTTCTTAATAAGTGCAAGGAAAGCGCTCATATCACGCAAAAAGAAGACATGCCTTAGGGCGTGTCTTTTTAGTCGGTGTCCTTTATATCGATAAAGAAATTTCCATTTTCAAAACTGCAAAAAGAAATATCTTTAATGTCCCGATATCCCTTCTTCTTCAATTCCTGGCGCAGCCAAAGGTTGGTCTTATTGATCCGCTTTAGGTTTTCTTCATCAATTTGTCCATCCATTATTAAGGGAATCGTGATGTCACCTTGCTTAGCCGGTTCTTCGGGATTATTTAATTTTTCAATGACAGATAAACTTCCTGACGGCTCTAAAATAGCAAATTCTACGTCAGCAATACTGCGGATGTCCTTTTCTCTTAATTGCACCATTAAATCATCAAAATTATAGCGCTGCTTCCGCATGGCTTTTTCATCTATTTTTCCTCTGTTAATAATAATAATCGGTTTCCCATCAATCAGATCACGAAACCTTTTACTCTTTAAGGATAAAAGCGCCATAGTAATTTGGATAGCCATTAACACTAACATCGGAACCATTGTGTGAAGTAACGGAGAATGATGATTCTCAATGGAAACGACCGCCATCTCACCTATCATAATAAATACGACTAGATCCAGAATACTTAATTCGCCAATTTCGCGTTTACCCATCATCCGAAAAATGATGAGGATGAGAATGTAAAACAAAATGGTCCGAAACACGATCGATACATATTCCACTATTGGTCGCCCCTTTTTCTCAATCAAATAATAGTATCGCGTATTTGAAATGCATTTATGAAAGGAAGTTCGTTCCAAAAAATAATAGGCAAGCAGAAATATCTATTCTACTTTGCACAAAGCCTGAATACGCTTGTACTAGGAAGAATAACTGACTAAGACTTGCCGGCTAATCAGGAAGGTTTAGTCTTGGAACGAAGGGGGAGAGTTAAAATCGAATCGAAAAGCTTTGGGATATCCATACTGTATGGATTAATTTTTATTTTTGCCTTTGCTTTAATTTGCAGTCTTATATTTGCCTTTATCCTTCGATTTACATCTGCTCAAGAAGGATCACTTCAATATGTAATTACAGCTTTGTCTTTCATTGGGCTGTTTGGCGGCGGTTTTCTTTCAGGCGGTAAGCGAAAAGAAAAAGGCTGGCTAATCGGGGGATTTACAGGGCTTATTTATTCATTAGTTGTCTTTATGTTTCAATACCTTGGATATGACCGCTTGTTTAATGCGGAACAAGTCATCTATCACACCTGCTATACTTTGATTGCGATGATGGGTGGAATCTTGGGAGTCAATATTGCTTCTAACAATTCACGTAGATCTGCATAATAGAAAAGGAAGCCACATTATTACATGCGGCTTCCTTTTTTCATATTCATTATTTCGTAAGATTTACGCTTCCTTCACTTGCACCCGCTGCGGATTCAGTTACCTCACGGATGGCATTGCGATCATATGTAAGACGGCTTCCGTCACCACATTTAATCACGACTTTATTTTCATCAATTGAGTCGATAAAGCCATGAAGACCACCAATCGTGACGATTTTATCCCCTTTTTTTAGTGCACTTTGCATGTTCGCAACTGATTTTTGACGTTTTTGCTGTGGGCGAATTAACAGGAAATAAAATAACACAAACATTAAAATTAATGGAATGATTGTACCAATACCTTGCATCTTGTTTCCCTCCTTTCAAAAAAGTTCTATTAGAAATTTTTCGCGTTAGGCTTATTAAAACCGTAACGTTCAAAAAATTCTTCGCGGAAATCTCCAAGCCTGTCTTCCATAATGGCTTGTCTGACTTTCTCCATTAATCTTAACAGAAAATAGAGGTTATGATAAGACGTTAAACGAATTCCAAACGTTTCATCACATTTTATTAAGTGACGAATATACGCTCTCGAATAATTTCGGCAGGTATAGCAGTCACACTCAGGGTCAAGCGGACCAAAATCGCGGGCATATTGAGCATTTTTCACCACAAGTCGTCCGGCACTTGTCATTAATGTACCATTTCGGGCAATCCGTGTGGGAAGTACACAATCAAACATATCAATTCCGCGAATCGCTCCATCGATTAATGAATCTGGAGACCCAACTCCCATTAAATAACGTGGTTTATTGGTTGGCAGCATTGGTGTGGTAAATTCAAGGACACGGTTCATGACATCCTTTGGCTCTCCCACTGATAACCCGCCTACTGCATAACCAGGAAAGTCAAGCGAGACAAGGTCGTTTGCGCTTTGTCTGCGGAGTTCTTCATATTCGCCCCCTTGGACGATTCCAAATAATCCTTGGTCTTCTGGACGCTGGTGAGCGTTTAAACAGCGCTCAGCCCATCTCGAAGTTCTCTCAACGGATTTTTTCATATATTCAAAAGTGGCAGGAAATGGCGGGCATTCATCAAATGCCATCATAATATCTGATCCAAGAGCATTTTGAATTTCCATTGCCTTTTCCGGTGATAAGAATAGTTTCTCCCCACTCATGTGATTGCGGAAATGAACGCCTTCTTCCTCAATTTTACGGAATTCACTTAAACTAAATACCTGAAAGCCACCAGAATCAGTTAAGATGGCACGGTCCCAATTCATAAATTTATGAAGACCGCCAGCCTCTTTAATAATTTCGTGTCCGGGTCTGAGCCATAAATGGTAGGTATTACTTAAGATAATCCCTGCACCCATTTCTTTTAAATCTTCTGGTGACATTGTTTTAACGGTTGCCAATGTTCCAACAGGCATAAATGCAGGCGTGTCAAACGAACCGTGAGGTGTATGTACTCTGCCAAGCCTTGCCCCCGTTTGTTTACATGTTTTAATTAATTCATAACGAATCGCAGTCAAATTGTTATCTCCTTCCTACTGCTTAACTTAGATGATGAACATTGCATCACCAAAGCTGAAAAAACGATACCGTTCAGCAACGGCTGTGTTGTAGGCATGTAAAATATTCTCTCTGCCGGCTAAAGCACTGACAAGCATGATCAGCGTTGACTTAGGCAAGTGGAAATTCGTAATCATTCCATCAATCGCCTTAAATTCATAACCAGGATAGATAAATATACTTGTCCAGCCGCTTCCCGCGGTAAAGTGTCCATTGTTTGCGGATGCAATCGTTTCTAAAGTCCTTGTCGATGTGGTTCCGACAGTTATGATTCTGCCACCGCTCTTCCTTACTTCATTTAGCAATTGGGCAGTCCCTTCTGTAACCGTATAAAATTCAGCGTGCATGTCGTGTTCCAATACATCGTCCACACTTACAGGGCGGAATGTCCCAAGACCTACATGAAGCGTAATAAAGGCTATATGTACTCCTTTTGCTTTGATTTCCTCTAATAGGGACTCCGTAAAGTGAAGACCTGCGGTTGGAGCAGCGGCTGATCCCGGTTCGCGGGCATATACCGTCTGATAACGATCACGGTCATCAAGCTGTTCTTTAATATATGGGGGCAGCGGCATTTCCCCTAACTGATCAAGTACCTCGTAGAATATTCCCTTATATTTAAACTCTAATACTCTTCCGCCATGGTCGGATTCCTCGGTGCAAACAGCTGTAAGCATTCCATCGCCAAAGGTGATTTCTGTACCTATCTTTACTCGTTTTGCTGGTTTCACAAGTGTTTCCCACTGATCACCCTCAAGTTGTTTTAAAAGCAGGACTTCAATTTTTGCCCCCGTATCATCTTTCACACCAAAAAGGCGTGCCGGCAATACCTTGGTATCATTTAAGACAAGGCAGTCCCCTTCACGCAAATATTCCGTAATATTTTTAAACACTTCATGCTTTATTTCGCCAGTTTGCTTATTTAAAACCATTAATCGGCTGTCTGTCCTGTTTTTTAATGGGACCTGAGCAATGAGTTCCTCAGGTAAATGAAAATCAAATATATCTACTTTCATCACTAACACACCTTACTATTTTTTATAAAAGATCAATCCATCGGCACTTCCATGCCAAAATGGTGATAAACTGCTCCAGTCACTACCCTGCCGCGCGGGGTACGCTGCAGGAAGCCAATTTGTAACAGGTACGGCTCATAAACATCTTCAATGGTTTCAGCTTCTTCCCCAATCGAGGCCGCAATGGTATCAAGACCGACCGGACCACCGCGGAATTTTTCTATAATTCCTTTTAATAGCTTGTGATCAATATGGTCAAGTCCTAACCGGTCAACCTGCAGTAACTCCAAAGCTTCTCTCGCAAGGGACAGGTTAATTGTACCATTTCCCTTTACTTGTGCAAAATCCCTAACCCGGCGGAGAAGCCGATTAGCAATTCTTGGGGTTCCCCTCGCCCTTCTGGCAATTTCAACGGCAGAAAGTTCATCAATTTCTGTCTCAAATAAATCCGAGGTTCTGACAACAATATTTTTTAACTGATCTTCCTTATAATACTCGAGCCTGCACAAAACTCCAAATCGGTCCCGTAAGGGAGCTGATAGGGAACCTGCCCTGGTAGTTGCGCCGACCAGTGTAAACGGCGGAAGGTCGAGCCGGACGGACCTCGCACTTGGCCCTTTTCCGATGACAATATCCAGACAAAAGTCCTCCATCGCTGGATAAAGTACTTCTTCAATTGTCCGTGGCAGCCTGTGAATTTCATCGATAAATAACACGTCTCCCGGCTCGAGAGAGGTTAGAATAGCCGCTAGATCTCCCGGCCGTTCAATCGCAGGCCCTGAGGTTGTCCGGATATTTACCCCCATTTCATTGGCGATAATTACCGCTAGTGTTGTCTTACCTAATCCTGGAGGACCATAAAGGAGAACATGATCAAGCGTCTCCTTTCGCAGCTTTGCCGCTTTTATAAAGATCTCAAGATTTTCTTTTACTTGAGTTTGCCCAATGTATTGCTGTAAAGTTTGCGGCCTCAGGCTTTGTTCAAGACTGACCTCGTTTTCATTCACTTCACTAGATATGATCCGCTCTTCCATGAATTATCACCTATTTTAAAAGCCGCTGGAGGGCTTTTTTAATATATTGATCGGTTGAAAGCTGTTCTTTTTGTAATTCTGATGAGATTTTTTTTATTTCTTTATCAGAATAACCAAGAGCTTTCAGGGCGAGGACAGCTTCTTCAAAAGCCGAATTGGCCGCTTGCTGTGGAAGTGGGAATTGATCAGCATTGAATAGGTTAGGAAAGTAATCCGGTACAATATCCTGCAATTTCCCTTTTAAATCAAGAATCATTTGCCGGGCGGTTTTTTTACCAACGCCAGGGAATTTGACAAGAAAGCTTTCATCTTCATTTTCAATGGCATTTACCACTTGCTGAACTTCGCCTGAAGCCAAAATGGCCAGTGCACCCTTAGGGCCAATCCCCGAAACGTTTAATAGTTTGGTAAAAAGTCTTTTTTCCTCTCTTGTTTCAAATCCGTATAGGGCGAGGACATCTTCGCGGACATAATGATAGGTATAAACCGTAACCATTGTTTCCATTTTACCAGCGAAAATAAACGGATTAGGTGTGGAGATTTGATAGCCAATCCCATTATTTTCAATGACAATGTATTCTGGGCCGACAAATTCTACCATCCCTTTGATAAATTCATACACACGTTTTCTCTCCCCAAATAAACCTTAAAGGTTTTTCTCTTAAAAATAGGCTGTCTTTCATTTTAACATAAGTCCGGAGGGTTATTGAAGAAATTCGTATCCTATCAAAAAGTCTAATAATTCAGTTCCCTTCACCTTTCTTTTAAAGCTGGATACTTACGAAAAAATCATTCATATATAAAAAAAACAGGCTGATTTGATTCAATCAGTCTGAATTTATAAAAAGTCTACTGTTTTTTTACAGAATACGGTTCGAATGTTTCTAGAACTTCCACATAATGGTCCTTCGATTTAATGGGAATGCCTTGAATTAATTCCTCTTGTTTCTTGCTTTCAAGTTTCTTGATATCTATTTGAAAGAATGACTGGATAATGTGTGATTGTCCCGGCCGGCCATTAAAAATGGTCAAAACACCATCATCTGTGACACCAAAAAAACCATTTGCTTTTAATAATGGCGAGATATCATCAACTTGTTTGCGGAAAACATAGGTTGACTGGTTGATGTCGGTAAGCTGCCATTGGTCATATTTAGCCCAGAAATTCTCCATTTTCCAACATGTCTCGTGCACCAATTCCTGACTGATTTCCCCGTCAAGATAAACTCTTTCTAAGATAACCGTTAAGTTTAGCGGCTCTGTCTTCGGTATTTGGTTATCTTGTGGGGCAGCCGAGCTTGTTGGGATTAGCCCAGGAACTCTACCAATAAACATGAAGAGAATAACAGCAAATACGGCTAATGTGTACCGGTACATTGCTATCCAAATGACCCTCATGTCACTCACCTCTTAATCTTAATAATTGAACATAGTTTACAGTACTAGTTTAGCCTTTAATTCCCTTTTTATCCGACAAAATAATAGCCGTTTATTTATAAACTTGAATGTTGATTTCCGCTCCAGGCGGCTTCGCTCCAATCAACATGCTAAAATTCAATAATCCTTTAACACAGCCATAAATAAAGAGGCAAGCCCGAAAGCTTTGCCTCTTGTTCCGAAGTGAATTAGCTGCCGCCCTTATTCCGCTGGGAGTCGTTATGAATATTACGGTCCCGGCCCATTGTGCCCTCGTCTGTAATAACCTGGACGGATTTTCCTTTTGCGTATGGCTGAACCACTTTCTGAATAGCTCGTTTGGTTTCAGCTGCCCGATCATTGTCATGCAATGAAACGGAAACAATGACAGTATTTCCATATGCAACAGACCTAACATTTCTAACATTATCGATATTTTCCACTTTGTTTCTTATTTTCGCTGTAAAGCGATCCTGGAACTCTGGATTCGTGACCACTCCATTGTTCCCATTTTTAGCACTCAGGTGACCATGATAGTTTAAATCACTTGTACTAAAACGATTATCCCGCTGAAAGAAGTTGCGGTCTGTTTTGGCTCTAGGGACTGTTGGATTGGGGGGATTCCCGTTTTCGTCTCTAGTTTGCATCTGCCTGCTGTTTTTTTCATTAATAGCTTGATCTTCCACGCCAAGGTTATGGTCCATAATTTCTGTCAAGGCACCATCATTATCCCTTAGCATTCCATAATCATTATTGGCGTGGTTTTCATTCGAATAATAACCGATCGGCCGAGCGACGTTATTTCCATTACCCGTACGATTATTATCATTTGCACATCCTGTAATACCTACTAATAAAGAGAAGGAAAGAGGAATCATCCACTGTCTTTTGTTCAAGCGATAAACCCCCTAGAGTACATTCTGAGCATAATATTCTGCTCATTTATAGGGTGTTATCTTCTGTTCTAATTCATTCTGATAAAATCATTTCACTTTTTCCTGTAATTGGCTGATAAATTTTTTTCTTAGGTGAAATTGATCAACAGTTAAATCCATAACCATCCTTATTTTTGCCTGGTCATTATAGCCTTTTTCCCGAATCAGCCGATTCCATTCTCGAAAAATATCTGCCGGGAAGGCTAAGGCATATAAAAAAGCTTTTTCATCTAAATATTTTCCTATTGGCTTTAAACTTCCCAGTTTTCCCAATGACCAATCAAGATTGGGAAGAATTCGATTGGCATACTGTAAATAATCAAATGAGGGCGGACCGATACTAATTAAGTCAAAATCAATTAAATTCAACTGTCCCTTCTTGTCACGCAGGAAATTGTGATGGGCTACATCACCATGAAGAATTACAACCGGTTCTTTTTGATAAAAGCGGCGGTGTTTAATCATCCCTGCCAATGACCAGTTAGCCCATACAATTAGTTCAGAGATCATGTAATCATCTAAAAAGTATTTTATTAAAGGAAGATTGCCTGAAAAAACTCGGAGCCTTTCTGTCCATTTTGCAATTAAATCACTTTTAGAAAGCAAAGTTCGGTATCGACTTTCAACTGAAGCTGTGGTTTGGTGAAATTGTTTCAGCAGATCAAGGCCTTCTTGGCGATTTCGCTGTGTTGAATAAGAAAAGGGCGTATTGTGTGGAGGAAGGTATTCGATACAGCCATAATAGGTTCCCTCAAAAAAGAGCTGTTCTTTGATCGGACCGGATAAGTATTGGTATGTTTTCAAAAAGCCTTCTTTTCTTAAGGTGGCGGTAAAGACTTCTTGAAGTTTCAGTTTGTTATTGGAATGATATCCCTTTAAAATATAGGTATTATTTTCTGTTTTTAATAAAAAGACAGACTTGCGGACCATCAACAGCTGAATAACTTTCTCATGAAACTGTGATTGAAAATAAGAGAGGAGACGATTCAAGTAATCATCGTCTCCCTTTTGTTTACCAGGTTTATTAATTGCTCTCATCACGGTAACCTGGCATACCGTAAGGATTTGTTCCAGCTGGACCTACACCGTATGGATTCATATAAGGCGGATGGGCAACATTCATAGGCCCTGTATATGGAGCACTGTAAATTGGCGGTGTTGGTGGTACAAAGCTGGTTGGCGGCGGGCTTGTTGGCACCATTCCAGCAGGCTGCATTCCGCCGCCACCACAGCCACAGTCATTTAGAGCTCCGGTTCCGACTGGCAGCCCTTGTGCTGGAGCTGACGGCATATATGGCATTTGCCCTGCTGCTCCATGTGTATGAAAATCGGATGATTCAAAGTCATGCATACCCATTACTTGGGGTCCAGGTCCGCCCATTTGCGGATATCCGTATGGTGCGGTTCCCATTCCGTAAGGATTAACCATTCCAGGGTTTCCATACATGGTTCCAGGACCTCCTGGATAGGCTTGAGGCATCCCTCCTTGATAAGGAGCTGGATAACCTTGTGCCCCTGACATTGGGTCGACTGTTCCTCCTGGCATTCCCTCATAGCCCATTGGCATTTGACCATATCCTGCAGGCATTCCTCCGAAACCCATTGGGGTTTGACCAAATCCAGCTGGCATTCCTCCGTGACCCATTGGATTTTGTCCGTATCCGGCCGGGATTTCTCCGTAACCCATTGGATTTTGTCCGTATCCGACCGGGATTTCTCCGTAACCCATTGGATTTTGTCCGTATCCGGCCGGAACCCCTCCGTAACCTGCTTGCATTGGTGCGGCTCCAGCTGGCGTTCCACCATATTCAGCTGGCATTTGAGTTGGAACTGGTGCTCCTCCTCCTCCATAGCCCATAGGCATTGTTGACCCAACTGGTGCCCCACCATAGCCCATTGGCGCTGTTCCGGATGGAACTCCACCATAGACCATTGGTGCTTGACCATATGCTGCAGGGTCCATCATTGGTGTTTGGGTTCCCATTACCGCTCCAGGAGAATAGGCGGGATTTACACCAGGCATTTGCGGCATGAAGGATGATGACTCATCATGGTAAAATTGCCCCGGCATAACGGACGTACCAGCCACAGCTGGATTAAATCCAGGTGTCCCATGGACCATGCCTGGATGTGGCATATACCCTTCCCCTTGGACTGCCGGATAAGGCATAACAGGCGGCATCATCGGCATACCTCCAGATGGAGGACAGAAACCAGGTCCCGGCATTACAGGCGTAATTGGTACACAATAGTCTTGCGGCGGCAGCATTTCAACTGGCATTTCTTTCGCAGGTGCCGCAGGCGGAATTGGAATTTCTTTTTTTATTTCTTCTTTGACCTCAGGAAGTATGTTAGCAGGTTTAGGAGGAAGCTGTGGTTGAACGGTCATGTTGGTCATGTTGGACGTATAATAATTGTTTATATCAATTTCTGGGATGATTTGCAGAGGCATTTTTGGAGTGTAAGGTGCTTTCGGTGCTTCTTTTATAATTGGCTGTTCTTTTACAATTGGTTGTTCTTTTACAATCGGCTGTTCCTTCACAATCGGTTTCTCTTTTACAATCGGCTGTTCTTTCACAATCGGTTTCTCTTTTACAATCGGTTGTTCTTTTACAATTGGGGCCTCTTTGATTGGCAGTGGAACGGGTTTCTCTTTGGCAAACGGATGCTCAGCAATCGGCATTTCTTTCTTTGTTCCTAAATTGATTGTCTTTTCCGGTTTCGTTCCCATCGGTGCTTCTTTTTTTATGGATCCACCTGCTGTTGGAACTTTTATTTTCATACCGGGCATAATCATATCAGGGTTGCTGAGCTGTGAATTCATCTTTTTCAGCTCTTCAAAATTCACGCCGTACTTCTTGGCGATCTTCCAAAGAGTATCCCCTTTCTGTACGATATGGATCTTCACTCTGATTTCCCTCCTATGGCATAAGTCCATATAGTGTATGTGAAGATGGGCAAAGTGCTAACATTCTTCAAAAAAATCTATGCTTCCTTTTGTAAAATTATGAATAAGTCCCCAAAGATACGGTGAGATTCGTTTGCGCCGATAAAAGTCTAGTTTCGCCGATATTTTGCATATTTCCGCCGATAAATTAGTAAAAACCGCCGATATTTAAAAAAAAACCGCCGATATATCATCTAAGTTTAAAAAATTACCTTTTTAAAGGTAAGAAAAAAAGATGCAACAGGATAAATTGCATCTTTTTTCGCTTATTATGAATTTTTCAACATCCGTTCTAGCGCTAATTTTGCTTTTTCTGCCATTTCTGGACTAACTTTTATGATATTGTTTGGTTGATCAAGTGTATCAAGGCTCCAAACTAGGTGCGGCAGGTCAATCCGGTTCATGGTCATGCAAGGACACATATGCGGATTTAATGAGATAATTTGTTTATCCGGATGATCGTTAATAATGCGGTTTACTAGATTCATCTCAGTTCCAATCGCCCAGGCAGAACCGGACTCTGCCTTTTCAATTGCGTTAATAATATAACTTGTCGACCCCGCCATATCGGCTAACTCAACAACTTCCCGGCGGCATTCCGGATGAACGATAATTTTCATATCCGGGTATTGAACACGTACATCGGCAACGTTTTGAACCGTAAAGTTTTCATGGACAGAGCAGTGCCCTTTCCAAAGAATCACTTTTATGTTTGACACATCGCCCTCATATTCAAGCGCATTTGTGATTGGATTCCAGATCGCCATCTCATCTAAGCCGATCCCTAAATCTGCTGCCGTATTCCGGCCTAGGTGCTGATCAGGCAAAAATAAAATCCGTTCTTTGATTCCAAAAGCCCATTTCACCATGGTTTCGGCATTGGAGGAGGTAACGGTGGCGCCGCCATTTTCACCCACGAATGCCTTAATTGCTGCGGTTGAATTGATATATGTTAACGGAAGTATCGTATCTCCAAACAATTCTTGGAGTTCTTCCCAAGCCCGTTCTGTTTGCTCGATATCCGCCATGTCGGCCATTGAGCAGCCGGCACGCATATCAGGAAGAAATACCTTTTGATTGTCACTTGTTAAAATATCAGCCGTCTCGGCCATAAAATGGACACCGCAAAATACGATATACTCCGCATCCTTGTTATCAGCCGATAACTGCGCTAATTTTAAAGAATCTCCGGTTGCATCGGCAAACTGAACGACTTCGTCTTTTTGATAATGATGACCTGGAATAAATAAGCGTGAGCCAAGCTGTTTTTTTACCTCAATTACGCGTTTTTCAAGTTCTTCTCGTGTCATTTGCTTGTATTTTTCAGGAATCATGACATTCTTTTGTAAAGTTTCTAAGAAGCTCATTCTACTCATCTCCTTTATTCCATAATACTTTTACACTGATATCCAGAGCTTTATAGGAATGGGTGAGAAGCCCTAGGGAAATATAATCTACCCCTGTGTCACGATAGTCCGCGATGTTTGATAATTGGATGCCGCCGGAAGCCTCGGTAATGATCCCAGCCGGGACGAGTTTGATAAATTCCTTAATTTCATCGGGGGTTCGGTTATCAAACATAATCACATCCGCACCAGCATCGACTGCTTCCAGTACTTGTTCCAGCGTTTCTACCTCGACCTCAACTTTTACCATATGGCCTGCTTTTTCCCGGACAGCCTCTACTGCCTTAGAGATGGAGCCAGCAAAGGAAATGTGGTTATCTTTAATCATAACCGCATCGTATAACCCAAAACGATGATTAAAGCCGCCTCCGCAGCGAACCGCATATTTTTCAAGCATTCTTAGGCCGGGGGTTGTTTTTCGTGTATCACACACCCTTGTATGACTGCTGTCAAGCGTGTATACGGCCTTTTGTGTCAAGGTGGCGATACCGCTCATCCGTTGAACCAGATTAAGGACCACTCGTTCTCCTTTTAGTAAATCAGAGATTTTTCCAGAAATATGGGCAAGTTCCTGTCCCTTCTTGATGGCTTGGCCATCCTTCACAAGTAGCTCGATGCTAATATCTTGATTTAAAAGCTGAAAACCGGTCTTGATAATTTCCTCTCCGCAAAAGACACCCTCATCCTTTGAAAGAAAAACAATTTTCCCTGTTGTATTATCCGTAAAAATGAGATCAGTGGTTAAATCCTGTTCCCCAATATCTTCGATAAAAAATTCCTCAAGTTGCGAGCGCAGTTTTAGTGAATTCATTGTTTTTCTCCAATCCCCGATTGTATTTATGAATAATGGTTTTTCGCAGCCATTTTTGATTATCTTCTAACGGGAAATCACTTCGATAGTGCCCCCCTCGGCTTTCCGTCCTTTGTAATGCCGCTTCCGTAATCAAACTGGCTGTAATCACCATAAAGATTTTTGTCAGGTCCGTCTCGGAACAAGTATCTAACTGGACCCTATCGGCACCGAATTGAGCCAGCCAAGCTTGCTGCATTTTCAAATCTGCTTCATTTCTAACAATCCCTACCCGCTCCATCATGGTATCCTTTATCAATTGAACATCAGGCAATTTCACCTTTTGGATAATTGCAGATGGGAAGAAATCACGAGAATCAAATGGTTGCGAATTTGTTCTGGCAGCATTAATCCACTTAGATAATTGCTCACCTTGATAAAGCCCCTCTAATAAAGAATTGCTCGCTAAGCGGTTGGCACCATGCAATCCTGTACATGCCGCTTCCCCGATTGCATATAACCCCTTAATGGAAGAACGTCCGATTAAATCTGTTTTAATTCCGCCCATTAAAAAGTGGCTGCCAGGAGCTACCGGGATTTTCCCCCCCGCTAAGCAAATTCCATTATCTTCGCAAAGTGCCGTAATAGAAGGAAATCTTTTGGTAAACTCTTTAATGCTGCGAATATCTAAAAATACTTGTTTTCCCTTTTTCAGAAATTCATAGATTCTTTGAGAAACAACATGCCTTGGACCCAGATCCTTCATGGGATGAATCCCTTCCATTATGGCTGTACCGTCTTCGGTCACAAGGATTGCCCCTTCACCTCTAACAGCTTCAGAAATTAAGCCTTTTGTTTCCCCGTTACTATACAAAAGGGTAGGATGAAATTGGATAAATTCCATGTCGGCGATTTCTGCCCCCGCTAAATAGGCCATGGCAATACCGTCTCCAGCTACGGTTATAGCATTTGAGGTGTAGGTGAACAATTGCCCGCAGCCGCCGGAAGCAATGATGATATGGCAGCCATGATATCGCTGTATCGTTCCATCCGATTGTTTAGCTTTTACACCAATACAAACGGTTTTTTCCTCGTTTAATAATAATTCATAAGCAAAGACTTCCTCTTCAACAATCACATTTTGGGGGAGTCTGCTGATTAAATGCTCCATTACATTTTTTCCGGTCGCATCACCACCGCCATGAACAATCCGCTTTTCTCTATGGGCACCTTCCATCCCTAGGAATAATTCACCATTAGGATCTTTATCAAAAACATCGCCCTGCTGAGATAGATTTCGGATTAGAGACGGGGCAGCGTTAATAATTTCCCGAACCGTATCAAGGTTATTATGAAATCTTCCCGCCTCCAGGGTATCCCCAAAATGTTTGGACGGATGGTCATTTGCACCAATGGCGGCAGCAATTCCGCCTTGGGCAAGATAAGAGTTAGCCGTTCTTAATTTCCCCTTTGTGAGTATCCTCACATTTAAATGATTACTTAATTGTACAGCCAGCTGTAAGGCTGCTACTCCGCTACCAATTATTACTACATCATCATTTGTCATGGATGACCCTCCTGGCATTAACAGATGTCTTGACATATATATTTACACAGAATTAAACTAAAAACAAGTACTAAAAAAATAGATTATTGGAGAAATAGGATGATATATTTTGATTTTGCTGCAACCACTCCTTTAGATACTGATGCTGCTGAGGCTTATGTAAAAATAGCAACTGAGTACTTTGGCAATACCCAGAGCCTCCATGATATCGGCGGACAATCACAACAATTACTCGAAAATTGCCGGGAAGAACTGGCAAATGTTTTTGGTGTTAATAAAAAGGGCTTATATTTTACAAGCGGCGGCTCGGAAGGAAACTTTTTAGCAATTGAGGCTCTTTTGTCCGCTCCATTAAAAAGCGGCAATCATATTATTGCCGGTATAGCAGAGCATTCCTCTGTCCATGGTGTGCTAAAGCGACTCCAAAAGAATGGCTATGAGGTAACATACATTCCGTTTACTTCAAATGGATTGATTGATATGAATCTTGTTATTAATTCGATTAGACCAGAAACTGTTTTAATGATCGTGCAGCATGTTAATTCTGAAATTGGAACGATCCAGCCAGTTGAGGAAATCGCGAAAATAGCAAAAGAGAACAAAATTCACCTTCACAGCGACTTTGTCCAATCCTTTGGAAAAATAAATGTAAAGACCCTTGCGCCCTTAGTCAGCAGTTTTTCTTTTTCCGGTCACAAAATATATGGTCCAAAAGGGATCGGCGGAGTTTATATTAATCCCAGCATCGCTTGGAAGCCCTTTTTCCCGGGAGGTTCACATGAAAGCGGGCTTCGGCCTGGAACAGTCAATGTCCCGGCGGTCGCCGCACTGACTGTGGCGGCCGAGAAAATTATCGGACGACTTGATGAGGACTATACTAAATTTCAATTGTTGCGTGATACCTTTATTGAAACGCTTGAACCGATAAAAGAATGGGTCGAAGTTTATCAAGCTGATGATCATCGGCAGCTAGCCAATATTATTGGGATGCGGATTTCTGGTATCGAAGGGCAATGGATGATGCTTGAATGCAACCGGCTAGGTTTTGCCATCTCCACTGGAAGCGCATGCCAAATCGGGATGCAAGCCCCCGCAAAGGTGACAGAGGCACTTGGTTTAGATAAAAACGAAGCAAAGGAATTTATCCGAATCTCGCTTGGGCATTCCTCCACAAAGGAGCAAGTAATTACACTCGGTGAGACCGTGGTCAGGATTGTGGAATCATTCAAAATGGCCTCATGTGATAGAAAGAAACATTCTGTGCTAGAATAGGAAGATAGAAAAAACTATAGGAGGTCTTTTATGGCTGATCAAAAGAAGATTTTGGGGGAGGAAAGAAGGTCGTTCATTCTCCAGCAGCTGAAAGACAGCTCTGAACCGCTCACAGGCAGTGAACTGGCGGCTAGAACTAATGTAAGCAGACAAGTAATTGTAGGGGATATTACCCTTCTTAAAGCTAAGAATGAACCTATTATTGCCACAAGCCAAGGCTATATTTATTTAAAGACAAGCTCGAGTATTCCTACATTTGAAAGAACAATAGCCTGCAAACATTCGCCGGCAGACACAGAGAAAGAATTAAATCTACTTGTTGACCATGGTGTACTTGTTAAAGATGTAAAAATCGAACACTCCGTTTACGGTGATTTAACGGCATCCGTAATGGTGGCAAACCGCCATGAGGTTAAGCAATTCATGGAAAACCTTACAAGCACGAAGGCCTCCTTATTATCGGAGTTAACCGGCGGTTATCACCTCCATACGATTTCAGCTTCAAATCCCGAGGTCTTAGATCAAGCAGAACAAGCCCTAAAAAAAGAAGGATTCATAATCGAATGAAAAAAGAGACCCGCTGCAGCTTGGCACGGGTCTCTTCTCTTAATCTAAATTTACCATCACAGATGGATAGCTCCCAAGCACTTTGACACCACAGCCAAGTGCTTCAAGTTCAGCAATCGCTCCGGGAATTAACACCTCGTCAAGTTTCATTTCCAAATCAATAATAAAGAAATAATTTCCAATTCCTGTTTTCATCGGTCTTGACTCAATTTTTGAAAGATTCAATTTTCTCCAGGCAAACGCTGATAGTACCTGATGAAGGGCACCAGCCTGATCTGAAGGCAGTGTCACCATAAGGGTTGTTTTATAATGCGATGATCCGCTTATTTCTGCAAAATCCAAGTCCTGCTCTGATAAAACAAAAAAGCTCGTATGGTTAAAATGAAAATCATGAATGTCCTTTTGAACGATGGTCAAACCATATTCTTTTGCTGCGAGTTCATTTGCAATTGCAGCCGCATTCAATTTAGGCTGCTCCATGACCATCTTCGCGGCCGCAGCGGTTGATGTGATGCTCTCAATCGGTACACCTTTAAAATGGGTATGTAGAAACTTATGGCACTGGGCAATTGCATGGGAATGGCTAAATACTTTGGAAACTTCCCTCCAATGGTCCTTATTAGCAGGATGAACCATCAAATGCTGTTTAATCGGAAGCGTAATTTCTCCGACAATCGGAATATCAACTACATGCGTTAAATAATCTAGTGTAATATTTACTGAACCTTCAAGCGCGTTTTCAACAGGAACGACCGCCAAATTCACTTTTTGATCCGCTATGGCATCTATACTTTCCGGTATCGTGCTAAATGGTTCCAGCTCGAATCCATGAAAAACTTTACTCACAGCTAATTCTGTAAATGTTGCCTTTGGCCCCAAATAACCAACCTTCATGATTCTCCCCACTCCTCTATATTTTTAAAAAGGAAGGCTGAAGACCCGGCCCATAGTGGATCTTGTCCACTACGCGCCTGTTCCCAGCACTTCCACTTTTTCAACAAATTCAAGTTTTCTTAGTTCCGTTAATAACTCGTCCAGCTTTGTTATAATGTTCGATGTATTTAAGGACAATGTCACATTTGCTCTGCCTTGGAGCGGTATCGTCTGATGTATGGTCAGCACATTACAGCCTGATCCAGCAACGACACTTAACAAGTTAGACAACGTGCCTGAGCGGTCTTCTAAATGAAAGAAGAGGGAAATAATCTTCTCCTTCTGAATCGTCGAAAAAGGAAAAACCGTGTCCCTGTATTTATAAAAGGCACTCCTGCTTAGGTCCACTTTAAGAACAGCATCTGCAATCGATTCTGCTTTGCCCCGATCAAGCATTTCTTTCACTTCAAGGGTTTTCTTCATCGCTTCCGGCAAAACATCCTCACGGACCAGGTAAAACTTTTTATCAAAATTATCCATTTCAACTCTACCTCGTTCTTGGACGGAAAACTACTCAATAAACTCAAATTCGAACTCTAACAACTTCACAATATCCCCGTCTTTAGCCCCTCTTTGTCTTAAGGCATCATCGACCCCAAAACCGCGCAGCTGGCGTGCAAAACGGCGGATAGATTCTTCTCTTGAGAAGTCCGTCATCTTAAATAAACGCTCGAGCTTCTCACCCGATAAAACAAATGAGCCGTCTGGATCTCTAGTAATGGTAAAGGCATCTGGATCGGCCTCATGTTTATATAATACACGATGTACGCCCGTTACTTCTTCTTCATGCTCAAGCGGGAATTCTGGTGTCTGCTCAATTTTATCCGTAATCGCAAATAATAGATCTCTAAGACCTTTTCGCGTCAGGGCAGAAATTGGAAAGATCGGATAATCCTCTTCTAACTGCTCTTTAAACATTTTTAAGTTTTCCTCAGCATCCGGCATATCCATTTTATTTGCGACAATGATTTGCGGGCGCTCCGTTAATCTGAGGTTATATTCTTGTAATTCTTTATTAATGGTCAAATAATCCTCGTATGGATCTCTGCCTTCAGTTGCTGCCATATCAATCACGTGGACAATCACCCTTGTCCGCTCAATATGCCGCAAAAATTGATGACCAAGGCCAACACCTTCACTTGCGCCTTCAATCAATCCCGGCAGGTCGGCCATAACAAAGCTTCGGCCATCTTCTGTTTCTACCATGCCAAGATTAGGAACAATCGTAGTGAAGTGATATTCCGCAATTTTCGGCTTTGCCGATGATACGACTGATAATAAGGTCGACTTCCCTACGCTTGGGAAACCTACTAGACCTGCATCAGCAAGAAGTTTCAACTCAAGAACCACATCTCGTTCTTGTCCTGGTTCACCATTTTCAGCAATCTCCGGTGCTGGATTTTGCGGGGTGGCAAAACGGGTATTTCCTCGTCCGCCGCGGCCGCCCTTGGCAATAACCGCCCTTTGGCCATGCTCGACTAAATCAGCGATGACCTCTTTTGTTTCAGCATCGAGGACTACCGTTCCCGGTGGAACCTTAACAATCATATCTTGAGCGCCTCTGCCGTGCATTCCCTTCGACATGCCGTGTTCTCCGCGTTCCGCCTTAAAATGACGCTTGTAACGGAAATCCATTAGTGTGCGTAAGCCCTCATTTACTTCAAAAACGACATTAGCTCCCTTTCCGCCATCTCCGCCGGCAGGGCCGCCATTTGGTACATATTTTTCACGGCGAAAGGCAACCATACCATTTCCGCCGTCACCGCCTTTTACATATATCTTAACTTGATCGACAAACATCTTATTCCTCCAGTCTTGCACATAAATAAATTCAAATTAAACCGAGTTATTTTTCAGCATTGGCATAAATAACTCGAGGGAGAGTTCCGTTTCTGTAAATTCCTTGATCGACAAATCAAACGTTTTATCAGATAGGAAGCCCTCAATCAGTTCTCTGTTAGTTATTATCCCGCTAAAATCAAAAAAGAAACGAACACCGTCTGATTGCGGTTCTATGGTAATTGATAGATTATTTTCTTGAAATGGCTCAATGGCTTGATTCAAATTGCCAAAAAAGGCATGTGTCCACTTCGTCACAGCCAGATCATTAATTTTTGAGGCATCTGGATCAAACATCACCTCATATTCGAGCTTAAAGGAAGGATTTTCCCAGTTCGATTTTAAAAGCAGCGCTGCAAATAAAGGCATATGTAAATTTGATAGTTTGGTCTCATGCTGGGTCTCAATTACGATTTCGTCAATCACTTGTTTTGCCCGGTCAATCCGATTCAAATCCAGATTTCCTTTAATTAGCTGCAGCTTATTTAGCCAATCATGTCGTGAGTGCCGCAGCACTTCCACGATATCCCATTCTTTCCCCATATGTACACTCCCACATTTAAGTGTTGACACTGTTTGCTGTTAGTATATCAAAAAAACATACTTGAGTAGACTTTTTTGTATAAGAAAAGTTTTTTAGAGGCAAAAAGAGCTTTCTAAGAAGATTTTATGAGTGAGGTCTTTATTGCAAAAAGAAAACTCTAACCAATCAGGTTAGAGTTTCTGATGAATTGCTTACGCTTCTTGAGCAGCTGCTGGATAAACACTTACTTGCTTACGGTCACGACCTAAACGTTCGAATTTTACAACGCCGTCGATTTTAGCAAAAAGAGTGTCGTCACCACCGCGGCCAACGTTTTCACCTGGGTAAATCTTTGTACCGCGTTGACGGTAAAGGATAGAACCACCAGTTACAAATTGACCGTCTGCACGCTTAGCACCAAGGCGCTTCGCGATAGAGTCACGTCCGTTCTTTGTAGAACCTACTCCCTTTTTAGATGCAAACAATTGAAGATCTAATTTTAATAACATTTCATTCCACCTCCTGCTTTTTGAAGGTTATTTTAATGTGCTCTCCGTACGTTTCTTCAATCGATCGTAATGACACAGCCATACCTTCGAGAAGAAGCTGTACTTTCTCATAAACGTCAACCGGAAGGTCTTCCGGTACAACGCAGCGGAGAAAGCCATCTGCTCGATGTTCTAGATCGGGCGTGACACCGGTTAGTTCATGAACCGCATTAATCGCACCAACAGATACGGCTGATACGCCTGCACAAACAATGTCCTTGCCACGATCTGCGAACAATGCATGACCGTCCATTTCGAAAGAATGAATCGCTCCGGACTCAGTACGATAAATCGTAATGTTAATCATCTATTTTTCCAACACCTTATGCGTTGATTTTTTCGATGACAACTTTAGTGTAAGGTTGACGATGACCTTGCTTCTTACGGTTGTTTTTCTTCGCTTTGTACTTGAAAACAATGATTTTCTTCGCACGGCCTTGTTTTTCAACTTTAGCTGTAACGGTAGCGCCTGCAACAACAGGGCTTCCAACTTTTACAGTTTCACCGCCAACGAAAAGAACCTTGTCAAAAGTAACTGTTTCACCAGCTTCAACATCTAATTTTTCAATGTAGATAGCTTGGCCTTCTTCAACTTTTAATTGCTTACCGCCAGTTTCGATAATTGCGTACATGAACTGCACCTCCTTATAAACTCAGACTCGCCAAATACAGGCGCTTATGCAAATGCAAAAGTCTTACTACCTGCACTGTGCGGTTGTAGCACGGGTGCTACAAACATAACATTAAGATACTAACATAGATTAATTGAATGTGTCAATAGCCATTTGGGCACTTCATCGGTCAGAGCTGTTCCTTTTGCGAAAGTTCATCATCATGACCAAACTGCTTTAGCTGATAAAAATGGGGTAAAGCAGGCTGAAGCGTAAAATATAGTCTCAGATGAAGAAGTTCCTCTAATACTTCTCTATGGGCCTCGTCTGTTCCGAGGAGAGCTTCTTTTACCTCTGGAGTTGTCCCGATCAGGATAGCCTCAAAATCGGAGTTGCGGTGCTCTAACAGCTCTCGCTCCAGCCGAAAGGCAACGGTTTCTGGACTAAGAATGCGGCCTGTCCCCTCGCAAACCGGACATTTCACCTTTAGGGCTTCTGATAAGGTAACCTTTGTCTTTTTCCTTGTCAGTTGAAGGATGCCAAGTTCTGTAAACCCGATGATTTTTGTTCTTCTCTCATCTTTATTTAATTCCAATTCCACTGTAGCTAGAATGGTTTGCTTGTCCTGCTCCCGGGACATATCGATAAAATCTATCAAAACAATTCCGCCAATATCACGGAGACGAAGCTGTCTGACGATTTCTTTCGCTGCGAGTTGGTTGGTTTTAAGAACCGTTTCCTCGTAGTCTATCTTACCGGAAAATTTCCCTGTGTTGACATCGATAATCGTTAACGCTTCGGTCTCATCAAAAATCAGGTATGCCCCATGGTCAAGCCAAACGACCCGCTTTAACGCCTTGTCAATTTCATGCTCGACTTTACTGTTTGAGAATATATTCTCTTTGCCATTGTAAAAACTAAGTTTGGTGTGATCGTTGACCTTTTCGAGTACATTTTTTAGAGAAAGATCGTCGACAATGATTTCACCTGTTTTCATCCGGGCAGCTTGGTTGATGACCATTTCAATAAAGGTGTCCTTTTGAAAAATAATTCCGGGCTTTTTTTGGACGGACGCTTTTTGTAAAAGTTCTTGGTATTGTTCTCTCAACGCTTGAAGTTCAGCAGCAATTTCCTCTTCTGAACTATAGATTCCTGATGTCCGAAAGATCATGCCCTCTTCTTCCGTTTTTAACTTTGTGCCCATTTTGCGCAAGGTCGTTTTTTTCGATTCATGGGCAATTTTTTTGGATACGGCCACATACCGCCCTTGCGGCATATAGACAAGATGATTTCCCTCTATCTCAATGATTCCTTTGACCTTTGGGCCTTTTGTTCCTGTCGCATCCTTCTCAACCTGTACGAGCATTTTTTCACCTTGATGGACAAACGAGGTAACGTTCTTTTGTTGATCTTTGGATTGAACGAATGAGGGGAGAACATTGCGGTGCAAATAAGCATTTTTCTCCTCGCCAATATCGATAAAGGCAGCGTTCATCCCTGGCAGCACCTTTGTAACAGTCCCTAAATAAATATTACCGACCAGCGAACGATGTTCAGGTCGGTCTATAACAATATTTTCAACACGGTTATCCCTTAGGTAAGCAAATCGCTTTTCCCGTGAATGATAGTTTACAATTAATCGTTCCAATCGAAGCGTCCTCACTTTACAACTTTCTTAATCGCAGAAGAAGCGCTCGTGAACCGGGCGCTTCTCGCTTTTTTATTATTATACCCTAATAGTATGAAAAAAGAAGGTCGCTGATTTTATCGGTCAACCGTTTTTCGGAAAAATAGGCATGGAGGAGCTCGTTTTCATCCAGTTTTCCGGTTTCCCGTCCATCTGCCTCGACGATAATGGGATGCTTGCAGCCGCGCTGAAACTTTTCGAGAACGTGAATGACCAGGTCCTCTTCATTTGCTTGGATGGGCTTCAGAATGTCAGGGGTCGCCTTTTTCCCGTAATAGCGTTCAAGTAAAAATCTCATAAAGATATAACGCCGCTGTTTCCATTCATGATAAAGCGAGAAAAAGAGAAAAAAGATTACTACCCAAACATTTAAATGCATTGGTGCTGTTACTAAAATCAACACGGAAAACAAGCTTAAACAGAATAGAGAAATCAGTAATGTGAATTGATGGGCTCTTGGAAATGAATCTTTTAAGGAGAGCAGTAAAAATACCAGCTTGCCCCCATCAAGCGGCCAAACTGGGAAAAGATTAAAAACAAAGATCATCAGATTATAATTAAGAAAGAGATGAAATAAATCTTCTGGAAGCAGTTGGAGAGAAAACAAGAGATAAGCGAGCCCAACCATCCAGACATGCTGCAGCGGCCCGGCCAGCACCACAATCGTCTCTTCCTTTAAAGGACGATTACCATGCTCATCCATTTCCGCTACCCCGCCAAATGGAAGCAAAGAAATTTTTTTGATTCGCCAGGAAAAAAAAGAAGCCGCAGCAGCATGCCCCATCTCATGTATAAAAATAATTCCCAGCAGCAGAGACACTTCAAGGAAATGTGCTGTAGCAATCGATAAGGCAATGACAATCCACAATAACGGGTGGATTGAAATCAGTCTTAGAAGTGTCATCATCCTAATCAAAGCGAATCACCTGGATCGGATCGATAAAATTATCGTCTTTTTTAATGGCAAAATAATATTTTCCTTTTGTCTTATCTTCCCCTGTAGAGGTAGAAACAGTTCCAACTACGTCTCTTTTGCCGACATACTCATACAGCTTCACTTTTACCTCATCCAAATTGCCGTACCACGTTTCTGATTTGTCAGAGTGCTGAATAATGACGGTTTTGCCAATCCCCTCTTTAACACCCGCAAAGGTAACCAGACCATCATTAATCGCTTGGACCGGGGCACCTTTGCCTGTTTCAATCATGATTCCCTGGCCATTTTTTTCGAAGTTTTCGAGAATCTTCCCCATGGCCGGTACAGAAAGATTTTGATTATCTGCCACTGTTTTTTTGTCTGATGTTTTTTCGTCAGTAAAAGGCAGCAGGGCTAACGGTTTACCAAACTTTTCCTCGTACCAATTGGATACCACGGCAAACTTAAAGTCCTTATCCATTTGACTTGTGATAAAATCCCGAGCCGGATCAAGTTTTGCGGTTTGATTGCGAAATAGAAGAGCCACCACTAAGAAGAGAAGTGCTGAAGCCAAAATCTTGAAAAAGAAGACCTCCTTTTTAAAGAGAGGATGTCCGGCATCACCGCCACCGGAGTCGGAAGGACTCGTATACTTAAAATCATCGTGCTCATCATACCCTGGCCAAGCAATCTGGCGTTCAGGAATTGTTGAGTTTGCATTGGTGCCTTGTTCCTTTTTTCTTCTGGCGATTCGCCGCCGTATTTCTTCCGGTGTAGACCGCGCCATATCCATCAACCCTTTTCCTGCTTTTTGTACAAGTTTATGTGCGAAGGAGGACGAGTATGACAAACATTAAAAAGCCTGTCCGCAATTAAACGGACAGGCTGATTGTATATATTTCGATTACTGCCTTGCTGAAGATTTATCTGACACCAAAGAATTTTTTAAGTTTAGTAAAAACACCTTTGTTTGCTTCCTCAAGCGGCTGAAGCGGAATGGATTCCCCCAGAATTCTTCTTGCGATATTCCGGTAGGCAATCGATGCCTTGCTATTTGGATTTAGGGCAATCGGCTCACCATGATTGGAAGCTTTGATGACCTCTTCATCGTCAGCAACAATTCCAATTAATTCAATCGATAAATGCTGGGTAATTTCATCAATATCAAGCATATCACCAGTCTTCATCATATGATTGCGAATCCGGTTGACGACTAATTTTGGTGCTTCCATATTCTTTTGCTTTTCTAAAAGACCGATGATCCTGTCGGCATCACGAACGGCTGATACCTCCGGGGTTGTGACCACAATCGCTTTATCAGCACCCGCTATTGCATTTTGAAAACCCTGTTCAATCCCGGCAGGGCAATCAATAATAATATAATCATAGTCTTGCTTTAATTCGAGAATAAGTTCTTTCATTTGTTCCGGTTTTACGGCTGACTTATCAACCGTTTGTGCCGCCGGAAGTAAATATAATAAACCGTCAAATCGTTTATCTTTAACCAGCGCTTGATGGATTTTACATCTCTTTTCTACTACATCCACCAGGTCATAAATAATCCTGTTTTCTAAGCCCATGACTACATCTAAATTTCGAAGACCGATGTCTGTATCCACTAAGCATACCTTTTTGCCTTGAAGGGCCAAAGAAGTCCCAATATTAGCAGAAGTAGTGGTTTTACCCACTCCGCCCTTACCGGATGTAATTACGATTGCCTCTCCCACCTAAAGTCCCCCTTCGAATCTGTTTAAATTAGGCCTTACATGAACTAAAACTTGTAATCTATCAACAATGATTTTCCGGTCCTCATCTATGTAAGCACATTCCATTTCCCGTGGTTCATTGTTTTCTGCATGATCCGGTGCACGATTAATTTGATCACTAATCCGAAGCTGTGATGGTTTCATACTAGACGCGGCAATTACAGCCTCATCATTGCCATAGCAGCCGGCATGAGCAACACCTTTTAATGAACCCATTATAAAAATATTTCCACCGGCGATAACTGTACCGCCAGGGTTAACATCGCCAATTAATAGTAAATCACCAGGGGCTTCCAGAACTTGCCCTGAACGAATAATTTTTGAAACAGTCTTTACCTCATTTTCAGTCTTCAGCTGTTTAGCGTCTTCCAGCGTAATGACATTCGAAACAATCGCATCAACATCCAAGTTCTTCTTTTGAAGAATAAGCTGCTTTAACTCTTCATGCTGCTCCGAGGTTATATAGCGGTTACCTACATTCACTTTTACCGAAATTAAATTGCGCTCATCTTGCATCCTCGAGTTTGCCGATAGTTTTTGATCCAGTTCCTTTTTCAGTTCCTGATAGGAACATGTATCATCAAGATGAAGGACAAGACCTTCCTTCGTACCTTTTATTGTAACATTTTGCCGCTTTTTCATGGAGAATTTTTCACCTCATAATAAGAAAACAATTTAGGAATAGCAACTCTTAAGACCTATTCCAAATCAAAAAATACAGACATTTAATACAAATTCGACACGAAGGCTCCATTCTCCTTTTTTAAAGAAAACAAAGTATTAGACTATTCAGGCCTAATTGCATCCATATGTTTTTCAAACAACCTTTTTAAAGGATATCCTGCAATAATCACAAATAGTGCATTTAAGATAAGGGTTGGGTAAAAGCGCAAATGAAGATAACTCATAAAATCCATATCCGTCACATGGATCAGATGGTCCATTTCATAAACACCTACTTCCAATAAGGCAATCCCAACAATCGCGATCAGAATAGCGACCATAAAATTATTTTGCAAAATATTCAAGATTTTGGAAGCTAGGTACGCAATAAACGGAAAAAGGAAAAGGTATATTCCAATAATTTCGATATAGACAATATCAAACAAAAGCCCAAAAATGGCTGCATAAATAATTCCTTGTTTTCTGCTTACAAATATCGTCAAAAATAATAAAGCAGCAAAAAGAAAGTGCGGGGCAATAATTTTATTTTCCCCCAAAAGATCTGTTGGAACATATTGGACAAATAAGCTTTCTAAAATAAATAAAAACAGAAACAAAAGAGGAAGAAGGAATTTTTTCACGATCCCGTCTCCTTCCCTGATGTCGTATCTGTAGTTACCGGCTGAGCCATTACTCTTTTCGTGACGATAACTGTTTTAATATCATAAAAATCAGCCCCTGGTTTTACCAAAGCCGTTTGGTTTAATCCATATTGATCCTGTTTTACTTCAACCACTTTTCCGATCATTAAGCCCTTTGGAAAAACATCCCCTAACCCAGAGGTGATGACAGTTTGTCCTTTTTCAATTTTTGCACCGGAAGGAATGGCTTTGACCTGAAGCAATTTTTTCTCACTGTCATAGCCTTCTACCAGTCCATATACATTGGTTTTCCCTTGAACAATCGCAGAAATCCGGTTCTTCGGATCCATGGAACTCAACAGTTGTACGGTCGAGCTAAATTGAGTCACACTCTTTACTTTTCCAATCAAGCCGTTGGCTGTGACAACCGCCATGTTTTTCTTCACACCGTTTAATTTACCTTTGTCGATTATAATCATTTCATGCCAACGATCAGGATTTCTTCCAATCACAGTAGCTGGAAGTGGTTCATAATCTCGCAGGGTCTTCTTTTCACCGAGAACATCACGCAGTTCGCTATTGTCTTTTTTCAGCTCCTGAACTTGTGCTTCAAGGCTGGCAACATTTTCTACCCGTGATTTTAATTCTTTATTCTCTTCGTAAGTGTTCGTAAGATCCTGGAGATTTTCAAAAAAGCCTGCAACATAGTTGGTAGGCTTAGAAACCAAGGATTGAACCCAGCCGGTTGTATCTTTGACAAATTGCTCCGGCCAGGATAGTTTGCTTCTCTCCCTTAAAGAAAACCCAATCAATGCCACGAGAACAATAATGCTGACAAGTAATAGAATCAGTCGTTTATTCATAAAGAACTGTGGCATGATTATACACCTCTTTTTTTCTATATAGATAAGAAAGTATCAGTCTTAAAAATCTCTTGTTTAACGTGAATCTCTTGCTTTGTTTTTAAATAAATGAATATGATCGAGCGCTTTTCCCGTACCAATTGCCACGCAATCAAGCGGATTTTCAGCAATTAAGACAGGCATTTTCGTTTCTTCACTAATCACTCTGTCCAAATTACGAAGAAGCGCGCCCCCGCCGGTTAAGACAATTCCGCGGTCCATTATATCGGCAGCAAGCTCTGGCGGTGTTTTTTCTAATGTATTTTTTACAGCTTCAACGATCGCATAAACGGTATCATTTAAGGCAGTCGCAATTTCTTTTGCAGTAATTTCAATCGTTTTTGGCAGACCCGTTAATAAATCGCGGCCGCGAATCTCCATATTATCGACGCCTTCAGGTATGCCTGCAGATCCAATTTCCATTTTGATTTGTTCGGCTGTCCGTTCACCAATCATCAAATTATAGTTTTTACGGATATAAGTAATCACGGACTCGTCCATTTCATCACCAGCCACACGAATCGATTGGCTCGTTACGATTCCTCCTAAGGAGATAATCGCTACTTCCGTCGTACCTCCACCAATATCCACAACCATACTTCCGGTTGGCTCCCAAACAGGCAAATTCGCACCAATTGCCGCAGCAAATGGCTCTTCAATCGTATAGGCATCCTTTGCCCCTGCTTGTCTTGTTGCATCAATTACGGCTCTTTCTTCGACTGCAGTTATACCGGATGGTACGCAGACCATGACGTATGGCTTGCCAGAAAAAAGATTATTACTTTTTTGTGCCTGGCGGATATGGTATTTCATCATGGCAGCCGTCGTTTCAAAGTCAGCAATGACACCATCCTTCATTGGTCTCATGGCAACAACGTTCCCTGGTGTCCGTCCGATCATATTTTTTGCGTCGTTCCCTACTGCTACAATGCTTTTGGTATCTGTTTGCATGGCCACAACAGAAGGCTCCCTTAATACAATGCCTTTTCCTTTTACATAGACGAGGGTGTTGGCCGTTCCCAAGTCAATTCCAAGATCTCTAGGTCTAATTCCAAACATAATGTTGTATCTCCCTTTCTGATACGAAATGCACAAATTCTATAGGCAGGTAATCACCTTAATTATCATGTCTTTTTTCGTACTATTTAAATGATTACTTTAAAAAACAATCCTAAAAAATCATACCCAATATTATATCCTAACGTCAAATAATATCCTAGTGTTATAAATAACCTTTTTCCTTTAAACTAACAAACTTGTTTTCACCGATAATCAAATGATCGAGTAAATCAATGCCAATGATCTTCCCGCACTCGACAAGACGCTTCGTGACATCAATGTCTTCCTTGCTTGGTGTCGGGTCTCCGCTGGGATGGTTATGCAGGGCAATTATTGATGCAGCTGAACGCTTTAAGGCCTCGCGGAACACTTCCCTCGGGTGCACAATCGAGGCATTTAAGCTGCCGATAAAAACGGTTTGTTTATGAATGACTTGATTTTTCGTATTTAAAAACAAACAGACAAAATGTTCCTGGGTCAAAAAGCGCATATCGTTCATGACATACTTTGCTCCGTCTTCAGGTGAGCGAATCACGTAGCGATCTGTGTAATTAAGATTCGCAATTCTTCGGCCAATTTCAACCGCAGCAAGAATCTGAATCGCTTTAGCTGCACCAATCCCTTTGATTTCTGTCATTTCTTCTAAGGTTGCACCCTTTAACATGCGCAGCCCCTCAAAATGAGTTAACAGGCGATTCGATAATTGCAGCACTGATTCATCTTTTGTTCCAGTTCGAAGCAGAATGGCAATCAGTTCATGATTCGATAAGCTTTGCGGTCCATGGTTAATAAACCGCTCTCTTGGCCGTTCATCCTGCGGAAAATCACGGATCATCATCGTATTTGCAGACACTTATTTTCCTCCCTTTTAGCGGGAGTCTTTTCTAATATGGCAAAGAGTAGCCGGCCTTTTTCAATTCCCTTATGGTCCTAGCGACTGGCAGACCGACAACCGCAAAATAGTCTCCATTTATTTTTTTGACAAGCATGCTGCCAAGCTGCTGGATTCCATAGGCCCCTGCTTTATCAAACGGTTCACCGCTTTGCACATAGGCGTTAATGTCTTCGTCTGTTAACTCCCAAAACCATACTTCTGTTCTTTCATAAAATTTGCTGATACCTGTTGGGGACACGATTGCCACACCAGTAAAAACCTCATGCTGCCGTCCTGATAACCTTTTTAACGTGCTAATGGCTTCTGCTTCGTCAGCTGGCTTTCCAATGATTTGATTATCCGCAACCACAACCGTGTCCGAGCCGATTACAAAAGAGTCTTGATTCTTTTGAAAAACGACCTGTGCTTTACGCTCGGCTAACTCCATGACTACTTCCTCTGGAGAGAGTGCCGGATCAAAGCTTTCATCTACTTCACTGCTTGAGACCGCAAATGATAAGTGGAGATTTGCTAGAAGTTCTTTTCGCCGTGGAGAAGAAGAGGCTAAAATGAGGTTTTGCATTCAATCACCTTACCTTTTGGCATTTATTATAGGGAGATACATGTTAATGGTATCAGAAATTGTAGAAGCACACAATTTCAAGATGAAAAAAATTTGAGGAATATTGTAAAATTATGTAAATGAAAAGGTAAAAGCTCAGTTTAGTAAATCCGAAATAGAATTATCTACTAAGTACAATGTCAAAAGCCCCACCAAAAATGGTGAGGCTTATTTCCCGGAAAATATCATCTATTGTCGATTACAATGAATAATAGGCACTTAGAAAGTTTAATAGATGCTGCTGGGCTTGACTGAGGCTCTTTTTACTTTTGGACTTTTGATAAGAATTTAGCTTATCAACAGCAGTTGTTAATTCTGTTTTTATCGTCTGTACCTTTTCATTCTTTAGACCGCTCGTTTTTAATTGTTCTTCAAGGCCTGTGATTGCCTTTGTCGATTCGGAAGACAGTTCATTATTTAATAGCGCTGTTGAGGTTGCTAGTGATAACGTTTCATAGATAGCAGGTACACTCTCTAGGAAGCTTTTGTCTTTGTCATTAAGACCTGCTACTTGTTTTTCATCAAGTAATAGCGGCTTGGCAAAGATATCTGCGACACCATCTGCTTTATATTGATTACCAAGTGATTTAGCCGTTTCAATGGAATTGGCTACCCCGAGAAATAGATATTGCTTCCCACTTATTTCAATTAACTTTGCTGGAACCCCTTTGGAAGTAACCTCGGTAGATGTTTCCTTTGCCCCGTCGCTCGAAGAGAATACACCACCCTGGATCACATAGGTGGTCATTTGGTCTAAGGTAACTTTGTTTGTTTTTTCACCAGTATTCACAACTGTCGTGTTTCCTTTTTCTTCAACGACAGTTGGGATTGTTGCAGTACCTGTCTTGTTCGCAGGCCCAGCAATTACTAATTTCAACATCACAAACCCAATCGTCGTACCGAGCAGGATGGCGAAGGTCGCTGAAATTATTATAGATAGAATGTTTCGCTCCTTCTTCTTATTTGAATTGGTAGAGAAGGTTGTTATTTTGGGGAGGCTGGTTTTGTTTGTTTTTTTGTTGCTTGCGAGCGTAAATTCCTCTATCTCATGTTCGGAGGATTCGGGAATAATCCAGTCAAAGCTTTCATCGACGGATTCCTGGGCGGCGGCTGTTTCAAAAAACACTTCTGAATCTAGTTTATTCGAATCTATTTTTATCACTTTTGTAGTTGATTCGAGGCTAGTTTCCTTTTCGGTATGTGCTGGTTCTTCTTGGTGGGCTTTAGTCTCACCGTTTAATTTAATCGTGATTGTATTGCCTTTATTAGGCTTGTCCACTGTTTGTACTCCTCTCTCTTCCGAAGGGTCATTGGTTTCATCCTATCATAGCGGCAAAAAAAAATAACAAGACTTTTGTCGTCTTGTTATGGTAGTCTTTCGTCAAATTGTTTGTTAGTTCGGCACTGTTTTAACTATGGTTGTGTGTTTGCTGTTGCAGGGTATTGACTTAATGGGTTATCTTTTCCGGCTGGTGCTGGAGAGTCCATTTTTGGAAGATCTGCCTGCAAATCGGTCAGACTTGGCATGTAAAATGTCGAAACCGTAAGCGAATAGGTTAACGGCTGAGTCTCTGTTTCTAGACTTGTAACCTCTTTATCACCCGTATAATTGATCGCTTCAACAGAAACAATCCTTGGAAGAGATTCAATTGTTTGAATAAACTTCTCCAAATTCTGATAGGTTGCTGACTCTACTGACAGCTGAACGGTTAACTTTTTTAACCCGCTGTAAGGAGTAACAGCTTGTTGCTGCGTTCCTGATTGATCCGTTGATGTTGGACTGGTTGTACTCTGAGTAGTCGCAGTACCAGATTGATTGGTTGTTGTCGTTTGTGCAGTTGTTTGACCTGTTGCTGCATTTTGAGCGTTTGTTTGATCGGTGGCAACCGTAACAGCGGCATCTTTAGAAAAACTCATCGTTTTTATCTTACTATTAGACACCGTTTCAGCCTTTTCTAAATCAAGAATAAACTGTTCTTGTAGCGGCTCTACTGGAACCTTTTTTTGAAGTTCGACTGTATTTTCCGGTTTAGACTTGTTCGTATCCGAGTTTTTCTGGTTAACAACTTCTAATAGTTTTTGTTCAGATTTCAATGCCTGCTCTTTGATGCTTAAGTCAGACTTTAAGGGACTAAGCGAAAAAAACTGAGAATACACGAAGACAATGATAATTAAAACCGCTCCAGAACCGACAATAATCTTATCTAATTTTGAGAGGTTGAACTTCATGGAGCTGTCACCCCTTCCTCGCCCTTCTGGTTCTCCTTCGTTGACTTTTTTATCGCATCTTTATTAAATTTAATTTCAAATTGACCAACATAACGAGGAAGAATATTTTGATCAGGTTTAGTTGTGGCAGTGGCAGTTCCACTGGCAGCAACGCCTGTATTAGTCGAGTTTGTATTGTTTTGATTAGTCGTAGTTTCAGCTGTATTTATTTGAGAAGTCTTTCCCACAGTAGTAGTAGCTTGGTTAGAAGCAGTGCCCTGGGCCGCTGTGGTTGCTGTACTAGCTGTCGGTTGTTCAGTTCCAGCACTTGCAGAAGTTTGTCCAGTTGACTGTGCGGCAGTGTTAGCAGCTGTTTGTTCAGTTTCAGTTGCAGATAGTGAGTTAAGGCTTGCGTCTTCAATCCAATCAGATTCTTTTAAGCTTTCTAAAAAATAAGCAGCTTCACGAGTACTATCAAATTGCACACTAATTGTTATCGTTCCAGCCTCAGTATAGGCAAAAGATTGAATAAATCCACGTTCTGGCAATAATGAATTAAGGTGTCTCATTACAGGGACTGTTTGTATCGGATAGTCGGCTGCCCAATCTACTGCTGTTTTTAGTAAACTAGCTGATGAAGCAACTTCAGTTGTGTTGGCACTTTTTTCTTCCTTTTCAGCTATTTTTTTAGTCATAGCTATTTGTTTATCTACATAATCCACTTCACTTTTTACGGATTGAATTTGCCAAAAATATAAACCGCTTATCAGGGCTAGTACAGCGACAATAGTTGATAAATTAATAATATTAAATTTCTTAGGCTCTTTTTGAGGAAGCAGGTTAATTTCTACTAGCATCATTGCACCTCTTTTAAAGCAAGACCTAGAGGTAATAAAAGATTGGTCGGTATGCTTAGTTGTTTACTCTTCGCTTCACTGTCAATCGCGATGAGATCAACAGGAATATCGTATCTTTCTTTCATTTCATCATAAATCGCCATCAGCATCGGATGGTCGCCATTTAAGAGAAACTTTGAAACATCCTGCTTTTCATTATTATTGTGTGAATAACGGTAAAAATCTAATAACTTATTCACTTCTTTAAAAATATCTTCAAACTGAATCACCAATTCTTCTGGGTCTCCGTTAAACTTACATACCATTAACCCTATTGGACCTCGTGATATTTCCCATTGGTCGATATTAAATGGCAAGGAGAACTGGCGCATCACTACCGGAATCGTTTCATCAAAGATACATAAATTAACACTTGTTAAATCAAACTGAACAGTGAATAAAATTTCATCCGCTATTGCCCTATCTAATTTATGATATAAACGGTATAACGAAAGCGGAGAAATATCTGCTGCAATAGGATTTAGTTTTATCCGGTTTAGCAGGTTTACATATTCCATCACGCTCTGCTCAGGAGCTGCAAATAATAGTAAATCCTTTGTCTTGCCATTATCCGGAAGTGTGTAATAGTCAAATACCGGTTCTTCAAAAGGTAAATGGATACTAGATCCAAGCTCTAGATACAAATATCCCTTTATTTCATCATCACGAACATCTGCAGGTATCGTGACCTTTCGGATAATGACAAGTGGATCTGGAACAATAAAACGAATCGACCTTCGCTTAATCTTCCATTCATCAATACATTCTTCAAGGATGCTCGATAGAGAATCAAAATCAACAATCTTTCCATCCGTGATAATTCCAGGAGGTAAGTAACGCTCTAACCATCTCAGTGGTTTAGGCGGGGCCTCTTGTTTTAATTCCAAAAACCGAATGGAATGATCGTTTATTACCAGATTGATTATTCTGTTTTTGGTAGAAAAGAGGGAAAAAGCCATAGTTATGAACCCCTTAGTAATGTATCATCAATAAAGTATTTGAAAGTATAGGTTAATAAGTTCGTTACCCCAAAAATAAGCTGTCAAAGATCCAGCCGCAATAAATGGACCGAATGGGATTGGCTGTCGTTTTTTTACAATTCTAAACAAAAGTGCCAAGCCACCAAGAACTGCACCGAATAATGTTGATAAAAAGAATGATAATAGTACCAGTTTAAATCCTAACACTAATCCGATTAGGGAAAAAAGCTTTACATCACCAAAGCCCATTCCGCCCTTACTGACAACAGCAATGATAAGGAGCAAGAGGAATCCTGAAACGGCCCCTAGTAGGCTATCCCACCAAGGGTTAAGCGGCAAAAAAATTCGTTCCAATAAAAAAATCCCTGCAAACCAAACTAAAATTTTATCAGGGATGATCATATAATGGATATCGGACACGGTAATAATCATAAACATTGAGATAAACGTCAAAGCGACGATTAATTCTCCAGACCATCCAAACACGTATGGTGCTGTTGCAAATAAGAATCCGGTTAATAGTTCAAATAAAGGATAAATAGGAGAAATCCGCGACTGACAGCCGCGGCATTTCCCTTTTTGAAACATATATGATAAAACCGGAATTAGTTCAAATGGTGTTAACTGATGTCCGCAAATTGGACATGCAGATCTTGGTTTGACGATTGATTGTTTTAATGGGACTCTTAGGCCGACTACGTTGAAGAATGAACCAAAAACAATTCCGTAGACAAAAATTATCATTATAATCATTATTTATATTCTGATAATTTTTTCTCGGTAACTGTAGCAGTCTTATCGGTACTACTATTAACTACCTTTACAGCATCATGATTACTTAATCTATAAGTATACTTGGTTGTTCCATCTGAAGCCAAAGAGGGAATTACAGATACTTGAAAACTTTTGTCTGCTACACGATCAAGATAAGCATCTAGACTTGCTACAGTTGGAGTAGTAGCAGTAGTATCGTAAATTGTTGCAGGGGTTGTACCATCCACAGTTAGAATTGTATTACCAGTTGGACGTTGGTCTGCAACATATAATTTTGCAGCATTAATAATTAGTAATGCGTCCTGTACCTTTGCCTTATTGTCAGATTTAGTTATTACATTTCCAATCGCAGGAATTGCAATCGCAGCAATAATCCCCAAAATTACGATTACTGCTAGTAATTCAATTAAAGTAAAACCTTTTTGTTCTTTCATTTTTGCTTTTAAAGCTTGTACCATTTTCCCACTCCTCATGGTTCTACGAACCTAGTATATTTTCTCTATGAGTATACAATAATTGACATGATTGTAAAAGCTGTTTTGTATCATTTTCTGTCACAAATTTTGGATATTTGTAATGTTTCCTAGAAATTTGTAATAAAATTGAAATTTTTCAACTCATTTGATCGTACATCGAGAACATCGGCATCATGATCGACATGACAATGACTCCAACAACTCCGGCCAAAAGGACAATCATAATCGGCTCGATCAAGGACTTAAGCCGGTCAGTACCTGCTTCTACTTCTTTTTCATAGAATTCCGCAATCTTCGACAGCATTGCATCTAGTGCCCCTGTTCCTTCACCAATAATAATCATTTGAGTTACAAGTGGAGGAAATGCCCAGTGGGCAAGCATAGGCTCTGTCATTGATTTTCCTTTTTCGAGCGAATCACGTGATTCACGAATTACTTTAGAGATGACTTCATTTTCTACAACCTTTTCGACAATCGACATCGCTTGCAGGATCGGCACGGAGCTTGAGAATAAAGTACTAAGCGTACGCATCATTCGTGCTAACTGTGCCTTTTGCACCATTTTCCCAAATATCGGCATTTTTAATGTCACCAAATCCAGGTAGTATTTAACCTGCTTATTTTTTTTCATGAACATAAAAGATAGGTAAATAGCTAATAAAACAATTCCTATCAACCACCAAAATGTTTTCATAAATTTACTAGCGGATAGAACAAATTTTGTAATAGCAGGGAGCTCGAGATTCATATTGGTAAACATCGTAACAAATTTAGGAACAACCCCAATAAGTAAGAAGATAACAGCCAGTATAGCAATAACTCCAATTACTGCAGGATACGTAAGCGCTGATTTAACTTTTTCCCTTGTATGATGCTGCTTCTCAAAATCCTCAGCTAACCGTTCGAGCGTTCCATCCATATTTCCGCTGACTTCTCCGGCCTTTACCATGTTAACAAACATCGAATTAAAGATTTTCGGATGCTTAGAAACTGCGTCAGAAAAAGGATTTCCTTCACGAAGTTCCTGTTCTACATCTAGAAGCGCACGTTTAAGTCCTTTACTTTCTGTTTGAGCAGCAAGAACCGCTGTTGACTCTACAATGGTTACTCCTGCCTTCAATAGGGTCGCAAATTGCCTGAGATAAATTACAAAATCCTGCATTTTGACGGGATTGCCAAAGGATAATTCCATGGTCATTAAAGTCTCAGGTACTTCCTTCATTTCTACTACTCTTACGCCATCATCTTTCAGTTTAACCATTGCTTCACGGCGGGAAGCTGCCGAAATCACTCCCTGCTTTTTGCCGCGTTTATCTCGGCCAGAATACTTAAATCTAGGCATCCATCATCATCTTTTCTTGGAGATATTTAGTTGCTGCTTCTTTCTGAATCAAATTGCGATCAAGCATGTCTCTAATACTCATCTCCAGCGTATGCATTCCTTGGGCCCGTGAAGTTTGCATCGTACTTTGAATTTGGTGAATTTTTTCACTTCTAATTAAGTTAGCAATCGCAGGATTATTCACTAATATCTCCGTTGCAGCTTTGCGTCCTTGTTTATCTACTGTTGGAAATAGACGCTGTGAAATAACCCCTACCAATACTGAAGCTAACTGGACTCGAATTTGTGGCTGCTGTGCCGGTGGAAAAACATCAATAATACGGTTAATGGTTGCCGGTGCACTTGATGTATGAAGTGTACCAAAAACTAAGTGACCCGTTTCTGCAGCTGTGATTGCAATACCAATTGTCTCTAAATCACGCATCTCCCCTACTAGAATTACATCAGGGTCTTGACGAAGGGCTGCTCTTAAACCACTCGCGTAATTCTTAGTATCAAATCCTACCTCCCGCTGATCAATAATCGAATTTCCATGTTTATGAAGATATTCAATTGGGTCTTCCAGGGTAATGATATGCTTCCTCATTGTACGGTTCATATAATCTACCATTGAGGCAAGTGTTGTCGACTTACCGCTTCCTGTAGGCCCTGTCACAAGAATTAATCCTTGTGGCTTTTCAACAAGCTTTGGAATGATTTCCGGCAAATCCAAAGCTTCAAGTGTTGGAGTTTTAGACGCAACCACCCTTAAGGCAAGGGAAACACTTTTACGTTGATGGTAGGCATTAACACGGAAACGGGATACTCCCGGAATTCCATATGAGAAATCAAGTTCCCCTCGTTCTTTAAATTGTTCATATAAGTTTTCAGGGATAATTTGTTTGGCAATGGCCTCCGTGTCTGCTGGCAACAATATCTCTTTCCCATAGCGTTTAATATCACCATTAATCCGAAAAATGGGTTGTACTCCAACGGTTAAATGGATATCTGATGCCTTAAATTCCATTGCAGCCCGTAGAATATTATCAATTCTTTCATTCATAGTCTCGCTCCTACTCTAGAATGGCAACACGTAAGACTTCTTCTGTTGTTGTCAAACCTTGTTTCACTTTTAATAACCCATCATCAATTAGAAATATGGTTTTATTTTTAATCGCATGTTCCTTTAACTTTTGAAATGAGTTATCATTCATAATAATTCTTCGCATATTATCGTCTAGGACCAGTACCTCATGGAGGGCAATTCTTCCTTTATAACCCGTCATATTGCAGGAAGGACAGCCTTTTCCTCTGATAATCTTGTCAATCTTCAACCCACGTCTTGCAAAGATTTCCTTTTCCCTAAGCGAAGGCTCTTGTGATTCTGCACAATCACGGCACACCTTGCGGACAAGTCGTTGTGCGACAATGCCACTAACTGAAGAGGCAATCATAAACGGTTCTACACCCATATCATTTAAACGTGTTATCGTTCCTAGTGAATCATTTGTATGCAGTGTACTTAAAACTAAATGCCCGGTTAAAGATGCACGAATCGCTATTTCTGCTGTCTCTTTATCTCGAATCTCTCCGACCATGATGATATTTGGATCCTGTCGAAGGATGGAGCGCAGACCTGCAGCAAAGGTCATTCCGACATTTGGATTTACTTGTATTTGATTAATTCCTTCCAATTGATACTCGACTGGGTCTTCGATCGTAATGATATTGACCTCTTCACTGTTTAATTTATTTAAGGCCGCATAAAGGGTGGATGATTTCCCCGATCCCGTTGGTCCAGTTATCAGGACAATCCCTGTTGGCTGTTCAATTAATTGATTAAAACGCTTGAAATTTAAAGCATTAAAGCCAATTTTATTTAAATCATTTAGAGCTGCTCCCATGTCCAATAATCGCATAACTATTTTTTCGCCATAGACAGTTGGCAAGGTCGATACACGCAAATCAATGGGGTAAAAATCGAGGTGTAATTTGATTCTGCCGTCTTGTGGTATCCGATGTTCGGTGATGTCTAAATTGGACATAATTTTGATTCTTGCTGTTAAAACGCTTTGCATGTGACGTGGTAAAGTACGCTCCACCCTAAGCACACCGTCAACTCGGTAGCGAATGACGATTTTTGTTTCTTGTGGGTCGATATGAATATCACTGGCCTTTTGAATAACGGCATTGGTAAGAAGCTGATTAACAAGGCGCACAATCGGTGAATCCTGGTTTGTAACGTCTTCCTCCCTGCCCCTATCATTCGAAGTCAAGTCATCAAAAAGCTCCTCAAACCCATCATCATCTTCATAATACTTATTTATCGTTCGGAGGATATCTTCCTTTGTCGCAATCCCCGCTTCAATTTGGAACCCAGTAGAAAGGCGTAAATCATCGATGATGATAAAGTCCATGGGATTGACCATTGCCACAAACAGCTTATTTCCCTCTTTTTTAAGCGGAACAATCAAATTCCTTTTTGCCATATCCTTTGAAATTAAGGAAAATAAACTTGTATCAAATGGATATTGTACTAGATTCACATGTGGTATACCCAGCTGATTCTCTAATACCTCTGCCAATTGTTGGTCTGTTATATATCCTTTTTGGAGCAAGGCTTCGCCTAGCTTTTGACTGGACCCTTTTTCTTCTATGGTCGCCGCAAGCTGTTCCTGTGTAACAAGACCTTGTTCAATTAATAATTCACCTAATCGTTTTCTTGTTTGCTTTCTATTGTTATCAACTTTATTTTGGTTGTTCATTCGGCTTCCCCCAAAGGTCATCAACATTGGAATCTTGTTGTATCGTACCAGATGTTGAAGTAGTTTGACTGCCATCAGGACTAGTTTCAGTTGAAGGAGTAGGAGTAGTAGTTGTTGTTGTCTGACTTACGGTTGTCGCTGTTCCCTGTGTTGTACCCGTTAGAGCATGTATCTCCACACGATAGGAAGGAGAATAATAATCTTCAGAGATAAATTCTGTCTTTAAGAGCTGCTCTCCTTGATAGATATTACGGTAAATTTTTACGTATTTGCCGTCGTTCCCTGCGGATTTGACGATTGTATTCCCTGATTTTAATTGTGGGCTATATTGAACAATCGTTTTCGGCTTTAATAACTGTTCGTCTATCTTATTGATTTTATAGGAATAAAGGAGCTTTTCACCCTTTAAACTCATAGTTAATTGATTATTTTTTAATCCAAGCACAAGAGTATAGCTTGTTTTATTTGGATTGGTGATAATTAAGTCCATGTTATTCTCAGGATTTACGCGAGCTTCCATTCCCAATCCTGCATAGTAGGGAAGTGCAGTGCTAATATTTCGATCCACGATGGTGAAATTTGTTGGTAATACCGCTTGATAAATCCCTGTTCCGAGCAAACTTAGTAAGTTGGCATTGGTAATCTTCAAATTCTTGGCATAGTCAAGAACGGAAAATGTTTCTCCTTCTGCAATTTTAATCTCTGGGTTTTTTTCGATAAATTCAGGAAGTTCAATAGGTATATCGTTTAATTTAAGAACAGCCTCATTGATAACAAAATCCTTTTTAACTGAGTTTGCCAGCACGTAATCCTTTGTTAAGTTAAAAATTTTTTGACTATTTTGAAGTGTAGAGGCATTTGATTCTAAACTTGATTTCAGTTTTACAAAATCAACATCCTTACTAGTAAGCTCTGGGAAAAGAATACTAACTTGTTCCTCTAGCTGTGTTAAATCCATCGTTACATAGACAGGATTGGTCTGTCCATCCTTAATGGAGTTAATTGTTGTTTCCTTATCGAGATTGAAAAGATTCAAGTCAACCGGAACTGTCTTTTCACTATATTGAAAGGTAAATGTAGTCTCCTTCAGCCAATCTAGGTATTGTTTTTCAAGTAAACTGGCTGCTTCTGTAGCTGTTTTTCCCGAAATATCGATCTGACCGATTCGGGTTCCATCGGAATATTTCCCATCAAGAGAAGAAAATTTTTCATAGGCCTTTGCTCCAAAGTGAGAGGTACTAAAGATAAATGCTGTACTAAGGACTAGTACGATAAATAATTTTATAAACTGAGAGTTTTTTTTCTTCATATCACTGCCCCAATCTATCAAACTACTTTTGTAATTTGAATTCCCTCTCCGGATCGCTTTCCTTTTTGCTTTCTTCATTTTTTGCTGAAGCAGCTTCCTCAATTGCAAGGAAAAGTTCGTTAAGTGAATTTTTATCCTCTTCACTAATAACCGATTCTGTATCTTTGTCTTCCGTTAAATAATTATTGATATCCCGAAGGTGACCCTCATCATTAGAATCAGTCACTTCCAACTCTTCAAATAGCAAACTTTCTATATCTGATAAATAGCCTTTTCCAGTTTCCTTTTCCTCTACGATATCTTCATCCTTGTTATCAGATCCATTCGTATCATCAAGAAAAAACAGATCGTCATTGTCTATTTCCTTATTTTCTATCTCTACTTCATTTTGGGATTGTTCGGAGAATGGTATTATCTGATTTTCTTCTAAATGTAATGTAAGTAATACTTCAAGTTCAGGTTCGGTTTCTAATAGCAAACTTTCTATATCTGATAGATAGCCTTCTCCAGTTTCCTTTTCATCTACTATATATTCATCTTTTTCATCAAGTTCTATCGTATCAACAAGATCTAACATATCGTAATTGTCTATTTCCTTATTTTCCACTTCATTTTGGGATTCTTCGGAGAATGGCATTATCTGATTTTCTTCCAAATGTAATGTAGGTAATACTTCTGGTTCTGGTTCGGCTTCTAGATCAAGCAATTCCATTTCTAAATGCTTTTCAGAGCTTTGATTAAACACTTCATATTCAATGTCTTCCTCTACTTGTAATTCAAGTAAATCAGACTCTGAAATATATAGTAACGCCCCAAACCGATTATCCATAATATAAGCTGATATCAACACTAGTAATAGTATCATTAACCCTGTCTGCCATAACGGGATGGAAGTATCAACCGCTAGTCCAGCAAGGGCCAACACAAAACCAATCAAAGCAACAGAAAGCTTTCCTTTGAAGGTGAGACCAATTGGTATGAAATTTAAAACTAATAGTAACAGTAAACCTGAACCAATGGCCCATATAAACGACTGCATGTTGAAACTTCCTTTCTATAGCTGACTCTTATCTATGAAATAAGTAATAAGAACTTTTTTATACAAAATTAGACAAAATCCGCCTACTAAATATTGTATTATATTTTTTTATAGTAAGAAAGAATCTTGATAATTTTTTTACAAGAAAAAAACCCAATCATTGCTAAGGAAGAAAATCAGAATACCTAAAAGCAAGGATTGAGTTTAAAAATACTGCTTCATTAATTACTTTCTCTAGTTGGGTCGGCAGTTATACTGTCTTTAACAGGCGAAAGTCCGGTTCCATTATCAACAAAGAGAGGGGAATTATCATAATTTATTTGAACAAATTTAAATATAAAGTTATCATCATTACCGCTAGAAGTTAACGACTGGGCAATGATTGAACCTGAAAAGGAGGTATTTATTGAAACACTTGCATTTGGAGCATATATCATTTTTGGTACGGTATTATCATTACTCAAATAACTAATGCCAATAGTAGTACCTGTATTAATGCCTGCATCAATAATATGCCCAAGCACACCTTTCCCCTTCGCAGGGTCAATCACTATTACCTCGTTTAACGCATTTTTCGCGTACATGGATCCATATATTTTTCCATTTATTTTTGTCGGTGTTCCTTCTAGAAATACATAGATTTTTTCTATATTAGAATCAGTCCCTAAAATATTCCCTTCCGTGCCAATAATACTGCCTGACCCCATATCAAGATTTTTTAGATAAAATGAGAGCTTACCAGTACCGACCACTTTAATTTTTCCGTAAACATTTAAATTGTTTAACACTAAATTTTTATTATAATTACCAACATCAATTGTTAACTCTTGCCCACTATTGACTGTTAGGGTATTAAATGCCAGATCAGAGTTCATTGTTAATGTTTGGGTCGTTGGTGTAAATGAATAATTATTTGTAGTTGTTATTGAGAAAACAGGGAACTCAGGTATATTTAATGGAGTGCTCACATTAGTATATATCTTTCCTGTTACAATTGCTTTACTACCATTTAGTGTAACCTCACTCATAGTTGCTGATGTTCCCACTGATCCATCTACCGGTACGTTTTTTAATACTAAACTATCTTTTACAAACAATACAGTATCTGCCGGTATTGTTACACTTGTCCGCGGTTTCCAAGATAAATGGAATATTTTCACTACTTTTCTTGTCCGATTATTAATTTTTCCAACTGAAGTGATTTTGTAATCATAACTGTAAGATATTGATGTACTACTGGGAATCTGTTCAATTGTTGTCGAGGCAACAGGCTTGCTCCCAGAAGTTGTTTCAAAACCCGTATAGTCTTTTACCACTCCTAGCTCCATTTCATTATTCATCCTTGTAAAAAAGTCGGAACTAGTTACTGCGAGGCTATAAGATTCTTTAAGCTTTGATTCTATTATATTCATTCGATAAGTAATTCCCGACTCAGCAACATAATAGGCAGATTGAGTATCACGGTCACCGCTGCTCATCTTTACATTGGTTGAAGCAAGACCAAGAAGACTAATACCCAAAATGGAAATGACAACTAGGACCATAAGAACAACAATGAGAGCTACACCTTTTTCATTATTTAATGATTTAATATGAGAAAAAAGTTTTTTCATCTTTTCACCTATTTCCTAATATAGATAGTGCTCGAAAGTGTTGTTTGTGGAAGATTATTTGAGGGGATATTGGCAATGGTTATCGTGTACATGTCGTCTTTAACTTTTTTTAAGTTAAAGATTTGAATATTATTAATTAAAGGATCAGCATTTTTCATAATATTTTTATCCGCCAACTTATAAACATCGACCCCATTAATTTTTAATTGATCATTCGTAATATCCGAATCATCAATATTCACAAAGCTTACGGTCGAAGCTTTACGAATTTCACGAGTAATAATATTCATTGCCAGCCTAACATTTGATTGGTTATTGATTTCAGCAGTTTGGCTGCTAGACTGCTTAATCCCAAGCAAATGAACAGAACCTGCTAAAAGTAAAATGATTGATAAAAGAGAGAGTGCGGCTAAAAGTTCAATGAGAGTTACACCATTTTCGTTGTTTTGCGTATTTAAGCTTACACTTTTTTCCATGATAGCAGCATCTCCATTTGAGCTTCTATTTTTGCCGTTGTCTTATTCTTATAAACCCGTACGATTACATTTACTAAACGGTTTCCTGTTGCAGAGTTTACTTTAGTAATGGGTGGAGGAGAAGTCAATTCAACATATACATAATATCCAGGTACAGTTGTTTCAAAGCTCTTACAATTAGTCTGACAATTAGGGTTAACTATCGTAGTAAGAGTGTATTTTGGATTGCCATCAGATTTAGTTAGTTTGTATAATTCTATAGGAAAGGTCGTCGCTAAATCTGTGGATTGAGCAACTGTACCATTTAACTCTTCCATCGTAGATTCAGCAACATAAGTAGCGCTCATAATCTTTTTTGAAATCGTATTAGATTGGGACGATTGAACTATCATAGTTAACATTGACACTATAATTATAGAAAGAATAACGATTGAGGCGAGTATTTCAATTAGAGTCATTCCTTTTTCATTCATAGCTAACGTCCTTTATTCTAGTATATTAAAACTATTAATCTTGAAAAAATTGTAATTTTTTGTATGTTTTTGAAGACTAATATCATTTTCAGTTTAACAGCAAGATATTTACTTTTCAATAGATTGTATGATGT
>NZ_JBALNF010000009.1:0-77470 GCF_036962465.1 Neobacillus vireti
AACCTTTAACACAGCCTTTGTTTTAAAACTTATGCACGAGAAACATAACTTGCTTCTGTAGTGTTAATGATAAGTTTATCTCCCTGGTTAATGAAGAATGGCACTTGAACAATAAGACCAGTTTCAAGTGTTGCAGGTTTAGTACCTCCAGAAGCTGTATCACCTTTAATACCTGGCTCTGTTTCAGTAACTTCTAATTCAACAGTGTTTGGCAATTCCACACCAAGTGTTTCATATTGGAACATCATGATATGAACTTCCATATTTTCTTTTAAGAATTTTAATTCGTATTCAATATTTGCTGCTGGCAGTTCTACTTGTTCATATGATTCCATATCCATGAACACGTGAGAATCACCATTGGCATATAGATATTGCATTTTACGATTGTCAATCTGTGCTTTTTCAACCTTTTCACCTGCACGGAACGTTTTTTCTTGTATCGCTCCATTTCTCAAGTTACGAAGCTTTGAACGAACAAATGCAGCTCCTTTTCCCGGCTTTACGTGTTGAAAGTCTAGAACGCGCCATAGACCGCCATCCACCTCAATGGTTAAACCTGTTTTAAAATCGTTAACAGAAATCATATTTAAATCCTCCTAAATTCTTACAATATAATTAATTCCTTTGTGGAATGGGTTAGAGCTTCATTATGAGTGTTCGTAATCAAGGTATCATCTTCTATACGAACTCCGCCAAGGCCTGGAATGTAAATTCCCGGTTCACAAGTAACCACCATGCCAGGCTCTAAAATGATATCCGACTTCATTGATAAACCAGGGCCCTCATGAACTTCAAGTCCAATCCCATGACCAGTAGAGTGACCAAAATATTCACCATAACCCTTTTCTGTTATGTAGTCTCTGGTAATGGCATCTGCTTCTTTCCCTGTAATACCAGGTTTAAATCCCGCCATCCCGCGGAGCTGTGCTTCAAGGACAATCTCATAAATTTCCTTTATTTTTACATCCGGTTCTCCAACGGCAACAGTCCGGGTAATGTCGGAAACATAGCCATTATAATAGCAGCCATAGTCCATGGTTACGATATCTCCAGCTTCAATTACTTTATCACTTGCAACACCGTGTGGAAGGGCTGAGCGATGACCAGAAGCAACGATGGTATCAAAAGAAGAGGAGGTAGCACCGGCCTTTCTCATAAAAAACTCAAGCTCATTTGATACTTCTAATTCGGTTTTACCTGGACGGATAAAATCCAAAATATGTTTAAATGCAGCATCAGCGATATCTGCAGCTACCTTTAATATCTTAATCTCTGCGTCTGTCTTTATCAAGCGTAACTTTTCAATCACTCCGGAAATGGGAACAAGTTCATTATCAATTTCTTTTTCATATACTTTAAAGGAGGAGTAGGTTAAATAGTCCTCTTCAAAACCAAGTTTTTTAATCCCTAAATTTTTCACTTGTAAGGCAATTTCTTCCGGAATAGTACCAGAGTATTTTATAATTTCAAAGCCTTGGCATTGTTCACTAGCTTGTTCTATGTAACGGAAGTCTGTAATAAACAGAGCCTTCTCTGCACTAATTAAGACAACACCTGCTGATCCAGTGAAATTTGATATGTAGCGGCGATTATAAGGGCTGGTAATCAGAATACCATCAATGCCGTTTTCTGAAAAAGCTGATCTTAACTTCTCTAATTTTTCCATTGTATCTCCATTCTCCCTTTCATGGTTTAGATAAAGATATTTTATCATAACCTTTAATCATTCGACTATTTCGAATTTAAGTTGCAGCCTCTTTGTCTTGCACTTTATTAATTTCATATTCATAATTAATGGAATAACCAATAAAAGTTCCATATAGCATATATAAACAAATAGAAGTTATAATGGTGTTCTTAGTTAACTCCATAAATGGTTTAATTCCCGGGAAAATAGGGTTAAGAACAAAAAAGACCAATAAAAATAAAACAATCCCAAATCCCATCCCAAACCAGATACCCTTTAATTTTCTTAGGACTGCATAATAAACGAAAGCGATAATAATTGAAACAATCACTAGAAATATCAAGGAAATTACTTTACCAATCCATCCGTACTTCCAATCACCCAAAGCCCATGGTTCAAGTATGACATTGGGGCTGACTTCTGTAAAATTAAAAAAATAAGCTATGTAGCCTATGATACCCCAAAAAAATCCTCCAAATAAACCAGTCCAAAATACCATCATTAAGAATGACATTGGTTTTGGGTAATTATTGATGTGTTGTTCGTTTGTCATGATGACTCCTCCGTTCTTTATTTTAACCTTGCTCATTTTATGTAGTTCTTATTAAATTCCATCATTATTATGCCCGTAGAAAATCAATCCTTACATAGAAAAAATTTTTTCTGTTTTTATATGGAAATATTATGTCATCCTAGAGGTTTTTTCACTTTTCTAGTAGAATAAAATTAAGTACATACAGATTTATCATTTCTGCTATTGTGCAACTATGTTAATAGGTTGGTGTTAATAACCATGTCTAATTCTCAAAAACCGGTGTATGGCGGCCAAGCAGTCGTTGAAGGTGTAATGTTTGGCGGGAAACATCATTATGTTACCGCTGTCCGCAGGAAAGATCGTTCTGTAGAATACTTTCACTTACCACGGAAAGCCAATCCTTCTTTATCTATTTTAAAAAGGATCCCGTTTCTGCGTGGTATCATTTCAATTATTGAAGCTAGCGCGAATGGCTCAAAGCATTTGAACTTTTCAACTGAAAGATATGATGTCGATCCTAAAGATGATGATACGATTAAAGAAAAAGAAGTTTCAAAATTGACGATGTATTTAGGGGTAGCAGTTATAGGGGTCATTTCGTTTTTATTTGGGAAATTTGCTTTTACATTAATTCCCGTTTTTTTAGCGGTCCTAACAAAACCAATTTTCCCATCAGATTTCGCACAAGTACTTGTGGAAGGCTTCTTTAAGCTCTTACTACTCCTATGCTATATATATTTCGTTTCATTAACCCCCCTTATAAAAAGAGTGTTTCAATATCATGGTGCTGAGCATAAAGTAATAAACACCTTTGAAGCCGGGGTAGAATTAACAGTTGAAAATGTGCAGGCACATTCTCGGCTGCATTATCGTTGCGGCAGCAGTTTCATATTATTTACGGTAATAGTTGGAGTTTTTGTGTATTTACTTGTCCCAACAACACCACTTTGGTTGAGGGTTGTTGACCGTATTCTTTTAATACCAGTCGTATTAGGAATTGCATTTGAGGTCTTACAGGTAACCAATAAATTAAGGGATATTCCCGTATTAAAGTACCTTGGTCTGCCTGGACTTTGGCTTCAATTGTTAACGACAAAAGAACCAAATCATGACCAAGTAGAAGTAGCCATTCTCTCTTTCCAAGAATTATTAAAGAGAGAGCAGGAAACAGAGTTTGACACAAAAAATGAAGAAATTGTCTAAATCTTTTTACCTATGTGTTTAAAAGAATAAAAAAATGCTTAAGATGCTCTTAGGGAGGTGGCTTTCTTGAAAAATCGGACATCAACGATTATTGTTGGGGTACTTATTATTCTTGCATTACTTGGACTTGTCAGTTCGTTTACAGCAAATCCTGCCGGTTTCATTCAGGGAATAGCTGTCGTAGCATTGATCGGTTTAGTCATTTATTTCCTTTTTCGAAGGTTTTCACATTCAAGCCCTCAGAAAAAAGAGCAGCGGGCATTTCTTAAGGCAGCCAAAAAATCTAAAAAACGATTACAGCAAAAGGGTGGGGATTCTACTGCCAGAACCTCCTCTCTTGGAACTTTAACATCATTAAAGAAAAGCACCAAGACAAAAAAGAAATCTCCTGCTCATTTGACCGTTATCGACGGCAAAAAGGGTAAAAAGAAAAATCGAGCGTCTTTTTAGACACTCGATTTTTTTTGTTAGGAAAGCTGCAGCATCAAGTTCTGAAGTTCAAACAATTAGTAAGTCCACCGATTTAAAAACTTCTTTGCATGTTCCCTGCCGATTTCAAATAACACCTGTTTCTTTTCATCTGTAAGATTAAATTCGGTTAAGGATACCCCTTCCGCCTTAATAAAGATAATATCATCCACATGTTTTTTAGAAATATACCTTTGATCATGAGCGTCTTTCATGGTTTCAAATAAGGCAGTAAATAATTGAATACCGTTTTTTATTTGATGTTTCTCATGTTCATATTCGCTTGGGCTTAACTTAATACCTAGAACTGGTCTGACTTTTTTTACATTTTCTGAATCGAACAGCCACATCGGGAAATTACTTAGAACTCCCCCATCCACTAACACGTTGACCCCATCTATGGACCGTAATTTTACTGGTTCAAAAAAATAGGGAATACTGCAGCTCATTCTAATGGCTTTGGCAATTGGAAAGGTTCCAGGATTTATCCCGAACTTTTCTAAGTCATCGGGTAATACTACCATTTGTCCATTCGACAGATCCGAAGTAATTACCCTAAGCGCCTGAGGAGGAAGATCGGAAAATGTCTTCAACCCTTTTGCTTCAAGTTTCTTCTTCAACCAATTTTCAAGTTCATTTCCTTTATATAGCCCTAATTTCCAATAAACGAGCAGCCATTTAGCAATTGAAAATGGGATGATCGTTTTACGCGAATCAAGCATTTTAGGCAAATCGAACTCATCCACCAACTGATAAATCTCCTTACTTGTATACCCCGCAGCAATTAATGCGGCAATAATTGAGCCAGCACTTGTTCCAGCCACTCTGACAAATTGAAACCCTCTGTTTTCAATTTCTTCATAGGCTCCTATGATAGCAAAGCCTCTAATTCCCCCTCCAGAAAAAACGCCGTCTATTTTCATGGGCAGCCACTCCTAAAGATGAACTTGTTACATCTTTAGTCAGCGTGTTTAGAATATAGTACGGCGGACATGTAGAAAATTTAAGTGAAATATTGGACTACCGCATTTGGGAAGAATTCCTGAACATACTCACGGATGGTGGTTTCAAGGTCTTTTGCTTCCTCGGTTGGGTAGACATATTTACCAATACCATACCTTCCCCATTTGTATTTTCTTTTTTCCTCGTTCATTTCAAGCTTTGTTTTCGGATAGCGCTTGGCAATAACGTTTTTAGCTGGTTTCGTAAAACGATGCTGTATTAGTTCAAAAGTGAGATCCGGTGTGTCTACTCCTGTTAGCTCTTCACTTAACCGTTCAAATAATTCACGATATCCTGCTTTCCAATCTTCATGCATGTAGATAGGTGCAACGATAAAACCCAATGGATACCCTGCATTCGCCACTTTCCTGGCAGCTTTTAATCTGTCTTCAAAGGAAGAGGTTCCGGGTTCAAAGTTCTTAATCACATATCGTGAATTGACGCTAAACCTAAATCTTGTTTTTCCATTATGTTTCGCATCGAGAAGATGGTCGACATGATGAAATTTGGTCACAAACCGAAGTTGACCGTATTCGGATTGTCCAAAGAATTCGATTGCTTTTTTTAATGAATGGGTAAGATGGTCTAATCCTACGATGTCGGATGTACAGGCTGCTTCAAAGCGGGTAATTTCTGGTTTTCGTTCATCCATATACTTTTGGGCCTGTTCAAAAATTTCATCTAAATTAACATAGGTACGAATGTAGGGTTTACTCCCAAGGGTGGTCTGCAAGTAACAATAGTGACAATGCCCCATACATCCGGTCGCAAGCGGAATGGCGTACTCTGCAGATGGTTTTGATGTATCGAATTTTAACGTTCTTCTTATTCCAACTACTAAAGTCGATTTGGCATTGCGGTATTGCTGCAATTCGTTATCACCTGGTATTCCTCTGACTTGATTATGCGAGGTGGTTTCGCGAATCTCTAGACCTAATTTTGTGAATTTTTCCTTTAGTTCTCTGCCAAGGGGGTATTCTAATGCTTTGGGCTCGATATAGACGAGTTGTGGCATAAAAGGGTCCATAACTGACTCCCTCTTTTCTGTTTGTTTTTTAGTAGTATGAGTTGTTATAAGGGAAGATAATAAATAATAATGGAGAGAAGTTTTTCCATCTTTTTAGCACGAAAAAGAGGATGGAAAATATCCCATCCTCTAAATAATTTTTATAAACCGCATTTTAATTGTGCATTACAGTTTGTACAGGTGTTACAGCCGCCGATTTCTTTAACTTTTCCTTTACGGCAGACTGGGCAGGTATTACCGACTTCAGATCCAATTGTTACATCTGTTGAGCGAAGGTCGCTAATTGTATCAACAAGAACGACATGTTGATGTGGTTTTTCTTCGAACATAGATAGTTGTTCATTTGTATTTTCTTCTGCTTTAAGGGTCAATACTTGTGAATCACGTGAACCGTCAACATATACGGTACCACCTTTTGCTCCACCGCGGTATAAACGTTCGTATACCTTTTCTACTTGTTCTACGCTGTATCCTTTTGGTGCGTTAACAGTTTTACTGATGGAGCTGTCGATCCAGCGCTGAATAACGCATTGGACATCTGCATGGGCTTCTGGTGCAAGCTCCATGGCTGTAACGAACCAGTTTGGCAGGTTGTTAGCGTCTGCTTCAGGATGCTGATCAAGGTATTCTTGTACGATATCTGCTTTTACTTCAATAAATTTTCCTAGACGTCCACTGCGGAAGTATGAGAATGAGAAATAAGGCTCTAATCCGGTACTTACTCCAACCATGGTACCAGTGGATCCAGTTGGTGCGACAGTTAGTAAGTGGGAATTTCTAATTCCTTTTTCAAGAATAGATTCACGGATATCTTCGGGCATTTTTTTCATAAAACCAGTGTTAATAAATGCCTTTCTTAAGCGGTTTGTTTCTTCAGGTGTTTCGCTAGTTAAGAATGGGAAGCTTCCCTTTTCTGTTGCTAATTCAACAGATGTTCTATAAGCAGTAGTTGCAATTGTCTCAAATACTTTATTAACTAGTTCATTACCTTCTGGTGAACCATATTCTGTTTCACAATAGATTAGGAGATCATGTAATCCCATGACACCAAGGCCAACACGACGCTCACCAAGAGCTTGTTTTTTGTTTTCTTCTAAGAAGTATGGAGTAGCGTTTATGACGTTGTCTTGCATTCTGACACCGATTGCTACAGTTTGTTTAAGCTTTTCAAAATCAACCGTCTTGGTTCCTTTATCTGCCATTTCAGCAAGGTTTACTGCAGCAAGGTTACAGACTGAAAATGGTGCAAGTGGCTGCTCTCCACATGGATTTGTTGCAACGACTTGTTGCCCATATGCTTTTGCATTTGTCATGTCGTTCGCATTATCGATAAAGAATATACCTGGTTCTGCAGAGTAAGTAGCACAAATGTTAATTAAATTCCAAAGTTCTTTTGCCTTTATTTTCTTATAAACACGAACTTTATGTCCAAGTTTTTCCCACTCACGCACGTCACCGACTTTATGCCATTCTTCATTGTAGATTTTCATTTCTTCTTGATTATAGTGTTCAACATATGGGAACCGGAGTTCATATTCACCATCGTTTTCAACAGCTTCCATAAATTCCTTTGTTAAACATACTGAGATATTAGCACCCGTTAGGAACTCAGAATTATGAACGGTATAATTACCGCCAGTTAGAAGCTTTTCCTCAGCATGAGCAATGCTATTTTCATCAAAACCACCAAAACCAGGAATTGTTTTATAATTTACAATCCCTTGATACATCGCAGTTTCTTGTGGCGTTAAGGGTGTAAACTTGAGTTTATCTTTTGCATGTTTTTTAATGGTTTCATCGTTTGTATTTTCAATTAAGAATCGTAGAATTCTAGGATTCTGCATTTTTGAAATAATAAATTCAATAATATCTGGATGCCAATCAGCCAGCATGATCATCTGGGCCCCTCGGCGCGAACCTCCTTGCTCAACTAAATGCGTTAATTTCGCAATATCATCAAGCCAGGAAACCGAACCAGAAGATTTACCATTTACGCCTCTAGCCAATGTATTACGCGGTCTTAATGTTGAACCATTCGTTCCAACACCGCCGCCTCGGCTCATGATTTCCATAACCTGTTTACGATGGTCGGAGATGCCTTCACGAGAGTCTGCAACAAATGGCATGACATAACAGTTAAAATACGTAACATCCGTATTGGCCCCTGCACCATAAAGAACCCGGCCTGCAGGAATAAAGTTCAAATTCACTAACTCTTGATAAAACTTCTCCGTCCACTCTAAGCGCTTCTCTTCGGTTGTTTCTACTGCAGCAAGACCAGTAGCATTCCTTTTGGCAATCTGCTCATAGAAGAGCTCCAATGGCTTCTCAATCACATCTAAAGACCGGATGATTTCACCTGTTGCAGCTTCTTCAGAATCAAGTACGCCTCTAAATTCTTCCTCCACCAAAACCTTTGCCTTTTTCTTTTCCCAATCAATCTCCAAAATCGTACCTAAGCCGCGTGCTGGGAATTTTGGATCCTCTTTAATGGTTAATACAACAAAGTCGCCAGTTGTTAGGGTAATTTTTGCTGTGTCTTTAAAGGTATAACGGTCAAGCATAACCAATCTTGATACACCTTTATGAGTTATTTTCATATCTGGGGTAACCGGGTGTACTTGGGGGAATAAGCGGATATCCTCATTCAACCTTTCAAAATCAATATTCATTTTTTGTCTAAAAACTACAGACATGAGAACAACTCCTTTAAAAAAATCTCTATATAGTGCTAGATTCTAGTAGTATCGCTATATCTAGTTGTCTTAATAAAATTAAGTTACCACGTTACCTTCTATAAATCAATATATAGTACCGAAAATATTTTCGACACTACTATATATTGTATAACCAGCAAATCAGATTTAATTTGTCAAACTCAAAAAAAACTAGAATGAGAAGAAAATAAAAGATTTCAGCTGAATTTCGTCAAATAACAGTAAAATTCAACAAATTTCGAGGCTTGCCTCTTTTATTAAAAAGTAATATCAAAAAGAAAAAGCGGCATGCGCCGCTCCTTAGCTCACCTTTTAAAATTCCATTCATCACTTTCATAACGCTCTTTTGCAATTTTATCGACATAGGCTATTTCGTCTTCTGTTAATTGGTAGGGTTCCAATTCAATATTTAGCCCTTCAGCAAAACCTTTATAAAAAGCCTCTTTTGCTTCCTCTAGTGTTATTCTGCGGGGACTAATCGCGTTAATGGCAACGGCCTTATCCTTAAAAGCCTTTTTCATCCGTTCCTTCACTCGGTCATTAGAGTATTTAAATAAGCTAAATAACTTATCCTCATCCAAATCTAGAAGAATGGATCCATGCTGCAGAATAACGCCTTTTTGTCTTGTTTGTGCACTGCCTGCCACTTTTCTGCCTTCCACAACTAATTCATACCAGCTTGGGGCATCAAAACATACTGCCGAGCGCGGATTTTTTAATGCATCTCTTTCTTCCGCAGTCTTCGGAACCGCAAAATAAGCCTCGAGTCCTAAATGATGGAATCCTTTTAAAATCCCTTCCGAAATTACACGATAGGCCTCGGTAACCGTTTTAGGCATCTCAGGATGGTCTTCAGAAACAATTACACTATAAGTAAGCTCATGCTCATGGAGCACACCACGGCCGCCAGTCGGCCTTCTAACAAAACCTAAGTGATGCTCTTTTACAGCATCCATATCAATTTCTTTCTCCACCTTTTGAAAATAGCCAACAGACAATGTTGGCGGGTTCCAGCCATAGAATCGAATGACCGGTGGAAACTTACCTTCACTATGCCAATCAAGCAAAGCTTCATCCAAAGCCATATTAAAGGATGGTGAACCATTACCGGAATCTATAAAACGCCAAGTTTCTTTTTTCATGTTAAAACCTCATTTAATAAAATAATTACAAATTTTAGTCTACCAAAATCTGATAGGAATTCAAAACGAGATGTTTCTGGTATAATTTTATTAGGCATCAAAAAAGTTTTTCCTTTACATCTTTATCTTTACTGGAATGACTTATATAATAAATACTAGTGCAGTAAAGCTTGAAAGGAGCAAAAGAAGTTGAATTCACTCTATTCTTTATTAATTATTATTTTAGCCGTTATTATCTACTCCCTGTTTACCTATTTTTATCAAAAGAGGATTGTTAAAACGGCAACAGAAGAAGAATTCCGTGCAGGATATCGTAAGGCACAACTAATAGATGTTCGTGAACCGAACGAGTTTGAAGGCGGCCATATTTTAGGAGCACGCAATATTCCAATGTCCCAAATGAAAATGCGCATGAAAGAAATTCGCCCAGATATGCCGGTATTTTTATATTGCCAAAGCGGTATGCGCAGTGCACGAGCAGCACAATTCTTACATCGCAGAGGTTACAAAGATTTAACTCAGCTTCAAGGCGGATTTAAAAAATGGACAGGTAAAGTAAAAACCAAAAAATAATAAAACTAAGGGTTCCGGCATACTTCCGGAACCTTATTTTGTTTTTAAACGTAACAAAGGTCAGATATCAGGAATCTGACCTTATGTTTACTTAAGCCTTCTGGTATTTTAAAACTGGTTTACGTGCTGCTAGTGTTTCATCTAGTCTGCCGACAACCGTGGTATGCGGAGCCTCTTGTACAATCTCTGGATTTTCTTCTGCCTCTTTAGCAATTTGAATCATGACATCAATGAAAGCATCAAGTGTTTCTTTTGATTCTGTTTCTGTTGGCTCAATCATGATACATTCTTCCACATTTAACGGGAAGTAAATGGTTGGTGGATGATAGCCAAAATCAAGCAGGCGTTTGGCAATATCGAGTGTTCGTACTCCTAATTTTTTCTGACGTCTACCGCTTAGCACAAACTCATGTTTACAATGCTTATCAAAAGGCAAATCATAATATTCGGCAAGTCTTCTCATCATGTAGTTTGCGTTTAAGACTGCATACTCGGTGACCGCTTGTAGACCATCAGGCCCCATAGAACGAATATACGTATAGGCTCGAACGTTTATCCCGAAGTTTCCGTAGAACGGCTTTACACGTCCAATCGATTGCGGTCGGTCGTAATCTAGTATATATTCATCTCTTCGCTTTGTAATAATAGGTTTTGGCAAAAACGGAATTAAATCAGCCTTGACCCCAACTGGACCAGAACCAGGACCCCCGCCGCCGTGTGGACCTGTAAAGGTTTTATGAAGGTTTAAATGGACAACGTCAAATCCCATATCGCCTGGTCTAGCCTTTGATAAAACCGCATTTAGGTTTGCGCCGTCATAATACAGTTTTCCACCTGCACTATGAACAATGTCAGCCATTTCAAGAATTTGTTCTTCAAATAAACCAAGTGTATTGGGATTGGTTAACATAAGAGCAGCCGTATCCTCACCAACAACTCTTCTTAAATCATCGAGATCAACAAGACCTTGATTGGTAGATTTCACCGTTATCGTTTCAAATCCAGCTATCGTCGCCGAAGCAGGGTTTGTACCATGGGCAGAATCCGGAACGATTACTTTGGTCCGTTTTGTATCACCATTTGATTCATGGTACGCACGGATAAGCATTAATCCTGTCCATTCACCGTGGGCACCTGCAGCAGATTGTAAGGTGACTTCATCCATACCAGTTATTTCAATTAAATGCTGCTGAAGATCGTACAGAAGTGCTAGCGCCCCTTGAACAGAACTCTCATCCTGCAGAGGATGAATATGTGCAAAGCCATTGAATCTTGCAACATTTTCATTGATTTTTGGATTATATTTCATTGTACAGGAGCCAAGTGGGTAAAAACCCGAATCCAGGCCATGATTCCTTTTTGAAAGAGCTGTATAGTGACGCATAATATCAAGCTCAGAAACCTCCGGAAGTTCCGGCTCTTCTTCGCGCAAGTAACCTTCTGGAAGCAGGCTGCTCACCTCTAATTCCGGTATATCGATTTCCGGGAGGCTGTAACCGATTCGCCCAGGAGTACTACGTTCAAAAATGAATGCTTGGTCTTGGTTATGCATGCAAATCCCCCAATTCTTTCACAAAAGTATCAATTTCATCCTTTGTTCGTTGTTCTGTTACCGCAATCAACATATGGTTAGACAGTTCTGAATAGTCACGTCCTAAATCATAGCCCCCGATGATTCCTTTTTGTAACAATGTTTGATTAATTTCTTTAACAGGTTTGCCTAATTTCACAACAAATTCGTTAAAGGAGAAGCCGTCATAAGCCACTTCAAACCCTGCCTTTTTAAAGGCATTCTTGGCATAATGCGCTTTTTGCAGATTTGCTTCAGCCATTTCACGAACACCCTTTTTACCCAATGCGGTCATCGCCACAGATGCGGCAAGGGCGTTAAGGGCTTGGTTTGAGCAAATATTTGAAGTCGCCTTTTCACGACGGATATGCTGTTCACGGGCTTGAAGTGTTAAAACAAAACCGCGTCGTCCTTGGTCATCAACCGTTTGTCCTACAAGACGGCCTGGGACCTTCCTCATTAATTTGCTGGTAACGGCAAAATAGCCGCAGTGCGGGCCTCCAAACGCTGCTGGGATACCAAATGGCTGGGCGTCTCCAATGACAATATCTGCCCCAAACTTGCCCGGTGGAGTTAATACACCTAGTGCGAGTGGATTGCTATTTACAATGAACAACCCTTTATGGGCATGAATCATTTCCTCCACTTCTTGTAACGGCTCTAAGCGTCCAAAAAAGTTTGGATATTGGACAATTACGGCTGCCACTTCTTCAGTTACTAAATTGTTTAAAGAAGCAAGATCTGTTACTCCGTCTTTAATAGGAGCTTCTACTACTTCAAGATACTGTCCCTTTGCATATGTTTTAAGGACCTCGCGATACTCTGGATGAACAGCGCTTGAGACGACAATTTTTTTCCGTTTCGTATGACCTGCACTAAGCATAGCAGCCTCCGCAAGGGCAGTGCCTCCATCATACATGGAAGAGTTGGCAACATCCATGCCGGTTAGCTCACAGATCATCGTTTGAAATTCAAAAATAGCTTGAAGTTCACCTTGCGAGATTTCAGGCTGGTATGGTGTATAGGCTGTATAAAATTCAGAACGGGAAATGACATGGTCCACGATTACAGGCATATAGTGATCATAAACGCCTGCACCTAAAAACGACACATTTCTTTTAAAATCAGCGTTTTGGTCTGCTAACTTAAACAGTTCTTTCAACAGTGCTGTCTCAGACTTTGCCTCTTTAATGTTATACTCACCCTTAAATCGAACTTTTTCAGGGATATCGCTAAACAGTTCGTTTATTGAAGAAACACCAATGGTTTCGAGCATAGCCTTCTTATCTTGTTCAGTCATAGGTAAATAGCGATGTTTCATAACCTTGCTCCCCTCGTGTTTTTACTTTTCTCTTTTATAAAAAGGTGTTGGAACGACTGATGCTTTTAATCGTTTGCCGCGAATTTCGACTTCAACCTTTGATTCTAAGTCTGCATACTCCGTTTTAATAAGTGCTAGACCAATATTTCGCTTCAAAGTAGGCGACTGTGTCCCCGTAGTCACTTCACCAATAAGTTCTTCGCCCTTATATACTGGGTATCCATGACGTGGAATTCCACGGTCGATCATTTCAATTCCTACTAATTTCCTAGTTAAGCCAGTCTCCTTCTGCTTTCTTAACGCGTCTTTCCCGATGAAGTCAGCTTCCTTATTTAACTTCACAGCAAAAGCAATCCCCGCTTCTAAGGGAGTAATCTCAGGGGATAGCTCTTGTCCATAGAGTGCTAAGACAGATTCAAAACGCAAGGTATCACGTGCCCCTAATCCGCATGGAAGAACTCCGTCTTGTTCTCCTGCCTTTAATATGGCTTTCCAAAGGTCAACCGCATCGGCAGCATCACAGTAAACCTCAAAACCGTCTTCGCCGGTATATCCTGTTCTTGATACTAATGCCTTTTTATTGTTTAAAGTGACTTCTTGCTGAAATTTGAAAAAGCCAATTTGACTTAAGTCTGTATTTCCGGCAAGCTTTTGCAGAACCTTTTCTGCAAGCGGTCCTTGAAGTGCAAGCTGGGCAGTCTTTTCGGATAAGTTATCAAGGATCACCTCTCCTTCAACATGGTCCTCAAGCCATTTATAGTCCTTTTCAATATTGGAAGCATTAACCACTAGTAAGTAATGATCGTCCTCCATTTTATAAACAAGTAAATCATCGACAGTTCCGCCATTTTCATAACACATCGCGGTATATTGAGCGCTGCCGTTTTTAATTTTTGAAATATCATTCGTCATCATTTTTTGTAAAAATGGTAAACTATCTTTCCCTTTAATTTCCACTTCACCCATATGGGATACATCAAACAGACCTGCTTTAGTACGGACCGCTTCATGTTCTTCCTTAATACTGGAAAATTGAACCGGCAGTTCCCACCCTCCAAAATCGATAGTCTTTCCCCCGTATTCTTTATACACTTCAAAAAGCGGAGTACGTTGTAATTCAGTCATCCATTAATCCCCCTTATTCTGAACCAGGTTTTTTACCCAAAAAAGGACAGAAACCTCCCTATGAAAATAAGAAGGTCTCTGTCCTTGCACCTGAAAGTTTACCTAAAGCGGTTTTCCCCGTGGGTGGCTGCTAGTATTGCAGCGCTCTCCAGAGCTGCGTCAAACAAGAGTTCTTTTGCCTGAGAGATTCACATATCTGCTTGCTCCTTCGGCGCTACTCCCGTAGTCTCTCCCCTTGCTGTCATCCGCATTATAATATTTTTTAATTGGGTAATACTAATTATACTTAAAAAATAAATTACTTTATTAAAATATTTAAAACATTCTAAGCTATTAACATCCTATCATTAAACTACAACATTGAGCAATAAATTTATTAGAAAATTAGAACACCATTATCCCTTTTAATTGGCAATAAAATTTGACACAACATTGTATGAAAAGGAGCTGTAATGATGTCAGTTGAAATTGAATTTGATTCCTCTTGGCAGGATGATTTTTTACATAGAATAGACAATGATGGTCCGTGGGGAAATTGGGAGCTTTTTAAACTAGCAATCGAAGTGGAAAAACATTTGGTGATCCCTGAGTTTGAAGGCCTGCAGGCCCCGAATCATCTTCCAAATTTAACACCACTGCCACATCAGCTCGAAACAGCCAAACAGGTGATTGAAAACATGAATGGGAAAGCCATTCTTGCTGATGAAGTCGGATTAGGAAAAACAATTGAAGCAGGATTAATTTTAAAGGAATACATGATCCGCGGCTTAGTAAAAAAGGTGTTAATTCTAGTCCCGGCATCTTTGGTAACCCAGTGGGCAATTGAACTCAACAGCAAATTTTTTATACCTGCTATTACTCAAAGAAAAAGCTATGTCTGGGAACAGTGCGACGTCGTAGTTTCTTCGATTGATACAGCCAAGCGAGACCCTCACCGGGACATTATTTACAAGCAGGACTACGACCTTATTATTATTGATGAGGCCCATAAATTAAAAAATAACAAAACGAAAAACTACGAATTTGTCCAAAACCTTAAAAAGAAATTTTGCTTATTATTAACGGCCACGCCTATCCAAAACCGAATTGAAGAAATCTTTAATCTTGTTTCCCTTCTAAAACCCGGGCACCTGGGCAGCGAGACCGCATTTTATGAAAAATACAAACGGGATGCCCGTTCGTTAAATGATAATGAGCATTTAAAAGAATTAGTCAACAAGGTCATGATTCGGAATCGCCGTGCCGACACTGGTATTGAATGGACAAAGAGACAGGTTGAAACCATTCCGATTGAATTTTCTCCTGCTGAAAAGGATCTTTATGAATCTATTTCAATGTTGAAAAATGAAGGGGATTGGGCTCAAACTAGTGCTTTTTCGGTGATGACCTTACAACGTGAGGCTTGCTCAAGCCGTGAGGCTGTTTTCTATACGTTAAAAAACATGCTGCAAAAGAAAGAGGACCCCACTCCTGGTTTTGAAGAACAAATCCAATTTTTAATTAACAAGGTGGAGGCTGTCCAGCAAAATTCAAAGGCTGAAAAAGCGCTTGAATTAATCCAGCAGGTAAATGATAAGGTGATCATTTTTACGGAATATCGTGCTACTCAGATGTATTTGCAATGGTATTTAAAGCAGCACGGAATCAGTTCGGTTCCTTTCCGTGGTGGTTTTAAACGCGGAAAGAAGGATTGGATGCGGGAATTGTTCCAGAAGCATGCACAAGTTCTCATTGCTACTGAGGCTGGTGGGGAAGGAATCAATCTACAGTTCTGCAACCATATTATTAATTTCGATTTACCTTGGAATCCGATGCGGCTTGAACAGCGAATTGGGCGGATCCATCGTCTTGGTCAGGAAAAGGATGTCATGATTTATAATTTTGCGATCAAGGGCACAGTAGAAGAACATATTCTGAAGTTGCTTTATGAAAAAATCCACCTATTTGAAAAGGTCATCGGTGAATTGGATGATATCCTAACAAAACTGGAATTCGGTAATATTGAAGACCACCTAATTGATATATTCGGTCAATCCAGTTCTGAGGGTGAAATGAGAATAAAAATGGAGAACTTATCATCTATGATTGAATTTGCGCAATCCATGAAGGAGGGTGAACCACATGCAGCAGCAGGAAATTCATGATTTTCTTCTAAAGTATTTTCAGGCAAACGATTGCCCCATTGTTGAAAATAAACCTGGATATTTAGTTGTTCAGTTAACGGTGGAACTTGATAAAGAATTGATGAACCGTCCCTTTTACTGGCATTATCTCGAAAAAACAGGCGGTATCCCTAATCCAATGAGTTTAACAATGATCACTGATCAAAAAAAGGCTCCAGAAAATATGAAGGGAGAAATTATTCATTTTGGTTCTCCCCGGCTCCATCAAATCTTTGCTTCAACCAAAAAGTTAGCCAGCTATATTCGTCTATATGAAAATCATTCGTACATTCAAAACCAAACGGCCTTGTTTCCATGGCTGTGTATGAATGTAAAGATCTCTTATCAGTGCGATCGGAAACGGGATATTTTTAAGTCGATTGGCCTACAACTTATAAACGGTCAAATGGTCGAAAACTTTCACGACCGCCTCCAAAAAATATCTCTCACCCCTAAAATTCCGGATTACTCGTTTACGTTATCGCCGTTGGTTAAACCAAAAAGCGGGATGATTCGAGTCGAAAATTATTTAAGAAACGTGATCTCTGAAGAGGACCACACGTGGGCAGAGGCGGCGCGCAACCGGTGGGAACAGGACCTTCGGTTACTCAATCATTTTTATGAAGATGAAGAGGAAACAAATGAGAACTATGAAACCGAAAAAATGGCGCTGCAAGAACAATATGAACCCAAAATCAACATCTCCTTCATCAACGGAGGTCTCTTCTACTTAACCGAAAAGGCTATATAAAACCACCACCATTTACGGTGACAGGCACCATGTGAATTTTTCACACGGTGCCTGTCACCGTTATGCTCCCCAAAAATTTTTTTATATTTTTAAAAATAAAGAAGGATAAGCATGAACGCTGTCGAATTATGAGTAATGAAAAAGTAAAAGGTGGTGGTACCAATTGTCAGCTCGATTGAAATACTAGCAAATCGAATCATTAAAGATGCTGTCAGAAATCAAGCAACCGATATTCACATTATCCCTCGCAAGAATGACACACTTGTTCAAATCCGTTTAACCAACAAACTCATTCCCAGATTGTCCCTCCCAAAAGATGAATGCGACAGGTTAATTTCACATTTTAAATTCACTGCAAATATGGATATCGGGGAAAGAAGACGCCCTCAAAGCGGAGCTGTTTTTTGTGAAGTAGACGGGCATTTAATGGGGCTTAGGCTTTCCACACTCCCATCCAACAACAGAGAGAGCCTTGTCATCCGGCTTTTACCACAACAAGAGCAAATACCCTTCCACCAACTTTCATTATTCCCTTCCATGACAAGAAAGCTGTTAGCCTTGCTAAAACATGCACACGGATTAATTATTTTTACAGGCCCGACCGGTTATGTACCACAAACACCAACTCTCGAAACCATTGGTATATAAGGGTTTCTTACTCTATCTCAGGTCATCCCTCGTATAGACTAAACATTTTACCCCTTTCTCCTTACAGTACTCCACTAACTTCTTTTTTCGTAAATCAGATGTTGTGTAGAAAATAATTACTGGAATATGATTAAACCGTTCAAATAACAAAGGGCTTAATTCTGCATATACATTAATCTTTTCTTTGTTCTCCATCATGCTCTGGGTCCGATCAATCTCTAAAAGATGAAACGTTCCTGTATTGGTGAAGGATGCATCAGCGATTATTCTTTTCTCTGTAGTAACTAATCCTCTAGGTTTAAATACGATTTCATGTTCCACCCGCCAATCCGATGGCTGGTTAAAGTGAATATATAATTCATTCCGTAATAGATGGTGCTCCACTTGCAGCGACCATTTCATTTCAACGTCAGAACCAATTGTATCCCGGCCCTTCTTGCTGAGATAATAAACATTCATGCCATTGTGGACCTGAATATGAAAGTACTCCTTCATTTGATTTAAGATTTTCAATGCGTTCCTATCACTCTTAAGATTATGGATCCGCTGCAACTGTTCCCTGGTAGCAAAACGTAACACCTCAAAACTTTGTAATATTTCCTCTTGCCTCATGATTTTTCTCAGTGTATTCGATGACACTTTCAGGCACTCCTTCCAGTATGGTTGGTTCTTGATGTTTAGCTAGTCGCTCCCACATTTGTTCATGAGAGATAAACGGAACTTGCATTTCCTTTAATTCGTGAGTTTTGAACAGGGCCCTTCCTTTGATATCACTTGGTAATTCTTCTGCACCATAATCATCAATGGCAACTCCTGAAGCATAACCACTCGGTAAACGGAAACTAATCTTTGCATCAGCATTTTGCTTTATTTGCCGCGGTAAAGTATCTGCTGTTGGATATTGAGTAGCAAATATTAATCGATAGCCTAGCGCTCCTCCTACGGCTGCTATGCGACTTAATTTCGATTGGCATTCCAATAATCTTTTAATATCTTGACGATGCATTAATCCACCGTCAGGCGCTAGTTGGGCTCCTTCATCCACGATGATAAATCTACGTTTTTTTATATCGGTATCCACGATATTAGAAATGTTTTTCTGTCTGAATTCTGCGTACTCGTACTCGAGTAAGCCGTACTGTTCCCCTTTTTCCACATCAGGCATCTTATTCGTTAAATAAGTGAGTAACTCAAGGGCTTCTTCTGGGCCAGCCGCAACTGCCTTTACTTGCCTTAGACACTCATATCGACCAAACTCCAATCCTCCCTTTAAATCGATAATATAAAACTCAACATCCTCCGGATGATTTTCAATCAGGTAAGTCATAATCATTCTTAATAAGACTGTTTTTCCAAACCTAGTTGTTCCTGCGCCGGTCATATGTGGAGTATGATCAAAGTTATGCCATACCAATCCATGCAATGTTTTCCCTAATGGTACTGCCCATTTGCTTTCCATAGACGGCAATGATTCATACGGGACCATTTCCGGTAACTCTTCATCGTAAACATGTATTCTAAGCAGTTTTTTGTATTCAATTTCTATTGGCTTATGCAATCCATCTGTAAAAACTCTTGCTTCTTTTTCCTTTTGTCTCATAGATGATGCAGCTTGCCCTGGAATGATATTAAAGTTGTAGGTTACTCCAAGCTGTGGATGGCTTTCCACGGGAACGCACTTAGTATGATAAATAGTTTTTCCGCCAGAAAGATGGTAAGCTAAGATACCTTTCTTAATTTGCTTCTGACAGGCAGTACATTCTGACGAAAATTTTGTAGTTATCAATTTTAAACCTTCATAGATAATTTCTTTTTTCTTGAATTTAGGTGTCTGTAGCTTACCTTCCTTGTCTCTTATCCCATAACCAACATTTTTAAAGATAAGCTCAATCGTCCTTTTATCGTTCGGCTTACCTTTTGGAACAAAGGCAGCTGCACCTATCAAAGCAGGAATTATTGCCCATTCAATCATAAAATCACCGCCGCACTAAAATTGGGAAGGGGCCCTATTACGACGAAGGAGTATTGGGAAGGGACCCAATAATTCAATCCATTCAGAACGAAATGGTACAAAGTAAAACATTAATAAATCAATAATCAGAACGTTCCGAGGAACTGGATAATAGAAGAACTGTTTTTATCCAAATAATAGAACCATCTTCCAGCACAAAGCCACGAAACCTAAACCTAAGCTACTATAGGCAACTAACCGTACTAACTTTTCGTTGATCCTCACACCGAGCTTTTCTAGTGTAATCAGAACTATAATGGCAGCACTTAGACCTATAAAAAAGACCAAACCTCCATCCACAGAAGACAGGATACCAGTATTAGGAGTCATAAAAATCTTAAATGGGATCGTCTCAATCCTCACGCAATTCCCCTCCCTTTGCTTTTCCATAGCCATATGCTAATGCACTAATTATTCCAGTACCCGTTAACCAAACTAACGCTGTGAACATTCTAATTCCCCCCTCTCATTGCCCAACAGTAATCACAAATATCCTCATCATTAGTGAAATGATAATCATCACGTTCCTGGCCGCAATCTTTACAGACATTACTCATTTGTCATGTACTCCTTCCCATCCGATAATAATGTCACCGCCGGTACCTCTGAATTTACAAATATAATGTGGATCATCCGCATTAAACCAATAAGTGGAACATGAATAAAGATTGTAAGACTCATAATCTTGTTGAAACATATTTAAAAACGAATCCCATCCTTCTTCCTTGACTACTTTTTTCGCTTCATCGTGTGACATGATCTTATCGAAAAAACTCATTCATATCCCTCCTTATATCGAATAAAAGGCCAACTATCCATTCTGAATCTTCAGGCTTTGCTAAAGTTAAAAGATGTTCTAGAAATTTAATTGCCCTCATATTTAACCCTCCCAATACCGATTTATAATTTTCTTTTCAATTCGCTTGTAATAATCGACTCTGGTAGCATCAAACCTATACATGTGATCAAGAATTGCCTCATGCTGCTGTTTGTTCTTTGCCTTTTCACAAAGTTCATTTAACTCGGAAACATCAAATAATAAATAAGATTTTTCAAGGTCGTTATAAGGGTTATGATTATAAGCCTTTGCTTCGCGGTAACCGTCAAATATCGCCTTCACAAAGCCATTAAATCCAAGTTGTTCCATTCCGTATCCCCCTTTCGTTGTTCTGTGATATATTCTTATGCCCATACGGTACTGATATTGCCTGTACTTTAAATTTAATTTTGATTTTTTTATAAAAAATATTTTGAAAGGAATTTCCATAGCTTGGCAGAATATAGATATAGAGGTGTATGCTAATGAAAAGTCGGATCGGTGAACTAATAGATGCTGCAGGATATAAGAAAAAATACATAGCAAAGGAATTAGATGTTTCCCCCACCCAATTATCAAACTGGATAAGTGGAAGGTCTTATCCTACACTGGAAAAGGCTTTTAAATTAGCGACAATATTAGGAGTTAAGGTAGATGATCTATATGAATGAGAAGTGGGAGAAACTGATTGAGAATTTCGAGGAAAATGGATATACTCCACGTGATATCCAAATGATCGTGCATTTTTACGATATGATGAAGGAGCAGCATAAAATAATGAAGAAGTACTATGAGGATGATAATATTGAACATAACAATTGAGATTCACTACAAAGCTGATAGTAAATTAATGCAAAGGTCTTCTTTTCCAGCGAGAGGAAGAAAGCCTGAGCAGGTTGCTTATCAATTTTGGAAAGATATCAAAAAGGAAATGCCTTATAATGTTGAACTTGAGGAAGTACTTGCAGCTGGCGAGGATGTAACACAGCAGGTAAAAGAATTAGAGAGACAAGAATTATTGAGAATTATGAATGATGATTTACCATTCTAAAGGGGGAAAAACAAATTGAAAAAACTATTATCAATCATGATTGTATTAGGACTATTAGTAGGATGCAATAAGGAGGAAGTAAAAGGGACAGTTAAGAAGGACACTGTAAAGGAAGAAAATAAACAAGAAAAATTTAACCCTGAAGCATTCCTAAAGGAAGCTAAAAAGCATGATATTGAGTGGTATGTTGCTGAATCTGCAAAATTAACAAAAAAAGAAATTGCAGAGCTAGAAAAATATAAAGCTGATCAAGATGCAAAGGAACAGGAAGCGTATAAAACTATACTACAAACAGCAAAGACCAAGGAATCTGTAAATGATGAAGGTCAGAAAGTTATTGAATATGAGATGGTAAATACATTAGGACACGATGCCGACTTCTTCCAGCTGCAATGGAAGGAAGGCTCGGAAGACAATTACTCACAACCGTCTGAAAAAGTGAAGGATGGTCAAGTATTTAAGTTAATTGTGGATCCAGCTTTTGATAAATCATTAGATGATATTGATTTAAACACATTGAAATTGACAGGAAGTTAATAAACAAAGCCCCTCTCACTTGAGAAGGGCTTTTCTAATTAAAATAATTTTTCCCATGTCTTAGCGCCCACTATGCCATCAACTACTAGCCCATGCTTTTTTTGGAAGGATTTCACGGCTGTATCTGTTTTAGGACCAAATACACCATCGGAAGTTATATTGAGTTTTTTCTGAATCGTCCTGACTCCAATAGTATTAGTGGAGCCTTTTTTAATTATATTCCCAGGATAGACAGGCGCTTCTTCTCGCGGCAACTTGTAAATGCCATCTCTGATATTAGCCTGGTGCAATGACTTTAACCCAGCTGCATAAAGCGGATCAATTGCCCACCCAGCTTTTGCGATAGCTTCAATTTGTGCTTCCACAGTTTTTGTTTCTTTCACTCGACTATACCGACGATTTTTCTTGATAAACTCCACATACCCTTGGGCTGCATCTTTATATTTGATGTAATAACCGCCTTCAGCTTTTGGCCGTGGAGTGCCTTTATCATGGCCACAACCAGAAGTCCAAGTTTGACCGGCGATATTATTGTTATTTCGTAGATTAGTAGAAGTAAAATGAGCTGTCTCCCATGCCCATTGGGTAAAAACTGTTTCCGCTAGCCATCCAATTTCCTTTGCGGCTTTGTTTGCAAGGATCCAATACTTAGCTTCGTTTGTCATTATTCAACATCACCTTTCCAATTGATTTCATGCTTAGTGATCAATCTTAAAGCTGTGTTAATTGCAGAAAGAATAATAACTTGAGCAGCCGGACTAATTATTTCTTTTCCGTAGATAGCTTGAAGAATGGCTGCCAGAAACACAAGACCATTAACCCATACTGTTTTCGACTCATACCATTTCTTCATTCCGCTATTCCCCTTTGTTCTCGAATTTATCTAGCCTTTTATGAGCTTGTTTAGAGCTCTCTTCCACCCTAGTTAATCGCTCTGACATCTCGCTTACTCTTTGCGCAGTAGCCCGTGTCTCAACCTGAATGTCTCTAACTCCCTGATCTATATTTTCGAGCTTGGTTTGAATTACGGCTAACTGAGAAGCATCGCTTTTTACATCTTTGTCTCGATTACGATTAAAGGTTAAAAACCCAACAATAAGACTTAAAACCGTACATAAAACTGTTAAAACTGGCACCATTACTTGAGTATTCAAAAGACCACCGCCATCCTTTAAAATAAAAAGAGGAACCATAAAGGCTCCTCTATACTGCACTTCTTAAAATTGTTACTATTCCTGTAAATAAAGTACTCACATTCCCCTGCTGATCGGTTAGCTCACACTCATGATAATAGGTGCCCAATAAAGTTTCGGTATCTGGTGGCTTCAAGGGAATCCTGATTTCTGTTCCGGATACGGTAATCTCATTTTCCTTTAGCACAAGATTAGTCGTGTCGTATTCTCGCTTACGCAATCCCCATTTAAGGGTAACACCAATTAAATCCGTTACACCTTCCACTGCTACAATAAGATTCTTTGAATCGCCCTGATACATCGTAAAATTCTGATTTACCGCTGTCATTGTATCAACCCCTTTAGATTGACGTTTAACGCTTGTTTTCCTTGTAAATTTACGTTTAACTCACGCTTGCCCACTAGATACATGTTAAGCTGCCGTTCGCCCTTCAAGTAAATCGTCCCAACAATCGGTTCGCCATCGAATATCTGTAGTTTACCGGAACCGATTAATTCCGCCTCTGCAATGACAATCCGCTGACCATCCGCAAACAATGCGCCTGAGCCTTGCAGATTCGCTCCAGATTGCGCTTCTCTTTGCCCCGTTACATTTAGGTCGGCTGAACCGTTAAAGCTCGCTGATGCCTGCGCTATGCGTATGCCATCCGCAATAATCTTACCGACACCGACTAAGTTTGCCCCGGCTGTAATCACGGTCACATCGCCCACATCGATGCTGATTAACCCTGCCCCGATTAACGAAGCAGAGCCAATGGCTTCACGCTGACCTGATGCGGATAACTTGCCTTGACCTTGTAAGGATGCGCCGGATAGGACTTCTTTTTGACTGCTGGCATTTAGCTTGCCTGTTCCTAGTAAGTCTGCTGAAGCTGTGACGATGGTAAGAGTGCCAGAACTAGCGTTTAGAATTCCGACACCCGTTAAGAGCGCTTGTGCATCCCGTATAACGAGTTGCGAAGCGTTTAGAATGCCTGACCCTACTAAACTAGCGGAAGCATCCCGAATGAGAATAGCGTTGGCTGTGAGCGAGCCGGTTCCGGTGAGGATGGCGCCGTTGTTTACTTCTCGTCTGCCGGTTGCGGTTAGGTTTCCAAACCCTTTTAAATCGGCTGAGCTGCTTCGGGTTGCGGATGGATTTACAGTTAGAGTTCCAACGCCCGTTAGGACTGCTGATGCATCTTTTGGTGTGACAGTTCCAGTATTGAAATCCTCAATAATAAAATTATCGTATCTAACCGTTGTTTCACCGTATCCACCAATACCAACCTTTGTTGCATTGGGTAAAGACGTATCGGTAATTGACTTTTGCAGCACGTTGTTATAGTAAAGGGAAATGGCATTTCCATTAAATTCTACTCTTACGGTTGTTCCTGCTGTCCAACTCGTTGTATTTACTATGTTTGTTTGCGTGCCACCAATCACCTTACTAATGTAAGATAAACTACCCCATCTAGTGACGACAAAGAAGTTATTTGCATCTTGGTAGCGGAAGTATAAATCTTCTTCGTTGGTGTTTAGTGCAGTGAAGGTAACGGTTACTTTTCCATTAGAAATCCCTGAATCTAAAACCGCAACATAGTCGCTGTTAGCACTTTTTGTAACAGGGTAGGCTTGTGTTCCGTTGGTTCCTAGTACACCTGTAGTTGTGGTCCACGTTTTTGCGGTTCCACCATTGTAACTATCTGTTGTTCCTAATGAGGTGGTACTCGTTCGGTTAAAACTATCGGATACAATAACCGTCATTTACCTCACCCCACAAACCATTTCGTTATATCTTCTTGTGTTAATCCTTGATTGGCTAGATAGTCATTCACTTTATCTGTAACATTAAAAATTCCAGATTTCTTATCATCTTGCATTAGTGTATCTGTCAAAATGATATACTTTCCATTCTTTTCAGCCCCCACATATTCCACGCCATCAGGTATATTAGGGCGATATGGGTCTAACTTCTTCCCACTGCCAATGGTACTCACTAGGTAGAAGTAAGCCATAATCAATCAAACCCAACAGTTAAGGAACCGGCAGGAATACGGAAGACCTCACCGTTTGCCATCGTCTTGCTTGCGTTGAGTGGTCCGTAGAATAACGGATTGGTCGCACCGCTTACGCTATCCCAAATCGTGATATGCGAAATTGTCACGCCAGCCCCATCAATGTTCCACGTTAAATCGGCAGCACTCGCACAAATACCGCCACTGTTTGCGTTGAAAGTTACCGCTTTACGGGCATAAGACGTATAAGCCGCTGTTGTTACCTCTGATACGTTGCCAGCTTCGGTAGGGTCAGCGGTGTGTAAAGCTACGTATAGAGCTGCCGCTGGTGTGTACGCGGTGTTCCGTAAAACATGCTCCGCTAATTTTCCCTCAAGGTAATTCGTTAATGATAATGTAGCCATTCGTCAACATCTCCCTTATTTTTAAAATAAAAAAAAAAGAACCTATACTGTGTATAGATCTCCTGTGATTGTTGTATATTGTTCTGGTGGTATCCAACCTTTAGAGACTGCATTTGCAACCCCTTCTTTAGTAAGTCTGCCTTCATTGTATAATCGTTTTAATGTCTCAAACATACTAAAACCCCCTCATAAGATTGTCTAAAACCAATTGATCAACTGTTTCTTGGAGGATTTCTAGTGGGCTTTTTGGAATAGGTGTATTTTTAAGGTCATCTATTTCTTTTTGCGTAGCCCCTTCTATCCATCTCCCATTTTCAAACTTTCCACGAAAATAACTGCCTGTAGGCTCTATGTCTGTACAATTAGGAGGGATTACATCATTATCCTTGAGAATTACAGGTTCTACATAATACCCTTTATTATCAAATCGAAAAACTTGTTTCATCATACTCACTCCTTACTGTTCCGCCTTAAACGGTGGAATGCTATCGAGTAACACCCACGTATTACCACCATATACCACGTCAAAATTCCCTGCCGGCTTTACATCGATGGCTGCTACAACTTGTGTTGTACCATTATGAGCCTGTGTGGAGAAACGCTGAATATTTAAAGGTCTGTAGCCAGCTGGCAACAAAAACGCTGCTTTCCCTAACAGTCCGTTATAGATCATTCCTTTAAGATGAACAAAACCAAATTTATCCTTCATAAAAGCTGCTGTCTCATAACCGTTTCCATAGTTAGTCCAGGCATTTTGGAAGGTTACGGCTGTCCAATTTTCCTGAGTACTCGGTGCGAATGTCGCATTTGCATAAGCAACAGCTTCATCATATTGCTTTTCTAAATTATTCAACGCTGCCGCTGTAAGAGGTGTCCCGGCAGCAGTGATGGTTCCTGGTGCCGGTGTTAAAGTGTCATAGGTTCCATCACTCGTCCTAGTAAAGCGGCTAGGATATTGAACGGCTCTATCTACCCAGGTTGTTTTTACGTAAACCATTTTAGATTCCACCTCTGCTTTCGGTTTGGCATGTTAAATAGCCTTCATATTGAAACTCTTGTTTATAAATCCTTCCTTGCTTTGCAAAAGCCTCATCAATGCCATTTGAAATAATCACAATATCTGCACTTTCTAAGACTGGATTCCCTCGCCAATTTGATTTATATACCACATTGTAGTTGCTCTCATTGATATACCAGTCAGCTACTAGCTGCGCTCGTGCTGTGGTATTGATTAAAGGATTATCAAGGGTAAAAGACTGTCCGTTTGAACCGGCAATAGCTGTATTGGTTTGGATATAATCAGTGGAATCCGTTGTACTTGAGTACACTTTAACTACTACTTGATAAATCGACTTATCAAGTGTGATTTCAGGAACATCCCACATATTGTCTAAATCTAATCTTTTCATTCCATTACCGTCATTGATTTCGGTATAGGCTCCCGTATTAAAAGGATCAAACCCAGCATACAAACCAGAGCCAGCATAAGTTGTATAGTTACCTCCTGCTGCCACTGAAGAAAATGGTTTGATTTGCATGACTCCGTATCTATCTTGATAAACAGCTGATAACCCAGCAATCCCGATATGTTGAAGGGCAACCCGGCAAGATACTTGCTCTTTAAACCCTGTTACCGTTGTTATGTTCTTTAATGATTGATCAATGTTATAACTGGTGATTCCTGCTTTTTGAAAAACATCCACAGCAAGATCATAAAGGTTTTTATTTGCCCCTGTTCCCACATCTCCAAAAGGGATATTGTCTAACATAGTGAAGTTGTCATAACCAACTAATGTAACCGTAAGGGCCCCGACATCATTTTTCCATGAATCAAGATAGAATGTGCCCATTGGCTGCCATTCGGTACCGTAAGAAACATTAGAGGATAAAACGGTTTGCCATGATGCCATTTTGTCACCGCCTTTACAAATAAAAAAAGACTGATTGATCAGTCTTCTTTACTTCGTCTTTTCTTCCAAAAGCGTATTTAACTATTTACCAACGGTACTTTTTCAAATGATGTTTTAAGTGTTTCAAACCAATATTCATACCCTAAATCATTGGGATGGCGATCATCTTTTAATAATTCATTAAGCCTTTTATTCTTTTCAACTCTAAGATTTTCAACACCAGAGTAAACATCAACATAATTTAGATGATTTTCTTCCGTGAAAGTCTTTATATCATTTGCGTAATCCTCGTAATCCAGTCCTAACTCGTTTTTTTCACCTGAGAATTTTACAGGATCAGTTGGATTTGATGATTGAATAATCACTAAAGTGTTAGGAAGCTTTTTCCTTATTTCATTTACAAAAAATAAAATATCTTGATTTGTTTGAAGGATAGATATGTTTTGTGCGTAATTATTAATAATTGTAGGTTCGATAATTACTACATCAGGTTTGTTAGCTAAAACATCGTTGATTCTTTTCTCAGCTATTAGTCTTTGTGTTGTGTATCCACCAAATCCATTTCTTTCAAGTGATACATTATACATTCCTTCTTTATCCCTTAAAAAGTTTTGAAGTAAACCAGTCCAATGTTTGTCTAGTGTGCTAGACCCTGCTCCTGCTGTTACACTACTTCCAAATGCAGATACTGTTATCTTTGATTGTTGAGCATATCTGTACTTCAACCAATCTAAGACACTATTATTCTTATCTTTTTCTAATAATGCTAACTTTTGCTTTTGCATTTTTAGTTCTTGTTTTTGGTTTTGTTTAAATGCTTTCGCCACTTGTATACCATTTTTTTCTATCCTATTATCGTACTGCCATTTCCCAATAGATAAAATGACAACAGCTACTAAGAACAAAGATACGACTATTAATTTTTTCAAATATTCCCTCTCCTATATTTTTACTTTTAACAAACTAAAGTATATAGGTATCAAGGGTGATTAACAAATACTTTTTTCTTAAATAAAGATATTAATAGTATCCGGTAATCGGGGAACAACTTTGAATCGCTGGAATCATTTTTTTTGCATACATATAACCATAACTCGCGTCAATATGAATATGATCACCGCCAGTAAAAAAATTGGCTATGTTAACTGAATTTATTCCACAAAGCTGCATGTTAGCATGTGGTAAGCCCCAAAGTTCTGCTATTGCTATTGCTCTATCTGCATAGTCTTTAGAAGTTAGACCTAATGAATTATGAGTGATATCGGTAAAGCCAGAAGGCAGTGAACCTACCAAATATTCACCATAAGGACAACTAAAAATAACAATTGGCGTGGTTTGATATTTATTGACAAGTTTATTGAGGAGAACATTAAAAGCCCCAGTAAACGAATTAGTATCAGTGTTGCTTAATGACAAAGTACCTAAAGGAATATTTTGTGTCCAGTCATTCGTTCCACCCATTACACTTATTATGTCCGCAGCTTTAATTGCATTGATTCTTGTGTCCTGCCACATAGCATTTGGATTTGTTCCAGCTATACAGGTACCGCCAATCCCATGATCGTTTATAGTTTTAAACCCAAAGTGCTTTTTAATTGAGTCATACCATTTTTCTTGAGCTGTAATACTGTCACCTAATGCCGACAACGTTTTTCCTTCAAATCCAGTAGTTACTTTCTTAGCAGAATATGAAAATAGTGATTTGTTCAATGAATAGCTTTCATTAAACGCAATTTCCCTATAAGAAACAAGCTGTATGTCATTTTCATTAGTTATGTCATATAACCAAAATTCTAAGTCGAAATTAACATCCATAGCTGTTGCTGAATACATAGAATAATACAATCTAACATGAAGATATTCCGTGGAATCTCGTATTATTTTGACTACATCCGTATACGAACTGCTTGCTCCCACATTTGCCAAATAAGTTGTATCCAATATTACTCCCGTATTGGACTTGAATGAACGACTTAGCCCCATCAAGGCATTAGTACTATGATTATTGGTTACTTTGGCTACGACAGCATAAACTTTGGATGCATCTAATTTACAGTTAAATCCTGTTTCAGCAGAGTTGATAGCAGTATTTGTAACATTTAACTTATTATCAAATAGTTTAACTGTATTATAAGATGATGAATAACCTAAGTTTATATTTGTATTTTTAATAAGGTTGGCATAACGAACGCTATCTGCAAAACTTGCGTTGGAAACTACTTTATCATTGAGCCTGAACGTGGGTGTGAAATATATTTCATATGTTGTTCTTACTGTTCCTGCTTCAATCATATGATTAGCATAGGCTGAGCCTGTATATATGTCTATATAACCACAAAGCCTTATATAGTAAGCGTTGGAAGGTATAGCAATAGATGCAGATAACCCACTCCAGTTTGCTGTATAAGTTCCTGAAATGAATGTTTTATTGGAATCATAAAAACAATAGACATTGTTTTTTAAGGCAACATAACTTCCGCTTTGTGTCATAGAACAATAAATATTACCTAATCCAAAAACAGAAATAAAGTTTGTTGTTTTATAAGATGTGTTCGTAGCATCCACTGCACCTGAACTATTTAAAACTCCGGTTGATAATGAGTTCATATCTAAGATATTTTTTGGTTTTACATATTTATAAACGTCTGTGTTAGCAAATGTTGTTTTTTCCGGTGTAACGGTTCCATCAGCTAGAGCAGTGCTTTGATATATTCCGCCCGCTGTCCATACAGAACCATTCCAAAAATACCACTTTCCATCAGCACTTACGACATAAATTCCTGACGTTCCCGTGGGAAAATCGGTTTGAAGTGCGGATAGGGTAGCATATGCACCCTTTGGGGAACCATTACCTATATTCATCAACTCTGTTTTGTTCGCCTTTTCTGCCAAAGACGTATCAATTTTATTAAAATTCTCGGTTAATGATAGATCAACTTCTATCCCGGAATCGTTCCTGCTCGGTAAATATAAATTTAAGTTAGGTGAGTAATTTGCCATTTATAGCTCACTCCATTTTTTTGCACCAAAAATGTCCCATGTCGGTTTATCAACGTGCAAACCAAGTTTTACAGCGATTTTCGGACGGCTAGCAATAATTCGGTGCATGTTTGACATCGATAAAAAATCAAATGTTCCGCTGGTGTTATCCAACGTCACTTGCAATTCATTTGAAGGTAAGGATTCATTTTGTGTGTTCATTTCCTCTATAATCCTCATTTGGGTGATGTAAGTATCATCGTAAACATCTGAAGAACCATTAACAGTAAAAGTAATCTTTGCGTCTATTTGTCTAACGTTCGCATAGATATTGTTTTGATAATCTAAACTCGAATCTAACATCTATGCCACTACCTTTCTATAAGATCAAATTTAATATCTTTATAGCGTGGTACCCCATTCACAAAATCAATCATACCTAAATCTCTATCTCCACAATAAAAAGAGCCGGTTCGATTTCCGCCTGTCTGTGGATCCAAATAAGTAACATTGTAAAAGGTAGGTGCAACTGCATTTAAGACTTTTGATAAATCAGTAGCTGAAAGATAAGCCCACGATAAGGCTATTTTTCTTTTGGTTGTTATTCTCTCTATAATCATAGTTCCAGCTGCGTTTCTTTCTGCTTTGGAGATATCCATAATACTAACACCGTAATCAGTAGGGGTAGGCAAAACCACCCCATTAACCGTAATTAAAGCCATTCGCCCACCACCTTAAATCGATTGTAACCTTACATTTGTTCCTACCCGTTTATTTTCCATATCAGTATACGGTCTGATAATTCTTGCAAACGTCCTACCATCGATATTTAACACGACATCTCCACCATTATTTGCAGAGGACCCTTTGTTAAAGCTCAAAGCAGTTAACATTGCATTTGTCACAATGCCCGATAATTTATCTAGCGGAGAAACTACTTCCTGACCGCCTGGATTATCCCCAATTAACGCTAATGTAGGGCCGTTTGTGATACCGCCTTTAGCGAGCTTTGGAATCTGTGGGATTTTAGGTATTGCATCACCCGGTAAAAAATGTTTATCAATGTATTGCAAAGCAGAATTCAATTTAGAAATAGCACTGTTTATTAAAGATATGCCGTTGTTAATCACAGTTGTTACCACACCTTTGAATCCATCGGAAATACCTGATGTAACAGTATGGAGGGCGCTTGAAATCTTATCGGCCACATTTGTCTTAAACCAATTGTAGACCGATGTGAAAGGCGATTTGATAGCATTCCACACTGTTTCACCTGTGCTCGCTAAGCCATTTTTAGAATTTGTGAAAGCAGAACTTATTTTATCTACTACATTGGTTTTAAACCAGTTGTATACTTCTGTAAACTTTCCTTTGATAGCTGTCCAGATTTCTCCGGCTTTATTAGCTATACCTGCTTTTGCGCCCGTGAAAGTGGATGCTATTTTGTCTGTAACATTCGTTTTGAACCAATTAAAAACCTCTGCGAACTTACCTTTAATAGCTGTCCAAATATCAGACGCTTTGCCGGCAATGGTACTTTTTCCAGTGGTAAAGACAGAAGCAATCTTATCAATCACATTCGTTTTAAACCAGTTGTAGGTTGCGATAAAAGGTTTTGTGAATTCGTTCCATGCTTCTTTCATTTTTGAAGCTATAGTGGATTTAATGTTATCCCAAGTGGCAGAAGTTTTTGCTTTTAAGTCATCCCATTTTTTGGCCCCGTCTTTTTTCATGGTTTCAAACCATTTCAAAATGTTTTGGAAAACTTCAGCAAAATCGATATCAGCGATTTCATTCCACTTTGTATAGAAAAAATCACCGAATTTTTTCATTTTCTTAGTAAGACCAGGAAAGATTGGCCCAATTACACCTGTTATAATTTCCCAAAACCCTAATAGCATCTTCCCGGTACCTCGCCAAGCTTTTCGCCAATCTCCATTTAACATAGCTGTCAGCATGTCAATTCGTCCGGCAATAATATCAACTACCCCGGCAACTATTAATAAAATCCCTTCAATCCCTGCATCCCATCCACCTGAAAGCCATTTTCTTATTTTTATAACGGCTGGTGAATTCCACAGATCAACAAACGATTCTTTCAATCTATCCCAAGCATCTCTCAAAGGGTTTAAATATTTCTTGAACTTGTCTGCAAGACCTTGAATCCACTTAGGTATTTTTGGCTCTGTTTGGTTCCCGTTATCACTAGGTATGGTTAACCCACCACCACCAGAGACACTACCACCGCCACCGCTAGCTCCACCACTAGCACCGGCTCCACTGGTATCTGCTTTATCTGCTAGTTGGTTAATTTCATCAAATGCTGCCACAGATCCCTTTGCCGCATCCTTTGCCGCCTTTGCTGCTTTCTTCGCTTTTTTACTTGTTCCATCTGTGGCATTCCCTAACTTAACCACAGCGCCAGTCTGCTTTTGAGTAGCTTTTGTTTGTTGTTTTACAGCACTTACCGCACCACCACCAAACAGCGCTCTACTGAAAGCCGCAACATAAGACAAGGCTGTTTCTATCTGTCTCATAAAGGCAGTTAGAACAGGAAGCACCACGTTCAGAATAGGAAGGAACGCTTGGCCAAGTGCAAGCTTCACATCAGCTAAGGAAGCTGTAAAAGCACTCATTTTCATGGCGGTGTTATTTTGCATGGTGTCGCCAAGATTTGTACTGACAGATTCCAATATATGATGGTAAAGAATCGCCTTTTGCATATTAGTGCTTAATTCCGACCATGGTGTACCGTTTGCCATTTGTTTATAGGCATTGGACTGTATAATAGCTGAGGCGCGGACGTTAACCCCTAATTCATCGGCACCATCGGCTTCTTGGTTCATAGCAGAACGGATACGATCAGAAACCTCAGTCATTGCCATACCACGCTTTGAAGCGATAAGGGCTGCTGTTTCCATCATTTTTGTGGTCTTATCAGTTAAGTCTTGCTGACTTGTAGCAATTGCTTTGAAGTTTAAAGATAGCGTATTAGCCAATTCAGCTGATTGGAGCTTAGAGTAACCAAGTGAAGATCCCACAGTGTTTTGCCACTTTTCAAAGTCTGCCATACTTTTTCCTAAAGACTCACTTAAGGTCCCCATTAAGGCCTCGTACTTCATAGCATCCTCAACAGCGCCTTTTATAGCAACAGCGCTCACTAGACCTGCCAATGCACCAACAATTTTCCCTTTGATTCCACCCATTGACTTGCCAATGGAATTACTAAATCCATTAATTTTTCTTTGGGCATTTCTCATTCCATTTATAAGTTCACTAAAATCAGCACCTGCCCGGACCAGTAGATTACGAACTATTGCCATTACTCTTCACCTCCCCATTAAATGCAGCGTTTAGCATCTTGACCTTTTCCAGCATTTCTTCAGGTGTCATTTCCTTGTTTTTCACTTTGCCATTTAGATTATCAAGGACCTCTTTCAGGTTGTTGATTGATAATTTATCAACACGCTGCCATAAAGCACTATGATAGGCAACAAATAGTTTTTCTTCCATTTCATTTTTGCTCTTTTCGTTAAAAACCATTATGGCGACACTCAGCTCATACGGTGTCATATCGTTATAATCACTAATGCTAATTCCCATGTGGATAGCGGTCTTTAATGAGTTTTCCCAGCTCCATTTTGAACCGCTACCCTCTGTTAGTTTTTTTCGTCACCTTCTGGACTACCAAAGGCAGCATTGAAGGCTTGTTGCATTTTTTCGATAATCTCGGAATAAGTAGGTGCACAATCAAGCAAGTCTTCCATATCTTCGAGTTTAAGAGTTTCATTATTCTCTTTTGCATCATGAAGCAAACCGCAATAAATAACTTTCTCAATATCATCCATTTGGAAGTTATCAAAATCCAAGCTTTCAATGCCTTTTCCAGTCATGGCTGTTAATCTTTTTAATGCTTTATGTCCAAAACGCAATTCACGTGGTCTATCAAGGTTAATAATTACTACATCATTTTTATCTTTCATACTTTAACCCTCCTCAGATATAAAAAAAGACTAGAGAAAATCCTCTAGTCTTAAGCTGTTGTTGTAACCAGTGTAGGCGAACCGCTCACTTTGATTGATCCCTCGAAACTTACTGGGTCTTCCAAACCTGTGGATGTCTTAAAGCCAGTCACTACCCCATTGAAAGTCCAACTTGCATTTAAAGCAGCCGGGAACTGAATAGTAAATGCACTGACCACCCCGGATTGAAAAGCATCATATAAGTCCTTTTGTCCAGAAGCTGTTGGGTCAAAAAATCCACTTAAAGATACTTCACCAGCATCTTTAAATCCACCAATAAATTCTCTATAGCCGCCAGCGCTGTCCAAAGTCGTAACATCGATTGTATCTGCACTCAGTTCAAGGCCACCAATTTCTGTTAAGCCTGCAATTGTTTTCGTGCCCATTTTTAAAACTGTTCCTAATCCTCTTACTGCCATTTGATTCACTCCCTAAAGTTTACTATTATCGTAACCACACTTCTATAAGCTGAAATTTCATTTTCGTATAATTCCACAGGATTTTCATGTGAGACTGATTCAATAAATGGCCCGTTTTCGCCTATGGTCCTAGAGTAAAATGATAAGACCTTAGCTATTACTTCTTTGGTTAGGCTTTTCATAGCCCCATAACTTCCATGGAGAATATTAATCTCACACTCTACCTCTTTATTAGGCAAATAACCGTCTAATGTTTGGTATTGCACACCTTCACTAGACATATAAACAACATAAGGCGCTTTTGTTCCCTGGGTTGCATTTAAGGGAAACACCTTATTATTTAATTCTGTTATAGCGGATAATTCAGCCCTTAAAGCTTCCTCAAAGTCCATCGCAATCACCTTATTTTATCGATTTCGCTAGTCATAACTTTGACTGTTTCTTTTTCAATTGCCGTTTTATGTTCATCAATAGACCTTCTCAAATATCTGTATCCCGGATGATAATGTCCATATTGATCAGTCCAACCATATTCTTGAGAAGCTGGGTAGTAAGAAGTTTTATTCTTGGTTTCCGTTTGCCCAGTACGAGTGTTATATCTAGTGGTGGTTTGATTAGATTCACCCTGAAAAACATCATTATAGGCTCTGTCTGGCGCTACCTGATAAACCTTTTTACCCTTAGTCCTTGATTTCTCAGGAACTAATCTAAGGCTCTTTTTCAAGTAACCTTGATCCACAGGTGCATTCCCTTTAGCTGCTTTCAAAGCGACATTAGCACCCTTCCTAGCCGCTTTCGTTACGCACTTTTGAGGAAGTTTTTCTAACTGCTGAATAGTTCTCAATAGTTCATCTAACCCCTCAATGTTGCTGTTTCTTCTTCTAGCCATCAGAACACCTCTTTGCACATGATCTGCAGCAGCACATTTCTTTCTTGGAAATTGATTATGGATGAGATTCCAAAATATCTATTTCCATACTTGATTCTCATATTTGTGGAAAGTCCAGGTAAGTAGCGCATGTTGATTTTGTGAGTAATTTCAGCGTTCACCTTCTCAGCAGAGAAAAACTCTTGACCACTAATCGGATAGATACCGGCCCGTGTCGTTTTGACATCCATCCAATCATCAGACGTTTCACCATAACTATTTTGAACACCGTTTTTACTTTGAAATGTGATAACCTGACGAAATTCGCCCGGATTGATCTTGTATCTAGTCATAATGGACCACCCTATAACAAATTGACAGAGTGCATATCTAATATTGATTTAATCACGGTGTTAACCTTATCACTTTCAACAGAAAATACTCGGTTATCGTACATTTCATTAGATAGAACCATAAGGACAATGGTTAAATCCTCATGTGTATCTAATTGTTCATCAGTTAAGCCAGTATAGCCTTTTATATAAGCCTTCCCAGCCACTAATATCAGTTCAAATGTTTTAATGGTTTCTACATCATCGTTGTATTCGCGGGCATATTCTTTTAATTCTCGAATGCCTACTTCACTAATTTTCATCAGTGTTCACCGACTTTTTACGGGCGCTCTTCACTTCTTCCACAAATCCAGCTCGCAATAGATCATCACATATTACTTTATCCTCGATTTCTTTCACTTCGTTTAAAGCCATAGTGACTACACCAGCAAAACTGACAAGCGCTTTTACTTTCACATGGATCACTCCTTTCTAACGAAAAAGGAGATGGGAAAACCCACCTCCTTAGAATTAAGCCATTTTTAATTTAGAGATTTTTTGTGCATTCTCTACTTTTGAATCCATTTCTAGCCATGCAACCACTCCGATAGCATGTTGAGTAGCATATTTTTCACGTAATACTTCAATTGTTACTTCTTCAGCTACCTTTACAGCTAAGCCGGACATATCACCATAATAAATAACTGTTTTACCAGTTGCCATTTGAGACATATTGTCAGAGGTATATACATCTTTACCTAATAAGGTGTAACCCCATTTAGCAGAAACGTCTTTGTTCAATAGGTAATTTCCATCAGCATCTTTTAACTTACGAATTGCTTTACGTGTTTTTCTGTTCATAATCCAAATGGCCCCATTTTGGAATACATCTGGAACTTCCTCTTGTACATCAATTAACTCATCAGTAGTAATTGCTGTGGCACTTGCTGAAGTTATAGTTTGTGTAACAGTACTTAATCCAGCAATTTTGCTTGCTGTTCCATTAAGGAGTTCTTTTTCAATCCACTTTACAGCAGATTCTGCAACCTTTTGAATAATGAAATTTACTAAATCAAAATCTGAGTTGTTAAGTAGCTTTTTAGAAAGCTTTGTTAAAGCACCTGCTAAGAATCCGGAAAGCGAAATACTTGTGAATTTTCCGGATGTTGACTCTAGTTCAACAAATTCATCGGCATAGGCCATTGTAATTTGTTGGGTTGTTTCATCGTAATATGGGATTGTTAATGTCCCACCAATGTTATAGCGAGTAGCCAATTGGTAAATTGGGCTTAGATCATAAACTTTGCTAATGATTTTATTAGCGATTGATTGTGGGATTACTGCTCCGTTATCAGCTGTAGTTAGATTAACATCTGCACGTTCTTCTACCACTCCGCGAATATAATTTGCGAAAACACGTTCTTCAATGACTGCGCGTTCTTCTACTTTTGAAGGGATTTTTTTCTTTTCACCAAATTCTCTGGCCTCAACTTCTGCAGCTAAAGTTTTATCAATCTTTGCAACTTCTACCTTAATTTCGTCAAACCGTTTGCTTTCATCATCTAAGAATGCACGAGACTCTTGTTTCGATTTTTTTAAAAGACCGTCGGCCTCATCTAATAGGTTGTTACGTTGTTCCAATAGTGATGGCATAGAACGGAATTCAATTTTATTTGCTAGTACATTAAATGGAATTTTCATTAGTGGTTTCCGCCTTTCAATTTTAAAAATTCGATTTCTCTTTCAAAAACAGTATAATCAATTGTTTTTTCTCTTTTTTCCTCAGTCTTGGTGAGATCCTCAATTTCTGCACGAAATTCGTCTGAACGTTGCTCTGAAATGACTTGCTCTTCTCCCCGTGCCTCTATTGAGGTAGCTATATATGCTGGCGTTTTGTCGAGAATTGATACCTCAATAAGGTCAATGTCTTCCAAATATCGAAGTGCAATTCCCTCTGGACCATCTTCCCAGTTAGGTTTATTATCAATAAACCCAAACGACCACCCACGGAGCTCCCCATTCTTAGCTTTTTCAATAACTTTTTCATCACTGACTGTAGCAATCGCTCTCAACCCAATATTGTCCTCAAAAAGCTGTAAATTCCCTTCTTTAATAGAACCTAATTTCAACTTTGGGTCATGATTAAATCGCAACTCCACATCATCGGCTTTTCGTAAGGCCTTTTCGAATGTTTTTGGCTTAATTTTCTCCTTAAAACGCCCGCGTGGCGATGGAAGAATACGGCTCTCACGTTCAATTGCATTCACATATCCATCAAGCAGCACCTGATTGTTTCGAATCTCTATTCGCATTTTTTGTCTCACCTCCTTTCAACTCATCCATGTTGTTTGTCTGATTGGTGTTCGGAGTGTAAATTTCTTTCGTTTTTGGATTGTAGAGTACATCTTGAAGGCCTAATTTGATGAAATCAACGCCATAAGGTTCAAGGTCCTCGTTATATCGAACTTCATCCCACTGCATAAAGCCATTTTTAATTGCAATTTCATAAGCCTGATAACGCTTCAGCATGTCACCCTTAAATAGTTCTTTAGTGTCAAAGGCAAAATAAAAAGACTCATTCTTCTCACTAGGGAGCAATAAGTCTTTGTTAATAGCCGTAATTAAAGCAACCAGTATCGGCAATATGCAAATTTTAATCCAAAGATTATATTCATCATCACTTGCCTTTCCTTCTAAAATAGAAGTTGGCACTTTTAATACCTTTTGTATTTCTATTGAGTTGGTTTTCTTATTTTCATTCAGTTGCATTTCCACTGATGTGTTAGAAGCTTCATGAAAATCTAAACCGTTATTTAGGACGACAACATTTTCATCATTATTAGCGTAAAGGTTTTTCCAGGCTAATTTTAATTCATCGACCGCTTCTTTACTTAAACGGCCCTGACTTTTTAAGAATCCCTTTTTATTGCCGCCTGTTTTAACAAGTACTTCCTCAAAGATCAGTGTGTTATATGCTACTGAAAGTAGTTTATTATTTTGCTCTATAATCCCTTTCCCTGTCACCCCGTCTTTTGAACGTCTGGTCAGTTTAAGAAACTCGTAATCTCGATATGTTTCACCTTGGACTAATATGTTATAACTTTTGAAGATTGGGTCTACATTCATGTTGATCGATACTGACTCATGCTTCACAAAATGGAGACTCTTTACCTTGTTACGTTCGCGATTGATGTAAGAATAGCCTGCACCATCGAGCAAATAATCCTCCACAAGGGCTTTCTTAAACTGGAATCCATCAAGTGTATCTTTTGTGTCATCATTAAGTAACTTTACCCGGTCATCATCTATTACAGTGACTTTTCCAGCTTGCTCCTTATAGAATTTAATTGGTATAGCTGCTACTGTATCACTGATTAGATCAACACAAGCACTCAAAGCAGGAATATTCATTGCTTGATCTCTTTCAATGCTCTTAGTTAACAACCCTGAACTAATTAGTAAATCTTCCAATGTTTCGCGTTTTTCAAAGCCTAACATTCGCTTCCATAATCCCACTGTCTCACCTCCTTCTAAATAACCTGGGCTCCAAAATCATTCATTCCATACAGCATGTCTTGTTGAAGTAAATATATGGATAAGATAGTGGACACTACCATATCGACTTTACCGGCAGACTTCTTTTTATTCACATATTTATTTAGGTTGGTATCTTCAGTGCAACGGGCATTTTGAAAATTAATTTCAAGCATTAAATTTTCATCATAGTGAAACAACTTTTTAAGTACAAGTTCTTTCAATAGCTTGGTTGGCATATGCAAAACACTAGAATGTTGTTTTATTTCCACGCACTCATAACCAGCTGCTTCGAGTTTCTGTATAGTACTGATAGCGTTATAACGGTCATAGCCTATTTGTACAATTTCAACCCCATATTTTTCCTCAAGAGTTAGAATGAAATTCTCTACAAATGAATAGTCAATAACCTCATCTCCACATTCAAAACACACACCTTTACTAATCAGCCTATTGTAATCAACTTTTTCTTTCTTTATTTTCAGCAATCTTTGGTCCTTAGGAATAAATCCCCAAGTTTTCGAATATATCATGTCATTATGTTCAGTTACCATTGCCACAGAGGTATTATCATCAGTTTGGGATAAGTCTAATCCAAGATAGACGCGTTTCCCTCTCCAGAACGCTAAATCTTCCTCAATTTTGCATTCTTTTACTTTCGTAATATCAATATAGCCCTCAACCCCAAGGCCTTTATATTTAATATTATTATGCTTACACAGGTAGTTTTCTCGCTTGTTTTCATACAGAATGGCCGTTGTTCGCATATCCTTGATTGCTTCAAAAATGTAATCATTTGACACAGCAACAGGATTGCTTTGAAAAATGACTAAATCCTCTGTTTGCCATTGGTCATTCACTAAAAATTCATCATCTGGCTCATAAAGTAAAGCGAATCTTCTCTTATTATCGTATAAACCATCTAACACTTTTTTGGACATGTCGATTTCGTCAATCATGGCATTATTATCATTGGGATACTGAGTACTAATAATAATCCCTAGTTTATTGAAAAGTGTAATCTGTGAGGATCTCATTGCTTCGATTGGATAAGAGTCCATTGCACCAGCTTCATCCGCTAGGAAAGCATTAGCTAGTTTACCGTCCATCTTGTCTTCAGAGTAAGCAAGTGGAATATATTCACTCTCTGTTAGCAGGCATCTGATTTCACTTCTAAGAATCTTAAAAACATCCTCTTCAGCTAATGCAGGGCTAACTTTGATTATTTTTCGAATTGCAATTTTTAACTCACTTGAAAGTTTTAAGTCTGGTGCCACCGAAAAGAATCGGCTGAACTGTGGGTCTGTTAACATGAGCAAAATAAAAATAACCGCAGAATTGAATGTTTTGAAATTTTTTCTGGATATTTCCAAAACAGCGGTTATATAGTATCGAATATCTATATTCTTTTCATTAGTTAGCTTTGTACAAAGTATTGCAGTAATGAGAAACCAGGCATAATCCTCTAATCCTTCATACATAGGACATTGTAAATCCGGGTGGACCATTAATTTAAGGATTTTACACATCTTCCGATAAGCCTTTTCATCAAAATATGCCTCATCTGATTTTCCATCCACAATGTCAATCCATGCCTGAGCTTGTTTCTTTACATACCTACCGACTTTTCGGTTATCTTCTTCCACACACCATTGAGCATATTGATAAGCTTTACTATCAAGCATCATTCAACGCTTCCAAGAGTTTATTGGATGATTTCTCTTCTGTTTTTGGAATACTTCTTAATGCTGCCGCTATGGTCATTATGTTTTCCTTTTCGATGTCCAGAAGCATTTTTCGTTTGGTCTGGAGGATTTTATCTATAGACATCATGCTTCCTGTTAGCTTGGCAATCTCTTTGGTAAACTCTATTAATTTTTCGACTTTTTCATCTGGAGCTAACTCATCACAAATTTCCTCAAATCCGCTTTTTAATTGTTCAATCAAACAAAAGAAATATTCTCTTCGTTCTTCCAATTCATTGCATTCCGCTATCATCAAACAGTACCGGTTTATTACTGGCTCATAGATCGCGTCGTTCTTTTCAATATTCTTGAGCAGGTCATTAATTCGTTTGAACTCTTTATGTGCAATGGTATTGCTTTTTACATTGGAGCGTTCCTTCAATGCAACTCCAGTAGCAAGCCTGCTTTCACCTTGCTGCCTTTGTTTCAATTCCTTTTTTGTTCGATGTGATTTCTTCTCACTATTCAGAACTACATAAGGTTTAGAAGGTGTTGGCATTGTTTTCACTCCTTTCAAAAGCTGATCTGGGAATATTTTGTGCGTTCGAGTGGGGACGTGGTGTCACAGGTTTAACTTTTTAAAAAAATTAGACTGGGGGGGATTATTTCAACAACTTTTGGTAAAAACAGACGATTTTATGACAAAATACTGATAAAAACGAGCCATAATCAGCTATTTTATTATGATCTTAAGCCAGATAGGTTTGCTCTTGCTGCGCTGCTATGCGTAGCAGCTGGTGCCTGTCTATCTCTCCTGCCTCAGCCATCTTATGATGATAGCTGCATAAACAGATAAGATTATCATCATCTAACCTCTTATTCCAATCCTCAACGATAGGCACAATGTGGTGTACCTCTATGTTAGTGAATGTGTATTGATCCATAGTGTTATATAGTTTGCGGATACACACTTGGCACAGATGTTTGTCACGTTCATTGATTACCTTACGTTTCCTTTGCCAAGCCTTGGTCCATCTGAATCTATCAATGGCTGTAGGTTCTTTAAGCCTCTTAGGTTTCTTAGGGCACTGATAGTTACGTGCATGAATAACTCCACAATAACTGCAGCTCTTTAACATAACTAATCCTCATTTCTGTATTCATACCAGTTATAACCCATATATATAAACAGGACAGTAAGCAATTGACCGACAGCATAACCAAGTATAAATAGTTTCATTTCCTTCTGATCGCTCCATTGTGCCTGGTATATACCGGCATGTTCATTCCCATTAGTTCTTCTATATCTTTAGTGGATAATTGCTCTTGCTTCCTTTTACGTTTCTTCTTAGGTGACTTACTATTAAGCTGCTGTTTATGTTCTTTCATAAGCATCACCTCAACCGTTATTCATTCCAAACTAAGTTAAGTCCTTAGCTCACTTTGCAATGAACATAAAAAAAGACGATGCTGCCCCAAGTCGCAGTACCGTCTTTTACAATTAGATCGAGCAAGATCTACTAGAATAAAAAAATATCTAGGTTATTTCCGTAACCTATAAATATTCATACTACAACTATAGCATGTTCAAAACAAAATACTCGTTCTATTTTCCTTCAATTATCTCCCACTAAAATTACCCATATCTTATATTGTGTGTAATTCACCAACCAGCCGAATCCATTGATATCACTAATTTAAACAGAATTCTTAAAAATGAATTACACATTAATTTAATGAAGCGAATTCATTATTTATTATATAAAAAAACACTGTGCTGCCTTTAATTACATAGCACAGTGTTTTCATATAGTTCATTAACTTCTTTGAGACTCAATGAATTTCTTTATCTGAATTAACTCCTTCATATTTCTATATCTTAATAAACTTGCACACTCAATAAATATGTTATTTAGTTGCTCTTCAAAGTCTTTTCTTAGGGATGATGGACAATCTAATTCATCAGGAGTCGCTTTTTCAAATCCTTCTTCGCTTTCATGGCAACATTGTTCAAAAGCATTCCATAAACAATGGTTATTTGTACAATTCAATTTCTTTACTCCTTTCTAATACGTAATATTTATCTAGTGCTTATATTTTAAATTCCTTTATCGCTTTGTTCATTGCATCCTGGTCAATACCAATATATCTAAGTGTAAAGGCTGGATCGGAGTGATTCAGTATCTTCTGAAGCAAGGCCACATCACCAGTTTGTTTGTAAAGATGATAACCAAATGTTTTTCTTAATGTATGGGTCCCGATATCATCTAGTCCTACATGTGCTGCCGCATTACGTAATATCTTATAAGCCATGCTTCTGCCTATTGGCTTATTTAAACCTTTTCTGCTTTTGAACAAGTACTCATGGTCTTCTTTACCTTCGATATATTTTTTAAACTCACGTTGCAGCTGAGGAGTCATATCAATTCGTTTTTTCTTTCCTGTCTTCATTTCAATAATGTTGAAGTATGTGCTCTTTGCTTCCTTTACTCTAAGAGGCAGAATATCAGATATTCTAAGGCCTGAATTGATTCCAGTGACGAATAACATATAATTCCGTTCATTCTGCTCTCTTAAGTACCGTTTAATTTCAAAAATCATATCTGGATCGCGAATGGGCTGAACAAAGTTCATAGTTTACTCACACCCTGTTCATAGACTTCTATTTTGAGAGCAAAGGCCAGATTATAAAAGGCCCTTGCTTTTAATCTATAATACTTGCTCTCCGACATCCCCAATTTGTTATACAGCTCGTAATCATACATTTCTTCATCTTCTAGGTATCGTTTAACGATTATTTCCCGTTCTTTAAATCTAAGCCTATTCACGCCTTTACGAACCCATTCAATATATCTTTCGCGTTCCCTTTCTAGGTCCATTTTTTCAATTACTGCATTTTCAGTAGGTGAGTGGAATTCATTGGTGAATGCAGGAGGAACGAGCGAATAATTGGCTGTAATTTTTGGAATCTTTTCTTCTGGGACAGAAAGTAAAAGGATACGATATTGATCAAGTGCTTTTTCTACTTCCTCCTTTGTTTTGTCTCGGTCAATCCCAGGAAGACTGAATACTAATTGTTTGCTCACCTATAACCCTCCCATATGGTAAAATGAAATTCGTTAAGTGTTTACCAAGCCGGGAGAATTCCTGGCTTATTTTATTTTTCATTCCATCTGTTTTCTGCACCTTTATTTCCTCGCCATTTATAGTCCTTATAGATATTTTCAAAAGGCTCATTTCTTTTCGCCTTTTTAGTTGGCTTGATTGGATGTTTTTCAATATACGCTAAGCGTTCTTCCTCGGTCATATACCAGACAGTAACTTGTCCCATTATTCTCCCTCCTATTTAGCAAAAAGAATCTTAATCTCATTTTCCGCTTCTACGGTTCTACCAATCTTGTAGCCTTCAATTAGCACATGTCGTTCGTGCTCGGTTAATTTACGCTGCCATTCCTGCTCTAATTTATAGATAGCATCATTGTACATAATCTCTGGGTAATCTAAAGCTTGTCCCATATTATGACCTCCCTATCGATTAAGCCATATAATAATGGCCCCAAGTATAACAAGTCCGACCGGTTTGGCTATTTCTTTCAACATTTAATCACTCCTGTGCCTTTTACTCGTATAGCGTCCTACTCTAAGTTTCTAATCCATTCGGCTTTTTCTTGATAATCCTTATAACAATCATCACATAAATAAAGATTTTCTCCGTTTTCTTCAACGGTTTCTGTAATCTCTCCAACCTTGCATAAATCACATAAATCCTTCATTTCCATAACCTCCTTTGCGACACAATATAAGTCTAAGATGTAATTAAATCAAAAGTTGCTTTTCTAGGTCCTGTTGTCGGTGGAATCGTTGCTGCCTGATAAGGTGACCAACCTTTTTTTATACGATAATCAAATGTTCTTCTTCCTACCACAGCAACATTCACATAATTCCAATACAAACTTTTATCTTCATAGGTACTGTATTCTCTTATGGGAGTGTTAATTGCTTTTTCTTTATCCCACCCATACTTAACTACTCGACTACTTAATACGTCAGAAGCAATTCCATTTTGAGCAGCCTTTTTAAAATCTTCAGGTGTCAGCATTCAATACACCTACCCATTCAATTTAGATCCGCGCCGGCCATTTTTGTAATGTTGCTTCTTTTCCTTAGCTGCTTCATCTTTCATTTTCTTAATAATGCGGCGTAGACTCTTTACCTCTTTTTTCATGTTGATATTTGCTCGTTTTAATTGTTTGTTTTGTATTGTCACTTCTCCGAGTTTTTGCGTTAGGGTTTGGTAGTCAACTTCGTCCATGAGAGCAACAGCTCCTTTAATTTGCTACAGCAGGCTTATATCGATTGTGCTTAACGCAATATTCCGGAAGATTGGCTCTTACCAATGCATCTGCAAAAGGTGGAGGAACTGCATTTCCGCACCGGGCTATTTGTTCTGATTTAGGATATAGCTTACCTGTATAATCCTTATCGATAACGTAATTGTCTGGAAAGCCCTGACCAAAAAACAATTCATGAGGTTGTAGCATTCTCATTCCAACGTCTGTAATTTTGTAACTCTCTCCATGAACTGTCACTAATCCAAATCTATCCTTCGTGGTCACTGTATGAAGTGGATCTAATAAAGATTGTCCTATATCAGAACCGTAATATTTAGTAAGGAATGCTGAAACCAATCCAAATCGATTGCCACCGGCTGTTATGGTGTGTAAAGGTTCTGTTAACTGTAGACCTCTGACCTCATTCTTTGATGTCTCAGTGTAATAGCTTGTGATAAACGATGATGTTAATGGTTCTATTGGAGCAATAAATGGATTTTTGTTTTCAACAACAAATTTCTTAATTCCTCGATTAATCCTTCGTAATGTATTGTTTGATAAAGGTTTTTTTCTCTGGAAAATAGACGGAGTACCGATATTCCAATCAATAATTTCTGAAGCTGTATGCCATGGTTTTAACCTACCTGCTTGTACTTCTAAACTCTGTGGATCCCCATGTGTTGGCTGAGGCCATACAATCTGTTTTCCATCGCATCTTGCTACCATAAAAAATCTTTTTCGAATTGTAGGAGCTCCAAAGTCACAAGCTCTCAATTCTTTGAACTGAACCTCATAACCTAAAGCTTCTAGAGATTTAACGAATGATTGAAATGTCCTACCTTTTTTACTTTCATCCGGATAACCATCATTAGTTAACGGGCCCCACGTCTTGAATTCTTCAACATTCTCTAACATTATGACTCTAGGTTTTACAGCAATTGCCCACTTCACTGCAATCCAAGCTAACCCTCTGATTTTCTTTTCGACAGGTTTTCCGCCCTTAGCCTTGCTGAAATGCTTACAGTCCGGAGAGAACCAAGCAAGCCCCACCTTTCTACCTTTGGCTGCTTTAACCGGGTCTACATCCCACACACTCTCACAATAATGCTCGGTGTCAGGATGATTTGCTTTGTGCATGGCTATAGCAGATGGATCATGATTAATCGCAATGTCTACTGATAATCCTGTAGCCATTTCAATACCTGTCGATGCACCACCACCGCCTGCGAAGTTGTCCACTATGATTTCTCTAAATAAATCCAGTTGCACTATTCATCCTCCTTCACACCAAACTTACTTAAAAAATGTTGCCGAATTTTAGCGGCTGTAACCTCACCAATCCCCGGCCACTCTTCTAATCCTTCAAGGAGATTTACCAGGCATTCAATATCTGATTCCCTTTGCTCTTTCGCTCCAGCATCAAAACCACGGTTAAAAATTAAAGATTCCGTTAATTTTAGGTCTAGTTGATAATTGATCTTTGGTTTCGACTGCTGGTCCCGTTTCATCTTTCGGATACTACCCATTTAACACACCAGCTTTTACAAAAATATTGCGCCAAGCTATCTTTACTTGTTCTTTCTCACGCTTCTTAAATGCCTTTTTAAGCCTTCTTTTTCTTTTTGCTTTGTTTGCCATTACTTACACTAACTTTCGGTATTTCTTCACCGCCTAGTCGCTTACAATCGGTCCCAAAGTGACTAGCGCATTTTTTATAAAGGGGACAGCGTGAAAAACACACCATCCATTTATCCTCTGCCTGTTGCCATGCTGTTCTGTCGTCTGCGATTACCACTTTTGCTTCCAGATTCCTTCACAGCCTTTCTCAACTTCCGATTTTTGTTGAGCTGCTCTAATTCCATCCATCCCCCATCGATTTGGCTGTATGTAACAAGTGATAGTTTATGAGGGTACTTGTATTCAAATAGTTTTTTCTTGATTTTAAAATCAGTAGTTTCAAACCCTTTGCAGTCAACTACCTCGATGCTTCCGTCTATATGATGTATTTCAAAATCAGCAACATAATCAATTCTTCGATACTTTTTTCCGTTCTTCTCAAAGGCTTCTTGAAGCAAATACCTCGGCTGCATGCGGAAAAATAAAATCTGTTTATTCGCTTCGAGCCATTTCAATTGATCAAAGTATCTAGCCTCTATCTTGGAGTCAAAAAGGTGTCCATCTTTTTCGACCTTTTTTGAGTTATACTTACTTGCCATCTAGTTTCACCCTTATAAAGCTCTTTAATTTCTCCAATAGTTCATATAATGCTTGCCTTTCCCTTTTCTCCTGCTTCTTTTGCTGGCGTTTGTTCATCAGTACCACGACTCCTGCCTAGCATGATTAATCGTGTTTTTAGCACCATAAGCGGCCTCAATTTCTTTCCAACTGAACCCAAGCATTTCTCCTAAGCCCGCATAAGCTGACCATGCAGCGCTATATGTTTTAGGAGAAAAATGTATACTCAGTACTGAAAACGCATTGTATAAACCAATAAATAACTCAGTGAACGTCTTAGCTTTGATTGGTCTAATATTTAATTCCTCAATGCCGTTTTCTAAGCCGATAGAAAGCAGGAAATGCACTCCGTCCACATATTCCTCAAGAATCACTTGTCTTTCACTTGCCGGTTTATGACTCCAGAACTTAAAGCAGCGTGTTTCGTTAGCCAGCTCCCCAAGCTCCACTAATAGAGCTAACACTTTCTCATGATGCCGGCTTGTCCCTTCTTGCCGCGGATGTTGTTCCTCAATATGTGCATCTAACTCGCTTTGAAGCATAAAAAGTTTGCCTAAATTCATTTACTTTTCCCCTTTCGTCTATATCTCTTCTTCCTGGGTACTGATCCATACAGCCCGCCTTTTCTCGGTCTGATTAAATTTTCCAATTCGCAGTGCATCACTAGGAGCGCTACTTCATAATGCTTAATCCAAAAGTGATCCGCAATTTCTCCGATAGGCTTACCTGCTTTCCACATTTCAACGAATTTCTCAATTTGCCTTTGTGAATAATCCATTTTTGCTTCTGGCATAAGGATGATACGATTCTTTAAGCTATCAAATCCGGACATTAGAACCACTTTCCGCTATCATTGTTATCGTCAATTTCCCTAAAGGAAGCGAGTACCAATTCATATTTCAATTCCTCATAATCACATTCATGAATGGATTTACCAGTTTGAGATTTAGTGATACCCAAAGCTAGTAATCTTTCTAAAATAAATTCCTGTTTCATATTCTTTTGAAGTTTTACAGAGTTGTAGAGAATACCCATATAGACAACTCCTAACTTTTTATAATTTTCTCGTATTGCGACATAACTAATTAACGTTTTTCTGACTGATTAACGCCTTGAATACTTCAACAGTTTGCTCATGGTAATGCTCTTCTGAAACTTCTGCAATTTCGTCAATAACACCCCAAAACAAGTGTATTTTTTCATCATTAATTTCTAAGACAATCCCATTTTCATCGGCATAAATCTTTTTTGCCTTTTGAATATCTGTTACTTTCATCGTTTCATCTCCTTCCTTCGCTATATTGGTCACTTAAGACTCAATTGAGTTGAGTAGCATTGGGCACATAACCCATCCACTGCATAACCGTTATGTCTCTTGCACCTTGGGCAGATCTTAGAATCTGTTTTCCAGGTAACTTGGCAATCAAGGCACTGTAGCTTTACCTGTGATTTACGCTTATCCACCACATAAGCATTGCCGCCGCATTTCGGACATCTGGGGCTCATACCTTTGCCAACTCCTTTAAGCGGGCATTTTCCTCTGCGAGTGATAAATTTTCCTGAAATACCCGAAAACGTGTACTGCTTTTCAGCTTTTTTATTTCTTGGTCCTTAATAGCTAATTGGACAAGGAGTCTTGTTTCCTGGAGTTTATATAAAGCGAGATCACTCTTCTGGTCTTCGATGATCTGCATGAATTGACCAAAAGCCTGCTCTTTTTCAGCTGCCTTTTCTGCCATCAAACCGGATTGGGTTTCAAGTAAAATAATTAATTCTGCCGCTTCCACCGGGCATTGTTTCACCCAATTAACTTTTCTTTCTAATTCAGTAAAATCAGCCAAGCTGTTCAACTCCCATCTTTTGAGCGAGTTCTCTAAACCATTGCTCATCTCCTATTTCAACTGCCAAGTGCTGCATCGCGAGTAAATCTTCATTTTGGATATCCAAAGGTGCTAATTCCAATTCCTCCGGATATCTTAGAGCGGCCGCTTTTCCGAACCGTACGCTCACTTCACACCAACTTTTCTTTTTACAGATGCCGATTCTTCCGGTGTCGATTTCCCTTACCCAATCACCTTCTGAGTAGCCCATATTTATGCGCCTCCTTTTTCTGATTAATTTCCATAAGAAACGCTTCAATCTTCCCTCTCCATACTTCATCCGATTCTGGACCACAAACAGGACAGCAGTTTGTCCGATAGCCAAAGCTACCAATATCATGTACAACACCGGTACCATTGCATATTTGGCACATAATAACCCTCACTTTATCGTTTTTGTTTTACGATAATCATCGGTGAATAAATCTATAAATCTTGTATCTTCATACATTCGTGAAAAAGCACGTTGTCCCACTACTTCACCTAAGTGAGTATCATCAAGGTTAGTAGTCCATATATTTGCTAATCCTAATCGTGCATCAATGATTTCTGTCCAGGTACGGACCGTCCAGCTGACATCATTTAGTTTTGTTGTTTCTACTCCCATATCATCAATAATGAGAAGATCTAACTTTTTCATATCTTCATATAATCGTTCAGACGAGCCTGAATCGAATGTTCCTTTAATTTTGTTGAACAATTCCACTGCTGGAATAAAACCTACCTTAAATCCCCTTGCTTTTAATGTTCGAGCAATAGCTTTAGACAGATGAGTTTTACCGGTTCCCGGATTTCCCATAATCAAGAGATTTTTCTCTTTTAAATCATCCTGGCTAAAAGCACCAACATAGTTCATAGCTTTTTGTTTAGCTTCTTTAATTAACTCGTTAACGGGTTGAAAATTCCTAAAGCCTGCCGTTTCTTTATCAGGAAGGAAATACCAATTCGATAAAAGTGAATCAACTCTTTTTTGAATCAATTCATCTGTAACCAAACTACTAAGTTCTTTTGTCCCGCATCTGTTACAAACTGTTGCAGCAGTAATGAGTTGTCTGGTTCCATCTAAGTCAAATTCCCATCCATCAATAGTTTCTTCTCCGCATTGAGAGCAATTGAATTTCTTTAGTAATATATCCCGAAGCTCAACTTTGCCTTTTAAATCAGGTCGGATATTAAAAATCATTCTCTTCATTCGTTCGGGGCCTAATAATTTACTAATAGTTAATATGGCAGCTCATCCTCCAATCGTTTCAACCTTTCCATTTCTTCTGGAGATAAAGGTTTAATTGCAGCTTGCCGCTTTTTGCTTTCTTCCCCTTGTTCAAAAAGGGAGCCTTTTTTACTTGTTCCTGTTCTTACTGACTTTTGTTTATTGAACTTCTCTTGCTCATATGCTTTAATACGGTCCAGGCTTTTAAGGTTATTGTTAGACCATTCTTTCAATAGAAACTCTACAAATCCGAAGTACCGTTTGTTCTTGTTATCCGCTATGATAATTGCCTCATTCACTATTTCTGATATTCCATTAAAATCATCTACCCATTGGAAAAGTTTATCGGATTGAATTGGAGACAATCGACACAATAATCGTTCAAAGAGAACAACCGGATTTTCTAAAGTTGTAGTAGTAGTAAATTCTTTTTCTTTATCTACTTCTACTTCTACTTCTGTTTCGTTACCACGCGTTACTGTAACGTTACTTGGAGATTCGAGTAACGTTTCTTTTTTTCTTTGCCGGTGTTCAGCTACTCGTTTTTTTGTTTGCTGCCTTATTTTTTCTAATCCATCAATATTTTGATGCTTTTCCCAGTTAGTTATTGAGATAAAGTGATCATCATTTATTTCAATCATCCCGAACTGTTCGAAGGTTTTTAGAGCTAATCGAACAGTTCCTATTGGTCGATTGAAGATAGTCGATAACATTTCATCGGTATATGGAATATGCTCATTGAGAAAAATGTAACCTGATGCATTTGTTTTCCCGGCTTGAGCTAATAATTTAATCCAAATGATCAAAATGGTATCAGCTTCGGGAAGAGATTCAATCAAGCGTACTTTTTCATCTTCGAACATGTTCACGCTTAACTTGATCCACTTAACTTCTGTCATTTTTTCACCTTCTTGGAATAACTTGTACATATTGTGATAGAATAGTATTAAGGTTTTTTCTTTTGAATCCGATGTTGGCGCATCGGGTTTTTATTCTCCTGCAGTTTTCTTTACAGCTCCTAAATGATCACATAGATAATCAATTGCATTGATTTCTAATATCAATTCTCCGTCATGTTCTAAATAGTAATCACCTTTTAAAATCTCATCGCCCATTACATCATCACCAAAACTTTCTGGTCCTTCCTCGATTTCAAACCCAAAATAAAGAGCAATAATTAACGTATCTAGTGATAATTTATTTAATGGCTCCTCGTCCCCAGCCCAAAAATCTTGTACATGCCATGAAATGATACTTTGTTTATCCCCTTTTGATTTTTTCAATGCCATCTCTAAGGCATCAGCCTGGGATATTATTAGCTTGGCTTTTTCCATTTCCTCTCATCCTCTCAATCTCCTATGAATATATGAATCTGCTGCTTATTTTTTAATTCAAGTTCTTGCCTAATTGGTTCTACTTTACTCCAGCATTCAGATACACTATCTGCAAACACAAATTCTTTGAAGACGGTATAGAAGTTACCGTTAACCTTCAATGCATAATCAACCTCAAATAACATTTCAACCAACTCTTTTCTCCATTAACAGTCGGAATGTTTCTCTCCCTTTAGGAGAAATTAGTGTCTGAACATCAGCACGGCCATTTCGTTCCCACTCTTTTATCTGGAATAATTCAGGAACAAATTGAGCATATGGCTTTAATTTCCCCTTTGAATCACGATAGACAAACTTATTACTGATAAGCCAGTTTATAAAATCCCTTTCCTTTACTTGAAGCTCTTTTGCAGCGTCACGGAAATTAGTTAAAAGGTTGCGATCAACCAGAGCATCAAAGTAATCAGCTTTTGGCTGCATGATTGCTTTTTCTTCATTTAGCCGTCTTACTGTCAATAAAGTTGCTCTAAACATCGATTTCGTTTGTTCGTCAGCAAACGGAAGATATGTCTTGATGAACATTTCATCGTTAGCTATGTATCCTCCCGTTTTTCTGATACTTGGAATAACATCTTCAGCTACCCAATCGCTGAATTTTTCAGCTTCCTCTTTACGTGATCTAAAGATTAGTTTATAAAGTCCTGCTTCATTAACTGCTAAAGCGTTGGTTTTGTAATTTGAACCGTTATCGGTTAAACCGACAGTGGTTTTAAATTTTTCATTTAATTTTGATACGGCATCGGAAACATTTTTAATATCTAGAATTTCACACACATCTTTAGCTATAAACCAAACTTCATCACAATTAACAATGGTACGTACCTTATTGCCGCTGTAATTAAACGCTTTTTGAATCACATTCAACCTTCTTCAACTCCTTTCAGACGGTTTGATTAAGTACTTTTCAACAACCCACATTAATGCCATGGCGACCGGAAAGAATATACTGATAAAAACGATGTAGCCCATATGTTTTACCTCCTAAAAATATTCATTTAATCGCTAGACAATTTCTGCATATTGGCTAAAAAGAGAAAGCCATTAGGCTTTAATTTCAATGCTTTGGAGATAGAAATCACGAAGCTTTATGAATCTGTACAAATCATAATCAGCAAAGCCTCTGCCATAATCCGCAGTGCGTTTAAGGTTATCTGAAACATGATCAGGATTTTTGTAAAAATCAAAATCTCGAAAATACATTGTGTCTCTTTTTGTATGTCGAAACAGACATTCAACGTTTACAATTTCTGAGCTAGTTCCATCAATTGAATAAGCTACCAACTCAACATTTTCAAACCGATTACTGTTTAACAAATCATTAACAGTAACAAACACTTTCCCATCGCCCAATACTTTTAATGCCTCAAAATTGCTTGCTAAGTATTTTCCATCCACTTTTAATGCCTCCTTTATTTTGCTGTTTGACTTTCAGCAGCCTTTTTCTTTTCTGCAAGAATTCGAGGAATTGATGTCTTCATAAAAAACTTAGCCATTTCTTTTAATGTTTCTTCACTTATTTTTGGCTGACTCCCTGTTTGCATTTCTCCAGCTCCCAAGCCTTCTATTTAGTTTTGATAACTTTTGCAAGCATCTTCTATAAAAAAAATATCCTCAAAATTCATTTCTAGTTGATCCGCAATTCTTTTTGCTACTTTCCCGCTTGGAAATCTTTCTTCGTTAATAATTTGGTTAAAATAAGGTGGTGAAATCTCGGACGATTCCGCAAAACTTCTCTGTGAGTACCCTTTTTGCAATAGAAGTTTTTTAAATTCATTAGGATTCTTCAAATGGATTTTCATGTTTTCCCTCCCTTGCTTGCTAAAGTTATCTTCTAATTCCATATTAATCCATAGTGATAACATTTGCAAGCATATATTTTATAAAAAATCAAAAAAAGATAACATTTGTTAACTTTTCGTTTATAATGGGGACAGAGGTGATTGCTATGCCAAAAAGATTTGGTGACTACCTAAGAAAATTGAGAAATGAAAAAGGGTTATCAATACGTCAATTAGAAAAATTGTCAGGGGTCTCCAATGCTTATATTTCTCAAATGGAAACGGGAAAACGAGGAATTCCTACACCTGATGTTCTTAAGAAGATTCAAGAACCACTAGGTGTAGAATACGATGAGCTTATGCAAAAAGCAGGCTATATCACTCCAGAAACTCGTTCGTTGTTGCTTCCGGAAACAATTGAAACTCTGGAATCTTATGAAGAGCTTAATGAACTAATTGACAATGCAGCTGAGATATTTTTTGGATCAGTTGAGGATGATGATGGGATGCTTAAACATACGTTTCGTCAAATCTTATTAAATGAGGATCAAAATTTATCTGAAGAACAATTAGATGAATTAGTCCATGATCCAGACATCAAAGATAAATTGTTTAGTCATCTAACAGTGGATGAAAAAATTTACTTTCTGAACAGTATCATCAAAGATTTTGTAGAACGTAACATTGACCCAAGTAAAGTACTTAAAAGTACTGAACAAAAAATATCCGAAAACAAAGTGCCTATTTTAACAGTACCAGTATTGGGATATATTGCTGCCGGTCAACCTATTCTTGCTCAAGAACATATTGAAGATTGGATTGAAATACCCAACATGTGGAATTTAAAAACATCTGAGGTTTTAGTACTTAAAGTAAAAGGCGATTCCATGATTGGGAGTAGAATTTACGAAGGGGATAAAGTTGTAGTAAAGATTCAACCAGATGTTGAAAATGGAGAAATAGCTGTTGTAAACATTAATGGGGACGAAGCTACATTGAAGAAAGTAAAGAAAACAGAAAGTGGACAAGTCATCTTATGGCCTGATAATCCAAAATATGAGCCCACTTTCGTCAATAATGAGAATGCTCGAATCATCGGTAAAGTGATACAAGTTATGTTTGAACCTTAATAATTAGGTGATTTTGGACTTTAAATATCCTTCAATGCAAGCATAGCAAGGATTGTCAGATTCTTTTTTTAATTTATTTTCTATAACAATACGTTTAACAGATGTTTTTAAAAATAACTGTAAAAGTTTCTTTTTGGTCATCAACGATAATGACATGATGAATCCCCCTTAGATTGATTTGAAAAGGCGGTACTAAAATGTATTACCAAATCGGAAGGTGCCTACTTTCCGATAGGTTACGTGAAGTTGGAATGTCTCAATCCCAGTTAGCAGAACGTCTTAATGTCTCCAGACAGCAAGTTAACAAATGGGCTACCGATAGGCAGGGTATGTCCCTAGAAACGGCAAAGAATATCTGTAAAGTGCTAGATCTGGACAGAATAGACGATTTGTTCGAATGGGTTCCAACACGCCGATCTAGAAAGTAGGCGCAAGAGGAATGGGTATTTATACCTCTTCCGCGATTTGGTTGTAAGCTATACGGCTTACAGATATTAATTGTAAGACAATACATCCATTATGTCTCGACAAATAATACAACTTTTTACGACAAAAAATGACATACAGGGAGAGGAAACCATGACCATTGGTTTATATATACGTGTAAGTACGCAAGAACAAGCAAAAGAGGGTTATTCTATAGCAGCCCAAAAAGAAAGATTGATGGCATTTTGTTCTGCCCAGGGTTGGTCTGAGTACAAATTTTATATAGATGAGGGTGTATCAGCTAAAGATACAAATCGCCCCCAATTACAACAGTTAATTGATGATGCTAAAACAGGCAAAATCAATTTGATTTTAGTATACCGTTTGGACCGCTTTACCCGTTCGGTTAAGGATCTCTATACATTACTGGATACATTAGAGAAATATAAATGTGCTTTTAAGTCTGCCACAGAACTTTACGATACATCCAGCGCAATGGGCCGGATGTTTATTGGACTAGTAGCCCTTCTCGCACAATGGGAAACAGAAAACTTATCTGAGCGTGTAAAAATGGCTTTAGAAGAAAAGGTATCAGGTGGCGAACGTGTAGGAGCAATACCATATGGCTTCAATCTAAACGAGGATGAAAAGCTAGAGAAAAATGAACAATCTCTTGTCGTATTAGATATGATCGATAAAATTAAAAACGGAATGTCTGCAAGTCAACTTTGCAAGCATCTAAACAAGTTCAATAATGATCGTATCTGGTATCCTAATGGCGTATTACGCTTATTACGCAATCCAGCCATTTATGGGGCTACTCGATGGAATGACGAAGTATACGAGAACACTCATGAAGGAATTATAACGAAAGAAGAATTTATAAGGTTGCAAGGAATGTTGGAGGATAATTCCATTCATCACAATCGAGAAGTCGAAAGTACTTATTTGTTCCAAGGTGTTCTTACGTGCCCTCATTGTGGTCATTTCCTTTCTGTAAATCGTTTTGTTCGGAAAAGAAAAGATGGAACAGAATATCAGACCATTCAATATAAATGCCAACGCTGCTATCATAATGGTCATGGCATGTTATCTATTGGAGAACAACGTTTTGAGGATGCTATCTATGAATATATGAAGCATGTAGAAATTCCAGAGGTTGAGCCAGTTGAAGAAGAAGACAAAACTAGGGAATTATTGGTTAAACAATTAAATCAGATTGAAAAAAAACGGGAAAAGTATCAGCGAGCCTGGGCAGCGGACTTAATGACCGATAGTGAGTTTGAAAAACTTATGGAAGAGACTAGAGAAAGTTATGATGAGTTAAACGGTAAGCTTAAAAAAATAAAAACCCCTCTTCCAGTGGATAGAGAGGCAATGAAAAATATTGTGTTTTCTTTTAATGAAAACTTTCGGTATTTGAACCAAGAAGAAAAACGTATGTTTATATCTCAATTTATTAGAAAAATAAATTTCAAAACAATACCCCAGCCGCCTAAAGACAAGAGAAATAAAAAAGGTAAAGATTTGATTGTGATTCTGGATATAGAGTTTTATTAGCAGTGGTGTTTATGGTACAAGCCCGACCGGTTCAGGCAAAACCACAACTCTTTATTCCCTGCTAAACGAAACCGCCCATCTCTTTCATCGCAATGTTATCACCCTTGAAGATCCTATCGAAAAAAACTATGATTCCGTCCTGCAAGTTCAAGTAAACGAAAAAGCTGGTGTGACTTATGCAGCCGGTTTAAAAGCGATTCTTCGCCATGACCCGGATATTATCATGGTCGGGGAAATCAGGGATGCAGAAACAGCCAAAATCGCTGTCAGGGCTGCTCTTACTGGGCATCTAGTTCTTTCCTCTATGCACACTCGGGATGCAAAAGGAGCAGTTTACCGTCTCCGTGAATTTGGAGTGAACTGGCTGGAAGTTGAGCAAACATTAATTGCGGTTACGGCTCAGAGATTAGTAGAACTTACCTGCCCTTATTGTGAAGGGGAGTGTTCGCCATTGTGTTATTCCTATGGCAGATGGAAAAGAGCAAGTGTTTTCGAACTCTTATCCGGCCGGAACTTAAACAATGTCATGAAGGCAGCCAAAGGTGAAATGTTTAACACACAATACCGTACGTTAAAAGAAGTTATTAACAAGGGCATTGCCCTCGGCTATATTCAAGAAACCGAGTATGAACGGCTGGTGTATGAAGATGAGCCGTCATAAATGGACTGTAAATGAACAAGCCCATTTCTTAAGAAGAACAGGAGATTTACTGCTACGCGGGTATCCAATTGCCGAAGCAATTGAATCCATAGCATTACAATTGCCAGCCAATCGAAAGGAGGAATTATATGGGTGTCTAGTTGAGTTAAAGCAAGGTTCACCCTTTCATGTCGTATTGAACAATCTTGGCTTTCAAAAAGACTTGATTGGCTATGTCTATTTTGCTGAACAGCATGGCAGTTTTGCAGAAGCACTTTTGGAAGGAAGTGAACTCGCCCTATTAAAAGATAAAGACATGAAAAAGCTTTTAAAATTACTGCAATACCCATTGTTATTAATGTTTATTACTGGATTTCTATTTGTTTTCATCGAGAACACTTTACTGCCAAGATTTACAACACTGTTTGCTTCACTCGGACTCAAGGAGAATTTTTTCACGAAGGTCCTCTATGCCTTTGATGATTATTTCCCAACCGCCATTTGTATGGTTTTTACTACACTGTGTCTGACAGCCATCTATTATTTTTTTGTATTTCGAAAACTCCCAATCCTCAAGCAAAGGGTCTTGCTTGTACGTATCCCTATTCTGGGCAAAATCCTCAAATTGTTGTTCACACACTACTTTTCCATTCAACTAAGTTTTCTTTTATCCGGAGGCATTTCTGTCTCAGAGGCACTTTCCCTTTTTGAAATGAATTACAGACAGCCATTTTACAGCCAATTAGCAGAAGAAATAAGAATCAAACTGGTAACCGGGGAAAAATTGGACACGATTATCGCCTCCTTTTTCTTTTTCGAGAAGGAATTTCCGATGATTATTAGACACGGCCAAGAAAATGGAAAATTAGAGCAAGAGTTACTCTTTTTCAGCAGACATTGCGTGACAACCATGGAGGAAAGGATTGAAAAAAGCTTTAAAACCATCCAGCCTATTCTTTATATATTTATCGGCTGTTTAGTTGTATCCATGTATTTAGCGATTTTATTACCAATGTTCCATCTTCTTGATGGCATTTAAAAAATGGAGGAATTTAAAATGATGAAAAATGAAAAAGGGTTTACCTTAATTGAAATGATGATTGTTATGTTAATTATTTCCGTTTTGCTCTTGATTACCATCCCTAATGTTACTAAGCATAATTCTAATATCAACAATAAAGGCTGCGAAGCTTATGTGAAAATGGTTCAAGCACAGGTTCAAGCCTATCAAATGGAAAAAAATAAAATCCCAACACTCGCTGAATTACAAACTGCCGGTTATTTAAACGATGTCAAGGGCTGTCCAAACGGTCAAGAAGTTGCCATTGATTCGGAAGGTAAAGTCACTGCCGTTGCAAAAGCAGATTAATAACCATAATGACCAAAAATCAAAAAGGCTTTACTTTGGTTGAGTCGTTACTGGTTCTCTCGATTTTTATGATTATCTCCTTCATCACTGCCTTTTCCCTGCAACCGGAGCATTCTGTACTAGAAGATGAGATTTTTTTTACACAACTCCGTGCCGATCTCCTTTATGGGCAACAATTTGCTATTTCGCATCAAAAGGAAATTACCATTGTTATTTTGCCTAGTAAACACAAATATAACTTGTCTTTACAGGGACACTTGCCGCCTATCATTGAGAGATCCTTCTCCACCAATATTTATCTTACCGAAGGCTCAATGCCCTTATCGTTTAAATTCCTGCCAGATGGTAATATCAATAAATTTGGCTCCTTCTTTATCGAGACTAAGGAAAAGGAATATCGGATGACCTTTTTAATTGGAAGAGGACGATTTTATGTTACGGAGCAATAGGGGGTATTTTTTGCTGGAATTACTGCTGTCACTTTCGACTATGTTAATGATTTGCCTTTTCTTACTTCCCTTATTAATGGAGGTAAGAGAACAATCAAGGAAACTAGAGATAGAGAAAACGGCTCAAAAGATTATGTATGAGGAACTAAAGGCAAGAATCATTGACGGCCGGGCATTTACCAATTACACCATACGAGAGAATAATATCGAATATAACATTATCTGGGAGAATCCTAATCGGACTGGTCAAAAGGAGGTGTGTGTAAAAGTTGAAAAGAATTCAGTTTACCCAGAAGCCAATATTTGCGCTATCCTCGAATGAAAAGGCTTTTACGTTAATTGAGGTATTAATTGCCTTTTCAATCTTTTCCACAATCGTTTTCTTTATGGCTCCTATTTTTCAGATCATCCTAAACCAAAAAACCATGCAAATGGAAATGCAGGAAATGGAATGGGAAATTTTTTACAGTCAAGTAATAAAAGAAATAAGCACCGTCTCACATGCTGAGGTATCCTCTGGACGTTTAATACTAACTAAAGGTTCAGAAACCATTCAATATGAAAAATATGGTTCAAACCTCAGACGAAGGGTAAATTCAACGGGACATGAGATAATTCTTCAAAATGTTTCACAATATTCATTTACCATCGTGAATAATGCAGTGAAAATTACGGTTGTCGACTTATGGGGAAAAGAGTATTCAGTTATGGCCTTCTCCTTTCTAAAATGGACGACCAGTACATGAAAAACAGTGAGCATGGGTTTACCTATCCCCTAACGTTATGCACGTTACTTCTTTTCTTACTGTTTTTCTCCATGCATATTGAGCAATTACTTTCGGAACGAAAAATAGCAGTTGAAACAAAAGAAATTCATATGCAGGAATATTACTTTCTGTCTTCTGTCAAAAAAGTGGAATCGTTATACCAAACTCGCGGTACAATGCCTGCTAAAGGTACACTTATTTATCTAAATGGAACGGTCGATTATCGTGCGGAAACCCCTTCTGCCTATGTACAGATAGTGGATTTCACGCTTGTTCTTCATGAGCGTGAACCTATAGTGGGTTATGGGTACTTTGATACTCGTTCCAAAACGTTGATTAAATGGGTAGAAGTCAATTAGTTGTATGAACGATTAAAAAATGGACATAATGTAAGTGTAAAAGGCAGGTGTGTCCATGAAAACAAATGATTATGTTAAATATATGACGCAAACGATCGTTAAATATGTTGACCAGCCTAAAGACGAACGGAAACGCATCCGAATTGAAAAGAAACAAACGAAAGCGGATTTCTGGTACCGTTGGTTTGGCATCCTCCCCTATATCCTTTACTCGGAAGTAAAGAAAAAACAAAGATTTAAATAGCGGTGTTTTATACCGCTTCTTTTTTTTGTCAAAAAAAACCGAAAACTTTTATTGACAAACGCGAAAAATTCTATAAATTAGAAACTTTATCTAATATTGTTACAATAAATAGACAGGAATTGTGAACATTTTCTAAACATATAGTGTTAACATTGTTAACTTCATTCCTTTGTTAATTTGGCTGTATTATAATGGAATAAATTATGGGGGTTCGAGGTGAACAGTGATGGAACAAACATTAAAAATAACAAACGTTTTGTCAGATCCAACACGTTACTACATTTATCAATACATTACCAAACGCCATCAAGAAGTAACAGTTCAAGAAGTGGCTGAAAATTTTAATATTCATCCAAATGTAGCAAGACTACATTTATCAAAGCTAGAAGATGTTAATATGTTAGCATCTGAAACAAAGAAAACAGGAAAAGGCGGCAGACCAAGCAGACTATACCGTTTATCCGATGATGTTATCCAGCTGCATTTCCCATACCGCGACTACATGCTTTTATCTAAAGTAGCCATTCAGACGATGATTTCACTCGGTGAAGCTGGTAGAGAAGCACTGTTTATGACCGGTAAACGATTTGGAATGGAAATAATTGAACAGGAAATGGCAAAGCGAGCATTGGGTGATGATCTGACATTCGATCAAAAGCTGACGATTTTAAAAAGCACTGCCACTCTTGCAGGATTTTATCCAGAGTTTGAAGTGGGCGGTGACCAATCAAAAATTTACTTCCAAATCTTCAATTGTCCATTTAAAGAAATTGCAGAGGAACACACGGAAGCGGTTTGCAATATGCACCATGAATTTTTAAAGGGAATGTTTGAAGCCTTATTTGATTCAGTTGAATTGATTGAAAAAGAAAACATGATTACAGGCTGTGAGACATGCTCTTATCAAGTGCTTGTGACAAACTAATTCGAGTCTGATGTTTACATTATGCCTCCTTTTACTTTATAATATTGTATTGATGGTATCGCAGGTTAAAAGGGGGTATACATATGGATCGCATGTTCAGAGTTTGTGGTTTTTGGACTGGTATTTTTACCGTAATGCTCTATCTGGGTGGTTTGGATAGAACAGCCATGCTATTCTTGGCTCAAACAGGATTTTTTGTCCTGCTTAGCTACCTAAAGCTTTCCGAACGTATGTATATGTATGTATTCGGAGCATATTTAACTATCTTCTTCGTTGGCTTTACTTATTGGACAACGTTTATGATGCCGCTAGGCGGAGGAGAGTAATAAGACCGTGTGCGTATAGAATGTTATTCTAACGCCGCAAAAAAAAAACGCCGGTGCTCCGGTGTTTTTTTATTCCAAAAAAACGGCCTGGTTACTTAAATCGAGACCTTTTTGTTGGATTATGACATGAAAATAAGTGCTCATCCCTGACGGCAGTATTAAACTTCGTATGGCACGATTTCTTCTGCTCACCTCGGAAAAAGGATTAAGATCATAATGTTCCTCTAACTCCTTCAAAATACCAGCCTTTAAAAGAAATTCATCTTGCCTTAGTTTAGTTAGCAACTCCAGCTGATACTTCCTCCCTTTTCGAATAAGATGATCAAAGTGGATATGGGTGGTTATGTCCATTTCCCCTGGATGCAACAAGACATTGTCTATCATCATATGTTGGTGGTATCCTCTTAAACTTCCTTGTTTACGCCGTGGAGCTGTCCACTCCTCATTGGTATAGCCGTAATCCGCAGTGACAACAAAACCTTCCCTTAGGACCTTTGAAATATCCTCCATCATGGTCTCCATTGCTAAGGGAATCTCAATCCTTTGGTTTTCTTTTATAACCAGATGACTGTCTGCAAGAAATGAAAGGATTGCTTGATTCGTTAATGTTTCCCTCTGTTCAAAAAGCTGCTCATCCTCTGACATTCCCACCATCACTTCCACAAGTTCACCGTCTATTTTTTCAATAACATGAACTGGAAGAGCATCAAAGAGTTCATTAGAAAAAACCATCCCGGAAAAGGGTTCAATCATCTCGAGACTCTCCACTTGAACAAAGTAAAAGGAAGGCTGAAGTAATTCACGCTGTTGCTTGCGATGGTAAGGACTGCTCTCCACTATTATATAGGTTAGGGGAGCACCAAATGATGTGTGCCACTCTTGTAAAAAGGCATTGGCAAAACGGCCTGTTCCAGCTCCAATTTCACAGAAAACAGGAGGCAATTTAGTTTTTTCACAAATATAAAAAAACCATTTTGCCAAAAGTCTGCCGTACACATCGGAAATATTGCTCGTAGTAATAAAATCCCCTTGCCTTCCGATTTTAGGTTTATCTTTCATATAATAGCCTAATTCCGGATGATAAAGGACAGCTGCAATATAATCAGCATAAGTGATTAGCCTTTTAGGTGAATTAGCAATTATGTTTTTTAAATAGGTAATCATAATAACTCCCTTTAAGTAGTAGCTTAATAATTCTCGTTTTTAAATGAAGGCAGTGATAATTTTGAATGTTGATTTCCGCTCCTGGCGGCTTCGCTCCAATTAACATGTAAAAATTAACAATAATCTTTACACAGCCTAAATGAAAAGAACTTGCCTAGAAAAGACCCTTCTATTTAGTGAGAAGGGTCTTCCTATTATTCTAAAACCCATTTAAAAATGGGTTGCTGTCCATTTCCTCTCCAATGGTGGTTACAGGACCATGACCTGACAGGACGTACGTTTCCTCTGGCAAACTTAACAGCTTGTCATGAATACTTTTCAAAAGCTGTCCTGAATTTCCCCCAGGTAAATCAGTACGGCCGATCCCCCCCTGGAATAACGCATCACCGGAAATAACCACATCATTCCCCTTGAAATAATAAGAAACACTGCCAGGTGAATGACCTGGCGTATGGAAAACCTGAAAAGTAAATTCCCCTATTTCCATGTTCCCCTCATTATGTATTATATGATCTGCTGGTTTAGCTATGATCGGTTCAATTTGCATAAATAATTGCGAGCCATTTAACCTTGGGTCTTCAAGCCATTTTTCTTCCTGTTTGTGGACGTAAACGGGAACTTTATACGTATCCCTAATGACATCCACAGCACCAATATGATCAAAATGAGCGTGAGTTAACAGGATGGCCATCGGTTTTAGTTTTCTTTGATTCAACAAGTTAATCAATTTTTTCCCTTCTTCGCCAGGGTCAATGATTAAGCAGGTCTTATCTGGATTTTCAACAATATAGCAATTCGTTTGCAGGGGTCCTAAAGGGATTTGCTGCCATTTCATAAAATTGTTCCTCCCATACATAAATACATCAGGTTTATTTTACACTAAAGAACATAGGAGAGAAAGCCGTTCCATCATTGCTGTATTTTTGCCTCGACAAATTTAAGAAAAAAATATAAAATAAGAAACGAATGTATATAATATAGTTACATAATTTTTGGAAATCGCAATTACGAAAAAGGGGGAATAAAAATGGGTTTGGTTATTATTTTTGCTCTTGTAACAATCCTTGCAGCTTTCGCCGGTTATAGCTCACTGAAAAATAAAAACTTCTTGGCTGCTTTTTGGGGTGTAGCTTCATTTTTAGTTTTCGGTTGGTTTACGGTCATGACGATCATTGAATCTGGGTTTCCAACAGGAACTCACTAATAGGCATAAACAAAAGACTGTCCCCAGACAGTCTTTTTTCATTTGTCCTCGTTCTCATTTACAAGGCTGTTAACCCGTTCAACCTTATATTCCATGGTTCGCTTCACATCTCTGCGATCATCAATTCGAATGGATGTCGCAACCCGCTCAATCCCCTCAGAGAAAGGAACCTCATGCATTGCCTGAATGACTTCAAATAGAATTGGCAGGTCTCCTTCAATAATTGTATTCATTGGTGTTAATTGGAACTTAATTTTCTCTTCTGCTTCATAGTTCCTTAATATCTTTTGAATACTAGCTACGTACTTGCTTACACTTGGCGTTTCAGTCCCAATAGGAATGACTGTTACATCTACAATTGCCATTAGATTATCACCATCACTTTAGCATTTTTATATCCCTTTGTGATTTTACCATAACTGTTAATAAAGGAAAAAAGAATGACACTTTGTTTGTCATTCCTTTATTAAGTCGAAGCTTTTCTTTTTGTTTAGATCAATTAATTTTTCATAACTATTCCCTATTAGAGCGGTATCCCCAGATGGTGAAATTGAAATAGGAACATTGTCCAAGCCTCCCAGAATCAATTCACTGCTGCCTTTCTTTAGGTCAAAACGAATAAGTTGAAAACCTTCTGTATATGTATCCGCCTCCCCACTTGTAAGCGGTCTTAAGGTGATAAATTGCTTTTTACGTTCGCTATAATCATAAAAAGGAACCAGCCAATCTGAAAACTTCGATAACTGCGGTACGGAAAAGCTTAATAATTTTTTTTGCTCTTTATTAAAGAATGAATATTCTGCCATAGATGGTTCCCCTTCTTTTACAGCCACCGTCATGAGGATTTTTCGATAGGCCTCAAATTGAATTATCTTCGAAAAAACAGTTTTGTCCACTTCACTATCTAATTTTTTCATTATTAGCGGTGCAACTAACGATGGACTACTCTGGTCCCAATCTAGATATGCTACTTCATCCTTCTCGACCCATTTAATAAATGGCTGCGGAAGATTTAGTTCAGTGGTAGTAGCATTAGTAAAATCTAGTAAATATATTTGAAAGCTCCAGTCTTCTGCGAATTTTGTGACGATAACTTGGGTCTCATTATAGCGATTCCATTCAAAACCTAAATCATACGATGGAAAAGTCTTTTTTAACCGTTCATTCCCATTTGAATCAATGATTGTTACCACTCCCTGATAGGTGGTCGGTGATGAATGGATTAACAGATACTTCTTGGATGGGCTTATTTGGACATTGACTATCGGATTTTCCGTTTTATAGATTAATTTACTTTTTCCGGTTAATAAATTATATAGAAACAGATTGGAAGATTGGTTTAAGTTCGTTACATAGAAAATTTGTTGATCGGTATACCAGCCAGCAACCTTATAAAACTCACCTTGACCTGCGGGAATTGATATTGGCAGTTTCCATTCGTTAGTAAGGGATGCTGTCGGTACTTTAGCCTTGTCATTTTTGATTGGATTTTTTTGTTTAGGCTGTTCCTTTGCAGCACATCCACCTAAGAAGAGAGACGACAAAATAAAGAGTAGCAAAATAAAGGCACTATTCGCTTGTTTAAATTTGTTCCTATTAATCAAGTCGTCTCCTCCTATCTCCATATTGGTTACGACGTTAAATTCACGAAAAGGTTTCAACTATTATACCTTTTATGCTAAATAGGAAAAAAGCCGTAGATACCCGGCTTTTTTTAATTAATGGTTTGTCAATGGAAGGTCAGAGAGACTCCATGAATGTCTGAATTTTCTCATGCTAGTTTCACTCTATTTTAATAACAGTAGAATGAGATTACAAGTAATGAACAGGAAAATTTTTAATAAGCTAAAGCTGCAAAAAAGATTTGTTCTGCCTGCTTAAGTATTCTTGGAAATTGTGAAAGCGGTAAGGGATTAATTCCTCTTCCCAGCTCTAGCGTAAAACCAGGCTTTTGAAATTCCTGAATAAACCAGTCTTTATAGCCTGCGTGACTGTTAACATAACGAATCGCTCGGTAGCCACTGACTTTTTCAAATTCTTTTGCGAGTAATTCTGACTCAGGTGGTTCAAGTCCTTCATACCCCCAATAAAATTCCTCTCCTTGGGTATGAAAGGCAAGAATAAGATCAAACTGATCTTTTTTAGCTAATTCTGCCATGGCAGCGGCTTCTGGTTCTGTTAATGGCTCTATTCCTGGAAAGTCTCGTGAGGCTGGTGTCTTTGGCTTCTTATTTTCCCTGCAAAGGTCCCAGTTTGCCGGAAATTGATTATTTAAATCAATGCCTCTTATATTTGCTTTCCAATGAATAAAGTCATCGCTGCCTTCATTGATTTCAATCACCTCTTGTCGTCGATGAGAAGGCGCCCCGTTTAACACCAAATTTACACCATCAGGATTTACCATTGGAACGAGGGATAGCTCTACATTCTCATACAGAGCTGCTGCCTTCTTCCCTTTAACAGGTTGATCATTTGTCATCATAAGTAAATACTGATTTAGTAACCTCATAAGGACCAAGGTGGTTATCCATTCATTAGCATGAAAGGAAGCATTCATATGGACCTTTTTATCCCCTTTTCCAATTCTAAGCTCATGAATTGGATTACCTAAGACACTCGTACCAATCTCTGAATCTCTGATGAAAGGGTAAATATGTTTAAGGTTTTTTAATAATTTCACTAATCGTTTAGAATCTAATGGAGTTTTCTCTGTGACGATGGGCACTCTTACCAATTCGGGAACAAAAATTTTATCGCCAATAACCAAGTGATTTGCATCTTTATTTTGGTTAAGCAGGAAAAGGGAATCAATCTCTATATTCTTTTGTTCAGCTATCTTGGCAAAAGTATCTCCCTCTTTAATCGTATAGGGATTTAAAACATATCCAGGTATCTTAATTTTCTCTTTTGATTGCATTTTAATTGGATTTACCTGTAAATTGGAATCCAATATTAAATTGAGTGGGATCTTAAATAACTGGCTTATAGATGACAGAGTATCCCCAGGTCGTAAACTAATCTCCATATACTCTCCTCCCATCATCAAAAGATATGAAGATATTAATCAAAAAATGATGAAAACCCGTATTTCTACGGGTTTATTCATGTTTACCAATTAATTCTTTTTGAATTTGAATTTCATGTCTTAATAATAACAAAGCACTCTGATATTCTCTTGGTTCTATTAGTTGTGCCTGATATAAGTCTTTTAACTCTGCTTCCATCAGCTCAAGGTCACCAATTCGATCACCTATATAAATGATGGTCCCAAATCGTTTTAAAAATTGCTGAATATCATAAATTGTCTTCATTTAGAGATCTCTCACTCCTTTATAGATTCAAGTTGCTGATTAATTTCACTCAGTAAATCCCTATATTGTTCTTTTTTCGGTTCAAGCTGTACCGCCTTTTCAGCATTTAGTTTTGCCTGTTTAAGATCATTTTGTTCTAGGTTAATCAGTGCAAGGTTAAAATAAGCCTCATCTAATTCTGGGTCTATTCGAATCGCTTTTTCTAAATGGATCTTCGCTTCCGGCAGCATATTCTTCTTTATTTCTACAAATGATAAAAGAAAATAAGTTCTTTCTGAAAGATTAGCTGCATTTTTTTCTGTATCTTTTAATAGTTTATAAGCTTGTTCATATTTACCTTGTTTGACATATTCCTCTGCCATGATTAAGTTAGAGTTTTCATCCTTTGCTTGAGCAGAAGAGCTAAATCCATATGATAAGGAAGACCAAACAATAGCAATTGAAGCAATAAGAAATACGACTTGCCATAAAAGTTTTTTCCTTTTAGGAAAATGAGTAACACCAGCTGCTAGAAATCCTCCTGCTAACCCGCCAAGATGACCGGCATTATCAATTCCAGATGCCGAAAAACCAAACACAAGATTTATTCCAAGCATAACTATGATGTTCATTCCCATCGTTCTGAAAAATAATTTTGGATACATCACACCAAAGTACAACAGAGCCCCAAAGCATCCAAAAATCGCACCACTCGCACCTGCAGACAAGTTGGAACTAAAAAGGAAACTTGAAATAAAACCCGTAAAACCGGCAAATATATAGATAATAAAAAAACGTGATTTACCGAATATCCGTTCAACTGTTGTTCCTAGAAAGTATAGCGCAAGGGTATTTGTTAGCAGATGCAGGAATCCAATGTGCAGAAAAATGGGGGTGATTAATCTCCACCATTCACCTTGATCAATCAAGGCATTTACTTTGGCACCATATTTTATAAGTGTTGACGTATTCGTGCTGCCCCCATTAATCTCTAACCAGAGGAAAACAACAAGTTGGATGACGATAAAGATATAGGTAAATATAGGCCTTCCATTAACTAGAATCTCTTGTTCTGCTTTTACCTTATGAATGGCTAGATCAAGGGCCGATTTCTTTAATTCCTCCACTTCTTGGTCCGAATAATCATTAGGAAGTTCAAAATAAATATTCCAGCCAAGCTTCTCAGACAATCTCCCAAAACCTGATTCCATTTCATCATTTACTAAAAGGATTGAAGTTACAGTCGTTTTATTTCCTTGTGGAAAGACAAATGGCCTTTCAAGACGGTATTCATATTCATCAACCGGCGGAAACTTACTAACATATATATTTATTACATTTAATTCGCTCTTACCGATTTGTTTACGGACTCTTTCCCCGTTCGTAGCCGTAAATTCAATATCTCTCTGTAGAGAGTTACTCCAATCTAAATCATGGAGCAGCATTCGTATTATCGGAGCTTTTTTATTTTCTAATTTTTCAAGCCACAATTCTTTCTGATTTTCAAATAATTGAATAACCCGATATCCATGATCAGAGATGAAAGAATAGGCTAACCTCCAAAAGATGTAACCTTCTCTTTTATTCATTTCTCCCCTACTTTCTATTTTCAGCTATAAGTGAATAGGTCTTGCTATACATAACGAAGTATTAGTCTGTATGAATTTTTCCTCGTCTCTTTTATTATAAACGATATGAACCTTTAACCATTGCTTTAAACCACCGTAGAATAGATATTTAATTATTTAGACAAAAAAACCATCTGTGGTTTTCACCTAGCAGATGGTCCTCCAAAAACGGATGACATTAATTTTTGTCTTACCCCGGGGAAGCTCATAATCGAGCCTACCGCTAACCGCCGCATCCAGCCTGTACCAATTAAAGCATTGATGATTTTGTATCTGTAGCGGAATACAACATAGCCAATGGAACCAATCATGAATATTGATGTTAAAAGACGAGACATCTTCATCCCTCCTACTACTATTCTGTGATAGGAACAAAAGATTTATCCATTTATTCTCGAAAAAGAGACGGAAAGAAATCCGCCTCTTTATTCCCGTTTAGAATTTCTTAAACACAGGTTCCATTGTCTTTTTTAATACCTGAACAGAGTTTGCAAACTGTGCCTTCTCTTCTTCATTCAAATCTAGTTCAACTATTTCCCTAACTCCATTGCGATTAACAACAGCAGGAACACCGATATAGATATCATTATGGCCGTATTCCCCATCCAGATAGGTGGAAACAGTAAGGACGGAGTTTTCATTTCGTAAAATCGCTTTAGTTAACCGGACTAACCCCATGGCAATTCCGTAATATGTAGCACCTTTGCGCTCAATGATATGGTAAGCGGCATCACGTACATTTAAGAAGATTTGATTTAGGTCATCCCGATTAACAGCGGTCTTATTTTTTGTCCATTCAGAAATAGTTGTCCCAGCGATATCAGCGTGGCTCCAAACAGGAAGCTCTGTATCACCATGTTCTCCAATGATATAAGCATGAACGTTTCTTGTATCTACATCAAAATATTCACCCAGTAAATAACGGAAACGGGCCGTATCTAAAATCGTACCTGAACCAATAACCCGCCCTCTTGGAAGACCAGAGAATTTCCAGACAGCATATGTTAGGATATCAACAGGATTAGTAGCAACTAGAAAGATACCATTAAAGCCGCTATCCATAATTTCATCTACAATCCCTTTGAAAATTTTTGTATTTTTTTCGACTAGATCAAGTCTAGTCTCGCCCGGTTTTTGATTTGCCCCTGCAGTAATAACCACAAGATCGGCCACACCACAATCCTTGTAATCTCCATACCAAATCTTCGTCCTAGATGGTGCAAAAGGCATTCCATGATTCAAGTCCATGGCATCACCTTCCGCTTTCTCCTTATTTAAATCAATTAAAACCAATTCTTCCGTTATTCCTTGATTTAAAAGGGCAAAAGCATAACTTGAACCAACAAAACCGGTTCCGATAAGGACAACTCGGTTAACACGTCTTAACATCATCATTCCTCCAATTTATATTTAGCAGATAATTACAGTGTAAACATTAATATGAGTACAATTTACAATTTTACCAAAAAAATCTTAAAATTACGATTGATAACACTGCTGCAATAAATCCCGAAAGGAAATTTACCATATCATTATCCACTAAGGAGTATCCTTTTATTCTTGTTGTCGGAATTTGACAATGCCTCTTCTTCTCCGTTGTCATACCACAATGTAAGCATACATAAACTTGTTGATAGAAGGCACCAAATAACGTATCAACGACATTCCCGATATAGCCAAACAGAAAAATAAGGATTACAAAAAGGAATTCTAATTGGAAAAGCCAATAACTAAGTACCGAGATAAAAAAAGAGCCTGCAATTGCAGCAGCACTGCCTAAGCCACTAATTGCCCCTGAGGTTCCTTTTTCTACTCGTTTAAATGTTCGTATGTAAATAGGGTTTCTCTTACTTAAACTGCCAATTTCCGATGCCCATGTATCAGAATTGGCACTCGCTAAACTAACGATAAACCCCAAAGTCCAAGTTTGATCAGGATGAATGGAATAAAGGAGACTAAAAAATGAGGCCAATCCCCCGTTTGCAAGGACTTGCAGCCAATCACGGGTTCCTCCTTTTGCTAGTTTTTCTTCCAATGATTTTTTTGCAGTACTTTTATATTTTGACCAAAGACTGGAAGAGGCAAAAAAAGCACCGAGCAGGGCAAGTCCATCTAATTTAAAACCAGTATAAACAGCCGCCCCCACCAGGATCGCTGTAAAGGCACCCGTTAGGGTCAGCGAATTTAATAGGTATCCAGCCACCGACACGATGATGATAACAATATAAATCAAAATCACACCGATCATTTTGTTATGATAACCTCATGATTAGTAATAATTTTTGAAACAGGTATGTCGTAGTCCTCAATTGGAAATTGTGGAATAATTTGCTGATCAAAGGCCAACGAAAGGGTATGACCAGAATAGTGGGATAAGAAACGGTCAAAGTATCCACCGCCAAATCCTAACCGGTGGCCAGTCCTAGTATAGGCAAGTCCCGGTACGATTAATAAATCAATCATTTCTTCATTCATTTCGTCGGTCAATGCTTCTATTGGTTCTAAAAGCCCAAAATAGACCGATTCAAGCTGGGCAAACTCTGTAAGTGTTCTAAAGGATAATCTCTTATCAGTTGGATTACATTTTGGTACAACGACAAGTTTCTCTTGTTCCCAAGCTTTTCGGATTATTTGGTATGTATCTACTTCAGGCTGCCTTGAGACATAAATCCCGATGACCTTTGCATTTATCCAATCATCATCAGCAAATAAGGTCCGGGCAATCTTATAGGAATAATCCTCATAAACGGGTCTTGGAAGATTCGAAAGAATTTCTTTAACCTGTTTCCGTAATTTATCCTTGCCACTCATAACAGGTCCTCCTTACTTATTTAATGGCAACAAAAAAAGCAGCAGGAAGCCCTACTGCTTATTTTGTTTCACGATGTGCTGTTGTACGCTTTTCTCTTGGGCAATATTTCTTAAGCTCAAGACGATCTGGGTTGTTACGTTTATTTTTTGTTGAAATATAGTTACGATCTCCACACTCAGTGCAAGCTAACGTAATATTTACACGCATGTCAATTTCCCTCCAAACGATTAAGCAGTTCGTTCATACGACTTTTCTATAATATCATTTTTCATTAGGAAATGCTAGTGTGTTTTTTAAGAAGTGCTTTTTCTAATAAAATCAGTTCATTTTTGTTGGAGCCGCTAATCGTCCAAGTATCCATTTTTCTCGTTTGATGCGGTTCAATTGACAAACTTATCGTAAAGATACTAGCTGCAGGACCTTTTGCCATCGGTTGATATTTTAAGTTTCCTTTTTGAACGGAATTCCAAATTCGATCTGTATAGGCATTCCACAAAGGCACAGCCGTATATTCATTTATATTTGCATTCGTACATTGGCCATTCACAAGATAAACATGTGTTTTCGCATGATGAATAATATGATTTTCAATTGGTGATACAAATGTCAAGTTATCTTGTCCAACATTCACCAAATGGTGCATCGCTAAAATTTGAACCTGTATCGTTTTATGACTGTGATTACTTACATAGACACTTGAAAGACAAATCTTAGAATGAATTTGTTCATCCTTTACTTTAATCACTAAAGCTTCATCATAAATCACTTTTTCCTTAATGTTTTGCAGCCATACATATTTCCCATTCACCCAAAGTCCCGGAACAAATTGAAGTGGTTCCATCGCTAATTCACGATGAGAAGCATGTTTGTCATTTTGTAGTTCAGAAATTAAGTTCATCATCATGCACACCTTATTTTTCATTTATTTGGCTCTGCCTCTTGCTCCTTCTCATTTACTCGTTGTTGTAATACCGTATCTTCCATAATCCTGCTTGTTTCGGCAGCAATTCGATTCCAGCCATAAAGACTGTGAACAATTCGCTTACCCCTGCTGCCAATTTCTTTCGCTTTATCTGGTTGATTGATTAAAAAATCAATTTGTTCCAAAAGACTTTGGGGATTACCTGGAACCATCAGCATCCCCGTTTGCAGATGCTTAATTATTCCTTTCATCCCGCCGGTATCAGATACTACAGTTGGTTTACCGAGAATCATGCTTTCTAATACAACAATTCCGAATGGCTCGTATAGGCTTGGGATTACAGCTAACTCACAACCCTCAATAAGGGCATTTCTTTGGTCATCCGTAACATATCCAATAAAAGAAACATAACCCTCTAAGCCACGCCCTTTAACCTGATTTTGATACTCTGTGAGCATGGGTCCTTTTCCCGCAATCACAAAAATAAAGTTTAGTTTCTTTTCTTTTGCTATTGCGGCTGCCTCAATTATGGTTTCGAATCCTTTTTCCTCAACAATTCTTCCAATTGAGAAAATAAATTTTTTATCAGCTAGTTCCGGAAATACCTGAGAAATTTTCTGATTAACGATTAATGGTTCAATTCCATTTGGAATAACGGTTATATTTTTATTCTGTAAAGTAAAAAACTGATTAAGGTCTTCCTTCATAAATTCACTGCAGACAATAATTTGATGTGATTCGATCATTAATTGCTGTTCCTTTTCATGAATGAACTGCTGCATTTCGTTATAGATTCCATTATTTCTGCCATGTTCTGTTGCATGAATAGTGGTTAATAAAGGAACTCCTAATAGTTCCTTTAAGGATATCGCGGCTGTGCCGACAAGCCAATCGTGAGCATGAATGAGGTCGAAATCTATCTCTTCTGCTAGTTGTTCCGCTTTAAATGCCATTGCCAAATTTAAACCGGCAATCCAAGATAGAAAATGGTCGTCATATTCATTAACTGGCCTTACACGGTGGACATTTATCCCATTGATTACTTCAAATGACGGAAGATTATTTTTCCCTGCCGTCAGAACATGAACCTCATGTCCTTGTTCAGACAAATGAGTGGATAATCCAACTACATGCCTTGATAAACCTCCGACAATATTAGGGGGGAATTCCCAGGATAGAATTAATAATTTTAACTTCCAATCAGCTTGGCGCTTTCTTTCTGGGTTATTGGATTTCGACTGTCGATTATTCATTTTACTCCCCCAGAGTTATCTGATTTCACATAATAGCTATAAGTACTCACTTGCTCAACCCAGAGGGGCGGTTTTTCCTCATATTGATGGAATTGCAACATTTCCTGCTGAAATATATTCATGCCTTGAAGGTCATCAGGAGGCGTTTGAACACAATTGGAACGATAGAGGGGAAAAAATACTTTTCCAGAAATGTAAACACCTAATTCTGCTAGATACCTCCGGTCTTCTGCCAAGCCTTTAATAAACCAGTGCCCGCTTTGGAAAGGAACAGTTATTTCATTAAAATGAAGGGCGTTTTTTCCATTAAATAAAATATCCGTAACGTCATAAATCCTAGTGACCATGACAAGTTCGTCAAACTTTTGATTAAAAAATCGTTCGATGATTTTTTTTGGTAATTCGGAAATGTCCCAGAAAAGAATTATTTTATGAGGTGTCACAAGCTTTGCCTTTAGCTCACCTTTTAGTGGAATTAATTCTGGTGGAATAGAGTAATCTGAGGAATTGGGATCCTTAGAAGAATGCCTATTAGGCTCATTCGTAAGTTCATTTTTATTTTCTTCCATCCATTTATTCCAGCGATATTGAACTTTCCCTATGGTTGTATTCAATTCAGAGGCGATTTTACGAAATGATAAGCCATTCCCTCTTAGTTTGATAATTTCCTCAATCATTTTTTTCCTCCATTCTGTAAACAATCAATATATGCTGTTAAATGCAAAATAATTCTTACTAATTTAATGGTATCACCAGATGAAAAAGCATTCAATAAACGCATTTTGTCGTATTTTGGTTAGCCTATACAGCAAGCTTTATTTACAGTCAATAAATTTTTTTTAGTTACGCATACCCCCTCATTTTTTACATGTATCAACAAATTACCTTCCGGGTTATGCTCATCTTTTCGACAACTTTATCTAAAAAGGCAAACAAAGAAGCATGGAGATATAATCCCTATGCTTCCTGCTTATTCAGATTTATCTAGTCTTTAAGACGCAGCCAGTGATAAATTGCAGCCATGCATATACCCCTGTCTTAACGGTTTGGTCAACTAACGAATCTTTGCTTGGGTCCAGACAAACAAAATCAATATGCCGGACAATCGAATGCTTACCGATTTCTAGTAATATATGAAACAGTTCTTCCGCTGTCATACCTCCGGGGGTAGACGCTGGTACACCCGGTGCAACGGAAATATCAAGCACATCCATATCGACGGTAACATAAACTCGGTCAACTTTTGCGGTCAAATGCCGAAGCGCATCCAGTACACATTTAATAAGACCTTGTCTGCGTGCTCGCTTTAACGTCACCATCTGAATATTGTATTTCTCCGCATAATCAATAAGGGGCTTCGCATTAAAGTAGCCATGCAAACCAATATTGATAACATTCTCTCCTTTGACAGTATGACCATCAATTAGCTGCCGAATCGGCGTTCCGTTTGCAGGCCCTAATTCTGCCGGATCCCTCACATCAAGATGTGTATCAAGCTGTAAGATTCCAATCGTTTCTTCATTATAAACTTCTTTTATTCCTCGCACCGCACAGGCCGTTGTAGAATGGTCACCGCCAATCATACATGTAACAGTTTGAGGATAGTTTGCTGCAAGATAGGCCGTTGTCTGTTGGATACGTTGATGGGATAAAGGTATATCCGTCGTATGCACTGCCACATCTCCCGCATCTGCAACTTTGAATGATGTCAAATCAATCATTTCATCCAGGTTATAGGTGGCAAAGCCCTTCCACATCCTCCGAAATTCCGCCGGATACAAGGATGCCCCGGACACACTTATGGATGAACGAGAAATCGGTGCACCGTAAACAATTAAATCGGGGATTCCTTTCATTTCATCCAATGGCTGTACCCAATGATGCACATAGCCAGTTTCACCCTTCAATCGATTCCATGACCATTCCGGTGCCTTAAGCCAATGTTCTCCCACCAAAATCCACCACCTTTACACCCTTTTTCCACACAGACTTAACGTGATTCACTCCGAAGAGATATTGAAGATCCTGGTAGCTTTTTACATTCCATAACACAATATCAGCCTGTTTCCCCACTTCAAGTGATCCTACTTTTTCCTGGCGGTTAATCGCGCATGCAGCATTAAAAGTGGCTGCTGTCAAGGCCTCTGCAGGGGTTAGTCTCATTAAAATACAAGCCAAGTTCATCACGAGCGGCATTGAAGTCGTAGGTGAAGATCCAGGATTGCAATCAGTAGAAATAGCTACGGGTACACCTGCATCAATCATTTTTCTTCCGGCTGCCGCTGCTTCGCGTAAATAAAGCGCTGTTGCCGGAAGCAGGCAGGCAATTGTGCCCGCATCTGCCATGGCTTGAATGCCTTTATTGGAAGCTTTCAATAAATGCTCCGCTGAAATTGCCCCTACCTTCGCTGCCAATTCCGCTCCGCCATAAGGCTCAATTTCATCAGCATGGATTTTCGGGATCAACCCAAAGTGCTTACC
>NZ_JBALNF010000010.1:0-15227 GCF_036962465.1 Neobacillus vireti
ATGGTACTTCCGGCAGCCACGGATCTCATGGTAGTAAGGGAACTAGTGGCAGCAAAGGCTCAAAGGGCAGCAAAGGTTCAAAAGGAAGCAAAGGCTCAAAAGGCGCTAAAGGTCCTAAAGGTCCTAAAGGTAAGAAATAATTGGATTTTAAAAGCCGGTACTTTTACAAGTAGCCGGTTTTTTTGTCCTTTAATACAAAATGCCAAGTAATTTTTATATCTATCTACATAAATACCTAAATCTTATTAGTAAAGTAACTAAAGGAGTATACTTCCAGCCATAGTTCTATTTAAGTATAAAAATATTTATTAGATAAATGCTGATTTGTGAGATTACGGGATATTCGTTTAGAACAAGCCTTCTTGTTAGACGTACTATATGGCAAGGACAAGAAGAAAATAACGAAAAAATCAGAAGGAAACAAAATGAAGGGAGTAAATTAACTTTTATGTATCATCATTTGACGGTGATTGTTACGATAACAGCTTTTATTCTAACTATGGTGATGATCTTCATCCGTCCCAAAAATATGAACGAAGCTATACCAGCTACGATTGGAGCGGTTCTGGTCTTCTTGAGCGGCAGTGTGTCAACAGGCGACTTGATTGACATCAGTTCCAAGGTAACTGGAGCTGCGATTACCATCATAGCCACGATAGTAATGGCAATCGTTCTTGAGAGCATAGGCTTTTTCAGCTGGACAGCGGCACTCATGCTTAAACTATCAAAGGGCTCTGGTTACCGCCTATATTGGAATACCTTGCTGTTATGCTTTTTAATGACGTTGTTTTTTAATAATGATGGAAGTATTCTCATTACAACACCAATCCTAATTTTAATTTTAAATAATTTAAAATTAAAAAATACCCAAAAAATACCATTTCTTTTGAGTGGAGCTTTAATCGCCACTGCCTCAAGTGCTCCGATTGGTGTAAGTAATATTGTGAATCTGATTGCATTGAAAATTATTGGAATGGACCTTTATCTTCAAACTGAAATGATGTTTGTTCCAGGAGTCTTGGGTTTACTGTTTTTAGCGTACTTGTTGTTCCTCATTTTTAAAAAGAACATTCCATCCCAAATCCGTTTTCATTCGTACTCTATTCCCTTGCAGAAAAACCGTCCATTCCATCCCCTCCAAGAAAATTCTGAAAGCCTATTTACCCAACAAAAGAACCTCATGATTAAAATGTTATTCTTCGTTTTTATCGTAAGAATTAGTCTTTTTGCCGCCTCGTTTATCGGCATCTCTGTTTCTTTAGTAGCGGTCTGTGGCTCATTAATTCTATTGATTTGGAGATGGATGTATTTAAAAGTGAGTCCAACGGATATCCTAAAAAAAATACCTTGGCACATTTTAATTTTTGCCTTTAGCATGTATGTGGTCATATTTGGATTACACAATATCGGATTAACGGCCTATTTAATTCAAACTCTTAAACCGCTTGTACAAGACAGTTTCTTACATGCAAGCTTGACCATGGGCGTGATTACCGCCTTTTTATCCAACATTTTTAACAATCATCCTGCCTTAATGGTTTCAACCTTGGCGTTAACAGAAATGGGACTTGACCCCCTCATTATGAAAACGGTGTATTTAGCCAATATAATTGGAAGTGATATGGGATCCCTTATTCTACCGATTGGAACTTTGGCCACCCTCATATGGATGCATATTTTAAAGAAAAGCAAAATTAAGATTTCTTGGGTGGATTACATGAAAGTAACGCTAATCGTCATACCGCCAACCTTGATCTTTACCTTAATTAGTTTGTATCTATGGCTTATGCTGATTTTTGTAAATTAAGGTCATAAAAACAAGTTAGATGAAAGTTATCTCCTTCATTTAACTTGTTTTTATTTTGCTCAAAACACCACTACACACTTTTTACTTTTATGAATAATAAATAAGGGTAACACTTTTTAAGTTCGGGATACAAGGATGTGAAGGGGATGTGGTAGATTTCCCACTAAACGAACAAGAATTATCACAACGACTAGAAAGCATTTATAAACAAATCATTCAATCCAAAACGCATCTAGTGGATCAACATGAATTACAGGACGATGCACGAATGTGCCGAGACAATTTGATTTCGTACTTGACACTTCGTGAACAACACTTACTGAGTTTACGACAAGAACTTAAGAATAAAGGGCTAGCAGATTTGATGCAATCACCTGCACACCTTTTATATACACTAGAAAAAATCTTAGACTATTTAACGGATTCCTTACCATCGCAAAAAAAATGGTTGGTTCCCACTCCGGATGATGCTAGTAAAATCTTAACAAAACGGACAAATGAGCTTTTCGGGAAAAGATTGAACCAACCAGCGATTATGGTCACTGTGGATTCGAAAGTCTTGAACCATCCGGGCCAGATAGAGGAGTTAGTACGTAATGGAATGGACGTTGCCCGAATCAATTGCGCTCATGATGATTCAGAAATATGGCAACAACTCATCGATGCAATTAGAGATGTAGAAAAAAAGCTGAGGCTGGAAGGAAACTATTATAAAAACGATTGTAAAATCTACATGGATTTAGCAGGTCCCAAGGTACGGATTGGCAAACTGCCGGCTGCGCCTATTTTAGTGATGAAAGGGGATCGGCTGCGATTATACCTGAATTCCAAAACTAATGGGCATTCTGCTTTCGAAAATAGTCCGGCAGGTGTTCCGGTAACACTGGAAAAAGCGTTTCGAAATGTTCGCGTAAACGATCCTATCTTTATCGATGATGGGAAAATCCGTGGATTTGTTAAACAGGTTACCAAAGAATTTGTTGAAGTGGAGATTGATTCACCCGCGTTCAAACCGATACGGATTAAAGAAGGAAAGGGGTTAAATTTACCTGATTCTTTGTTAAGCTTAAATCTTCCAGCCTTAACGGAAAAGGATTTGGCGGACCTGCCGTTTATTACGAAGCACGCAGATATTGTCGGAATATCCTTTGTTCACTCCCCACTTGATTTAAAAAAGCTGCGGCAAGAATTAAACATACTTAATCGGACGGATATTGGTGTGGTCGCTAAAATTGAAACAAAGGATGCAGTCCACAATCTGGCGAGAATCATTCTAGAAGGTTTACATTTTAAGAGATTCGGAATTATGTTGGCAAGAGGCGACTTGGCCGTTGAGGTAGGTCTAGAGAATTTATCCTTTGTTCAAGATGAAATATTAACCATTTGTTCGGCCGCCTACACCCCCGTTATATGGGCAACAGGGGTGCTGGAAAAACTTACAAAAAAAGGGATACCTACGCGAGCAGAAATCACTGATGCAGCCTATGGGACTCGTGCAGACTGCATCATGTTAAATAAAGGGGCTTTTGTTATAGAGGCAGTGAAAATGTTAGTGAAAATTATCAATACAGGGGTAGATGATCCACCAAGACAAAAGCAACAATTGAATTTAACTTCACAATATGGGATATTTGATTGAAAAAGATAAACAAAGAAAAATGGCGTGTTTCAACAGTATAGTTGACACGCCATTTTTTATAAGTCTATTTTTTGGAACCCCTTTTATAATCCTGTTCCATGATCTCATCAGGAACCATGCTCCCGCCAGTTGCCCAAATAATATGAACAGCATTTTCCATTCTCTCTAGCAAATGTTCCTCTTTTAAAAACAAGCAGCCATTTTGCAAAAGCTTTACTGGGCCAATCATCCCAGCAAGAGCGGAAGGTTCTAATCTTATTTTCTCTGTATCAACCAAATCCTTTAATAGTTTAAATAACTCTTCATCACTAACTGTATAAGCCCCGCTTAAAATTGGCTCAATGATCCTGCCGACAAATCCGGAAGGCCTGCCAACAGCCAGTCCATCCGCTGCGGTAACATTATCAATTCCTAAATCTTGGACGGAAATCTTGTCATGGAGTCCTGTCATTAGTCCAAGTAACATGGAGGGTGAATGTGTAGGTTCAGCGAAAAAACAGTAGACATGGTTTTGGAATAATTGTTTTAATCCAAAAGTAATCCCGCCGGGAGCACCGCCAACACCACAAGGAAGGTAGATAAATAAGGGATGCTCTTCATCCACTTTAATTTTAAGTTCTTCAAGTTGATGTTTCAGCCTAATCGCCGCTACAGCATAGCCAAGGAATAAATGCTGTGAGTTCTCATCATCTACAAAGTAGCAATCAGGATCTTTTTCGGCCTGAATACGGCCAGACGCCACCGCTTTGCTATAATCCGCTTCATATTCGATTACTTGAACGCCTTTACTTCTAAGCAACTCCTTTTTCCATTGTTTCGCATCAGCAGACATATGGACAGTTACCCTAAATCCTAATTTAGCACTTATAATCCCGATGCTTAATCCTAAATTACCAGTCGACCCAACCGCAATCGAATAGTGTGAGAAAAAACGACGGAATTTTTCACTGTCTAAAATCGTATAATCATCATCCTTACTAAGAAGCTGTTTCTCGATGGCTAAATCCTCAGCATGTTTGAGGATTTCGTATATGCCGCCTCTTGCTTTAATCGAGCCGGAAATAGGGAGGTGGCTATCACATTTTAACCATAAATCTCCCAAAATTGGCTGAGCGTAATTCTTCTCTAATTTTTGTTTCATTGCGGGAATCACTGTCAGTTTGGATTCAATGATTCCATTGGTTGCTTTTGTTTCAGGGAATACTCGAGCTATGTAGGGAGCGAATCGGTTTAATCGTTGTTCTGCGTCTTGAATGTCCGCTAATGTGAGCGGGGCACCTTCAAGACCGTTTTGAGCCGTTTGGGTCGTAGGATTGAACCAAAAAACTTCTTCGAGTGATTTCATCTTTTCGAGTAAGATTTGTTCTTCTGCTGGCATTAGGGAATTCCTCCAATCATTTTAAATAATGATAGGTTAAGTTTATCACCCCTTGATGGTAAGGTGAATGGCTGAATTGTAAGAAATTTATCGGCGGTTTCGGTTTTTATATCGGCGGTTTTGCCTTTTTCATGGTGGTTTAATCGACGGAAAAAAGCTGAAAGAATAGTCAATCTCATTTTCAAAAAAATATGAACAATCATCAATACTTGGATTTTAGCGTAAGGACGAGTAAAATCTAAATTATAGTGTTTTGACAAATAAATTATGTAGAATGGGGCAAGACCAATGATAGCAAAAACAGAAGAGGATTTTAACAGTTTAAAGGAAATTGGCAGAATCGTGGCATCAATCAGAGATGAACTAGTACGAAGAGCCGTTCCAGGAGTGACGACGAAAGAATTGGATGAGCTCGCCGGTGAACTTTTTGAAAAAGAAGGCGCCATTTCCGCTCCAAAAGGTGAGTATGATTTTCCAGGGTTTACTTGTATCAGTGTGAATGAAGAAGTTGCCCATGGTATCCCTGGAAACCGTGTCATTCAAGAAGGGGACTTAGTTAATATCGACGTTTCCGGTTCGAAAAATGGTTACTTCGCTGATACTGGTGTTTCGATTGTAGTTGGCAAAGGCGAGGAAATCCTTACGAAAATTTGTGAAGTTGCCAAGGAAGCTTTCGAAGCAGGGTTAAAAAAAGTAAAACCAGGCGCCAGAATTACCGGTATGGGTAAAGTCGTTCATCAGGTTGCAAGACAAAATGGGTTAACAGTCATCATGAACCTTACCGGACATGGAATTGGCCGGACCATTCATGAAGAACCAGAGTATATTTATAATTATAATGAAACCTCGGACCACGGGCTCCTGAAAGAAGGAATGGTCATTGCCTTTGAACCATTTATCTCTACCCATGACGAAGAAGTATTCCAATTAGATGATGGCTGGACATATGTGACAGAAGAAAGCTTTGTCGCACAATATGAGCATACTTTGATTGTTACCAAGGATGGCCCGATTATCTTAACTAAATAATATATGGAAAGAGAGCGTATCGATGTACGCTTTCTTTTTTTGACTTTTTTTGAAAAATATTATAAAAATCATTCTTTTTTAAATTATGAAATGATGGTGGTACCACTAGAAAAATAAAGATATAAGAAGCATTCGTTAAATAACTCCGCTTACATGCGATTTCACAAAATTGTCACATTCCATTATACTTTTTCTGTTAACAACGGCCCCGACTTTCATGAGAGTTGAAAGTCAAACAGAAAAGTGGAAGCGTCTTTACCATGAGGGACAAGTTTAAGATGAGCGGGGAGGAGTCAGTTTTTTAGTACTCTGAACCGATTGGCTTATGACCATCACATAGACGCAAAGCAGAACAATTTTTATAGAATTAGGAGAGGTGCTTTATTTGAAATTTAGTACAATTAAACATTCATGGTTTGGAAACATCAAGGGAGATCTATTATCAGGGATTGTGGTGGCAATGGCCCTGATCCCAGAAGCGATTGCCTTTTCTATTATTGCCGGTGTTGATCCAATGATTGGGTTGTATGCCTCGTTTTGTATTGCGGTCACCATATCCTTTGTGGGCGGCAGACCAGGAATGATTTCGGCAGCCACTGGAGCTACTGCTTTATTAATGACCTCTCTAGTCAAGGAACATGGCTTGCACTATTTGCTAGCCGCGACCATCCTGACGGGTGTCCTTCAAATCATTATGGGAGCTTTAAAACTAGGCCGATTGATGAAATTTGTCCCGCGCTCTGTGATGACTGGATTTGTGAATGCACTTGCGATTTTAATTTTCTCAGCCCAATTAGTTCAATTTCAAGGGGCTGGCTGGCAGATGTATGCAATGGTCGCTTTAGCGCTTGTGATTATTTATATCCTGCCTCGTTTTACAAAAGCGGTTCCTGCTCCTTTAGTGGCCATTCTTGTAATTACCGTCATCTCCATTATGACGGGCAGTGATGTACGAACAGTTGGAGATTTAGGTGAATTGACATCTACCCTGCCTGTTTTTTTAATTCCTGATATACCTTTTAACTTGGAAACCTTACAAATTATTTTTCCATATGCGATATCTATTGCAATTGTAGGTTTGGTGGAAACATTATTAACCGCTACGATTGTCGATGATATGACCGATACGGAGAGTGATAAGAACAAAGAAGCTAGAGGACAAGGGATCGCCAATATTGTATCAGGTTTGTTTGGCGGAATGGCTGGATGCGCTATGATTGGACAATCTGTTATTAATGTTAAATCAGGGGGAAGAGGGCGTTTGTCTACCTTTATCGCTGGTGCATTCTTATTGACGCTCATCGTCTTACTTAAGAGTTTCCTTGTTCAAATTCCAATGGCGGCACTTGTAGCTGTAATGTTTATGGTGTCGATTGGTACATTTGATTGGTCATCCCTGAAGAATTTTAAGAGGGTGCCTATTACGGATTCAATTGTTATGGTTATGACGGTTATTACTGTAGTCATGACAAACAACTTATCGTTGGGTGTTTTAGTAGGAGTAATCCTTAGCGCGATTTTCTTTGCTTCAAAAATTTCTAAAGTAAAAGTAACAAATGTTTCAGCAATAGGAGCAAATAAAAAAACCTATCAGGTGACAGGGCAACTTTTCTTTGCTTCCGTTACGGACTTTATCAATAGTTTTGACTTTAAGGAAGAGGTAAAGGAAATCGACCTCGATTTATCTGATGCTCACCTTTGGGATGATTCCGCTGTTGGGGCCATTGATAAAATCGTGATTAAATTCCATCAAAATGGTGTAAAAGTAAACCTTAAAGGGTTAAATACGGAGAGTCATAAGCTTATGAATAAAATAGCTGTTCATAACAAGCCTGGCAGTCTTGAAAAAGTGGCAAGTCATTAAACAAGGCTTGTTACCGTCTAATTTCAAAAGCAACACGCTGAAAAAACTCAGCGTGTTTTTTTATTGACTATTACAACTAGATGTATTAAAATTATCTCATATTCAAGATACTTAACTTCGAAATAAAATTCGAATGATTTTTGGAAATAATAGCGAAATACGTACTTTGAAAGGAGACTTATAAATGAAACACATTTTTCAAAAAGGAAAAAACCCGGCCAAACCAACCTTGCTTTTACTTCATGGTACCGGAGGGAACGAATTGGATCTGCTGCCACTAGCCGGAATGATTGATGATGAAGCGTCTGTGCTAAGTGTTCGTGGTAATGTATTAGAAAATGGAATGCCTCGCTTTTTCAGGCGACTCGCGGAAGGTGTTTTTGATGAAGAGGATCTCGTTTTCCGTACTCAAGAATTAAACGAGTTTCTTGATGAGGCTGCCCAGAAATATGAATTTGATCGAAATAATATCATTGCCATCGGCTACTCAAACGGGGCCAATATTGCGGCAAGCTTATTATTTCATTACAAAAACGCCTTAAAAGCGGCTATCCTTCATCATCCAATGGTTCCGAGAAGGATAGAACTTCCTGATCTTACAGGAACAAATGTGTTTATCGCCGCAGGGACAAATGATCCGATTTGTTCACCCTTGGAATCAAAGGAACTACAAGCATTGCTGCAAGATGCCAACGCATCGGTCGAACTTCATTGGGAAAATCGCGGGCATCAATTAACCAGAGAAGAGGTTGAGGAAGCCGCGAAATGGTATAAAGGAATTGTCAGTTAAGGGAGGTTTTGAACAATGCAATTATTAGGACTGCATCATGTATCGATTTTGACAGGCAAAGCGGAAAAAAATTTCGAATTTTATACCAAAATTTTAGGAATGAGATTAGTTAAAAAAACGGTAAATCAAGATAATACAGAATCGTATCACCTTTTCTATGCGGACGCTGAGGGGACACCAGGGACAGAAGTTACTTTCTTTGATATGCCTGGTCTCGGCCACTCTTATCGGGGAACATCCGATATTTCTACGGTCTCTTTAAGGGTAAAAACAACAGATTCATTGTTGTTTTGGGAAGAGCGGTTTAAGCAACTTGGAATTGAACATGACTCCATTCAAAAACGTGCTGGCCGCGATACTCTAGCTTTTCGTGATTATGAGGGAACTCGCTTAATCCTTGTTGCGGATAATGGAGAAATAGGAGTACGTCCAGGTGTACCTTGGGAACGGAGCGGGATACCAGTTGAACATGCGATTATTGGATTAGGTCCTGTAACACTTACCGTCAGTATAGCCGAACCTACAATCGGAATTCTAACAGAAATAATGGGCTTTCGTTATGTAGGTTCCTATCCCTCTCTTGAAGGGGACTTCCCTGAGATAATGATTTATGCAACAGGAGAAGGTGGTGCCGGCGCCGAAGTCCATATTGAACGAAGACCAGATTTACCTCGTGCACGGATTGGTCGCGGAGGGGTTCATCATGTGGCCTTCCGAGTACCGAATGAAGAAGAATACAATCAATGGGCACAACGGTTAAAGGACAACCGTATCGCTAGTTCTGGTAAGGTTGAACGTTATTATTTTAAGGCACTGTATTTTAGAGAGCCTAACGGAATATTGTTTGAACTATCGACTGACACACCAGGCTTTGCAACAGATGAGCCAATGGAAACAATGGGCCAAACCTTGGCATTACCACCATTTTTAGAACCAAGACGGGCAGAAATTGAATCAAGCTTGCGTCCTCTAGAATTAGATTAATGCATTTTTAAAAAACAGGCGAGAAATTCGTCTGTTTTTATTTGTGTTAGTTGGTTAAATTAACTATAAATAAGCAGTTTTGTAAAGGGGTATAGAATGAAAGCAATTCTTATTAAACAATCTCAAAATTCGTCAAGGCCGTTTCAAAGTTCTCATTTTAATAATCGATCACCTCATAAGAAAAGGGGTGAAGTAATATGAACTGTCCGCAATGCGTCTACTCGAATCCAGAAGGGGTAAAATTCTGCTTAAATTGCGGCGAAAAGTTCGTCAAGAAGAATACGGAAGAGGATGATAACAGCTTATTTTATGAATTTGCTCATTATGTAGATATGGTTCCGAGGTTTGAACGTTCGGTTGAGCCTAAATTTCAAAACGTCTTTTCTCGTGTCTTCCGAAATCATAGTGAACTAGAGGCAGAGAGGCTATTTATCGTTGGAACTGCCCTTACCACACCCAAAATAACAGAAGTGACCGACACTTGGCCAAAGCCTTGGCTTTTTGCAAGGGTATTCATTTTTGCGGTAATAGCATTCGTAGGCTTGTTTATAGGTGTTGCCTATTTTAGAAATGTGAATTTTATACCTGGACTTATCATTGTCGGCGCTTTTGCTGTGCCCTTGACTACGTTAATCTTCTTTTGGGAAATGAACGCTCCACAAAATATTGCCTTTTATCGAATTATCTATGTTGTGTTTATTGGAGGGATTCTCTCCATGTTAGTGGCCCTCGTCTTTTTTGATATTCTTAGGCATACTATTAATCCTATCACGATTGGAATTGCAGAGGAACTTGCCAAAGCGATTACGGTCATCAGTTTCGTCCGATACCGTAAATACCGGTTTATCCTTAATGGACTTCTCATTGGTGCGGCCGTAGGTGCTGGTTTTGCCGCTTTCGAAACAGCGGGTTATGCCCTAAGGGCCATGCTTTCTGGGGATGCTAAAAATCTATACATCACCATGTTATGGCGTGGTATTTTGGCTCCCGGTGGACATGTGGCCTGGGCTGCATTGACAGGTGCTGCTTTCTGCAGAGTCCAAGGTGATCAGCCCTTTACGTTCAGCATGTTAGTTAAATTTAAATTTTTGCGTGTCTTTTTCTTAGTTGTTTTAATGCATGCTCTTTGGGATACGCCAATAACAGGTATGTTCCCGTTTGGGCAGATTTTCTTGATGGTATCTTCTTGGGTAGTAGTTTTTCTGCTTATTCGTGCAGGCCTTAAAGAAATTGGAAATAAAAAAATGAACTCAAAAACTCCCTATCCAATCATGGAAAAGACGTAACAAAAAAACCAGCAAACGCTGGTTTTTAGTTTGTGGCCTGAATATGATTTGGTTCTGTTTCCTTTGGAGCGGGAATAAAAGAAGAGCGGATCACTTCACCCGATTTTTTCCTTTTCTCAAGAAAATTAGCATAACTTACCTCGAAGAAACTAGGATGCTTATTCCATTCCTTTTTTGGCATGGTTAACACAAAGGAGCCATCCTCTTTTGGAATCGAAATCGTATACTTAATTCCTTTATCAACATTAACCCCAATAAGCGTTCCCTTATAAAAAGCTCCCGGTGCCGTTGTAGTTATAAGTGTGGGAGGTTTATCAACAATAATGGTCCCTTCTTTTGGTAGGGTCGCATCAATGTTAACGCTTACATTATCCGGAAAATTAACCTAAAACAGAAGATTCTTCAGGTAACAAGGCAGAAACGGCAAAAGCGAAACCAACCGGAAAAACAGTGGAAGTTACGGTTACACCCAAGAGTTTTGATTTTGATTTAAAAGAAATTAAAGCAAATGTTGGAGATAATATTAAAATTCATCTTGTAAATGCAGATGGAGCACACGGATTTGCGATTGATGAGTATGGCATTGATATTAAAGGTGGAGAAACGGCGGAATTTATGGCTACAAAGAAAGGGGAATTCCAGTTCTATTGTTCTTTAATGTGTGGTGTGGGCCATGACAAAATGATCGGGAAATTAATCGTAGAGTAAGAACAAAAGCGGAACCGCCTTGGTTAGCCCCGACCAGTATAGGTTGAGCCGGCCGAAAGGTTGCTTTTTAAACTTATGGACGGATTGGCTGTAGACCATCGAGGGGCTAGGGCTGGAGCTGGACGCATCTATACCTGTAAAAAGTTTTCACTAGTAGTAAATCTATATATTTTCATAGAACAGAAAAGAGACTATTTTTCTGAAATAGTCTTTTTCTATTACAATACCGTTGATTAAAACAGAAATCATAACCTAGAATGGACTCTTACATAATTTCTTCCAATTGGGGAAAAGTAGTAAAAGTGAAATTTACAGGAGGATTTTGAATGGATTTATCCTTTATAGTAAAATCTTTTATACTATTCTTTACGGGTGTATTCCTGCTTCGGATTGCTGGAAGAAAATCGATTTCACAGATGACCCTTGCTCAAACCATCGTGATTGTTTCTCTTGGCCACCTGATCGTGGAGCCTATTGTAGAAGTTAGCATGGTCAGAGCCATTGGCGGGGCTATTATATTTGTTATGTCAATTATAGTAGTGGAATATACCCAGGTTCATTTTAACAGATTTGAAAAATTAATAATGGGAAAATCAATAATTGTTATTGAAAACGGAGAGTTAAACATTAAAAATTTAAAAAAGTTACGATTAACGGTCGACGGCTTGGAGATGCGGATGCGTAATATGGGCCTGACAAAAATATCTGATATCAAAATGGCAACCATTGAACCAAATGGCCAATTAGGCTATGAGTTAAAAGAAGATGCAAAACCACTAACCATAGGTGAATTTAAAAAACTTATGAAGATTAGTTCGCAACAAAATGACAGTCAAGATGCAGGGATGAATATCTTCGATGAAATTTATCCCAATACTCCGCAAAACCATCCTGAATACCTAAATTAACTCTTTAAATAAACAAAACCTCNNGAGGTTTTGTTTATTTAAATAGACCTGCTTCTTTTGCTGCTTCAAAACTATTTTTCGCAAATTCAACTGGGTCGCCGACATTTTCCCAATGCATATACATTAAGCGCGGATTGTCAAATAGCCAGTGGTTATGCACAGCTGTAACAATAAGGCCTCTTTTTCTTAATGCAGATAGAAAAGGATTAATTTCTTCTTGAAGAATCACAGTCTCACCAAGGTTAAGTGTTTTACCCTTTCTATTGTCTTCAAATGAAAGCGCAAATGGCAGTGCCAGTGGGGATTGCGTATGTCTGCCTAAAATGGTTGCGTTGATATTTCGAAGGCGTTGAACAACACAAACAGGTGTTGAGGTAATTACCATTCCTCCGATGATATCGGCTAGTTTTTGGCACATGGTTGAATCATTACCATCCCCATGACATTTGCAATTATGTTCATGTTTACGACTATTGTGATCCATCTTTTCCATCCAATTAAAATCCAATTCGTCATTTCTTAAGAAATCGAAATCCATAGGATCGTTCGTTGAACTTCTATAAGAGGTTTGATTTCCTAAGTTATCAAATTCTCTCTTTGCCATTAAATCAACTCCTTGTCCAATTCTCACTAGATAGGATATTCAGACGCAGACGAAGGGATTGGATAAATGACCATAGTAAAAAGCCTTTTTATGTAAAAAAGTCTAACGGAAATTTCCTTAATGGAAAATTTACCGTTGAGAACTATTTTCAATTATATTATTTTCCTTTAAAATAGAAAGTGGAACAGGCAGTAAGAAGCAAGAAAAATTTTAAGAGAGAATTAGGAGTTAAAATGAAAAAACTATTATTCTTAATCATTGGCATTTTAGTATTTATTCCAACCGTTGTAAGTGCACATACGGAACTAACCGCATCTAATCCGGCAAACGGAGCAGTAGTGAAAGAGGATCTAAAAGAGATCGTCCTAACATACGAAGGAGAAATTGAATCATTAAGTACCATGAAGTTACAAAAGGATGGAAAAGAAATTCCTTTTATCAGCGTTGTACCAAAGGGGAATCAGTTACTGGGCACGTTGCCATCCCCATTGGAAAATGGCGCCTATACGATACAATGGAACATTGCAGGGGAAGACGGGCACCCTTTATCCGGTGAAATAGCATTTTCTGTGGATAAGGCTGAAGCAGTTGTCCCAAACACGACGACAAAGCAGCCTGAATCGAAAAAAGAGGAACCTCAGAAGGAAGAAACCAAGCAAGCAAAATCTTCTAGTGAAACGTCTCCAATTTCGAAAACGACGATTACACTAGTTATTGTCGTGCTATTATTAATAAGTTTGTTCCTTTTATTTAGAAGGAAGAAGTAATCATGGGATTTTTAATACCTCTTTTTGAGTTTGGAAATTATCTTTTGTATTCAATTTTAGTGGGACATGTTGCTTTGTTATTTGTCGCTGCTGATAGGAAACCCCAAACCCAAATTGCCAAACCGTTTCTATTGCTATCTACACTTGGAATTATTATTTTTACATTAGGACCGATACTTCAAACCATTTATTATTTCAAGGAAGGTGTTGGCCTTTCGATAGCGATAAGAGCGGTATTCACAGATTTCCAAGTCGGAAGAGCGTGGATCTTCATTGGATTTATGGGTACATTCTTGTGGATGGCGATACAATTAAATGCCTCAAAATATTTGCAGGCATTCTTGGTATTATTGATGATTTTAGGAGTAGGCTATTCTAGTCATGTGGCCTCTTTATCTTTTTGGATCGGCTTGTTTTCACATAGTCTCCATTTTCTATTTGTGACATTATGGACAGGAATCCTGCTGCATGTAGCCTGGTTTTCAAAAGGGGAACTTCATTGGGGCAAAATTTTACGCTGGTTTACTCCACTGGCCTTAGTTAGCCTCCTGTTCATTTTCATAAGCGGTTTTATTTTAATGATTTATATGGTAGAGCCGAAGGACTATGTAAAGGCGTGGGTATTGCCTTATGGTCAAATGTTGCTGCTTAAACATATTAGTATCATTCCAATTTTGTTTTTTGCCATCATCAACGGAGTTTTAGCGAAGAAAACATTTCGATTCGCCTCCTTTAATCCTCGTCCTTGGATCAGGGGAGAAAGTATATTTATCTTGATCATTTTTTATGTAACTGGGGTAATGGGTACATTATCTCCACCGCACGAAATTGACTTTACTGTAAAATCCGAAGGACCGTCTAAATGGGTCGAATGGTTTTTAGGAAGGAATATCACCACAACCATAACTACCCATTTAGAGGCAAATTTCCAATCAGTATTATTAATGGTGGTTTCCTTATTATTTTTAATGATGATTTTGCTTAGCTTTAAAAAGGCGAAACCATTATTAGGGGTATTATGTGGAGTTTGTTTTATTGTCGTCCTTTATATCGGATTTATGTTTTCTTTAACGATTTAAACAAAGGGAGCAGACATTCAGTTAGTAGAAAAACTAAATTTTAACTGTATTTTTTAGTCCAATTCGCAATCGAATTGGATTATTCATTATTGTTGATTTATCAATGTTGTATGGCTATATGGAGGCTTATAAATATGTTATTTGAAGCTATAAACGTAATGCTGATTCCCTAGGTATGAGTCAAATAAGGTGGAAGGAAAGTAATATTAACTGCCCCTTGCTGCTTAAAACATTAGACGAGCAAAAGTCTTTGAAAATAGGGCACTTTGAACAGGATGAGGAAAAATTAGATTAGTTGTGTCCGTGAAGACGAGGCATCTTTGGACAACAGATAGCTAAATGAGTTCGGTTCTGTCCGAAGTCGAGGGAAGTTCGGACAGCATC
>NZ_JBALNF010000011.1:0-92573 GCF_036962465.1 Neobacillus vireti
AGGCTATAGTATACAAAAAATTACTGTATAAGTCTAAATTATAACATAGGCAATTGACATGATTATGTAATGAATGTTTCGAAAATGAAAATTAATTTTCAAAAAGTAATGTACAATTAGTTGAAAATATGTATAATAGAGAATGTAGTAATTTTTCAGAATAATAGAAAAGGGAGGTCTACTAGTGAAGAAATCAAAACTTTCACTACTTTTAGTGCTATCACTAGTACTTAGCATGTTCTTAGCAGCATGTTCTGGCGGTGGTAAAAAAGACACAAGCTCATCTGATGGCAAAAGCACTGGTAAAACAGAGCAATTAGCAGATAAACAAGAACTTAATGTTTTGGAATCCGCTGAAATTCCTTCAATGGACAGTGTAATGTCTCAAGACACATTAAGCTTTACAACGCTTAATGCTACAAACGAAGGTCTATATCGTTTGGATCCAGATCAAAAAGTTATTCCTGGTGTAGCTGACGGCATGCCAACTTATAATGATGACAAAACTGTTATCACTATCAAATTGAAAAAAGATATTAAATGGTCAAACGGTGACCCTGTTACCGCAAATGACTTCGTATTTGCATGGAGACGTGCAATCGATCCTAAAGTAGCTGCTCCATACGGTGCATACTTCATGGAAGGTAAAATCAAAAATGCTTCTGAAATCGTAGCTGGAAAAGCTAAGCTTGAAGATTTAGGAATTAAAGCATTAGATGATAATACAGTTGAAATCACGCTAGTAAGAGCTCTTCCATACATCGAATCATACTTAACATTCCCATTATTCTACCCACAAAACGAAAAGTATGTTACAGCACAAGGCGCTGATTATGCAAAAGATGCTGCTCACATTCTTTACAATGGTCCATTCAAAATGACTAAGTGGGATGGCCCAACAGGAACTGAATGGGTATTAGAAAAAAATGCAGATTACTGGAATGCAAAAGAAGTTACTCTAAAAAAGATCAACTTCAACGTTTCTAAAGATCCACAAGCTTCCGCAAACGCATATACTGCCGGCGAAGCTGATATTACACCAAAGCTAGCTCAAGCTGCAATCCTTTCACAATTTGAAGGAGCAGATGATCTACTTCGTTACCAAGAGCCATCTATCTGGTGGTTAAAAATGAACGAAAAGAACCCAGCGTTGAAAAATGTTAACATCCGTAAAGCTATCGCACTTTCTGTTGATAAAAAAGCGTTGGTTGATGATGTATTAGCAAATGGTTCAATCGCTGCTGACTTCCTAGTTCCAAAAGGTTTCGCTTTCTTAGATGGTAAGGATTTCCGTGATACTGCTGGAACTTACCTAAAATCTGATAAAGAAAAAGCAGCAGAACTTTGGAAAAAGGGACTTGCTGAAACTGGTCTTAAAGAAGTAAACTTTACTTATGTTGGTCAAGACACTGAAACTTCAAAAGTTACTGATGCCTATATCAAAGACCAATTAGAAAAGAACCTGCCAGGGTTGAAGATTACGATTGAGGCTGTACCATTCAAAATTCGTATTGCTCGTGAAGATGCTGAAGATTATGATTTATTAATGGGTGGTTGGGGACCAGACTATGCTGACCCAATGACATACATGGATCTATGGGTTACTGGCGGAGGCCAAAACCATATGAGCTATAGCAACCCTGAATTTGATAAATTAATCAAAGCAGCTAACGAAGATCTTGTTGCTAAGCCACAAGACCGTTGGAAAGCACTTCAAGATGCTGAGAAAATCTTGTTAGAGGACGATGCTGCTATTGCACCACTTTACCAACGTTCTGTTAACCTTTTGATCAATCCAAAAGTTAAAGGCTTTGCGCACCATGCATTTGGTCCTGACTATAGTTACCAGTGGATTAAAATCACGAAATAGTAGCTATAACTAATCAAATATTAAGAGAGTATATTTTATCGATATACTCTCTTTTTACCTGTACGAGAATTGTCGTAATATGTCGAAAATTTAACTAATTAGGAGGTGTAGGCATGGTCAAATATATACTAAAACGTGTTGGCTATATGATTATTACACTTTTTGTCGTAACATCGCTTACCTTTTTCCTCATGAAGCTAATTCCTGGTAGCCCTTTTAATAACTTCGAAAAGCTTACTGAAGTTCAGCGTAATATCTTACTGAATAAATATGGCTTGAACGACCCCGTGCCTGTTCAATATTACAACTATATGGTGAACTTGGTAAAAGGGGATTTAGGAGTTTCCTTCCAATTTGATAATACCCCTGTAACAGAACTTATCGGTAACCGTCTTGGGCCTTCTGCTCAATTAGGTTTGCAGGCTATGATTGTAGGTTCCATTTTAGGTATCCTATTAGGAGTGTTAGCTGCTCTAAAACAAAATACTTGGATTGACTATGGTTCTACTTTTATCGCAGTAGTAGGTAAGTCTATTCCATCCTTTATTTTTGCTGGTTTGATGCAATACTATATCTCGGTCAAATTAGGATGGCTGCCAGTAATGTTATGGAAAGGGCCGGAGTACACGATCCTTCCCACAATTGCACTCGCTATGTTCCCAATTTCGATCGCGGCACGTTTTATGCGTACGGAAATGGTGGAGGTTTTAGGGTCAGATTATATCACTTTGGCGAGAGCTAAAGGGGCAAGCCGCTGGCAAATTAGCTTTAAGCATGCCTTAAGAAATGCTTTAATTCCAGTTGTAACTGTCTTGGGACCACTAGCAGTTAGCTTAATGACCGGGTCACTAGTTATTGAGCAAATTTTTGGTATACCAGGTATAGGTGAGCAATTTGTTAAATCGATTAATATGAATGATTACCCCGTAATTATGGGAACTAACATTTTATTTGCAGTACTATTTATCGTCGTGATCTTGATTGTTGATATTCTTTATGGAATCATCGACCCACGTATTCGTGTATCGGGGGGGAAAACTAAATGAGCAACAAAGACATAACAATTTCAAAGGATATGTTTGCTCCTGCCCATATAGATCCATCAAAAAGTGAAAAAATTGCAAAGCCGAGTTTAAATTTTTGGCAGGATTCATGGCTAAGGGTCCGGAAAAATAAAGGTGCAGTAGTCAGCATGATAATCCTAGTAATTATGATTATCATGGCATTCGTTGGCCCAATGATTACACCTTATGCCTATGACACGCAAAACACTAAACATAATAATTTGCCACCGCGTATACAAGGATTAGAAAATGTTCACTGGCTTCCATTTGATGGTACCTTGACTAGAAGAGATGGCACTGAATATAACGCCTATGAAGTACGCAAAGTAGATGCTTATTATTGGTTTGGTACCGATGGCTTAGGCCGTGACCAATTTGCACGTGTATGGAAAGGTACACAAGTATCTCTATTTATCGCTTTCATGGCTGCATTAATTGATATGGTTATTGGGGTTGCCTATGGGGCCATATCCGGTTATTTGGGCGGTCGGACAGACAGTGTAATGCAGAGGATCATCGAGGTTATCGTCGGTATTCCGAACCTAATTGTCGTTGTTTTGATGATTCTGGTGTTAAAACCCGGAATTATCCCAATTATTATCGCCTTAACCATTACTGGATGGACAAGTATGGCTCGTGTGGTACGTGCGCAAGTGTTAAAATTTAAGGGCCAAGAATTTGTTTTGGCAGCTAAAACCTTAGGTGCTTCAAATTCATCTATAATTTTTAAACATATGATTCCAAATATGTTTGGTGTCATTATTATTAATACGATGTTTTCCATTCCGAATGCTATTTTCTTTGAAGCATTTCTAAGTTTTATCGGGCTAGGATTACAAGAACCTCATGCATCTTTAGGAACATTAGTCAATTCAGGATTTAAATCAATGATTGCTTTTCCATATCAAATGATTATTCCTTCCATTATGATTGCGTTAATCATGGTGTGCTTCAACCTTGTTGCAGACGGATTGCGTGATGCATTGGATCCAAAAATGCGTGATTAGAAGGCAGGTGGTTGTAAATGGAGAAAATTTTAGAGGTAAAGGATTTAAATATATCGTTTCATACCTTTTCGGGTGAAGTTAAAGCTATTCGTGGTGTGAGTTTTGATTTATATAATGGAGAAACTTTAGCCATTGTGGGCGAGTCCGGTTCAGGAAAATCGGTCACAACAAAATCAATCATGCGTTTACTTCCTGAACATAATTCAGAAATTAAAGGCGGTCAGATTCTTTTCGAAGGCAAAGATTTAACAAAATTAAAAGATAAAGACATGCAAAAGATTCGCGGGAAAGATATTTCAATGATTTTCCAGGATCCGATGACTTCATTAAATCCAACAATGAAAATTGGCAACCAGATTATGGAGCCACTTATTAAGCACCAAAATATGAGCAGGCATGCTGCAAGAGAAAGAGCGGTCGATCTGTTAAAGCTTGTTGGCATTCCGAAACCTGAAATTCGTGTAGAACAATATCCGCATCAATTTTCAGGCGGTATGAGACAGCGGGTAGTAATTGCCATTGCATTAGCTTGTAATCCTAAGGTTCTTATTGCGGACGAACCTACAACGGCACTTGATGTTACCATCCAAGCGCAGATTTTAGAATTAATGAAGGATTTGCAGAAGAAAATTGATACTTCTATTATCTTTATTACGCATGACTTAGGTGTTGTTGCAAATGTGGCTGACCGCGTTGCGGTGATGTATGGCGGGAAAATTGTTGAAATTGGTACAGCGGATGAAATTTTCTATAACCCGCAGCACCCTTATACTTGGGGACTGATTAGTTCAATGCCGGATATGGATACAGATGATGAAGAATTATTCTCTATTCCTGGTACACCCCCGGATTTATTGGACCCGCCTAAAGGTGATGCATTTGCACCAAGGAACCCTTATGTCATGAAAATTGACTTAGAGCAGGAGCCTCCGTTCTTTAAAGTATCCGATACTCATTATGCTGCAACATGGTTATTACACCCGGATGCTCCTAAAGTTGAGCCGCCTGAAGCAGTTAAAAGACGCCAAAATCAGTATGTAGGCACTACAGGTGCAGGCAAATTCCCTGGTTCAAAGGAGGGGAAATAATATGGCACAGAGAGAGAAACTACTTGAAATTAAAAACTTACAGCAATATTTCAATCCCGGTAAGCCAAATGAAGTAAGGGCAGTTGACAATGTCAGCTTTGATATCTTTAAAGGCGAGGTAATGGGACTTGTAGGTGAATCTGGCTGCGGTAAATCCACTACAGGCAGAACGATTATTCGATTATATGATGCTACAGGTGGAGAAGTGTTATATGATGGTGTTAATGTTCATGGGAAAAAGTCCAAGAAGCAATTAAAAGAATTTAACCGTAAGATGCAAATGATTTTTCAGGACCCATATGCTTCTTTAAATCCCCGGTTGAAAATTGCAGATGTTATTGCTGAGGGCATTGATATTCATGGATTGGCAAAAACTAAGGAAGAGCGAATGAATCGGGTTTACGATCTTCTTGAGACGGTTGGTTTGAATAGAGAACACGCCAATCGCTATCCACATGAATTTAGCGGTGGACAGCGTCAACGGATTGGAATCGCCCGTGCTCTTGCTGTTGAGCCTGAATTCATTATTGCAGATGAACCGATTTCTGCATTGGACGTTTCCATTCAAGCACAAGTAGTTAACTTAATGAAAAAACTTCAAAAAGAAAAAGGGTTAACTTACCTGTTTATTGCACATGATTTATCAATGGTTAAATATATAAGTGACCGAATTGGTGTAATGTATTTTGGTAAAATGGTCGAGCTTGCACCTGCAGATGAGCTTTATAAAAATCCACTACACCCTTATACACAGTCACTATTATCTGCTATTCCTGCTCCAGATCCAATTAGTGAGCGAACAAGAAAACGGAGATCATACGACCCAGCATCTCACCAATATGCTGAAAATGAAGTAATTGACTTTAGGGAAGTAACTCCTGGTCACTTTGTTCTTTGTTCAGAAAAAGAGTTTAAACAATATCAAGCAAGTTCTAAAAAATAAAAAAAGAAACGATCTCGATTTATTGAGATCGTTTCTTTTTATCTAAAAAGTGGATTAATGTTTTTTGCCGCCCACCATTTTCCAGCCATTTCTATATTTAGCACTTTCATCTGTAAATTCAGTTCTCCGTTTACCACCGAATATTTTTTCCCCAATACCGTTGGTTATTACCCCCATAAATGCTGTAATCCCAATAATTAATAATGCAACAATCATCAAATCTTTTATGTAATCACCCAACATGAATCCCTCCAAAAAAGCTAATTAGACTAAATAAAAGTAAGGAAAAATCATTCTCTTCTTTATTGTAAAAGAACTCGTAATTTATTGAAAGGAAAAGTTATAAGAAATTCCCCAAAGATTGAATGCGTTTTCATTTGGAGCTATTTAATTGAGAAAAAAAGTTAAGAGTAAATTAAGAGAGGATTTATAAAATTAAGACATTGAAAGATATGTAAAATTATTTATGTATATTACCCACAAAGAGATGATGCTAATTACGAACATTGTAATATTGAAAGTAATATTTATTCTAATTTGCTAGCAAATATACTTAAAAAATATGAAACTTTTTTGTTTATTAATCGTCTAATATCATGTATCCAAAGAAAAATAGAACGTTTTTTCTGTCGATATAATTTTTTCAAAAGGGATACCTTTTTTGGAAACAGTGGTGTATAATTTATGATAGAAATTACTTATTTATAATTATTTTAATTACGAAAAGGGTTTCTTCCACAATAATAATGGGTACATGACTATATAAGATTACATTTATGTAAATTAAAGAGGAGTGTGAAGAACAGATGGTAACACTATACACTTCACCAAGTTGTACATCATGTAGAAAAGCAAAATCATGGTTAGAAGAGCATGAAATTCCATACACTGAAAGAAATATCTTCTCAGAGCCCCTATCCATGGAGGAGATTAAAGAAATTTTACGGATGACTGAGGATGGTACGGATGAAATCATCTCAACCAGATCGAAGACCTTCCAAAAATTAGATGTAAACTTAGACACCATGCCATTGCAGGATTTATTTAAATTAATAAAAGAAAATCCAGGTTTATTGCGACGACCAATTATCATTGATGAAAAGCGTTTGCAAGTTGGTTATAATGAAGATGAGATTAGACGTTTCTTACCTAGAAGGGTTAGAACCTTCCAATTACGTGAAGCTCAAAAAATGGTTAATTAATTAATGAGACCTTCTTTATGGAGGTCTCTTTTGTATAACCAATAAATTTGTATAATATTACTCATTTTGCTATTATAAAAGGAATATCCTATATTAATCGTTAGGCAAAAACACGGTTTTTAAGATTTTATTGTTTTTTATTTCCCATATCAGAACTTTTATCATAAAATGAAAGTACAAGAGTATTTCCTTTTTTAGATGTAAATCATAATAGTATTATCTGCTTGGGGGTATTTAGTCCCTTCAATATGGAAACGGAAGGGAGAGGTTATGATGGAGATTGAACGAATCGATGAATATACTGTGAAGTTCTACATTTCCTATGGTGATATTGAGGAGAGAGGCTTTGACCGTGAGGAAATCTGGTACAATCGAGAACGCAGTGAGGAACTCTTTTGGGAAATGATGGATGAAGTTCATGGTGAGGAAGATTTTGTCGTTGAAGGCCCACTATGGATCCAAGTCCAAGCACTTGATAAAGGGTTAGAGGTTCTTGTTACTAAGGCCCAACTTTCAAAAGACGGACAAAAGTTTGAGCTCCCTATCCCTAATGAAAAAATAAAGGACATTCCCGTTGATGACAAAATTGAAGAGATTTTAGATCAGCATTTTAGCCCTCTTCATACCAATGAAGATGATTTAATGCTTGAGGAAGAATCTTTGGAATTTCTCCTTGCCTTTAAGGATTTTGAGGATATTATTAGCCTATCGAATCGGGAAGGTTTAGATAATTTAGATACGAAGCTTTATCACTTTGAAGGAAGATATTATTTATATACAGAATTTCCGGAAGATTTATATGAAGAAGATGAAATTGATGATATTCTAAGTATTTTACTGGAATATGGTTATGAAACACAATTAACCATTCATCGAATTCAGGAATATGGAAAAGAGATCATGGCGAAAGATGTTTTTGCGGAAGTACGAAAATATTTCAGCTAATAAATATACCGATTTCAAATGTGAAATCGGTCTTTTTATCATTATGAATAATTGAAAATTTTGGCAGGTGAGTACCCTGAAAAACACAGTGAGGGTGATCTTATTTTTAGCGGTTTTGTCCGGATTATTGTTTTTATTTAAAGATCAACTAGAAAGCGGCATTTTTGGTTTTTTAAGTGTATTAATAACACTGTCTGTTATTTTTATAGGTTTTGTCATTTTCTTTGAAAATCGTCACCCGACACAAACCATTACCTGGTTAGTGGTTTTAGGGAGTTTTCCGCTTATAGGATTTATTTTTTATTTATTATTTGGCCGGAATTATCGGAAGGAAAAGATGTTCCGAAAGAAATATTTCCTTGATAAACAAGCGTTCCTAACAGTTGAGGGAGAGGATGATCCAAGAGGTCCGGAGAAACTCAATTTGATGGGGCAGCATCAAGGAAAGTTATTTAAGCTGGCTCAGAAACTAGGGAATAGTCCGATCTCCTTTGATACCGCTACAAAGGTTTTAACTAATGGAGAAGAAACCTTTCAACATATTATCGAACAACTAAAAAGGGCCCGGCATCATATTCACTTAGAATATTATATTGTTCGTCATGATCAGATTGGCCAAGAAATAAAAGAAATCTTAATTCAAAAGGCAAGTGAAGGGGTTAAGATTCGTTTTCTTTTTGATGCTGTCGGTTCTTGGCAGCTCTCTAAAAACTATATTAATGCTTTGAGAAATGCGGGCATTGAGGCCGTTTCGTTTGGTCCTGTAAAATTGCCTTTTTTAAATAATAAATTTAACTTTCGTAATCATCGAAAGATAATTGTCATTGATGGAAACATTGGCTTTGTCGGCGGCTTGAATATTGGTGATGAATATTTAGGCAGAAACAAAGAAATTGGCTTTTGGCGCGATACCCATTTAATGCTCAAGGGCGAAGCAGTCCGAACACTCCAATTAATTTTTTTACAAGACTGGTATTATATGACCAATCATAGTTTCTTAACGGCCGAATACCTTTCACCTCAAATAGATTATAAACATCATGGTGGAGTTCAGCTTATTGCAGGCGGTCCTGATAATGAATGGAGTGTCATTAAAAACATCTTTTTTTCCATGATTGCTTCTGCAGAAAAATCTGTTTGGATTGCATCCCCTTACTTTATTCCAGATGAAGATATATTCTCAGCCATCAAAGTGGCTGCTTTGAGCGGTGTTGATGTAAGACTGCTGGTACCCAACCGGCCAGATAAACGAATCGTTTTTCATGCATCAAGGTCTTATTTTCCGGAACTGCTGGAAGCAGGTGTAAAGGTATACGAATATCAACGCGGGTTTATGCACAGCAAAATTGTTATTGTCGATAACGAACTCGCTTCGATTGGTACCTCTAATATGGATATGAGAAGCTTTCACTTGAATTTTGAAGTTAATGCGTTTTTGTTTCGGACAAAAAGTACAGAAGAGCTTGTTGAGGAATATATCAATGATTTAAAGTTTGCACGAGAGCTCGATTTGGAAACTTTTCAGCAACGGCATATTGGATTTAGAATCTTAGAATCAACTGCTAGACTCTTATCACCACTACTTTAAGTCGTGAAATGTTGAAACTCGTCGAAAAACTGACGAGTTTTTTTTATAATTAAAAGGAAATACAGGGCGATAGTCGAATTAATAGTATAAAAGGAGGGGAATGATTTGTTAACTGCATTAACCAAAACAGGTAAAAAGATTTGTTTAGGCTTTGATTATAGGAAAGAAACACTAATGTCATTGCGTAGCAAAGAAGAATTCGTTTGTCCGATTTGCAGGGAAACGGTTCTGTTAAAACTGGGAGATCAAAGAATCTTTCATTTTGCCCATAAACAGGGTACCCAATGCCGTGAATTTTTTGAAAATGAATCATTTGAACATTTAGCAGGGAAGAGGCAGCTTTTCCAATGGCTTGTTAAACAAAATATTCCGTCCGTGTTAGAATATTATGACCGTAACATCCAGCAACGACCAGATATAATGTTCAAATATAAAGGACAGAAGTTTGCACTAGAGTACCAATGTTCTTCCTTACCAGATAAAGTTTTTAGGAAAAGGACGATTGCTTATTTAGAGAATGGTTACACACCGTTCTGGGTCCTATCTAGCAGCCATCTTCATCAAAAACGTAAAAATCTTATCACATTGTCAAACTTTCATTATTCATTTTTAAGACCTTCATCATCCGGACGACTCTATATCCCCGCTTATGGTCCCGAAAAACAACTCTTTCAACTAGTGGAGTCGATATCTCCCATCTCCATCAAAAACTCTTTCGCACATGTATCATCACTACCAATTCAAACCCTTGCACTAGATTCTATACTAGAACCCAATCATGATTATCCCCCAACCCTAGTAAGCTGGAATAGAGAAATGGAAAGATATATTTTCAACTGGGCGCTTCATCCAAGTGCAGGGGATAGGCCATTTCTGCAGGAGGTCTATAACCAGGGGTTAAACCTCTTTCTGCTCCCACCTGAAATTGGTCTGCCAGTTGCCCATTCTGTTCTTATTCAAACACCTCCGTTTATTTGGCAAATTTATTTATTCGTTGATATTTTAGTTAACAAAAATCCTCAAGACCGTATCTCGCTAAAGGAAATTTATGCTTCCTTTCAAAAGAGAATCTATAAAAAACAGCTTACCATTCGCAACTACCCTCAACTAGATCATGTAAATCCATTCTCGGCAATAATTGAATATTTAGAGCTTCTTGAGAAATTGAACCTCCTAAATAGGAGGGACGACAAGATATTTGAAGTACAAAGGAAAATCTTAATCCCGCAAACAAATCGTGAAAGAGATGAAGCCAAACAGGTTTTCTTAGCTCAATATGATAAAATGTTAGCGAAGTCATAAAGGTGGGAAATTAATACTAATAATCGCCTTTTGGGCATAATATAGTAGGAGGGTATTTAGATTAGTTTTAGAGGAAAAAGGGTAAAAAAGGAGAATATGTTAATAGTAAGTTTTTCCAAGTAAAATGAATGGAGGATAAATAAATGGCCAATGAAACTAAAGTAAAACAGCTGCCAGCAAGAAGTGAAATTCCAGTTGAGGACACATGGAAATTAGAAGATATCTTTGCTAGTGACCAGGATTGGGAAAAAGAATATCAAGAAATTAAGAATCAAATATCTCAGATAAAGCAGTACGAAGGCAAATTAGGAGAGAGTGCTGAAACGCTCTATCAAGCCTTACAGTTTCAAGACAAATTGTTAGAACGGATCGGCAAGCTTTATACATATTCACATATGCGCTACGACCAAGATACAACAAACTCCTTTTACCAAGGCTTAGATGATAGAATGAAAAATCTCTATTCCCAAGCAGCAAGTCAGCTAGCCTTTATTGTCCCGGAAATTCTCTCAATTGACGAGGAGAAGGTAAATAACTTCTTAAATGAACAGCCAGAGTTAAAATTATATAAACACGCGCTGGAAGAAATCAATTTACAAAGACCGCATGTGCTAAGTGCAGAACAGGAAGCACTGTTGGCTGAGGCAAGTGAAATAATGGATGCCTCAAGTAATACATTTGGTATGTTGAATAATGCGGACATAGAATTTCCAACCATTCAAGATGAAAACGGAGAAGAGGTTGAGGTAACTCATGGGCGATACAGCCGCTTCTTAGAAAGTGCAGATCAGCGTGTTAGACGTGATGCTTTTCAGGCTGTATATAAAACCTATGGAGCATTTAAGAATACATTTGCAAGTACACTTAGTGGGAATGTAAAAAAGGATAATTTTAATGCGAGAGTTCGGAAATATGATTCAGCAAGACATGCGGCATTATCAGCAAATAACATACCAGAAAGTGTTTACGATAATTTAGTTGAAACCGTAACGGAAAATCTTCATTTGTTACATCGTTATGTAAAGCTGCGGAAAAAGGTACTTGGGCTTGAAGAACTTCATATGTATGATTTGTACACACCGCTGGTGAAGGATGTAAAGATGGAAATCAAGTATGAGGATGCAAAGGATTTGGTAATCAAGGGTCTCGCACCATTAGGGGAGGAGTATTCGAAAATCCTAAAAGAAGGATTCGAAAACCGCTGGGTGGATGTCCATGAAAACAAGGGCAAACGCAGTGGTGCCTATTCATCCGGTGCCTACGGTACTCATCCATATATCTTGATGAACTGGCAGGATAATGTAAATAATTTATTTACGCTTGCCCATGAATTTGGCCACTCTGTGCATAGCTTTTATACACGTAAAAATCAGCCGTATGCATACGGGAATTACTCGATCTTTGTGGCAGAAGTGGCTTCAACTTGTAATGAGGCACTGCTTAATGACTATTTATTAAAAACCATTGAGGACGAACAAAAAAGGATCTATCTATTGAATCACTATTTAGAGGGCTTTAGAGGAACTGTGTTCCGTCAGACTATGTTTGCTGAATTTGAACATCTAATCCATCAAAAGGCACAAAATAATGAGGCATTGACTGCTGATTCTTTGACTGAGGCTTATTATGCTTTAAATAAGAAGTATTATGGTGAAGAAGATATTTTGATTGATGAAGAAATCGGTTTGGAATGGGCAAGAATTCCGCATTTTTATTACAATTATTATGTCTATCAATATGCAACTGGGTTTAGTGCAGCCACAGCATTAAGCAAACAGATTTTAGAAGAAGGCGAGCCGGCTGTGAAGCGGTATATTGAAGAATTCCTAAGTGCTGGAAGTTCCGACTATCCAATTGAAGTCCTTAAAAGAGCAGGAGTCGATATGACCAGTGCTGCCCCAATTAAGGATGCATGTAAGGTATTTGAAGAAAAATTAAATGAATTAGAAAAACTATTAGGATAAGAAAAGCAAAGGCACCCGATTAGCGCAATTTAATAGTAGCGGGACGCTGAAGCTGGATAACGAACCAAGATATAGCTTATCAAAAAAAGGATGGGGCTCAAGGGCTCCATCCTTTTAAAAACCTCTAAACCGCCTCCGATCATTTAGATAAACAATTAAAATTAGAATGGATATAAACAGAATAGGAAAACTCAGCAGCATGGGGAAAATGTGTATCAATGCCAGGAGATTAAGAAAAAAGGCAATAATAATAAAAAGAATCATGATAATATAAGGTAATTTGCTCATAAAACTTCCACCTTTTCTATTACTTATAGTAATATCTATTGTCGATTAGGTGAATTTATTACTTTTTGACAATTATGTGAAATAAAGCACAAACTTATTGTCACATGCTAATCCCGCATGGTATATTTTATACGTGAAGTTGATCACAACAAACATATACCCCTTTGTTTGACCGTGAAAAATTTCTCCCATCCCCTTTGTTCGTAATAATAGAAAAATGCCTTGCAGCCGTAAAGCTGCAAGGCATTTTCGTTTCCAATGGATATAAGTAAAGACCTTAAGAACAGCTCTGAGGCTGAACTAGAAGGTGATTGATGAATAAATTTTACTTACTCTGTTGATTGAAGCATCTGGAGGGGAATTGAACAGACGAGATTAATGTAAAAAAAACAAATGTCAATCATTGTGATGACATTTGTCTATTCATCAATATATCGCCAAAAGGTACCGTATTTTGCCGGTATTTGCTCAACCACCTGTTTCAACAAAAGCTTCTTCATTTCCCGTTCAATTTGCGAAATAGACATATTATAAACAACAGCAATTTCTTTAGAAGCAACAAGCTTAAAAAATTTAAGAAAAGCTTCTAGTGGCGGTGGTGGAGATTTTTCAGGGCTTTCAGAAAGCATCTCTTCTAGAATTTGTACATATACCTCATAGGGGTACGAACCGGTAATTTTAATTCCTTCATCCTCAATATTTTCATTAAAAAATACGAGGGTTGGAATTTCATTTACATCCATTTCAGAAGTTATTTTTAAATCACATTGAAAGGCTTTGGCCGCGCTGTCGGAATGAATATCTTTCATGAATTCCTCGACATCTAAACCAGAATGATCCGCACATTTCTTTAATACCTCAAGGTTTGAAGGGTTCTGTTTTTCTAAAAATAACATTTCCTGAATTTTGCGGAAGAAACGTAATCCCGCTCGTCTACCCTGTAATTCTGCAGCTTTAATCGCAATTGAAACAATGTAAGGATTATCAATCGGATTCTCCAGCCAAAGTGTACCATCACATGACATTCCTGATCTGCTGCCTGTTTTTTCCCAAACTTGAGCGATATTCTCATAATTCTTCTTTTTACTCAAATTTAAATTTGCTAATCGGCCACTTAATACATGTTTTATGGAAAAGTACCGGCCGTATTCAATTTTAAGTTTTTTGAGAATCGGCTCTAATGCCCAGCATTCGGGACATAACGGATCAATAAACATATAAATTTCGATTGGCTTTTTTTCATTGCCTCTGAAATGATTCTTGGGAACAGGGGATGAAGAATTATTCACGATTTTCACCCATAATCTCACCATCATCAGGCGTGTTAATCATATGTTGAGCCGTAAGGTTTAGCCGCGCGTAAAATTCTTCCCTTACCGGTCCTTCTAATCCGATGAAATCCATTGCTTTCTTCATACAGGACAACCAAGCCGTTGCACGGGTGGGGGTAACTGGAAATGGCAAATGACGTGCTCGCATCATCGGGTGACCATGTTCTTCTGTATAGAGAGGAGGACCTCCTAAATATTGGGTTAAAAACTGCTTTTGTTTCCGGGCAATTTCTGAGAATTGATTTGGAAATATGGGCGCAAGGTCAGGATGTTGTGCAACAAGGCTATAGAAAGTGTCGACAAGACGGTGTAATGTATCTTCACCAATTACTTCGAATGGTGTAAGCTTTTTATCAATCATGTTGACAACTCCTTTCATCTATATTGTATTCATATTTTAACAATGCCCAATTCATATCTCAAATGAATTGCCTTGAGAGGACGGATTTTTAAGCTGTATATTTTTTTATATAAAAAAAAGCTGAGGCTAATTCATTTTGTTTGTTTATTTTTTTGGTTATAAAAGCGTTGGACTTTATTGTCGGTATGACGTTCTGGGATCTTAAATCGGTTTAGAAGGGCATGAAAGTTTATTAGGCCTTCCTGATAATCTTTAACTTCATATTCTATTTCATAATCTTCGTGCTGGAGATAAATACTGTGGTCAAGAACGAGCAGTCCATTCTCATAGACAATTTCAGCCCGATTGGTGACCAGTGAGCCAAAATATTCAATCTTGGCAAACGGGATGTTATTTTCTTCAATTAATTGTTTTATTTGTCCCCCTGGCAGACTGCCATTATGAATAGCTGCAGATGCTTCCTCAATGGTTAATCTTTGATTAGTTTCAAGAAGCCCAATTTCTCTTGGCTGTTTAAGAGTCATTACATAGTCTGTGCCTTTTTTTCGAATCCTTAATGCACATTTAATATTCTTTAACGCAAAATCAGCTGTATCAAAGTATAAGTTCTCCTGTGTGAAAATCTGATTGTCCGTTATGTTAAACGCCACTAAAATTCTTTCATATTCTGCTTTTGTGAGCAGGTTTTTAAACTCAATTTCGATATTTTGTGACATCCGATTTCTTCCTTTCACCAAATAGATGATTTCATCATACCGATGAACTTTGGCTGTTGTCTAGTTTCTGATTCTTGTGCATTTTAAAAAAGCAATCCTTGGGAGAAATGGTCTGATTATGCTAAAATAGGAAGGTGAAAGATGGAGGTTTAAATCATGAAGAAGAAAATAATAATTCAAACAGCAGATTTAACGGATTCAGAGCTAATTTTAGAAACGAATGAACCTATTAACGGGTTAATTCCCGGTGAACAAATACTTGTTGATTCGGATAATAGCGCATTTATTTATCTTATGGAAGATCAAGAAGACTATACATATATTGTTTTATCAGAAGATCTATGGTCTTATTTAAAAACGGCAAATGAGCGAAGGCTATCTGTTTTAGTTAGATCAAATAAGCAACAAATTGAACTTATAAATTTTCATGACGAATTAGAGTATATCCTAAGTAATATTAAAGGTAACAGTAACTATGGTGATGAATTGGTAACGAAGGTTGAGGAATTTTTCTTATCCGTTTAGCTTGAATAAAGGCGAAATAGTAAAAGTTTGCCCCTTTCTAACGATATTGTTTTTCGAGGTGGAACCATGAAGCACTGGGATCAATTTTTAGCCCCTTATAAGCAGGCTGTATCAGAATTAAAGGTGAAATTAAAAGGAATGAGGGGGCAATACGAGTTTGATTCTTCTCATTCACCGATTGAGTTTGTAACAGGACGAGTTAAACCAATAGCCAGTATTCTCGATAAAGCGAATCAAAAAGGGATTCCGCTTGAAAGCCTGGAAGAGGAAATGCAGGATATTGCCGGAATGCGGATTATGTGTCAGTTTGTTGATGATATACATACTGTGGTTAATCTATTAAGGAACCGCAATGATCTTGAAATTGTTGAAGAAAGAGATTATATCTCTCATGAAAAAACAAGTGGGTACCGCTCTTACCATGTGGTCATTCTATATCCCGTCCAAACTATTCATGGGGAAAAGAAAATCCTTGCTGAAATACAAATTCGGACTTTGGCGATGAATTTCTGGGCCACAATCGAACATTCCCTTAACTATAAATATAAAGGGGTATTTCCTTCCGATATTAAAATGAGATTACAAAGAGCAGCAGAAGCAGCATTTCGTTTAGACGAGGAAATGTCATTAATACGAGGTGAGATTCAGGAAGCACAAGCATTTTTTACACGGAAAAAGGAATTGACACAAGAGGAAAAAAACTAACGTAAAAGCCTGTTTTCCTTTTGAAAGCCTATTTTGAAGGAGAAAATAAGATGAAATTTGCGATTACATCAAAAGGAGATCAAAAGTCCAATATCTTAATGCATAAAATGAGGACATATTTACTTGATTTTGACCTTATCTACGATGAAGACCAGCCTGATATTGTTGTTTCCATTGGCGGTGACGGGACCCTTCTTTATGCATTCCATCGCTATAGCAGCCGTTTAAGTAAAACAGCTTTCGTCGGAATACATACTGGGCATCTAGGATTCTACGCAGATTGGATACCGGATGAAATTGAAAAGCTAGTCATCGCTATTGCGAAAACTCCCTTCCAAGTCGTAGAATACCCTCTCCTTGAAGTCATTATCCGATACACCCATGCCGGAAAAGAATCCCGGTACTTAGCGCTTAATGAATCAACGGTGAAAAGTGTGGAAGGTACCCTTGTCATGGACGTTGAAATTCGTGGACAACATTTTGAACGTTTCCGTGGTGATGGCCTTTGTGTTTCTACTCCATCTGGAAGTACAGCTTATAATAAAGCGCTTGGCGGCGCAATTATTCATCCGTCCATCTCAGCCATACAAGTTGCGGAAATGGCCTCCATTAATAACAAAGTGTTTCGGACAGTTGGCTCACCGCTAATTCTGCCAGCACATCATACCTGTATGCTTAAGCCAGTTAAAAAATCAGATTTTCAAATTACGATTGATCACCTGACGTTACTTCATAAGGATGTAAAATCAATTCAATTCAGGGTGCCTGAGGAAAAAATCCGTTTTGCCCGTTTCAGACCGTTTCCATTTTGGAAAAGGGTCCATGATTCATTTATCTCTGATTAAGCCGGAGGACCTTACTGATGGAAACACGTTTTAAATTGAACTGGATCATTGATGAGTCCAGTGCAGGTAAACCAATAAAGGAATTCTTAAAACAAAAGGAAATCTCCCGAATCGCTTTAACGGACATTAAATTTAAGGGCGGCTTTATTCTTGTAAATCATGAGGAAGTAAATGTAAGATATCGCCTAAACGAAGGTGATTCGTTAACGGTCATTTTTCCTGCTGAAATCCCAAGTGAGGGAGTAAAGGCAGAGGATATCCCGTTGTCCGTTTTGTATGAAGATGATTTTTTACTTGTAGTAAACAAACCGGCAATGATGAATACAATCCCTTCCCGTGAACATCCGAATGGCAGTCTTGCAAATGCACTTGTGGGCTATTACCAGAGAAAGGGCATACAAGCCACTTCCCATATCGTCACAAGACTGGACCGTGACACGTCGGGAATTGTATTAATTGCCAAGCACCGCCATGTTCATCATTTATTTAGTAAAATGCAGCAAAATGGATTAGTGAAACGAACATATGAAGCTTTTGCGGGAGGTTTACTTGTCTCTGATCATGGAAGCATTATTGAACCGATTGGAAGAAAGCAGGATAGCATTATTGAACGGGAAGTACGGACTGATGGTCAATATGCGTGTACCCATTATCGGGTCATAAAGAGGTATTCAACATTTACTCATATCGAGCTAGGACTAGAAACAGGCCGGACCCACCAGATAAGAGTTCATATGTCCTATTTTGGACATCCGCTGCTCGGAGATGATTTATATGGAGGAGATACCGCCTTAATCAAACGGCAAGCCCTTCATTGTAAAAAAATTCAATTCCCTCATCCCTTTTATAAAGAGCAAATGTCCTTCTCGGCTGTTCCGCCAGAAGATATGATTCATTTATTAGAGGCTGACCAGCTTAATTAGCAGTCAGCCTTTTGGTCTTGCTTTGAGAAGAATTGTCCAGCTCCAGCACCCGGCGGCTAGGGGCCCATCGCACGTCTCCCTACAATAGGTCAACATCGAATCGCTTTTGCTCTCCGTGTTACTTCCTTAATCTTAGTTGAACTCCAGGCCATACGCTCTAAAAGGTGCTTCCGCTTTTCTAATCAAATTGTTTAAATTTTTCTTCAATGTATGGCATAGTAGAAGGAACAGAAACCAATTCCATTTCTGGATAACGTAATGCCGTCAATTTACCGCCAAACACAGCTCCTGTATCAATGTTATACGTATTATTAATAATACGGGGCTCTTTTACCGGAGTATGACCATAAACTATACAGGCATCGCCATGATAACTTTTTGCCCAATCCAACCTAACGGGTGTTCCATCCGGATTTTTTTTACCAGTAATATCACCATAAAGGACAAATTCTTTTACTTTTCCATGTGTTTGACCAATATATTCTTTTTTAATTCCAGCATGGGCGATAACAAGCTTACCATTGTCTAATACTAAATAAAGTGGGGCTTTTTCATAAAGCTCGATAAATTTTTTTCGAATGGAATCCTGCTCTTTTTTATATAATGATTCATATTCTGCCACTGTGGTTTCAAGTCCGTGCGTCACCTGTACTTTATTGCCTAGAAAATAGCGGTAGAGCTTATTGCAATGATTACCTGGTGTGTAATGGGCGTTTTGCTGTTTTACGACGAGCTGCCAAATGGTGTCAATAACCTGGAGGGATTTTGGGCCTCTGTCAGTTAAGTCACCGACAAAGCCCAGCTTCCTCCCGTTGTGATGAACGGGCAGCCCAGTCTCCCAACTATAACCGAGTTGTGAGGTTAAGACTTTAAACTCATCAAAGCAACCATGAATGTCACCGATTATATCAATTTTCATAGGATTTCCCCCTTTTAGTTCGTATTTTATCTTTAGTTTAATCGTTTTCTTTTATAAGAAAGAAATCTAGGTTTGAAAGGTGGTAACATAATGGAACAACATGTTTCTGTTCTTTCTTTGCTTATTGTTGTGACAACCGCATTTTTAACGCCAATTATCCTCCATCGATTTAAATTGAATATTATACCCGTGGTGGTTGCTGAAATTATTATGGGTCTGATTATTGGAAAAACCGGCTTTGATATTGTCCATCAAGATGTCTGGCTATCCACTCTTTCGACCCTTGGCTTCATTTTCCTTATGTTTTTAAGCGGACTGGAAATTGATTTTACAGCTTTCAGCGGCAGCAAAAAAAGGGAAATACTGGCGAATGGAAAAAGGGAACCCAATACCTTTGTAGCAGCAACGGCCATTTTTGCCGGAATTTTTATATTTTCCTTAATTCTCTCTTATTTATTTGTTTTAGCAGGATTTATTCACAATGCCTTTTTAATGACCTTAATTATCTCAACCATTTCTCTAGGAGTAGTAGTACCAACCTTAAAAGAGGCCCATTTAATGAAAACAGTTATTGGGCAAATTATCTTGCTTGTTGCGGTCCTAGCAGATTTAGTAACCATGATTTTATTAGCCGTTTTTGTTTCCATAAATGAGGCAGGGCATGGAAATACATGGCTGCTCTTGATCTTATTTGGAGCTGGAATTGTTCTTTATGTTATTGGTAAGAAATTTAAAACACGTACCTTTATTGAAACATTATCGACGGGAACTGTGCAAATTGGTACTAGGGCAGTTTTTACACTGATTATTGTATTGGTAGGGTTATCGGAGACAGTCGGAGCGGAGAATATTCTGGGAGCTTTTTTAGCAGGTGTATTAGTTTCCTTACTATCCCCAAACCAAGAACTGGTCCATAAGCTGGACTCCTTTGGTTATGGCTTTTTAATCCCTATTTTTTTCGTGATGGTCGGGGTAAATCTAGATGTTTGGTCACTTTTTAGCGAAAAGAAGCTCCTTCTGCTCATACCGCTTTTATTAATCGGGCTGTTGTTATCAAAGATTGTGCCAGTGTACCTATTAAAAATTTGGTATGATACCAAAACAGTTCTATCTTCCGGCTTTTTGCTAACCTCTACTCTTTCGCTTGTGATCGCTGCGGCAACGATTGGGGAAAGAATGGAAGTCATAACCTCACAAATGAGTGGTACTTTAATTTTGGTGGCTGTGATAACATCAATTTTTACACCGATTGTTTTCAAAAAACTTTTCCCAATGGAGGCGGCAGCGAGTAAAAAGGTAAGTGTGGCATTATTAGGGGCAAACCAGGTAACGCTATCTTTATCGCAAGAATTAAAGTCAGGCCTGTATGATCCGATTCTATATCATACAAAAATGGAAAAATCAAATAAACAAATTGCTGATTCACTCTTTGAAATTGTCGAAATCATCGACTATTCGAGTGAGTCTATTTCTAAAACAAATGCTTTCAAATCAGACATTGTAGTCGTTTCTACTGGGGATGAGAAATTAAATGCAAGTTTGTCACTTGAAGCCAAGGAACATGGAGTTTCCAGGGTCATAGCCCGAATTGAGAGCATCGAGTTGGAACAAACCCTTCGTGCTCAAAATATTGAAGTGTTCTCTTCGTTTATGTCGACGAAAACACTGCTCCGTGCCTTGATCGAATCTCCAACCGTTATGAATATCTTAACGAATCAAGAGACAGGCTTATACGAAATCAGGATGGTAAACAGCCATTTTAGTGGAATGCCTTTGCGGCGATTTCCGTTTACAGGTGACGTGATTTTTGTTCGGATTTTTAGAGGAAAGGATTCTATTGTCCCACATGGTGATACAGAGTTGGAACTAGATGATCGATTAATTGTCACTGGGTCAAAGGAGTATGTAGTGGAATTGAAACGGGAATTGGAATTTTGTGAGACGCGCTAAAGAGTTTTGGGAAGAATAGTAACCGAACCTTTTCATTTATAGTGAATTAGTGTAAAATTAGTACCAAGTACTAATATCATGTAATTATAGTAGGAGGACTTTATAAATATGAATCTTTCTGGAAAAACTTTTGTTGTGATGGGTGTAGCTAATAAACGCAGTATCGCTTGGGGCATTGCCCGTTCGCTTCATACTGCAGGCGCACGATTAATTTTTACATATGCTGGAGAAAGAATTGAAAGTAGTGTTCGTGAGTTAGCTGACTCACTAGAAGCAGAGGGAACCCTTGTGCTTCCTTGCGATGTAACAAGTGACGAAGCAATTGAAACCTGCTTTGCTGAAATTAAGGAAGCAGTAGGTACCATTCACGGTCTAGCACACTGTATCGCTTTTGCAAAGACAGAGGATTTAAAAGGTGAATTCGCTAATACTTCAAGAGATGGATTCCTGCTGGCCCAAAATATCAGTTCCTATTCGTTGACTGCTGTAGCAAAGGTAGCACGTGGATTGATGACTGAAGGGGGAAGTATTGTCACGCTAACCTACTTAGGCGGTGAGCGCGCTATTCCAAATTATAATGTTATGGGTGTTGCAAAGGCCTCATTGGATGCTAGTGTCCGCTACTTGGCTGCTGATTTAGGAAAAGATGGTATTCGTGTGAATTCCATCTCAGCGGGCCCGATTCGGACCTTATCAGCAAAAGCAATTGGAGAATTCAATTCGATTTTAAGTGAGATTGAAGCAAAAGCACCATTACGGAGAACGACAACTCCAGAAGAAGTCGGTGACACGGCTGTATTCCTTTTCAGTGATTTTTCTCGCGGCATAACTGGTGAAAACATCCATGTTGACTCTGGATACCATATTCTTTAGAAAGTCAAAGCCTGCTATCTTTTTTAGCAGGCTTTTTTATCGTTTAGGAAATATAAAATTTCGGACTGTCGACATCAGCTCCAGCGCCTAAAGAAGTTTATAGGCGAACCAAATTAAAAGTAATGGTAAACTGCTGGTAATTTTGGTAGTTTTTTTATTTAATGTGGCATGGGATTCAGTCATAATTTTACCGGTTTTCGAAAAAACTAAAGTAGTATTCAACCACTTAACGAGACAAGGAAAGTGAACAAGATGAAATCTGCCTATCAATTGTTTGTATGGACGAGTTTGTTATTCTTGACAGCATGTACTCAGAATCAGCCTGTTAAAGAAAGCCAAATGGCGTTGATGAAAACGACAAACCCGACCCCGCTTAGTACCGAGAGGAAAAAGAATGACGATCGGGTAGAGGATATTAAAAGAGATGTAAGTTCTTTACCGGAGCTGTATGATGTCGCTGTCGTCAAAGGTGATAAAGATACATTAGTGGTCTATAAAGTAAAGCATATGCACCGATTTAAGATGAAGACAATCGAAAAAAATCTAAATAAGAAGTTAGAAGAAGAACATCCAAAGGAAAACTTTACGGTATCAAGCGATTATAAGATTTTCCTGGAAGCAGTGAGACTGAATGAAAAAATGAAATCGGGTAGGTTATCACATTCCAAGGCTGAAAAACGTTTAGAGGAAATTGTGAAAATGACGGAAGATATGAAGTAAGAAAGGATGTATCGGAATGGCCAGCAAGCAGAAAAAAATGACCCCTCAGCAGAAAAACTATCAAACCCTTCAACAAAAGCATGAACTGAAGCGTCCAGTTTTAAAAAATTGTATTAAGGCATTTTTAGTTGGCGGGCTAATTTGCCTGATTGGCCAAGCGGTTAGTTATTTTTACATATATTATTTTAACTTCACCGAGCAGAACGTAGGAAATCCAACCGTTGCAACCATGGTCTTTTTCTCGATGCTGTTAACAGGCTTTGGAGTTTATGATCATATTGGCCAATTTGCTGGTGCAGGAAGTGCTGTACCGGTAACGGGATTCGGTAATTCTGTGATCTCTGCAGCTATTGAACACCGGACGGAAGGATTTGTACTCGGTGTAGGTGGAAATATGTTTAAACTTGCAGGTTCAGTTATTTTATTCGGAGTATTTTCGGCATTTGTTGTTGCATTAATTAAGACGCTACTTGTGATGTGGGGGGTTTTGTAATTGTTAAAGGGGCAGCAATCATGGGTTTTTGACAATCGGCCAATGATTACAGCAACAGGGGTAACAGGGGGACCGTTTGAAGCAAACGGTAACCTCTCAAGTGACTTTGACTTGCTGTACGACGATTTATGGATGGGACAAGAATCTTACGAAAAAGCCCACCGAATATTACTTGAAGAAGCGATTAAGGTAGCTCTTAAAAAAGGGAAAATCCAAAAGGAGCAGGTTCAGTTTTTATTTGCCGGTGACCTGATTAATCAAATAACTCCCACAAGCTTTGCTGCAAGGACAATGCAGATTCCCTACTTTGGTTTGTTTGGTGCCTGCTCCACATCCATGGAGGGATTAGCACTCTCATCCTTTGTGGTAAATTATCAGGGAGCAAACTATGTTTTAACTGGGGCATCAAGCCATAATTCCGCTGTTGAAAAGCAGTTCCGTTATCCTACTGAATATGGCGGGCAGAAACCACCTACTGCACAATGGACAATAACCGGAGCAGGAGTAGCTCTTGTGGAAACGAATAAACCTGGTATGGATCATCCGGTAACAACATCGGCAACAATTGGAAAAGTCATTGATATGGGTTTATCTGACCCTTTTAATATGGGCGGGGCGATGGCGCCTGCAGCAGCGGATACCATTATCGCGCACTTTCGAGACCTCAAATTAGATCCGTCTTATTATGATTTGATTGTAACTGGAGACCTTGGGAGGATAGGTCATAATACTACGGCTGAATTGTTGAATAAAAGTGGATTGAAATTGGCACAAGGACAGTTTCAGGATTGTGGTTTATTAATGTATAAGGAAGACCAGCCGGTAATGGCTGGCGGCAGCGGAGCCGGATGTTCGGCAACTGTATTATACGGACATTTACTAAATGAAATGAAAAAGGGGACATATAAACGAATATTAGTCGTTGCTACAGGAGCATTATTGTCCCCGCTTAGCTTTCAGCAAAAAGATTCCATTCCATGTATCGCCCACGCGGTCTCAATCGAGATGAATGGAGAAAAGGGGTGAGTCCATGCTCGCAATGTTCTTTTGGGCTTTTGTAGTAGGCGGGTTAATTTGTGTGGTGGGGCAATTATTATTTGATGTCGCTAAACTCACACCGGGTCATACGATGAGCTTGCTGGTGGTGGCTGGTGCGGTTTTAGATGGATTGGGGTTGTATGAGCCACTGGTTGATTTTGCCGGTGCAGGAGCGACCATTCCGATTACCAGCTTTGGAAATTCTTTGGTTCATGGGGCACTCCAGGATGCTCAAGCACATGGAATTATCGGCGTTTTAACAGGGATGTTCCAAGTAACGAGCTCAGGGATTTCTGCAGCCATTATATTTGGGTTTATTGGCGCATTAATTTTTAAGCCAAAAGGGTGAAATACTCATTTTTATAGCCAATTTTCCCATTAGGAGTCATGCCTAGTACACATGATTAAGTAATTTCATATGTTATTAATGAGATTACCGAAAGTGAGGTGACAGTCTATGTGCTTCGGATATGGCGGCTACGGCTACGGCGGCGGTTATGGCTACGGTTCCACTTTCGTGCTTATCGTAGTATTATTCATTCTTTTAATCATTGTTGGCGCAAGCTTCTATTAATCAACAATGATGGAGGGGGCTGGACCTAAAAAGGGCCAGCCCTTTCTGTTTTAGTGGGTTAGGGTTTTCAACCCATTTCATCACCTTTTTTTTACTCCTTCATAGAATAAAGTAGTTTATGAAGGAGCGTGACATTCAAACATGGATAATGGATTTTTTAAGAACATTGAAAAGAAAACTGGCGTTAATATGAAAGATATTTTTGATTTAGCTAATTCTTTACAAAATGCGAATTTTAAAGATGAGAAAACAGTCCGTAATGTTATTCAGAGAGTATCGCAAATTGCTAATAAACCGGTAAGCAAAGAGATGGAAGACCAAATTGTGAAATCCATTGTTAACGATGGCAAACAGCTTGATTTTAATACAATTGCTCAAATGATGAATAAAAAATAAAAAGAAAGCCGTTTCCGGGCGGTATGGTTTGTTCGAATTAAGGAATCAGGATAGGCGTGCGTATAGTGCGACTGTCTTTTTTTTGTTTTAGGGGATTTGTTTATATATCCCGAAAATTGTTAATAACGTACCGAATTTTGTTAATATTGCTCTGAAATTTGTTAATATCCTCAAATTTTTGTTAATATTATGCTGAAATTTGTTAATAAAGTATTAAAGCATTAAAGTTTTTTGTGAAAATGGTACAAGAGAATCCTTGTACCATCTAAACTGGCTAATGCCGAGAGTAAAAGAGGACCAAACTGTACATAAAAATTAATTGGTCTTCCTCTTTTTATTAATGGGAGCTAAAAATCTGGAGCGATTTGCTTTCTTTCCTCGTCTGTTACTTGGAATAGAGATTAACAGCTCCTCTTTTGCCCTTGTCATCGCTACATAAAATAATCTTCTTTCTTCTTCCAGCGGGTCAGGATCGCCAGCACGGTAAGATTCAAGAGCAAAATCGTGCGGTAAACTGCCGTCTACTGCACTGATCAAATAGACGGTTTTATATTCCAGCCCTTTTGCCCGGTGAATGGTACTAAGCGTAATCGCATCAGTGAAATGCCTACTCATATTCTTAATTTCTTTATTCATGGCCGACATATGCTGCGCGTGTTCTAACAAAGCTTCAATTGTTGTGAAGCTTTTTGCTGCAACTTTAAGATCCTTTAGATCATCAGAGCCTTTTTCGAGCTTGCTCGATTCATTCCCGCGTTTCTTTAGAAAATCAAGAAATCCTATTTCTTTCTCGATCTGTTCAATTGCCACAGATGGGCTTAAATGTTTAAGTCCGCGGATGAGAGTAACCGCCTTTTTTAATTTTTTCTCTTGAAAAGCGTGGGCGGTTTTTAAGTGAGAAAGTGCCTCAAGAAGGCTGCAATCCTTCAGGATGCTCTCGGCCTTTAAATCTTTTAGGACCGTTTGTTTTAAAAATAATAAAGGCAAAAGATCACCGAGGGCACCCGGGTCATCCTCATTTAAACTGACCTTCATAAAGGCAAGAGCACTTCTAACAATAAATCGATCGTAAAATGCTTCGGCATCTTGGTCAATCCTAAAAGGCAGGTTTGAGGCTGCTAGTCTCTCAAAGATGGCGCGGGAGCTGACATTTGTCCGATAAAGGATGGCAAAATCACCGGGTTTTGCACCTTGGGAAATCCTCTCCTGAATATCGGTCACAATCATCGTGGCCTCTTCTTCTTCATCATAAGGAAAAAATAATTGAGGAAGGATACCAGAGGTGTATTGTGCCTCCATGCGTTTTAATCGGCGTTTTTTATTTAAAGCAATCATTTGATTTGCAGCAGCGACAATCTCATGTGAAGAGCGATAATTCTGCTCAAGTGTAACTAATTTTGCATTAGGAAAGTCTTTTTCGAAATCTAAAAGATAACTTGGGTCACTGCCTCTAAAGGAGTAGATGGCCTGGTCATCATCACCGACCGCACATACATTTTTATGTTTTTCAGATAACAGTTTAATCAACTCATATTGAACCCTGTTTATGTCTTGAAATTCATCAATTAAGAAGTATTGGAACTTCTCCTGGTAATACTCTAAGAGGGAAGGGGACGAAATAAATAATTGATAACAGCCAATTAACATATCGTCAAAATCAAATAATCCTTCTGTTTGTTTATATTCCTCATACTTTTTATATAAAAATAGCGCGCTCTCTTCCCAATCAGATGTAGGTTTGACATCGTTCGGCATGAGAAGGGAGTTTTTCCAAAAGCCTATTTGCTGCAGGGCTAAATCATAGGCAAATTCCTTATCAGATAATTGGAGGGCTTTCCCAGCCTCTTTAAGAATTTTATCGCGCTGCCAATCTTTCTTAAGCAAATGATTAGAGGACCAATTGGCGGAATCATGAAACATTAAGATACGATAGAAGATACTGTGGAAGGTACCGGTCACCAGCTGATTGATCTTTCGCTGCTGCATATTTGGATAGGATAGTAGGCGATGTTTCATTTCTGCAGCGGCCTTGGAGGTGAAAGTTACAAGCATAATAGAACCGGGATCTGCCTGTTTCACCTCAAGCATGTAAGCCGTCCTTGCTGTTAAAACACGCGTTTTTCCACTTCCAGCCCCAGCTAGGACTAGTAATGAGCCATCTGTTTGGATGACGGCTTCTACTTGGCTTTTATCAAGGACCACACCTTTTTCAGCAAGTAATCGTAAATAGGGCGGCAATTCTTGCTCTATATTTTTCATAGGCGGTGTATAAGGAACAGAGTGTTCAATCGGTTTAGCAGGTTGGAATAGTTCTAGGTTTGTGTGTGTCTCGGTAATGGTCCGTCCTTGAGGGATTTTAAAACCATTCCGTTCAATATAATGTGGCGTATCATCCGAAACTATAATGGGGGCAGGTTCAAGGCATTTTTTTTCAGGTGATTGGACATGAAAAAAATGCGGCTCCATCTGGATACCGAGAAATAATTTTACTTTTTCATGGCAGGTGGGACAGACAAGTTCTCCATTTTTCCCTGCTAAATATATTTTTTGGTACTGATCTCGAGACAATTGTGAGAGTCGGATAAGCTGTTGTTGATAGAAAGCTGTTTTCATATTTTAAAACCTCTATTTCAAGAAAATAACACATGTTCTATCTTAACAAAACAAGCTGGCTTCGGGAAGTATTTGATTATTTATCCAGTAAAAAGAAGCACTTGCCGTTTATTCGGCAAGTGCTTCTGTAGGAATTTGTTTGACCATCGTTTTATGAGGAATACCAGCATCCAAAAATTCCTCTGATACAACCTCGTAGCCAAGTCCAGCATAAAAGGGAATTGCATGGGTCTGGGCATGTAGTTTTAGTTTGTGTAATCCTTGTTCTTTGGCAAAGTTTTCGATTGCGTTCATCATCAATCTGCCAGCTCCGGTCTTGCGGGCGTCTTTTACCACACAGATCCGCTCGACTTTTCCATAACCTTCAACCACACGGAATCTTCCTGCAGCAATGGGACTTTTGCTATCACTATACATAATAAAATGAGTGGCGTCATCCTCGTATTGGTCTATTTCCTCCTCGATTGGAACATTTTGCTCCTGTACGAATACAATTTTTCTGATAGAGAAAGCATCTTCAAGCTCTTTTTGATTTTCAACAACTTTAATTATCACGTTTTACTATTCCTTTCCAAGACGAAATGTTTCATAAACGGTCCAAGAACCATTATCTAATTGATAAAGCAAATGGAAGCGGTCAATCGTTTCTTCATGATCAATTTTTGTCATCCGGAGTGACCCATAAACATCAGAGTGTTCATCATTTGACAACTTTTGGCCAATCGTAATATGAGGGACAAAGGCGTATTCTGTATTTTCATCATTTAATTCACGATTAATTTCCGAATGTAGGGTGAAGAGTTCGTCCGTTGGCTCTACCTTAAAATAAATTACATTATTTACTGGTTTGAAGGAACTGATTTTTGCCGTTTTTAAAGAAAATGGGCTAGTTTTTTCAGCAATTTTACGCAGTTTATCAGCAAAATTCTTGGCACTTTCATCTGTTGCTTCGAAAGCACTTTTTAATGTTAAGTGTGGAGGAATAAGAGCATAATGCGGATCGTAACGTTTACGATAAGAATTCACTACATCTTGAAGCTTTTTCGATGGGAAAATCACAACACCAAATTTCATGCGGTTACCTCCAAAGATTAAAATTATTTTAGAAAAATATTAATAAAATCGCTTTCAATCATTATAGCAAATTTTCTAAATACATTAAATAAATTAAAATTTCTATAGGAGTTTAAAAAAACAGTTTAAGCGCCCGTTTTAAATCAGGCTGCCAATAGGTCCATGTATGATTACCATTAAATTCTTCATAAAAGTATGTAATTGGTTTAGCTTGTATTTTTTTAGCCAGTAACCTATTTGGACTTATAAAGTCTTGTACTTTCCCGTCCGTAGTTTGGACTTCCGTTTCCTGATTACCGATTACATGGTAAATCTCAACAAGTTGACCTTCATTAAAGTCTTCTACCAGTTTAAAAATGTGCTGGTCAACCAATGGTGACTGGAGTAATATCTTTCCAAATGTATGCGGATATTGTAATGCCGTCATTAAAGAAACGGTCGCACCAAGAGAATCACCGATTAACGCCCTAGTGGAACCCATCTGATAGGTTGGAAATTCCTTATCGAGAAAGGGAACTAATTCATGGGCAAGAAAACGGATATATTGCTGGTTTTGGTCCCCTTTAGGATGATATTTCCGCCGACGGTCCGCTACATCCTTATAGGGTACCCCAACAATGATAATATTTTCAATTTCTTGTTTAAAAAGTAGCTCATCTGCTAATCGCCCGATTCGTCCAAGCTGAAAATAATCTCTGCCGTCTTGAGCAATTAGCAGTGAGTATTTGTACAATGGTGAGTAGTTTGCAGGTAGATAGATAAGTAACTGCATGGATTCTTGTAGTTCGGAGCTATAAAAACTATATTCTTTGATTGTGCCTTTTGGATACTGCATGGATTGTCCCCCGTAGTTCATTTTTACAACTGCATTTTATCATAAATACGTAGTAATTCTCTAGGAAAGGTAATGGTTGTGGAGGATAGGGTAGGGTAGATTTAATGGATGTATGATCCAGGAGAACGGGTTTCCGGCATAATCGATAAGATGTTTTCTCGCTTAAACGTGCGCATTTGTTTGCGAAGCAGGCAATAGGCACGGATGTAGTCATCGTTTATTTCTTTTACAATTAGCTTTCTTTGGGAAAGTTCTTGGTTTTCAGCAAGATAAATCATTTCAATTGGCATGTGTTCTTCAATTGAACGGATTAGCAGCCCATCCATGGTAATCACTCCTTTTGGTTTATAGTTATATTATAACCGAACAATTGTTCTTTATTCAAGTTAAATAGGAACTAATGTTCCGTTTTTGTTTTGTGAGTAAGGAGAAAAAATGGTATTGACATTCTTAGTTTTTTTACTATAATTAGATTTGTAAGTTAATAAGAGATCTGTTAGCTCAGCTGGGAGAGCGCAACCTTGACAGGGTTGAGGTCGGGGGTTCGAACCCCTCACAGGTCATCATCAAAAGTCCTTGATATCAAGGGCTTTTTTGTTTTATCCTCTTTCCCTATCCATCAATATATAGGCATCTGGTCACCAATTGGTCACGTACTCTAATTGTGATTCATTAATTTTATTCTGGTCACAATTAGGTAGATGATCCTTTCGTCTATACAGTAGTTCACCGAATTTTTGTGCTGTCTCCCGTTGCATATTTGGGAGAAGATGACTATAGCGATCCAGTGTCATTCGTGTATCAGCGTGTCCAAGTCGCTCAGAAACAATCTTAGGATGAACTCCTTGTTGCAATAATAGCGTGGCATGAGTATGCCGGAGGTCGTGAAAACGAATCTTTTCCGCATTCGCCTTTTTTATAAGGCTGTTAAAATTCCTTCTAAGGTTACTAGGATTAATGGGTGTACCAACCTCTGATGCATTTACAAAATTCATATCTGTGTAAATTGATCCTAATCTGAGACGTTGTTTCTTTTGTTCAAGCTTATGACGTTTTAGTTCTTCGACAAGCTCTTCTGGTATGGCAATGGAACGCATACCAGCAGCTGTTTTGGTTGTGGATTTCAAAGTCTTACCGTCATGGCCTAGTGTTTGCTTTACCGAAAGGAGATTATCCTCGAAATTCACACAATCCCATGAAAGGCCTAGTATTTCACCTTGTCTCATTCCAGTGTTAATCGCAATATTATATACCATAAAGAAGGGACTGTCCTTGGCTGCATCTAAGAAAGAATGAACTTCATCGACACTCCAAACCTTCATTTCAGCCTTTGATTCTTTTGGAGGATCCACGAGCTTAGCAGCATTTTTCACCACCATATCGAACTTTACAGCACGATCTAACGCATTAACGAGCATCGTATGAATCTTTCTAACGGTATTATGATGCAATTTTTTCTCATTCAACAGCATTGTGTAAAAATGCTGGATATGCAACGGCTTCAAGTTGGCTAAAGGCATATTTTCAAATTCAGGGAGTATATGAGTTTTTAAATTGATGTAGTAAGTTGAATAAGAGCTGTCAGCGATCTTTGTCTTCTTATAATTTAGCCATTCCTCTAAAAATTCCCCAAGCTTCTGATTAGAAGGCTCAATATAGATTCCTGAGTTCAATTCATGCAATGCTTTTGTAAGGGCTGCCTGAGCCTCTTTTTTTGTCTTAAATCCACGCTTCTTCTTTTGCTTACGCTTACCCTTTGAATCTTTACCAAGCTCGATGACATAATACCATTTACTTGCTTCCTTTCTTACAGAACCTGAATAATTCACTAAAAACATCTCCTTTTGTTTTGAATCTTATATAAAAAAGGGGGAGAGGGTTTTATTCCTCTCCACCATTTAACCAATTAAAAAAAACATCACGAGAAACCTTTATTCTTTTCCCAATCCGGACAATATGAAACTGCCCTGAATTTACAAGCTCATATGCTTGTCTTCGTCCAATTCCTAAAATGTTCTGGATGTCCGCCACATCTAAGGCAGACTGATATTGATTAACTTCTGTCAAAAGATTTCACCTCTTGTTTATTATTCTATTTTCTAGGAATCACTAGTTTCCTTTATAGTTCTATTGTATCATCTAATAGTGTAATATTTATCCACAATTTGAGTACGTGCGTTCGATGGCATTTGGCCATTCATCGGGAGGATATATGACTAATTATCTTGTATCTAATAACACATTTATGGTAGATAGAATTGTTTTTACAAGGAAATTTAAAGATTTAACTGGGTATAGATTAAAACTGTATTTGTATATGTGTAGAGTTGTGGGATTTAACCCCAATGGTCGATATTTTAAGTCATATAAGGAAGCCAGTAAAGAGCTAAATATGACTGAAAGTAAATATAAAAGTGCACTTAAATGGCTTGAATCAAATCACTTTATTAAAAAAGAGAATAATAAAATGGGTCGAGCTAACATTTATCGTGTAATGTTCTTACCTTTATTTGATGGTCAAACCTATTATTCAAGAGAACACATTGTAAGGGATAGACAAATACTCAAGCAAGGCGGATATGGATATGTTGAAATGCCTATAGAATTATTACAAGGCGCAATATTATCAAATCATAGTGATTGGACAGATTTAAGGATTCTTACCTTGGGTCTACTTTATTTATACTTTTGGATTGATGTATTTGGTGGGATTGATCCAAATATTTTACATATCAAAAATACTGGGAAATTACATATTGATCAGTCGATTTTAATTGATTTACAAACAACGGAAAACAGATTCACAAATAATATTGCATTTTTTGAGAAACAAGGGCTTTTGACGAAGGTAAAGTGTGTTTATCGTCAGAACCAAAATGCTGCTGAATACGAGCTTCAATACATCGGTGATGTTGGAAAAGTTGCTTCACAATCAGGTGACATTCATTACACCCTTTTTCGGTTTACCATTATACCGTCATTAAAGCTTCAAAATGCTCAAATAAGGACGAATGGAGGGTTGGATATATGATTCATAAAGTCACTTTACACAACGGGGCTGAGATCTCAGCGAGCCTACATAATGATCTAATTGTTTTGAAGATACAAGATGATCCAAAGAGTTGGGAACGCCCTGATTTTCAAAACACAAATGTGATGCAGGACGAGAAAATGATGTTTTTTCAACATAAACTACAATATGCGTTCCTTTCGCAAATGCGTAATCAAGGATTGCAAGTGTTTCAGACGGAAGTGGATATAATCATCAATTTATGCTCGAAACAATCGTTGCTAAATATCCGTCTTGAATATGTTTTAAAAGCGATAATGGATGCATGCAATAAACATGTCATTGCGGATGATCGTCAAGTTCGTAACATTATTGTTCAAGCGTCCACAACAAAGAATCAAAGAATAGTTGCAGATCATATCGAGATCATTATAAAAGACACCTTAGAATCTCAAATCTTGACGTGGTCAGGGGATGTTTTCTTAACCGAAAAACGAATCCCAATCTCTTACGATATTGGCGCCAAAGCTCATATAATCAGAAACAGCTAGATTACCAGGCTGATCTCCATCGTACAATGACGACGGTGCTCGCTCCTTTTCAATCATTATGTGTAGGCAAAAAAGTATGTTGTTATCTGCGTTTTGATACATTGAACCACTTAAACGATGCAGATAATATGGCTTTGATGTATATGCCGATCATCCGTAAAGTATTGCTGCCTGTTCAAGATCAACTAATCTCCATAGGACTATATAAACGTGATGGCAATACGACAGGTGATAACTGCACTACGATGAATATCTTGCTGGGATAATTGCATGTCCTAAGAATCTAGGAGTAGCAAGGGATACGGGGTCATTTTCTATTACATGGTATCAACTAATGATAGAGTGTTCATGGTATTTATCTTTTTAATAAGTTTAGGAATACAAAACTAGAAATACTAACAAATGAAACAGATAAATTTAATTTTGAATATCTCATTTCAATGTAACAATTCCACTAAATAACGGATATATACAAAGTAAGGAGATTTTCAGCATTTTCATAATTATTCTCCAATTTTATACTTCACTTCAATCCCTTATTTACCAACGGTTTGGTTTATTTTGATAGTGGTACTGATGGAAATTTTCATAAAAAACATAAATGTTCGCCCATATAATTAAAAAAGAAGGGGAGGAAGCTAAATTAAACTTTCTCCTCTTCTTTAATTTTAAGGTTTATAGGTATCCCTTTTCTTTTAATGAAACAAATTTTTCAGCACCTACAATAATATGATCGAGGATTTCACAGCCCATTATTTTTCCGGCTTCTGAAAGACGATTCGTCACCTCTATGTCTTCCCGGCTTGGATCTGGCTGCCCACTTGGATGATTATGGGCAACGATAGCACTTGCGCAACTACGACGAATCAAATGCTTAAAGCACTCACGTGGATGGACGATCGATGCATTTAATGAGCCGATGAAGACTGTTTCACGAAATTGTACTTCATTTTTTGTATTGAGGCCTAAAACAATGAAATGCTCTTGTGTAAGATACGCCATATCTTTTAAATAATTATATGCATCTTCAGGAGAGCGGATTGTAAAACGATTTTCAACAGGAGTTGGATTCATACGTGCAAGTTTTAATGCTGCGACGATTTGTTTTGCCTTTACTTTGCCGATACCGTTAATTTGAAGAAGTTCTTCCTCTGTAACTTCAAGTAGTTCTTGTATGGAAGGAAAGCGGCTGAAGATTTCGTTAACAACGTAACCGTCTTCTTTCTCACGGATTGTAGTAGCAAGCAAGAGTTTAAAAGTCATTTTATCGAATGTATTCATTATTAATTCCTCCATTAGTAGTTGATTTTGAAATAAAAAAGGAGAGACGATCAACGTCCCTGCGGTTGAGTTAAATCTTGTTTTCATTTACAATTGGTTTAGAAATGTTAATTCGAAGATGAGTTCATTGGCAGATGAGCTCATCTTTTTTTGCAATAAAAAACCCATAAACCGCAAATGCAATTTATGGGCAGATTAAAACTCATTATTTTGACATATCAATATCTTTCACCTCCTCAAAGGCTTGTTTTAATAAGAGAAGTTCCTGGATGAAGTCTGATGCCTGCTTTTTAGTAAGTTGTGTACTGTGATTTACGTGATACGTTGATCGCATCATTTCCTTTGCTGTTTCATGATGTATTTTAACCTCAGAAACAATTTGAAATATTGTTTGTAGCTGTCGTTTGGATACCTTATCATCGCTACTTTTATTTACTGCCCTTTTAGGAAAATCCTCAATATCTTGCGTAAACAATCCACTTGCTCGCGTTGCTGACAACACAGCATCGATCAACGCCCGCTTCTTTGCCATCTTCAGAACAGTGTTAACAATGGTAAACGGATCTTGACCATGGAATGCTGCCTCTTTACTATTGCATGAACCAAGTCCCTCAGCTTCAATAACACCATTTTCTTTTCTTGTAAGAGTCATCTTCACCTCATAGGCAAAGATGCCGGTTTCCCAATGTTCAATTCGATTAACAACTGCAACCGCCTTTGAAAATCCAAACACATCACACAATTTCTCAGCACCAGGCTTTAATAGAGTTGGTTTGGAGAATCCAGCCACCAAGCCATAATCAACGCCTCTTACCATTACCTCCTGTACGAATTCTTTTAACTGTTCAATTCGTTCCTTTGATTCCGACAATGAAACTACTAAATTAGGAAGTGAAGATGGATTTGGATGGTTAAAGATAAATGGTACAACCTTCCTTTTAGTGTTCTTTTCATCTTTCATGTGTTGGCGTCATCCCTTCATAATTATTTCTTGATAATGTCTGCAAGCTTTGTAAGGCTAGTAGAAGTCTGTTTCACTACAAAAAGAGCTGCTTTATGGTGTAACTGATTACTACGACTGAAAACTTTCGAAGTGTAGTCAAGTGCTTTTGACGCCTTAGTATGAGCAGATTGATTTAACATATCTAATGTATCGCCAAGATCGAGTAAAAGCTCTTCACCTTTTTCTTCGATCATTTGCGCGCAGTCTCTTAAACCAGTGGAAATTTGATCTCTAAAGGACTGTACAGAACTTAGTTCATCTGCATACAAAGATAAAAGCTCATTTAGTGCAGTTTTTACTCTCTTTCTCCTTGTGATTAAAAGAGACAACTTAACATAGTCATTTCGATCAATTGAACCTACTATTTCTTGTGCGATTTCTTCATGCTGCTTAAGAAGTTCCTGGTGAATCATCTGTGCTTCTGTAAGTGAAATATTTTTACCATTAAACCGTTCATATTGAGTCCAATAATCTTCCCACATGTTTTTCCTCATTTTTTAAATCCTCCTAATGATTGATGATCTTTTTTATTGATAGAACAAAAGATAAAAAGATTCACTACCCTTCATTATTTGAAATAGTGATAACCCTTTAAAGTAAGCATAATTAGAATTCCATCTGGTGATCGACGTTTAACAAGTATTAATCCATCATCTTCAAGTTTTAAAAGATCGATTGAATGAGGTCGGTGCATAACTAAATACTTGATAGGCACCCATTTGGTCATTTCCTTTGCCTTAATAAGGACACGTGCTAGTAATTCATCCATATAATTTTCCTCCTTTCTTAAATGCGCTCCTCTCACCGCGCGTATCTTCTCTGTAAAGCAAAAAACCGCTATCTATCCAAGTGGATAAATAACGGCTTTAAAAAAGGGATGGGGCATGAAACGGTAGGGTACCCCTTTCGTATATTTAATGGTGGTAGAGAGAAAAATTTTGTGTGATTTTTTTCCTTATAAAGTTCTTGTTAGTATTTGTAAAAACAAATCAATAAGAATAAAATAAGATTATAGTAAGAGTTGAGTAATTTTTGAGGTGGTATTTTTGGAAGTGAAACTTTTCTATAAAACACAGAGAGAGCTTGCAAATTCTTTGAATGAAATTCTAGATGCTTATTGGGAAAGCAAAATAAATGAGGAAGTACTAATAAAAAATGTTTCGGATATTTACTTGAATAATTCAAAAAAGTTGTTAAAGGGCAATGATTTCACTACTGTTTTAAAGCAACAATGTGGAAAAAGGAGACTGGAAGTAGTTGCACAGATCTTAACAATGAACAAACTTATAGGCAAATAGGGGTAAGGAAGGATTTGGATGCATGACTAAAGAATTAGATTATAGTGCGACACTCACTGGGGCTTCTTTTTTATTGTACGAATTAAAGCAAGTGTTGAAGCTTAAAAGGCAAGGGCTGTCAGATGATGAAATTAAGAAGAAGGTAATCGAGGATAATGTCTTCGAATATAAATTTACTTCCAGTCTTAAACGAATTGTACCATCTGTCATTAGAAGGGCAAATGCCTTAGATGATCAACTGCAGGAATGGATACTAGATAATCCATTAGAAGAGGGTAAGATTATAAACCTATATGCAATTATGAAGACAGATAGGCTTTTCTTTGAATTTATGAACGAAGTTATTCGTGAAAAGCTGGAAGCAAATAATAATCTGCTTGAAAAGAAAGATTTGAATGTATTTTTTATTTCAAAGGCGGAGCAAGACGAGAAAATGGCAAAGTGGACTGAACTGACGGTAAATAAATTGAAACAGGTATATATAAAATTACTCTTTGAGGCAGGCTTACTAAAAAATAAAAAAACAGGTGAGCTTTATAGGCTGTTATTTGATGAAAACTTAAAGCGTCATATATCGAAAAACGGTGATATGGTTTATTTGAAAGCAATGGGTGAGTGAAAGGAATAGAAAAATGGCGAATATTAACCGTAGATTGGACAAGATTATCCCGAAAATTAAAGAGGACAAGTTTATCCAAGGTCGAGGACTTGGTAATGAGATTAGTTTTTACATCTTTGATTATGAACCAACTGAGGAGTTAGTGGTTCGGGATTATGTGAAGCATATACATAAAGAATTTGGATTTGAAGGCTCTGGGAGAAAAATCATCGAATTCGATTTATACAAAATGTTGATTGACATTGCCAGAGAGAAGCGGATCTTTGATCGAGTTTTTCAGGTTGAGGAAAAGCAGGGAAAGGATGCCCTTTTTAAAGCCATGTCTATCTTTGCCAAGCCCGATATCTTTTTGAGCAAAATAAAAGAGCAATTGGGTGATCACAATGTCGTATTTATTACAGGTGTGGGCAAGGTGTATCCATTTGTTCGCTCGCATACGATTTTAAACAATCTTCAAGAAGTCATTGATAAGATACCTGTTATCATGTTTTTCCCTGGAAGATATGATGGTCAATCGCTTCACTTGTTTAATAAGTTCAAGGATGATAACTATTACCGAGCATTTCCGTTAGTCGATTAGAGAAGAGGGGGATACAAAATGATCATAAGAGATATGTTTCAGAAAGACATAGAAAGAGATATAAGAGGTGTTATCAAAGTCGCACAAACAGATGAGGACAATATCTATCAAGAGCTTGATGAATATGTTGTGACAAGAGAGTTACATAAGCACTTATCCAAATTCTATGAGAATTATCAAAAGGGCATAGATGGAACTACAGATAAAATGGGGGTATGGATTAGCGGATTCTTCGGATCTGGTAAATCTCACTTCTTGAAAATCCTTGCGTACTTGATTGAAAACAAGAAAGTAAAAAACAAAAAAGCCATTGAGTTCTTCAAAGATAAAATACAAGATCCTTTAGTTCTGGCAAACATGAATCGAACTGCCGATATTGAGACAGAAGTAATTCTGTTCAATATAGATTCAAAGGCATCCATGGATAGTAAGTCGAAAGATGATTCGATTTTACGTGTATTTATGAAGGTGTTCTATGAACATAGAGGGTATTTTGGAGACATACCTGGCGTTGCCGAAATGGAGAAATATTTAGATCAAAAAGGTGTCTACGAACAGTTTAAAACCGAGTTTAATGCTCTTTCAGGTGAAGAATGGGTTGATCGTCGCAACACTTTCTATTTCGATGCTGACTACGTGATAGGAGCCTTAACAAAGGTAACAGATATGTCAGAAGAATCAGCTCGAAATTGGTTTGAGAACGGTGTAAATAATTTTGAGATTAGCATTGAAAAGTTCGCTAAGGATGTAAAGGAGTACATCGATCAAAAGGGCAAGAACTTTCATCTTGTGTTTTTAGTGGATGAAATCGGTCAGTTTATTGGGGACAGCCGTAGTCTCATGCTTAATCTGCAAACAGTTGCGGAGGACTTGGGTACTTTTGCCAAAGGGAAAGTTTGGATCATGGTAACTTCCCAAGAGAGCATTGATAGCATCGTTAAGGTAAAAGGAGATGACTTCTCCCGTATTCAGGGCCGCTTTGATACGAGATTATCGCTTTCATCGATTTCAGTAGATGAAGTAATTAAGAAGCGTATTCTCTTGAAGAAAGACTTTGCTAACGATAAGTTGAAAGTCATTTATCCAGAGAAAAGTGCCATCTTGAAGAATTTAATTAGTTTCAAAGAAAGCACTGCGGATTTAAGGGGCTACGACAACGAACAAGAATTTGCAGATGTTTACCCTTTTATTCCATATCAATTCAAACTACTGCAAAATGTATTTGAGCAAGTAAGACGACATGGTTCTTCTGGTAAGCATTTATCAGAAGGGGAACGATCCATGCTATCCGCATTTAAAGAGGCAGGACTGCGTTATAAGGATGCAGATGAAGGGTTGTTAATTCCATTCTATGCATTCTACGACACGATTAAAGAATTCCTCAATCCGACTATTTCAAGAGTCATTGAGGGAGCATACGAAAATCCTGCACTTAAAGATGATGAATTTAACATAAACCTCTTGAAAGTGTTGTTTATGATCAAATACATCAAAGAGCTTCCTGCGAATATTGAAAATATTGCTACCCTTATGGTGACAAGCATTGATGAAGATAAATTAGAGTTAAAAGAAAAAATAAAAGTATCTTTAAGAAAGCTCATTTCTCAAACGCTTGTTCAGAAAAACGGAGAGTTCTATATCTTCCTAACCGATGATGAACAAGATATCAACCGAGAAATTAAGACAATCAATGTAGATGAAGATGTGATTAAAAGAGAACTTGCCAATTATATCTTCCTAGACCTTTATGAAGAGAAAAAGTACCGTTATTCATCCGAATATTCATTTTCTTACAATCAGAAAATGGATGAAAAGAATTACGGAAATCAAACATCCAATATTGGGGTGAATATTCTATCTCCATTATCAGACCACTATGGAAAATCAGAACATGAATTAATGATGATGTCGTCTGGAAACGGTGAATTACTACTGAAATTGGGTGGAAATGAATCGTATATCGATGAGATGGAAGAAGTGCTAAGAATTGAGGAGTATCGTAAGAAAAAAAATATCACTCAACTTCCTGAGAGCATTCAGAACATCTTGAACAACAAACAGGCTGAGGTACGAGAAAGAAGACGTAGAGTACGTGAATTATTAGAAGAGGCGGTTAAAAGCGGTCAATTTTTTATCAATGGGGATAAAGTGGCTGTCAAAGGCTCAACAGTAAAAGAGAAAATGAATACAGCCTTACACTCATTGGTAGACAATGTTTATACAAAATTAACCTATGTAAAAGAATTTATAGGAACTGAAAATGAACTTCGCTCAATTTTAAACTCTAAAGAAGAGCAATTGTCATTAAGTACAGTCATGAAACAAGTACCAAATGAGCTAGCCATCAAAGAAATTTCTGATTTTATTAGCCTTCAAGATTCGATTCAAAAGCAAATTCGAGTCAAAATGATTGTAGAGCGTTTCAACGACAAACCTTATGGATGGAGAGAGCTTGATATCCAAGGGATTATTGCTGAGCTACTGAGGGATCAAAAAATTCGAATTCGCTATAACTCGGAGTACCTGGAGCCAGCAGTAGATGCAAGCAAGATTGTCTTTGTTTTAACAAAAACATCTGAAGCCGACAAAGGCATCATCTTAAAAAGAAAAAAAGTAGATGAAGCACTCATTAAGGTAGCAAAGAAGGTGTGCAAAGAGGTATTTAACAAAACCGATTTGCCAGATGACGAAGACGGTTTAGTAAAAGAAATGCGATCATTGATTGAAAAACAAATGAATGAAATTCATGCATACAAGGCTCGCTACGAAGGCAGAAAATACCCAGGTATGAGCTTACTTGACAAAGGATTAAGTTATTTCGGTGAGTTCCACAAGGGTTTAGATAATGCATCATTCTTTGGAAAGATGAAAGAACTACAAAAAGACCTTAGTTATTGGGAAGAGGACATGACTTACGTCAAGAGTTTCTTTGGTACAGATCAAAAGGATATATTTGATAAAGGTCTATCAGCTATCAATAAGTATCAAGAAAACAAAGCCTATCTCATTGGAAACGAAGCAGAAAATCACATTAAGAAATTGACAGACATCTTAAATGATTCAATTCCTTACGGGAAAATAAAGCTGATCCCTGAAATCGTAAAAGGTATTGAGGATCAAATTAATCTTGTCCTATCGGAGAAAAAAGAAAATGCAAAAGAGAAAATCAAGTTGGATTATGATTACCTTTCTCTGAAAGCGAAGCAGTATGGCGTATCGAACGAAACAAAAGAACGAGTCGAACAATATTATCCTGACTTAATAGCACAAGTGGAAGAGTTTGTTGATATTTATAAAGTAGATGCGACAATTTCTCAAAGCACAAGTTTTAAAGAACAATACGAACGGAAGATTAATCTTGAAATAGAGGAATGGCATAGAAGAACTGTCGTTACACCTCCTGTAGTAATTGATGGGGGCGGTAACGAAACTGGCGGTGGACAAGTTGCAACCGTTCAAAAGCAAAAGGTTAAAGCCTCAGAACTAATTGTAGTGAAGGAATTACGTTCAGAAGAGGATGTAGACAAGTACATCAGCACGTTATCAAATAAGTTAAAACAAATCATTAAGTTGAATAAAGAAATCGAGTTCATTGATTAGTCGGGAGATGTAAGAATGAATAAATCAGCCCTGAAGACCTTTGCGACAAGTGCCAGAAAGGAACTCCTGAAAAAAGTCGAAGCAAAGGCAATGAAAATTGGAATTACCGAAGACACAATAAAAAAAGCAGACGTTGAAAGCTCGGATGCCATCTTTATAGATGGCAGGCAGCTTTTAAAAGAAGAGAAAATTCAAAGGGATAAGTTAATTTCTCGTATTAATCAAATTGGGTTTAAACAGGTAATGGAGGAAGTTGCTTATACTTGGTTTAACCGTTTTACAGCATTACGTTTCATGGAAGTAAATGATTACTTACCATCTGGAGTAAGGGTATTATCTTCCTCAAATCCAAATAGTGCTGATCCGGACATGATAAATGAGGCATTGGAATTGGATTTAGAGGTTGAATTGGATAAAGAGCATATCTATAATCTGAAATTAAACAATGAAACAGAAGAACTGTTCAAGTATCTAATTATTAAGCACTGTAACGATTTAAATAGGTTCTTACCATTTATGTTTAAAACTATTGATGATTATACGGAGATTCTTTTTCCAGAAGGATTGTTAGCAAAGGACTCCTTTATTCGCCAAATGATTGATATTGATTTCATTCCAGCGGACAATTGGCAAAAGGTTGAAGTTATTGGTTGGTTGTATCAATATTATATTGCCGAAGAAAAAGATCGAGTAATACAAGCCAAAAAGAAATATAAAACAGAAGAAATCCCATTTGCAACTCAACTCTTTACTCCTGATTGGATTGTTCGTTATATGGTTCAAAACTCATTAGGTCGTTATTGGGTGGAATCACATCCTGAACACCGAGATCTATTAGGGAATTGGGAATTCTATCTTGAGAACCCAAATCCAGAACCAGATTTTGAGGAGAAACTGGCTCCTTACATTAATAAAGAACTTAAAGTAGAGGATATCAAGTGTTTTGATCCTGCAATGGGTAGTGGACATATTCTTGTCTATATGTTCGATGTTCTGTACGAAATATACAGCAAGTGTGGATATATGGAAAGAGAAATACCAAGGTTAATTATAGAGAAAAACCTCTATGGTTTAGATATAGATGATCGAGCTTATCAACTTGCTTGTTTTTCTGTTGTTATGAAGGCATTAGAGTATAATAGTCGATTCTTTAGAAGTATCGAAAGAGAGGGCCTGACTTTAAATTTAGCGTCATTTAAAGAAACAAACGAATTATCGAATGAAGATATTGAGTATTTGGCAGGAGAAAATATAGGCGGAAGTTTTGATAGGATGAAGAGCTTTCTTGAACAATTTAAAAATGCAAAGTCTATCGGTTCATTAATAAAAATCGAGAAATTAGATAAGGAGTTTATCAAGAATAGAATACAGCAGATAAATGATACATCTTCTGTGGATTTATTTGAGCATGAGATTAGGGAAAGAACGCAAGGATTATTAGATAATCTATTAAAGCAAGCAATAATTATAGAGCAAAAATATGACGTACTTATTACAAATCCGCCTTATTTAGCCAACAAATATTTAAACAATGAAGCATCAGACTATTTGGCAAAAAATTATTCAGAAGTAAAGGCAGATATGTTTTCAGCTTTTATTGAAAACAGCTTTTATTCTACAAAAAGACATGGCCTTATAGGTTTTATGACTCCTTTTGTATGGATGTTTATTTTATCCTATGAAAAGTTACGTCAAAACATAATAAATAACAAGTCTATAAGTAGTTTGGTGCAGTTAGAATATTCAGGATTCAATGAAGCAACTGTGCCTATATGTACCTTTACAATGCGTAATTATCATAGTTCTATAAAAGGAGAATATATTAGACTCTCTGATTTTAGAGGTGCTGAGAATCAACCTAAAAAAACTTTAGAAGCAGTTCAAAATCCAGAAGTTTCGTATCGCTATTCATTTGACCTTAATGATTTCAGTAAAATCCCAGGAAATCCGATTGCATACTGGGTAAGCGATAGAATAATAAATATTTTTCAGAATGCTAACAGATTAGATGATATTGTGAATCCTAAAAAGGGATTAACTACTGCTAATGATGCAGTTTATGTAAGGCTCTGGACTGAGGTATCTACTAATAATTTGGATTTTAATTGTTATAGTAATGAACAAGTAAAAATAAGTAACAAAAAATGGTTTCCTCTTAACAAAGGAGGAGAATATCGTAAATGGTATGGCAATAATGAATATGTTGTAAATTGGGGAAAAGATGGAAGTGAATTGAAAAATTATAAAAATGCAGTAATTAGGAATTCAGATTATTATTTTAAAGAATGTATTACTTGGAATGATATTACTTCTAAAAAAGTTTCATTTAGATATAAGAAAGCAGGGCAGATTTTTAATGATGCTGGGCCCAGTATATTTGGGAATTTAGACGATCTGATATATTTACTTGGATTTGGGAATAGTATTGTTTCTGAGGAAATATGTAAACTCATAGCACCAACAATCCATTATGGAGTAGGACAAATTGCAAAGCTACCAATAATAATAAACGAAGAATTTAAAGAAAAAGTCTTGGAATTGACATATCAAAACATTAGTATCTCCAAAACTGATTGGGATAGCTTTGAAACAAGTTGGGATTTTGAGTGCAACCCTCTTGTACGTAGGTATAGAGAAGGAATAATTCTACAAGATGCGTTTAATGAATGGAAGAATTTTACCGATGATCAGTTTGAACTGCTTAAAAATAATGAGGAAGAGTTGAATAGAATATTTATTAATATTTATGGTTTACAAAATGATTATAAACCAGAAGTTAATCATGAAGACTTAACAATTCGAAATGCTGATTTAGAGCGTGATATAAGGGCTTTCATTTCTTATTCTGTTGGCTGTATGTTTGGTCGGTATTCTTTAGATAAGGATGGTCTAATATATGCAGGTGGAGAGTTCGAGCATAATAAATATGAACTATTCAAAGCAGATAAAGACAATATACTCCCTGTATTACCAGGTACTTATTTTGAAGATGATATTGTTTCAAGGTTCATTGAATTTGTTCAAGTAACATTTGGTGAAGGAAATTTGTTCAAAAATCTTGAATTTATTGCAGATATACTTGGGAAGAAAAAAGGTGAGACCGCAAAAGAAACAATTAGACGTTATTTCTTAAATGATTTCTTCAAGGATCATGTTAAAACATATCAAAAGCGTCCGATTTACTGGTTATTTACTTCTGGTAAACAGAAGGCATTTAACTGCCTAATTTATATGCACCGATATGACAAGACAACTTTATCTCGTATTCGTACTGATTATCTCCACGAATACCAAATTAGGCTTGACGCTGAGAAGAAGGATCTATTAAGCATAATTGAAGGCGATTATTCAACAAAAGAGATTAGTAATGCTAAGAAGGAACTAAAGGTATTAGACAAGAAGATAGAAGAACTAAAAGAGTACGATGAATTGTTGCATCACATGGCTGATATGCAAATCGAAATTGATTTGGATGAAGGTGTAGTGCAAAATTATGAAATGTTTAAAGGTCTTGTAGCAAAAATATAAGCAGTCATGAGGATATATCAGTGATGACTGGTGTATCCTTGTTTTATGGAGTTTATTGTAGAGGGGTGAGTGGACTTGAATTTAGAACAGGTGATTGCCACATTAACAGCCACATTTAATGAATCGCTTAATGATGGTGAACAAAGAAAGATTGTTTTTTGGTTGGATAAGGATAGGGAATTTGTTGAGGAAATCCAACAAGTATTTCTCGATAAGGTAAAGATTCATCAGCTAACGGAAAAGAACAACTTCTACACAAAATATCTGCTTGAAGAGGAAGATACGACATCCCATTACCTTATCTATACCAACGATGATTTGAGTGGGGAAGAAAATTGGCTTATGGATACGGTTTACTATTCAAAGACGTTTTATGCAGATAAGATATCTTTGTTGTTAAGCGACTTGGGAATTGATCCATCCTTGCGAGCGATTGTGAAGAAGTATGAGAAATTTTTCAACAAAAAGAATACACATAGATTTAAGTCCTATGGGATTCAGGTCTATTCGGAAGAGATCATTGATATCGCCATCATGAGTGTTTTGTGTAATTTAAAAACACCTGATTTTGAAGAAGTGCTAAAAACAGTATTAAAGGAAAGCCTTTCAGAAGAAGAAAATAAGTACATAACTTCAATGGTGAAGTATTTTGATATTAATGTGTTTTGGAAGTACGTCTCTTATTTATATGACTACGATAGGGAAAACAAGACTCTAAAGACTCTTTTTATGCATCTAACTCTTACTGCACTTAGTCATTCGGTTGAGGAGTCAATGCTTACAAACGTAAAGAGTTTTATTGCCGAAAGAAACAAGTCAAATTCCTTAGTATTTATTGATCATTGGATGCACCACAAGGTAGACTATGCGATCTACAATGAATTGGCAGAAATGATAGAGCAAGAGTTACAATTATCGGATCTTGTTCGCCAACTTCCGATTGAATCGTTTAAGAAGGCAGATACGTTCCCTTATTTCGATAAAGCTATCATCATTTATATTGCAAATAGTCTTGAAGCATTGCACGAAGACTATGAGGAATACACCAAACTCATTAATCTCAGAAGAGTGAGACATTTTTACGAAAGATACCAATACATCTTTGATGCGTTATTCTACACAGTGAAGATGTACGAGTTCCATAAGAAATACAGCTCAGGCATTCCAAAAGCATCAGCGATTGATATTTGGAAGAACTATGTGAACGAGTATCACTCCATGGATACATATTATCGTAAGTTTTATGTGGCATTCGATAATGAGCCAAATAGTGAGATTTTGAAGAAGTTAAAAACAATGGTAGAAAACCTCTATACTAATTGGTATATGGGAGATTTAAGCTCACATTGGTCTATGGCTGTAGAAACGGATATGAAAGATCAGTGGGTTCTTCCAGGGATTACAAATCAGCAGGGATTTTATAAGCAATATGTTGCTCCAAAAGTGTATAAGGGTGAACGGACTTTTGTCATTGTTTCAGATGCTTTAAGATACGAAGTCGGAGTAGAGATAGTGGAGAAGCTGAATGCAGAAACGTTAGGTGCGTGTGAGATCGAACCAATCCTTAGTGTTCTTCCTTCTGTTACAAAACTCGGCATGGCTTCTTTGTTACCGCACAAGGTTTTAGATATCGATGAAAACGTAAGGGTTTTGGTTGATGGAAAGTCATCAAGTGGTCTGGATAATCGGAAGGCAATCATTGAATCTACAGTTGCAGATAGTGTTGGCATCCATGCACAAGAAGTGTTTGCCATGAACAAAGCAGGCAGAAGAGAGCATTTTAAAGGGAAAAAGTTGATTTACATTTACCATGATACAATCGATGCCATGGGGGACAAAGCATCTACTGAAATCTATACGTTTAATGCGGTTGAAAAGGCGATCGATGAAATCTCCACACTTATAAAAATCATTCGAGATGATTTGTCTGGAACAAACATCTTAATAACAGCTGATCATGGATTTGTCTATCAAAGAGAGCCGTTAGTAGAAAGTGATAAAATTGAAAAAGAGGATATCCAGGCTATAGAATTGAAAAGAAGATACATTCTTTCAAAGGAAAATAGACAGATGGATGGGATTCTCAACATAAATATGGATTCTATCATTAAAAATGATCATCAACTAAGGGTTCATGTTCCGAAATCAACCATCCGTTTTAAGATACAGGGTTCTGGTGTGAATTTTGTTCATGGGGGAGCAAGTCTACAGGAAGTTGTTGTTCCTTTAATCAATTACAAAAATATTCGCAAGGGACAAGCTAACAGCAGAGAAATTGTTAAAGTGGATATCAAGTTGACAAGCTCTTTACGTAAAATTACGAATAGCTTATTCCATCTTTCTTTCTTCCAAACGGAAAAAGTAGAAGATAAGGTTGTTCCGAGAACGGTATTAGTTTTTATGGCAGATGGAAATGATACGGTTATTTCAAATGAAGAGACAATCATCGGTGATCGAACATCTGAAAACCCTGAAGAACGGACATTTAAACTACGATTTGCCCTAAAAACGACGACATATGATAAAAACAAGTATTATTACCTAACCATAAAAGACATAGAGACTGGTGTAGTCCTGGAAAAGATGCCGTTTAACATTAATTTGGGTATTGTCAGCGACTTCGATTTCTAAAGTAAGGGAGGGAGTCCTTTGGAAAACATGAATGAAGTGAATGTGATTGAATTAGATAAAAAGCTAAATTCAGTATTTGCAGGCCGTGTGGTTAGAAAAGATCTTACAAAGCTCATTAAAGAAGGTGCTAACGTACCTATTTATGTACTTGAATACTTATTAGGTATGTATGCGGCCACTGATGATGATGAAAGTATCAAAGAAGGTGTGGCAAGGGTTAAGAAAATCCTTTCAGAAAACTTTGTAAGACCAGATGAGGCAGAAAAGATTAAAAGTAAGATTAGAGAGATAGGTCAGTATTCCATAATTGATAAGGTGTCAGTCCGATTAAATCCAAAGAAAGACACATATGAAGCGGAGTTCTCTAACTTAGGTCTAAAGGATGTGCCGATTTCAAGCAACTACGTTAAGGAATATGACAAGCTCTTGGCTGGTGGAATTTGGTGTATGTTAAAAATGGACTACTATTATGATGAAGAGCAAAAGAATATGAGTCCATTTAGCATCAGCAATCTAAAACCTATTCAAATGCCGAATATGGATCTTAACGAAATCATTGAGGGGAGAAAGGAATTTACCAAGGATGAATGGATTGATATACTTGTCCGATCTACTGGTATGGAGCCTACTCAACTAAATGATCGTGTTAAATGGCATTTACTTCTTCGCCTCGTACCGCTTGTAGAAAATAACTACAATATGTGCGAACTCGGCCCAAGAGGAACAGGAAAGTCACATGTATATAAGGAGATTTCGCCAAACTCCATCTTAGTGTCTGGTGGACAAACTACTGTAGCTAATCTGTTTTACAATATGTCTTCAAGAACAGTTGGTCTTGTAGGGATGTGGGATACGGTAGCATTCGATGAAGTTGCTGGAATCAGGTTCAAGGATAAAGACGGAATTCAGATAATGAAAGACTTTATGGCAAGTGGCTCCTTTGCCAGAGGAAAAGAAGAGAAAACGGCATCTGCTTCTATGGTTTTTGTCGGAAATATTAATCAAAGTGTTGATTCTTTAATCAAAACATCACACTTATTTGCACCATTTCCTGAAGAGATGAATAACGATTCTGCTTTCTTTGATCGGATGCACTACTACCTTCCAGGATGGGAAATTCCAAAGATGCGACCAGACTTCTTCACAGATCGTTATGGGTTCATTGTCGATTATTTAGCTGAGTATTTTAGAGAAATGAGAAAGAGATCCTTCGGTGATTCTATTGACCAGTTTTTTAAACTCGGAAATAATTTGAATCAGCGTGATGTTATCGCTGTAAGAAAAACAGTTTCAGGTTTTATGAAGCTGTTATATCCACATGGAGAATACACAAGAGAAGACGTTGAAGAAGTTCTTCAATATGCTCTTGAAGGTCGTAGACGTGTAAAAGAACAACTAAAGAAGATCGGTGGCATGGAATTCTACGATGTTATGTTCTCTTATATAGATAGGGAAACATTGCAAGAGGAATATGTATCTGTTCCTGAGCAGGGTGGAGGCAAATTGATTCCTGAAGGCATGGGCAAACCAGGACACGTTTACACAGTCGGTGTGGGTGAATCTGGAATGATTGGAGTCTTTAAATTGGAAAACCAGGTTGTATCTGGCTCTGGGAAATTTGAAAAGTCGGGAGTTGGGTCTAATCGATCCGTTAAAGAAAGTTTAGATACAGCTTACCGATACTTTACTGCTAACAGTAAGAGTATCAGCGGTTCAATAGTAATCAAAACAAAAGACTACCTCATGCATATTGCAGATCTACGAGGTATTGGTTTAACTCCACAATTAGCGATTGCTGAATTAATTGGATTGTGTTCCGGAGCATTAGAAAAGCCTGTACAAGAAAGCACCGTTATTTTAGGAAATATGACTGTTGGAGGAACAATTGAAAAGGTAGAGGAACTTGCGAACGTTTTACAAGTTTGCCTGGATGCGGGGGCTAAAAAAGTATTAATTCCAGCATCATCAGTAGTGGATTTTCAAACAGTTCCAGCGGATTTGTTAATTAAAGTTCAACCAATATTCTTTTCGGATCCGATTGATGCGGTGTATAAAGCGTTGGGTGTTGGTTAATTACTCAAATTCTTCTAATTTTATACAATAGATATACAACCCTGCCCTAGCAATAAGTTATAATTATTATTGCTAGGGCTTTTTTATGGGGTGAATGGAGGGAAGACATTTTAATGCTAAAAAAGGATTTAGAAAAGCCAATGTGGCTTACAGGTAGTATTAGTATTGATCATGAAAATTTGGAAGTTTATTTTATTGATAAAAAAAGCAATACTAATATTTTGCTTACAGATGGTATGAAACTTATGTTTAAGGGTATGTCAGATGGAGAATATAAGAACAAAGATTCAATTGGATATTTCCGAGATTCCTCAGAAACTATGGATGTAACTGAAGTAGAAAAAATTAATTATGTTTACCTCAAAAAATCTATTGAACCAAACTTCAAGGAATTTCTCGCAAACTACATTGATTCAGATATATTAAGTTTTCTCGAAGGAGAGCTAAAAAAATATGAAGTAACATTGTATGATTGTACTACTTTTAAACTCTATGAGGATCATACTAAAGTAGGATTCATTAATGGTACTAATTTAATTCAATTTGAGTCAGAAATAACATTTGGCTATTGTTTTTTAATACATAAATTTAGAATAAATAAAAGTTTAGGATTATCAATCGTTAATGAATTTGAATTTATATCTGAGACGGGAGATAAACAAAAATATATAAAAGAAATTAAGTTGCCTGTTGAAGAAGTGTTATCTGAGGAAGAAGAATTGGAAAGGCAATTTCTTGAGTATTACGAAAGTAAATTTAACCAACAAAAAGATTAGGAGGAAATGGAAGTGTATCAACCGGAACCCCAGTCAATAACCTTTTCTACTTTAATTCATGAAATTGATAAAGGAATAATAAAAATACCACAATTTCAACGGGACTTTGTGTGGTCTATTGATCAATCGGCAAAATTAATTGACAGTATTATTAAGGGATACCCGATCGGAACGTTTATTCTTTGGGAATCTCAAGAAAAGCTCAGATCGGTACGAAATATAGGTGGAGCAAATTTACCTGATACCCCTACAGGATCTATGGTTCAGTATGTTTTAGATGGCCAGCAGCGTATGACCAGTTTGTATGCTAGTTTAAAAGGTTTAAAAGTAAAAAGAGATAAAGGATTGGATGATTTCTCAGCCATTTATGTAGATTTAGTTGCTAATGAGGATGATCCAATCATTATTACATCTATTGAAGAACGGGATCCATCGGAAGTAATTTCATTACGAAATTTGCTCAATGGAGGTATTTCTGTATTAGCTGCATATCCTGCAACCATGTATCAAAAATTAGAAGACTATAAAAACCGTTTATATACATATCGTTTCTCAACTATTCTACTTAGAGGTGCCTCAATTGACGTTGCAACTGAAGTATTTACGCGTCTAAATGTTGGTGGAAAAAGTTTAACTGTATTTGAGATTATGGTTGCCAAAACATATGATGCGGAACTAGAGTTTGATTTAGCAGAAAAGTTTGAAGGGCTGATTGAGACGCTAGAACAGGTCGGTTATGAGACAATTTCAGATAGTACGGTTTTGCAAACAATTTCTATTTTACTTGTAGGAGAATGTGCAAGAAAAAATATATTAAAATTAGATAAACAAGCATTAATTAGCATTTGGGATGAAGCAGTTGATGCAATTGAAAAGGCAGTTGAATATTTTAGAAATTATTATCGTATACCTGTTTCGAAAATACTACCATATAATGCTTTGATAGTGCCATTTTCATACTTCTTTTACCACCATCCAGTTAAACCAGTAAACGAAATGAGGAAGCATTTGGACGACTTCTTCTGGCGTGTTTCATTATCAGAACGTTATTCAAGTGGTGTTGAAACAAAATTAGCTCAGGATATTAAAAGGGTTGATCAAATACTTAAAGGTAGACTACCAAACTATGATTTTCAACCGGATACAAGTAAAGAAAACATTATCAATAACGGTGGGTTTAGTGCAAATCGGAGCTTTATTAAAGCAATATTGTGTCTTATGGCGTATCAGGAACCAAAATCATTTAATGACAATTCAATTGTAAGAATTAATAATGATTGGCTAAAGCAAGCAAATAGTCGAAATTACCATCACTTCTTCCCGCGTGCTTATCTAAAAAATCGTGGTGAGAATGAATTTTATATTAATCATATAGTAAATATCACAATCGTCGATGACTTCTTAAATAAGAATAGAATTCGTGCACAAGCACCTTCTAAATACATGAAAACTTTTGAGAAAGAGAACAAAGAACTTGATAAAGTAATGAAAACACACCTTATAGATGACCTGGATGCTTTTGGTATTTGGAAAGATGATTACGACGTTTTCTTCGATCAACGTGCGGAGAAAATCAGTCAAGAACTTACTAAAAGGATTATTCCACAAAAGGTGGGAATTCAGAAGCCGTAATATTTACCCACTTAATAAAGTTAATAGTTTGATTGAAGCTTGACGAATTTATTGTAACGGTAAATAAGGCCTGCTACTAAAGGATTTAAGTTAAATGATAGAATAAATTTGGATAAAATGTAGAGGTGCATTATGGAAAGTTTATTAAACACAAGTGGATCAATCTGGAGGAAATGGGATTTACATATACATACGCCAGAGTCAGTTTTGCATAGTGAGTATTCAGGGAATTGGGATCTATACTTGGAAACCTTGGAAAACCTCACAGATTTTAGTGTAATTGGAATAACTGACTATTTTTCAATAGAAGGATATAAAAAAATAAAAAAATTTAGAGAAGATGGTAGAGTTCAAAATATAGATCTAATAATACCAAATATTGAACTTAGGTTAGATAAAACAACACATAGAGGAAAACCGATAAACATCCATATCCTCTTTGACCCTGAAATAGATCCAGAAGATATAGAAAGCTATTTTCTAGGTGAGCTCGAATTTAAATATCAAGACGCAATATATAAGTGTGTTAGAAGAGATTTAATTGGCTTAGGTGAAATCTTTTTAAATGAAGAGTATTCTGAGGAAAAAGCACTAAGATCGGGAATGAAACAGTTCAAAGTTTCTATTGAAATGATAGACAAAGTATTAAAAAAGCATCGAAGTAAATTCCATAATAAATATTTAATAGTTGTTCCAAATAGTAATGTCGATGGAAATTCAGGGCTTAGAGATGACTCTTTTTTAGCAGTAAGAAGACAAATATATCATTTTTCAGACATGATTTTTAGTAGTAATCCAAGAGATCGTGAATTTTTTCTTGGTGAGACAGACATGGAAAAAACTATTGAACAGTGTGGAAAAATAATGCCATGTATTCACGGTTCGGACGCACACTCTTTTGAAAAAATCGGTAGTCCGGATGACGATAGATTTACCTGGATTAAATCAGAACCAACTTTTGAAGGGTTAAAACAAATTGTTCACGAACCTAAAAGCAGAGTAATTATACAAACTCAAAATCCAGACCAGAAAAATGACTACGATGTAATTTCTTCTATTAGTTTCCAATCAGATACTAATGTTTTCAGTAAAAGGGAAATACAATTAAATCCTGGTTTAAACACAATTATTGGTGGAAAGTCATCTGGTAAATCTTTATTATTATATAAAATTGCTCAGTCAATTTCTAAGCAAGAAATTGAAGTCAGAGAAAAAGAAGAACTATGGCGAAACCCATATACAAACACATTTATTGAAGAGACAGAATTTGAAGTGAAATGGAGGAATGGTTCAACAACTAAAAACAATTCTGATGAACAAATTGGAAAAGTTACCTATATTCCTCAAATGTATATTAATTCATTGTCGGAAGATACGGCTAACGATGTTTTACAAGAAAAAATAATTTCTATTCTGCTACAAAACTCAGAGAATAGTACTTTTATGGATGAAAAAAAGGATGAACTAAATCATAACAAACGGAAAAAAACTGAAGCAATCACAAATTTATTCGAATACCTCGAAAACAAAAACGAAATATTATTGGATATAGATAAAATAGGAGATGAACGTTCGGTTCAACTTGAAATAACTAAATTAGAAGCAGATATAAAAGAAAAAATAGCTTTATCTGAATTGAATGATGATGATGAAAAATATATAGAAGAAAAAGAAGAATTAAAAAGTGAACTTCAGAAAGATTTAGAATCAATAAATTTTAAAAGCATTTACACACAAAAGGCTGAAAAGAGATTGGACATCATTTATGATCAAGTAAATGAAAACATTAAACAAATTGATCAAATAGATGAGGATTTGGCAGTTATTTTTGAACAATTACGTCAAGAAATTAGTGAATCATTTATAAAAGCACATCTAAATATGCAGAAAAGACTAAGTAGGTTAGATGGTTATAAAGTGGAAGTTGATGAAAAAGTATCACTAATACAAGATTTACTAGACCCGTTAATTAAAAAAGCAAAAAATAGAGAAGAAATACAGCATTTAAGAAGTAAACTTGAGATACAGAAAAAATCTTTAACCCAAATATTAAAAAAAAGAGATAAATTAAATAGTATCGATAGTCAAATTGAGTCAATTATAAATGGTTTAATAGGTTTTGAGGAAGAATCTCTAAGAATAAATAGGAGTATTTTAGAACACTTCAATAATTCGGATTATTTAAATGATATAAAGATAAATACAAAGATTACCTTTAAAGATGAATTTTTTGAAGAGAATTTTCTAAGTAAGTTTGTAAGACGAGGAAGAATGAGTAATACTTTTCCCCGGTGTGATGATAATGATGTTTTTTCAACCGATGGTTTCTTTATTTTTGATGAGGAAAACTTTATTGATAAAATTAAATTTCTACTCTTATCAATCTTACAAAATGATGAAAGTAAATTAAAAAAAGGATATTCAAAGAAACAAGCCATTCAAGCATTATTTGAAAACTATATAGAAGTAATATTCGATTTAAAAAAAGATAATGATTCTTTATCGGAGATGTCACCTGGGAAACGAGGTTTAGTTTTAATAGAATTATTTTTGAATATAAGTGATGAGAGCCACCCTATTCTTATTGATCAACCAGAAGATAATTTAGATAATAGAACGATTACCACTGATTTAGTTAAATTTATTCGTGATAAAAGTTTAAATCGTCAAATAATAATTGTAACCCATAATGCAAATCTTGTGGTTTTGACAGATAGTGAAAATGTAATAGTGGCTAACCAAGATCCCCAGCTAATTCAAAATGAACACCATCGATTTGAATATATTAATGGTGCTCTTGAATGTGATTTTAATACAAGGGATAATACAAAAATTAGTTCAAAGGGAATTAGATCCCATGTCTGCGAAATTCTAGAGGGTGGCGTGGATGCTTTTTCTCAAAGGGAGAAAAAATATGGTTTTTCAAGTTGAAATTAAATAAAAATCAATATGAAGAGACATTTAAATTTAAGTGATTTTTCCTCTAAGGAAAACTTTTACAGAAGATAATCATATATTCAATGAAATTTAAATGTAAAAATAAAAAATATTCTGGTCACCAAACTTGTCACACACTGAGATACTGAGGCATTGTTAATTGTTTGTGAGATTTGTAAGTATGGGCAATTAGTTTCAGTGGATTAATATTATTGGATTTTAACTTACCAATCAAGAAAGTACACCATGAAAAATACTAAAATAAACAATATTCAAGGGGTGATTTTCATGGTAAGGAAATTTCCAGAGCGAATATCTGCACGAATGATACGTATTTTAAATCAGAAAAAAGTTTTTCTCATCCGTCAACATACAAATATAAAGTTCGGTACGTCTGCTTTTATAATAGGCACTGTTATTATGACCAACCCTGGCTCTTTTGATTTTAAGAATTCTAAGGGATGGGACGACTTCAAAAATGGAAAAGGTCACCTCGAAGTTTTTGACGCTGAAGATTATGCAGACCTTACTATACAAAATATAATTGAAGTAATCAGAGAAGGTTATAAATCTGCAAATCTTGGTACTCCAGATGGTATAGTTCAAATTTTTAACATATCCAATGTGGTTCAAAGTAAAGGTGAAAAAGCGGAAGATTATCATAAAAAGGTAAAAATGCTTATAGAAAAAAGTAATGAGTTCGATCAAAACCTAATAACGGATCCTGTTACTAATAATGAGCAAGCTTTTATAGATACTTGTATATCATCGCAATTTGTAATTATGGGATTTGTGGATAAAGTTTTTTCTAATAATGTTTCTGATATAATCAAATGGTCACGGCCACTTTCAGATAGATTAATAGTAGCTATAGATGACAAAAATCGATATTCTCATCCAAGACGTTGGAGAACAGAAAAACACTTGAAAGAGCTTGCTATTAAGAGAATGTCGCAGGTACTAGCTAGACAACTTCCTTATTAAGATAGGAAATTAAAGGCTTATTTTTGTTTTTGAATAATTTGAGAGGATGTTATTTATGGTAGATTCTAGCCAATTGGATATAGCTGATAGATTAACTAAATTTCGTATTGAATTCGATATACAACATCAGCGTTTAATTTCTATTTATGGATGGGATTCAGGAGAGGATATAAGATTAACTGGATTAAGCAAAGTAGCAAATTCATTAGATTTTGCAAGAACGGGTCTTTACCTTGGTCGTGCTAGGTATTATAAAAGGATTCCAGAAAGAAGTTTATTACCAGATCAAAAGTTAGAAAAGGATGAGAAGAATAAAGTCAAAAAGAGTATTTTAAATCAATTTCATCATGGAATAAAAAGAGGCCTTTTTCTTTCATTGCATATGTCAATAGAGAGTACGATTAGAGTCATAGCTAGAGCATTAGGATTAGAGAAAGATAGTTTTTATGATACATATAAAGAATTATTGAATAATTTGAACCCAACGAAAAAAAATGAGTACATGAATCTTTTAGATGTAATTAGAAATATTCGTAATTCGATTCATAGTAATGGGGTCTATGGTAATGCTACTAAGAATATTACTTATGGTAGGATAACGTATAACTTTACATCAGGTAACCTAGTTCAACTAAAATGGTCATATATTGATGAATTTTTATTAGGAATTTTGGAAATGTTAGTTACTATTGCTGAGCACCCTACTGTTGTAACTCTATCTAGATCAGATATGAAAGATCCATCTGCCTCTACTTAAACTCATAAACATTAGGGAGAACCCAATTTGTTATTTATTAATTGGGCTTGGGTATCTCCCTTTATAAATTAATTTTATCCTATCCAACGTTACGGTGAACTCTATCATAAGTAAATGTAAATTCTAATATTTAAACCAAATAAAATGTGGATTTGCAGGGGGATACTTTCTAAGCTTTAAATTAAAAATTAGTTTATACTCAGTCTCTGATAAATTTAAGCCTATTATTACTTACACTATCCCTGTGATAGTTTTTTTTGTACCAACTTTTATGAAGGCAAACATTAATGAGAAAATTAGAATTAAATGTATTGAATGTTAAAGTTGAATGAAGAGTGAATCTACTAGAGTTGTGAATGAGGTTTATTTGAATGGATATTTAAGTTACAAGAATGAATGTATATAATACTTTTTCCCCGAGTATATGATCTTCAAAATAGTAAAAAAGTTGGTTAATAGAGTGATTGTTTGCTAAGATTATGGAGGAATAATTTAGCAAAAGTTTAGAATTTCTTTTATGGATGGTATTATAGCAAGTCTGTAAAGAGAATGGGATTAAGATGAAGAAATGATTAGTTGTGCTGATGTAATTGTAAAAAGGATTGATAAGGATGAATGAGATTGAGTACGCAAAAAAGATTGAGCAAATTTTAACAAGTGACCATGTGACGCGAAATTATTTTCAAAACTTTACGATTGATCTTCAATCTCGACTAGAGAGGTGGCAAGATCAGACGATTCGCATTGGATTAATTGGCGTCACCAGCAGCGGAAAATCGACGCTGTTGAATGCGTTATTAGGTGATAATATTTTACCGACTGCTGTTCGACCAAGCTCGGGATCGATTATTATTTGCTCAAAGGGCCCGACAACGAGCGCAGAAATCGTTTTTGAGAATGGGCGCAATGAGAAGGTTGGAGAGCAACATGTGGCTGCTGTGCTAAAAAAATATGGAGACGAAGCAGAAAATACTAATAATCGTTACCGCGTGAAGGAAATTCATCTACAATCGAAAAATTTTGTATTGCAGAAAGAAGTGCAAATTATTGATAGTCCAGGTCTTGATGCATATGGATTGGAGCGACATGAGGAACTAACCCTGTCGACGCTCCTTCCGACGATCGACTTGTGTTTATACGTTGTTACATTAAAGACCAATTCAGACGATACGACGCATCGCATTTTAGATCAAATTTATCAACAGCATAAGCCGATGATTATCGTCCAAAATATGCTAGATTCAATTGAGCCAAAACTAGGAAAAAACGGCCGAATTGAAAAAACGCGTGAACAAATTGCAGAAGAGCACTTTAATCGCACTAAGCGAATATTGGACACAATTGATCCAAAATTACATGAACTTGTGCAAATTGTACAGGTGTCGGCGAAAAGAGCTGTAGATGGTCGTCGTCAAGGGTCAAAAGAAAAGGTAAAGGAATCGCAGATTGAGAACTTAGTTCACATGATTCAGTCGTATCGTGAAAAGATTGGGCCACAGCTGTTCCGCACGAGAGGGAATGGATTGAAAAGCTTGATAGATGCGATTGTGAAAGAAGAGGAGAAACTGTCCGGAAATAAAGAGACATTTGATCGAGAAATTCAACAACTCGAGCAAGAATTGGAGGAGCAACTGTCATCGTTGGACAAATCGCGTGAAGGTGTTCGGAGTAAAAAGAATGAGCTGGAATCAACCCTCGATCGCTTTCAACGTGAAGTGGCCTCTTACCAACGTCGTATTGATGGATTAAGCAAAAGCGATTTAGTGGAAGCTAAGTCCATTTTGAGTGACATGAAATCTAAGTCAAGTCAGGTAGAGGAACAATTTTTATCGTCAATGAAAACGATGAATCTCGATGTGACATCGTTTTTATCAACATTAGGGTTTGATTTATCGGAGATGATTCGCTCGATTTCCAGTAGGTCGTCTAGCACGTTAAGTCGACAATATTTTGATTTAAAGTCAACAACGGAAACAAAATCAAGACAGGTCAAGTCGAGTGGTGCTTTTGGTGGAGCAAAACGTTTTTTTGGTTCAATCTTTAAAAAAGATTGGGGTTATGAGACGGTCTATGACAAAGTCGAAGTGTTAGATAAAACGGCTATTAAACGTAACTTACAAGATTTTGAGCAAAACTTTAGTCAAGCATTGTCGCAAAAATTGCAAGAATGGGAACTGCAATTGCAACGAGCTATGACTGAGATGCAGAATATACAGAAGCAAAAACGAGCGGCGTTGCAAGATAAGAAAAAGTACCGTGATGAACTAAAGAATATTGAATTGATTATTCAACAGCTTCAGGAGTTGCGAAATTCGCTCGATAGTAATTTGAAAAAAAATGATCGAATTATTCAGAAGCATGCATTAAAAATGAGGAATGAAAAAGCGATTGTTCTTTCAGGCAAGATGGTCAAAGTAGAAGTTAATGCTGAGACGTATCATTTGTATGAGATGAGCCGAACAATTTTACAAACGCTTTTTTCAAAATGTTTGGAGCATGTTGAGCAATTAAATAGTAAGAATCAATCGCACCAGCTAACAATCGTGTTAGGGTGGGATGATTTGTCGTTGGCTCAGTTTATGCAGAGGTACTTTCAAATGCCGCTCACCAACGCTGAACAAGTTCAATTGGTGAAGGATGGTTTACTTGTAAAAGGAAACTGTCGGATCGTGTATGAGATGCGGCTTTCAGAACAGAACCGCCAACAACTGAAGCAAATAATGGAAAAAGGTCAGTTTAATATGTATGTGCTGGTTAATATCGTGCAAGCTGGACAGGCGAAATCGCAGCTGATGAGAAGTCATGTGTTAAAGGTTCCACAAGCTCGACAATCCGTGTGTAACTTAGTAACACAGTCGTTTAAGGAATTTATCGAAAATGGGGCGTACGATGAGGCAGTAGAGTTGTTAGATGACATGAAGCACCTACCTTTATTCCAACGAGGAGAAATCATCATTAATGATTCGAGTCCGCTTTTTACAATCATGCATCTACAGCTAGATCATTCGAATGCTGTTGTTCATGATTCAACACAGTTGACGAAGTATATTCAGAACAAGCTGCCCTTTTTAATTGAATCGGGAAGAATGTCTTATGCATATAACCAATATTTAAATGCGATCATGAAGAGGACAGGAGTGAAGTTAAATGGGGAAGTCGTTAATCATCGAAATTGATGAAGCAACAAAAGGGATTATGGAGGATTTACAGTCAAGCATTACTGCGAATGTCAAAGAAGGAGTAGCAACCGGCCTTACGCACATGATAGAAGATCAGCAGCATCATCTAGTATCGCTTCAAACAGTTCTAGCTACAAAACTATCGTCGTTGGAAGATGAGGTTTCTAATTCGAAAAAACCGCTATCACGTCTAACTCGTGACGTTGAAGATACCCTTCGCGTCGTGACATCGTTTCAAGCGTCAGTAAACACCAAGCTTGAGCAAGTGGAGCAGGTACAGGAGCGTCATTTAAATGAGATGAACGTCAAAATCCAAGATGTTTTTCATAAAGCACTTATCAATCAGCAAGAGTCAACTGATGAGTGTCTCACTCGTTTTCAGCAAGAAACGAAAAAAGCGAACGATATTCTTACAAATGAAGTGTCTAGTATTAAAGAAAGCTTTCAACGATTGTTTGAAGACGTGACTGTGATAATTCATCAGCAATTCGACTCCTTGCAGAAGCAGCAGCAGGAGATGGGGCAGCAAGTTTCTAAGCTTCAATCTGTGCAATTATCATTTGAACAGTTATTACATGAGCAAAAGGAGCAGTTTGTGTCGATGAACGATGAGCTCGTTCAGGCGTCAATGAGGATACTTGAAGAGCAGCAAGACCGTTTTCATAAACAATTGTCAGCAATAGATGCAACTCGTGAAGATCTGGTTAGTGTAACGATTGACGCCCACAAAGCTCAGTTTGCAGCAATTCAGCAGGAGCAGCAGTTGGTTGTTGAGCAAGTAGCAGCTACGATGGCACAAATAAACAATGAGCTCCTCCAAAAAGTAACAGACCCAGCACCTTTCGAGCAATTATCGCAATTCATTGATCAAAAGACGACGTCTATATTGAATGATTTAAATCAGCAACCGTTGGTACAAAAACTTGAAGACATTCAAAAGCAGCTGGACTTTATCCGCTTACCATTTCATAAAAAATGGTTTTCGAGAAAGGGTGGGGAGAAGTAATGGTAGTAAGTACAATATTACAAGAGCCACGTGTAATAGATATTTTTAACCGAGTTTTACCTTCACAAAAGAATGGCTCGGAGCCATCTTATATTGAAGTATTGATGCACAAAATTCTAAACAATGACACTCAGGAGTTTTACGTCCCAGTTCTTGGTATTCAAGGGACAGGGAAAAGTAGCTTTTTAAATGCGTTATTAATGGATGAGCTAATTTTACCTGTAGATGCCGATGAAACGACGTGTGTGCCGGTAGAGGTTCGGTATGGTAAAAAAGGAGAGCCCATAACGGTACATTTTGATCAAAAACCACCGGTAAGAATAACCGATCCTAAACAGCTAGAACAGTATGTACATAATGATTACAATCCAGGAAATGAAAAAGGTGTAACATCAATTCAAGTGTTTAAAGACCATCCTCTTCTTCAAAACGGCGTTGTGTTTGTAGATTTACCGGGTGTTGGTAGCCTAACGGCACAAAATATAAAGACGACGATGGATTATATTGAAAAGCTATCTGCGGCAATTTTTATGCTTCGTACTGTGCCACCGATTACGAAGCAGGAGGCAAACTTTTTAAAAGCTGTATGGCCAAAACTGGCGAAGGCCTGGTTTATTCAAAATCAGTGGAACGATGAGTCACAAGATGAAGTTAAGGATGGAAAAGCTCATAATATTCGGGTGCTTGAAGATATTCGTAATGCTCATCAAATGAATCATCCAATTGATGTACGCATCATTAACGTATACTCAGCATTAAAGGGGCAGTTGACAAATGACAACCAGCTCCGCAAGAAATCTGGTTTAGCGGAGTTTGAGGCATTGTTGTCCACAGTTTCGTCATCGTGGTCGACTATGCTACAGCGGGAATTGAAGGAGCTAATGATTAAAGCGTTCACGGATGTACAACATGCGTTACAAAAGGAGATTGGGCTATATAGTAAGAAGCCAGAGGAGCACTATGAATCGCTTCGACGTGAGGAAGAAGAACTAGAACAAGTAATAGACGAAAATAATAAAATTCTTCGGGCGTTGGAACAAATGGTTGTAGAGCAAGAGCAATCCATTTCTACAACAATCCTTCAGCTCGTACGACAAGGGAAAGAGAGTTTGCGAGCAGATATGCAACGCATTGTCAATGCGAATGTAGTTGATGGTGAACGGTTAACAAAGGCGTTTGAAGATTGTCAGCGTGATGTGACGGACGATGTTATCGAGGCTTATATTGATATTCTGACAGAATTTAAAATGAATGTCGAAGAGAGATTTAATCATTTACAAGTGAGAGATGCTGATGGTTCATTTGATGTTTTTGAGAAATTTTCAAAAGAGGAGAAAATTAAGCTTGAAAAAGGCTTGCCAACATTATTATCTTTAGGTGCAGGAGCGGCAGTGTTATTACTGGCGTCAAATCCGGTTGGTTGGGCTGCATTAGGTGTGACATTATTGGCTACTACTGTTGCAGGATGGTTTGGAAAGAAAGTGAAAGAAGTGACCCAGGAGTCAAGACAGCGTCAAACGATGGAACAATTGCAGGAGCCGATAAACAGTTTCTCCAATAGGCTTGAGCAGTCATTACTTAGTCAATTTAATGAATTCGTTAATTCCATCCGAGCAACGGCAAAAAAAATCAAAAATGAGCAGAATCAACAATTAGAGGCAGCCTATGATGAGCAACGTCGTATTCGTTTTATGGAAATAGAAGAATATGATGCGAAGCTCCGCCAACTTGAGGACGATTTAGCTTATATTCAGTCGCTGGGGGTGAATGTTTAATGTCATTGCAGCAATCGATGGATATGATATTACCGATTATTGAGAAAACAGATGATCCTTCATTACGTTCAATGTTTGATTTACTTCAGGAGCGTATTGATTATCCTGAAAGCTTTGTAACGCTTCTTGGTGAGACTAGCTCAGGTAAATCTTCCTTAATTAATGGTCTACTTGGTGAACAAGTCTTGCATGTTGCTTCTAAACCGACGACAGGGACGATTGTCGAGTTATATGAATATGACGTCGAGAATGAGATTACACAGTACGCATTGTTAAAGAATGCACGTTTACGTCGGCTGACAAAAGAACAGTTTCATGATCAGTCGATTCAACCTTCTGAGGATGTTTCACGACTACGTTTGAATATACCAAAGATGCCGCGAGATTTACAGGGGATGCGACTATTTGATACTCCTGGATATGGGTCAATCCATCGAGAGCATGAGGAAGTGCTAAAGGAGTTCATTCCAAATAGTGACGTCATCATTTATGTTGTGAATTATCGAGTCGGCATTGGTGAAAATGACGCGGAGTTTTTACAGTATATTGGCAAATTTTTACAAGATGATATTCGCTTCTTATTAGTTATTAATCGAGCACCTGAGGGAACTGACGCTACCAACGTCAGGGTAAAGGAAATTATTCGATATGCTAACGACTTATTGCATGCTGATTTAGATTGCTTTATCGTCAATAGTATCCCGGGTGATGGAGTGAAGCTACCAGATGCAAATGATTTGTGGGAAGCAGTACGAAAGGAAGTACAATCCGATAAACGGAAGCAGTTAATTGAGGCAGTATTACGGAATTATCAAATCCAGCTGTTGCAGGAGACAGAGTATTATTGGCAGCAAAGGATGGCTCTTTCAAAGGCAAGTGATGAGGAAATTCAGGCTGTTCAGAATGCGATTGGTGAGCTGCAGGACAAGAAACATCTGGCTAATAACCTTATTAATGAGACGTTTAATCGTCTAAAAAAGTTTATTCCGAAATATTTTGCAGATGCACGTCTAAAAATGGACGAATCTATTGCATCAGAGATTAATAATGCGAATAAATGGACTTCTGCGGAAGAATGTACAGGCTATATCGAAGTGCACGTTATGCCTCGATATGAAAAGTTAGTGCGAAAACATATTATGTATTCGATTGAACGTGAGTTAACGTTATTGAATGAACAGTTAGAGGAGCTTATAAATGAAGCGATAGTTAATTTTGAGACACGCATCGATATTATTTGTAACCATTTTGAGCCAATTGTAGTGGGAATTGGCCGAAAAATTGCTCACCGTGCAACGGATGGTGCGTTGAAGACGTTTTTAGCTCGATATGGCGGTCGAGGTGGAGCGGGAGCTGGAGTCGCTAATTTAGCAAAAAAGGGTTTGAAATATGCTGGAAAAATGGTTGGCAAAACGTTTTCACGAGAAACACATAATGCCGTTGCTAGCTTTTTAAAAAAAATTGGGGCGACCTCAACACGTAATTTATCAATAGCAGTTAGTGTGTTTATAGAAGGTGTGTTTTATGTCATTGAGGCGAACCGCTGGCAAAGAAGACTCGTAGAGGATGTAAAAAAAGGAACGAAGAAGTGGGAAGAAGATACTGTCATAACGGTACTAAAGGACTTAGAAGAATTGAGAGATATAAATCATCAAAATATGAATGAGAATTTTGATGATTATTTAAATATGTTGAATTCTGAACACGTTCATGTGGCTAGTGAAGTGGATCTTTCAACTGTCGAGAATATGATTCATGATATTCAGCAATTGTATCAATATATTGAACAAGAAAAGGTGATAGTATGACAAAAAGACCGCAACGCTTGCAAATAGAAGAACCAGTTTACACTGGTGAAATTATTACTCCTGTTCAAAAAAAACAAGATCGTGAGCTTGAATTAAAGAAAATGGAACAAGATTATGCACTTCAATCACGAAAGCTAGAAATTGCTTCGGATGTAGTAGAAATTGGGAAGAAAATCGTCTATATAATTGGAATTCGAGAGAGCAGCGCGGCGAAGGTGAAGGAAATTGATGCAAATATTCGTCAGCTTGAAGCGATGACTGCACATGAAGTAGCCATTCGCCAGCAGGATCGAAATAAATTAGAGACGAAAGGAAAAATCGTCAAGGAATTATTAGCTGAATTGACGCCAGTGCTTATAAGCCATCATCTATCTACTGAAGATCGAAAAGCTGCTATCGAGCTATTTGATAATGCCATTGAGAAGGTGCTTAAGCATGAATCATCTTGAAGTCGTTAAGCATGTACTTGATTTGGTACTTGCAAACGAAATAGTTAAAGCTAATGAGCTCCTACAAAAAAAACATCAGGAATTGAAGCAACAACTCGTTCAAGGTGTTCGAAATGAGATTTCTGAAATTATTAAAATGATGAATCGAATTGATATGGAGCTTATGCAATTTCGACTAAAGAAATCGCAGCTTGAACGTTTGTGTCCTAACGCAACCATGCACAGCCTAGACCTATATATAGACGGACTCCAGCAACAACGAAAGAAGCTCGCTCTTGAAAAATCAAGTATGACAAAGAGGTATTAAATATCTTAAACTGCTTTTATATATTGATAATTTATACTTTTAATTGCGGATCTCTACATTCGTTACATACCGAGCAATAAATACGGTGAAATTCACAGTTACGGGATAAAAACTAATAATTTTATAGTATGTCATATATTTTTAGCCGTTTTCATAAACTCCTCATGTAAAACTATTTGTTTTAAGGAGGGGAAGTATGAAAAAAACAGAATTGAAAGATTTAAAAGAGATTAAATGTACAAATTGCAATGGATTAGGAAAGATTAGGTCATTTTTTGATGAAGTATCATATGATAGGGAAGATGATAAAGCACCTTCTGCATATTTAGGACAAGCTAGATCCTTTAATAAGGGATTCACTGAAGAAATAAAGTGTACTATTTGTGATGGTGAAGGGTATTTGTTAATACCAATTTATAAATAATTTTGGTCACCAAACTGGTCACGCACTAAGAAAAACATCAAAATACACGAGGGTATAAAAAATAATTAAGTAGTCCCCAAACCCTTGAAACGAGTAGGTTTGGGGATACTTTGAGAAATCAATGGAAACACGCAATTCTGAATTGACAGGGTTGAGGTCGGGGGTTCGAACCCCTCACAGGTCATAACTAGCCCTAACATCTAAGTGATGTTAGGGCTTTTTTGTTGTTGCCTTTACTTGAGAATACACTTTATTATTCGTAAAACAAGAACATATGTTTTATAATATAATTGAATACGATTAAGGGGGACTAATCAGGTGAAAAGAGTTTGGGCTTATTATCGCGTGTCGACAAGATGTCAAGTCCTTCATCATGATACTACTCTCCAACAAAAAGCTTGTTTAAACTATGTTTCAAACTTTCGGGATTGGAAACTTGAAAGAGAGATTGAGGAACTAGCTGTATCAGGTTACGGTGTAAAACAACACTTATGCACATCCTAACTTATCAAAATCATTATCAATTATCGTATTCATTTCCGATATTTTTACTTATTCAAACCCTGACAGGGATTTATTACGCATTCATTACTAGAAATAATAGTAGAAAGCAAACTCAAGATCAAATGAAATAATACCTCGATTCAAAAAACCTTTGAATTCCATTCAAAGGTTTTTTCTATAACACCAACTATGATTGTACCTTGGGGGTATCAATTTTGTTTCTTCCAATTACTTTTTTAATCAAAGTTAAAATAAACAATAGGAGAGGGATACCGGTTTGTAGCGGTAAATGAAGATAAATCGGTACCCACTTTAATCCGACGGCAATATGTTCAGTGAAATTTTCTGCCATTTTCACGGAAGCAATTAAAATTACACAACTAAGTAGTAAAATACAATAAATTCTTGGCTTTTTCCTAGTAAGATGAAATAAATCCTGAATGCCTAAAAAGCCTGCGTAATAAAAAATTGAAATTTTTATAAATACCCCTAAAATTAATGTAGCTACAACGATAATATCCAATCTCTGAATAAAGTTCGCAATATTTACCTTTGAAATGGTTTGAAGCAATGGAAATTGAGATTGTGCAGCAGTATTTGCTCCTAGAATCGATATTTCTAAAGCGATTGTAAGGCTTAAAACAGCTCCACTAGCTAAAATCGCAAGGAGTCCAGTTCTCCAGCCTAATTTTGGTTTATTTAAAAAGGGAAGAATCATGGTAAAGCTAATCATTTCACCAAATGGAAAAGTATACGTCTGAGTATATACAGTAGTAATAATAGGTTTCAACCCATTCTCTAAAAATGGTGTTAAGTTCTCCGTTTTAATGATGTCAGAAAAAACAGTGGATGATATTCCAAGAACCCCGAGGAAAAGGATAATGATAAAAATCATTTCTCCCGTTCTTCCAATTACTTCGATTCCCATTAATACCCCGTATGTAATTAATAAGATCATTAAACCGTTTACCATGACTAAAGGAGTTTCAGATAAGGTAGTTGTGGTAAGTAAATCCCCAAAGTCCCGTAAAACCCTTGCAGCAATATATAAGAAATAACCAACATAGATCAGTGAAAGCGGAATTCCGATGTATTTCCCAACAATATTTTTTATATAACCAATAAGAGTGTGCCCAGGATATTGATAAAAGAGATAACTATAAATAAAAAATAATGGTATACTACTTGCCATGCCGAGTAAAATCGTCAACCAAGCGTCTTGTTTTACATCTAACCCTACCCCAACAACGATTGTGCTTCCAAGTTCAAACATAAACATGAGACTAAAGAGTTGAAAAGAGTTAATCTTCGCTGTCTCCATTTACATGTTACCTACTTCCCGCTAGTTTATTCTTACGTTTGTTAAATCCAATTTTAATTGTATCAATCCCTAATAATAAAAGTGGAAGAAGTAATCCATAGAGCAATACGATTGGCGTCCATGTGATGTTTAAGAATGTATGGAAGAATATAATATTCGGCGACATGATATTTGCAGAGATTATGATAATAATTCCAAAAGGAAAAGTGAGCATTTTAAATTCTTTCAAATTAAAGATTTGGGCAAAACTTAGCGTTAGTGAATAAAAAGATATCGTTGTTTTAATAAATATCGATATAAAGACCATACCGCCGGCTAATACTTCAATTCTTTGGATAAAATTACCAATATTTACCTTTTGAGCTAAGACATAAATTGGATAGTTTAATTGTGCTGTTTGCGTAGGACCTAAAACTAGGATGGACATGATTACCACGACAAAAATGATAAAACCACCTGTTAAAGTACCAAGGACGAAAACTTTTCCTAACTTTTTAGAAGGAGCAACAGATGGAATAATCATTAAAAAAATAATGACATCTGCAAAAGGAATACCCAGTGATAAAAAGGCTGCCTTAATAACAGGCTTTACTCCAGTTTCTAAATAAGGAGAAAGATTTTTAAATTGAATTTCAGGGAGAAGAAACATAACTAACAGTAAAAAAAACAAGAGTATCCAGGGGAGAACCATCTCGGAAGTTCGGGAAAATGTTTCGAGGCCAAGACGTGTCCCATATATTACGAGTAAGATAAAAATAATTTCAATTGCCTGAATTGGAGTCTCTGGCAAGATTTGGGCGGTAATGAAATCCCCGATAATACGAAGCAGACCTGCTGTAACAATAAGAACGTAGAAAAATAATAAAATGGAAATCCCTTTGCCAATCCATTTTCCTAAGATACGTTCGTTCATTTCCACAATAGTTAAATAAGAGTAACGTTTTGAAAGAATTCCATAGATCCCCACAATTCCTAACCCGATACATATCGCGAGCAGTATGCCCATCCAAGCATCCTGTTTAGCGACAGATACCACCATGTAAGGAACAAATAAGATGGAGGTACCAACTTCAAAAATTAAAATTAAAATGAAAAATTGGGATCGAGATATTTTCCCTTTTTCTAACATGATACCCTCCACTTAAGTTAATAGGCTGTCGATTAAATCTGTTAAAGGTTTAATAAACGTAATAATCCAATCTAGCGGATTAGGTATATTAACACCTAGGGCGATTAGGATAGTTAATAACGTCCCGGAAGATAGAAGAAAACAAAAGCAGACAATTTCTTTATAAAACTTTTTCTTCATCAATGGCCGTAACTCATAAATTGATATCAAAATGGAAATGATTAGTATTCCAATACTATATAACACTAAAAGTTACTCCTTTTCTTGTTCTAAAAAAGATTGATTAACCGCACCTGTTTGTTTGATTTTGTATTCTGAATGAAAAGATACAGGAAGATTGACAAATTCTTTATCCCAATTCTTTTTTAATTTCTTCCATGCTTGTGGATCGGCACGGTGAATTACTTCCCCAAATCCAAAGATATCAACTCCAAATTTTTTTGCCCTATTAACTGAGGTTTTAAGTATATCAATATTTACCTTTTCCACATTTTCTTCAAGTTTCTTTATAGTTTCTGGTTTTGTTAAATCTATGTGACAGGCAACTTCTCCGATGTTGGCTTCTGCAGATACCTGAATATCTATTTTTGGCTTTCCATTAACAACCCTTCCTTTAACCTTCGATTTGGAACGAATTACTTCTACAATCAATTGGCCTTTTTTAGTACAGGGAACATGTCCTACCGTACTATGGACATTATCCTTTATGTAGTTATAGCCTTTGCTCTCCTTTTCATTAAACCAGCCAATTAATTTATCCTTTTTAAAAACAGCAATGTTTTTGTACTTTAAACGTGCATAAGGTTCTATTCTCTGAACATTATTAACGGATTCCCCTTTAGAAGCTTTTCCTTGGATCGATATCCCGGTAAGGACAGGATGAATCCCTTCACTCGTTAAAGACGAGATGAGTTCGTCCAATTGAATGGCAATGGTAGGGGCCCATGCTTTTTCTGATGTTTCAAGAGAGGAACGCATTTTATGAGCAGGTATTTTTTCAATTGATGTTAAGTTTCTAAGAATTTCTTTGGCCTTGATATCCTTAGAGACTACGATGTAAAAATCTTTGCGAAATTCGTTGTCTCTCGTAAAAAAATCTAAAATATTATTAAGTCCATCTTTGGCAACTGCCTCACTTATCACGAGCATTTGTAAATGAGACCAATAAAGTTTTCTAGGTGAAATGGTTGTAATTCTGCGGACTGCTTCAAATATATGATTTCCTTTTTCATCATACGTTGTAACGGGTGCCCTTCCGCCCCCGCCGTTTGCACTATTCGATACTTCCCCTGGGTCAACCACTTGAGCAGAGATTAAATATTGATCTCCAGATTTATCAATTGACAGACCTACAACCAATGCAAGTTCATTTAATTCTCTTCGATTCCAGCATCCACTAAGTAAAGGGATGAGTAAAACAGTAATAATCAATAAAGATAAGCACTTCATTTTTATCATCCTTTTAATTTAACTACTTTTCGGGTTCTGGTTTTGCTGCAGCTGGGCTGGGTTGTCGCTTTATATTTTTTTGGTTAATTAACCGTGGCCGGGTAAATAAAGCCCATTGTGGAAAACGAACAAGTGTATCTTTTAAGTCTTCTGGTATAAGAGGACTGAATGGTGCCATGTAGGGAACTCCGAAGGAACGTAAAGAGTTCAAATGCATTAATAGAGCTAAGGAACCAACTGTTATTCCATAAAGGCCAAAAGACGCAGCGAAAAACATCATCCCAAAGCGGAGCATTCTGACCGAAATAGCCATATTATAGGCTGGGAAAACAAAGTTTGCAATTGCTGTTAGAGAAACAACAATAACCATCGATGCAGAAACAATACCGGCTTCAACGGCGGCTTGTCCAAGCACTAACGCTCCTACGATTGATACGGCTTGACCAACTGCCCTTGGCATCCGAATTCCTGCCTCACGAAGAATTTCGAAGGCAATTTCCATTATTACAGCTTCAACAAAAGCGGGAAAGGGAACCCCTTCACGCTGGGCAGCTAAGCTTATTAAAAGCGGAGTTGGCAGCATTTCTTGATGAAAGGTAGTTACCGCAATATAAAAGGATGGTCCAAATAAGGCAATTAAAAAACAAGTAATACGCAGTAATCTAAGAAGGCTGCCTATATCTGACCGCTGGTAATAATCTTCAGCAACCTGGAAATTTTGGATAAATAATGAAGGGACTACTAAGACAAATGGAGTTCCGTCGACAAGAATGGCCACTCTGCCTTCTAAAAGGCAAGCAGCTATAACATCTGGCCGTTCTGAATTAAAAATAGTTGGAAAGGGAGTGAACGTTTCATCTTGAATTAATTCTTCGATGTATCCGCTTTCCAATATCCCTCCAATATCAATTTTGTCTAGACGATGATGTACTTCCCCGACCAATTTGTCATTTACGATTCCCTTAATATACATAACAGCGATGTTTGTTTTTGTTAAGGTTCCTATTTGTTTTTGTTCACAATATAGATTATGGTCTTTAATTTTCCTTCGAAGCAAAGCCGTGTTGGTTCGAAGGTTTTCCGTAAACCCCTCTCGTGGACCACGTACAAGGGTCTGGGTAGCCGGCTCTGAAACTGCGCGGTCTTCCCAGCCGGCTGTTGAAGCAGAAATCGCTTCAGTAGAGCCATTTATTAAAATTACCGTATTTCCCGATAGAACGGTTGTGTATAAGCTTTCAAAATCTCTAATCTCCGCAATGTCTCCAACCGTTAAAATGCTATTTTTGATTTGTTGAATTAGTTTAATTCTTGATATCTGACCTTTCTTTACATCAACCATTAATGATTCAAGAATAAAATTTTGAATCGCTGTTGAATCTGCTAAACCGTCAGTAAAAATGATTGCAGCATTATTTGATTCATCATTGCCGATATTAAAGGTTCGAACGATAACGTCCGAGCTTTTTTGAAAGGTCTTTTTTATTTTTTGTATATCTTCATTGAAAATTCCCGAGAGAGGTTCAAGGGAAGGATTGTGTTCATTTGGAACGGTTTGTTTATTTTTTTTTTGGTTATGGTTGTTTTTTCTGCGATGAAACAAACTCATGGCATTTTCCTTCTCTTTTTAGTCATTAAGGGGGATTTCATTTCTTTATTTAATATTCTTCTTATGAATGTTAATTATTACTGTCAAAGAAAAAATAGCCATGGATGAAATTTCTTAAAAGGGTAATTTTTAATTTATAAGGTATTCAACTTAAATGAAAGTAGAAACTAAATGAGTAAAAGGAAGAAGTTTTTCTCTTGAGCCAGATATTTTGATGTTAAGCAAACTAACCCAAATGAATAGGGAGATTAATAATGGAGAAAAGGATTGCCATAATTTTAGTAGGTATTTTCGTTTTATTATCAATTTGTCTATTGCGATTCAATACCTTTGAGTATGCTTACACACCACCAAAAAGTAAAACAGAAAATGGTACCTTAAGTGCAAATCAGATTAGAACATTATATTCAAAAGAAGAAGCAGGGACCGATTCTGAAATAGAGCTTGGTAAGAGGATGTTTTTTGAAGAAACCTTCGGTGATGAAGTTTTTTTCAGCGACATTATGGGACTATTTGATGGACCATTTACACTTGGGAAAATGACTAAAGCTTTAATAAAACTAGGTGGAAAGGGTACTTCAAATTTAAAGGTCGAGGCGGCTAAATCCTTTCATGCCGGTAATATTTCTATAAAAAAAGGAGACCTAATCGACACAGGACTAGATGTAGCAAAAGGAACATATATTCCGCTTGGGATAAAGTTCGTCTTAGCAGATGGAAAACCCAAAGCGGGAATCAGTTGTGCCGCTTGTCACGCTGCAGTAAATGATAAAGGAAATGTAATGGTTGGAATGCCAAATACAGATTTAAATATAGGGCTAACCCTCGCCATGGCTACAAATACGGCTTCTTATTTTACTCACACAGAAATGAAAAGTATCAAGGATTTTATCAAAAATGATGCAAGGAATTCCAAGAGTATTTCCTTGCCAGACACTAAAGAACTCGAGAAATTTACTGATTCCGAGATAATTAAATGGCCGCGGGGAAGTAACGATACAACAATTGACTTTAAAAATAATCCTGTTCAGATTCCTGATTCCTTAACATTGAGTGACCATCCATATGGTTGGAGCGGGCAAGGACAGATTGGTCCTTTTAAAGGGTTAAGTGCAGCTATTAATAATGCCCATTCACAGAATATGGATGCTATCTCTCAATCAGAAATTAGTGAACCTGTTTTGAATATTAAAAAGGAGGTTTACTTGGGGACAGTTCTCCAGAATGCTTCTAATCATAAATTTAGATATGATCCAAAAAGGAAGTTAAAACCTTCAGAGTTTTTTGCAAAGGTGGATCCAACACCGGGAGTACCTGGTGTAAACAGATTAGTCCATTCAGCTACCTACCCTAAAATTTCTTTCCTTTCAAGTGTAGGACTTTTACCTGGTTCAACAGGATACAAGGTTTGGGAGCAGATAAATGCCTTGTCAGCCTTTATGAACACATTAACCCCTCCCTCAACGGGGTTAAAAATGAATTCCTTTGTATATGCAGAAGGAGAAAGAGTATTTGCTAAAGCTGGATGTATCTCTTGTCATGCAGGTGATCATTTAACAAACAATCGTGTATTAAGTGTAGAACAAATTAGGACAGAGCCTTCACGAGCTGGAAGCTTTAAAAAGACGGAACTTTATTTTAGTGATCCAAAGATGTTTAAGACCAATACTCCGATACCCCTGCCAGACCATCCTGAAAAGGTGAGTTTAAAAATGTCTAAAGAGCAGAAACAAAAGTTAATGCTTAGCTGGGCATTCGGAGATTCAAAAGGCGGATATAAAACTCCGAGTTTATATGGATTGTATTACAGTGCACCTTATTTACACGAAGGGGGAGTATCAATAGGAAAGAATCAAGAAATGGGGATTCCGGATACACTTATGAAGGGCATAACGGCCGACCCTTTCAACAGTTTACAGGCACTGGTTGATTCAAATATTAGGAAACAGGTAATTAAAGCAAATCGTTCTTCAGCAGATACAAGTAGCGTCCATGTTTCAGGGGAAGGTCACGAATTTTGGGTGGACAATAGCACTGGGTTCACTAGGGCACAACAACAAGCACTGATATATTATTTGCTTAAGGTTTCTGATAAAGCAGTAAAATAAAAAATACCTCCTTTGTGAGGTATTTTTATTTTCGTGAAATTACGGTTTAAGAATGACTTTAATGCATTCATCTTCGTGGTCATTGAACATTTTATAGGCATCACTGGCTTGGTTGAGTGGGAGTTTATGAGAAATAACCTCAGTTGGGTCGAATTCTCCTTGAGCAATTTTTTTATACAGCTCAGGCATATAATGATTAACTGGGGTCAAGCCCGTTTTAAGAGTAATATTTCTTTCGAAAATATTACCAAGCGGAAATAGATTATAGAAAGATCCATATACCCCGGTAAGCTGAATCGTCCCATATTTTCTAACTGCCTTGATTGCAATCTGGATGGCACTCAATGTACCGCCTTGAATTTTTAACTTTTGTTCAATTGCTTCAAGTGGAGACCTTTTCCCATTCATGCCAACACAATCAATCACTATATCGGCACCACCATTGGTCATCTCAAAAATAGCTAATCCAATATCATCATAGTCATTTAAATTATAACATTCAACTTGATTCATCCGTTTGGCATGCTGGAGCCGATAATTCAGATGATCGATAGCAATTACTCGCTTGGCACCTTTCATCCATGCGAACTTTTGAGTCATTAAACCAACAGGACCACAGCCAAGAATGACAACAGTATCACCTGATTTTACGCCTGCACTTTCAACACTCCAGTAGGCAGTGGGTAAAAGGTCAGAGATAAATAAAAGTGATTCATCAGGGAGCTCACAGGATTTAGGGATAACCAGCGGCATGAAATTTCCAAATGGAACACGCAGAAATTCAGCCTGAGCACCTAGATAATTTCCGTACCGTTCCGTAAAGCCAAGATATCCTCCGGTATCCACTTTAGGAGATGGATGGGGATTCGCGTTATCACATTGACTCTCCATATCATGCTCGCAAAAGAAGCATTGCCCACAGGCGACAGTAAAAGGGATGACTACTCTGTCACCCTTTTTTACTTTTGTTACTACTGGACCAACTTCTTCAACAATACCGATTGGTTCGTGGCCGATGATATACCCTTCAGGAGTGGGAACTACACCACGATAGATATGTAAATCTGAACCACAAATAGCTGTAGTGGTAATTCGAATGATGATATCATCTTTTTTTTGAAGAGAAGGGTCTGGAACATCTTTTACTTGAATATTCTTAGTGCCCTGAAAGGTTACTGCCTTCATAAATTGACCTCCAAAGGTTAAACCTTTTAAAATGGTATAGTTTTGGAGAGGGAGTTAAGACTCTCATAAAATTAGTATGTTCACAAAAATATTTAAAATGATTTTATTTTTAATGTTTTTCCATCCTTCTAACATAATCACCGGTTATACAACTTGTTTCCCCATATAGGCATTCAATAGCTCAATCATAATTGATTTTATTTACTGTCAATACAGTCCTAATTTCTTCTAATATAGAACCCGCCATAAGTAAAACGTGGCATAGGCCTGCCAGTCGGACCAGTTTGCTGAAAGTTTGATTAGTTCTTCTTTTGTAGGTTTATTCTCCGAACCCTTCAAGAATTTAATAGCGTTATGCAAGCCAACATCGTCAATCGGAAAAGCGGTGGGAAATCGCAAGCAGCGCATTAACACGTAATTCGCCGTCCAGGGACCGATCCCGCGGATCTTAATTAAGGTTTTTTCAGCATCTTTGAAATCCAATTCGAGTAGTTTTTCTTTAGAAAGTTCACCTCTATCCATTAACTGGGCAATGCCGATAATATACTCACTCTTTTTTACGGTCATTTTTATATCCGCTAAATCTCCTGGTGTTAATTTCGCAATTTGGTTATAGCTGGGAAAAACCCAATATTTACGACCATCCCGCTCGATCGAATGTCCAAATTTTTCAACAAACTGTCTTTTTAACGTATAGGCAAATCCTAAATTTATCTGCTGCCCTAAAACTCCCCAACAGAGTGCTTCGAACAAATCGGGTACACCAATTACTCTTAAACCGCGGAATTCCTGGACAGGTTTTTCGAGCAGCGCGTCTCCTTTGGCCATTTCGTAAAATGGAGATAAATCCTGTTCAAAATCAAACCATTCCGAAATAAAGCTAAAAACTTTTTTCCATTCTTTTTCGGCTGGGGTAGAATCTATAAACTGGACAATCATTTGGTTTTTATCATTTTCGTATATCTGAACAAGTCTATTGGCTGATGCTCCTGTTTGAACTACTCTTGTAATAACATTATTTTCAATGTCATACATGCATTCATTTTTATTGCGTCCTAAATAGCCAAGATTTACAGCCATATTAAAGTCTAGCGGTAAATTAATATATAGCTTATCATTATCAACAAACCAACGATTTTCACTTGAGTTTGTCAAAATTATCACTCGCATTTCTTTTGATAGTATGATCACAAAAAAAAGATTTCTAATCTTGTCTTTCTAGTTTGAAAATAGGCTATTTCTATATGGTGTGGTTATAATTAGAGAAGGAAAATGAGAAGACAGGGAAACACAGTACAATACTGTTAATCAAAATGTAACACGGAGGAATGAGAAAGTGAAATCTCAGACTAAGCCGACTATTTATTGGTCAATATTAAACTATAAAGATTGGAAGATGTACATGGCGGCTACATCAAAGGGACTTTGCTTTGTAGGTTCTCAGAATATGCCATTTGAAGAGTTAGCAGAATGGGCAAACAAACGCTTTCCCGGAAGCCCTATTGTTGAATGCCAGGAAGAACTCAAGCAATATGAGATTGAACTTGCTGAATACCTAGATGGCAAACGAAAGTCCTTTACCATGCCGTTTGATTATAATGGAACAAACTTTCAACTATCGGTGTGGACCGCTTTGAGTGAGATTCCCTACGGAGAAACTAGATCTTATTCTGAAATTGCCCATGCGATAAACAAACCCGCTGCTGTTCGGGCTGTTGGGACAGCAATTGGGGCTAACCCAATATTAATAACAGTTCCTTGCCATCGCGTCGTAGGAAAGAACGGGGCGTTGACTGGTTATCGTGGCGGTATAGAAATGAAAACCCGGCTTCTAGAGTTGGAACAAAAAGGGGGATCACATTAAAAGAGGTGTCAAACAACAAATATTCATCAGTTGTTTGACACCTTTTATTTGTTTAAGTTTCTTTTTAGTTTATGATTTGCTTTACGCAAATTGAACACGCTATCCGCAAGTTGGGGTAGTCTATCCGCAAATTGAAACACGCTATCCGCAAAATGAATTGCTTTATCTGCAAGTAGTAGGGGCTTAACCGCAAGTTAAAATCCTTTATCTGAAAATAGTCTTATTTATTGTCTACATTTTTTAACATATCGATCATTTCTTGTGCATCATGGCTTAGGTTCAATTTAGCATTGAATGATAGATCGGTTTGATTGGTTTTCTTGGCTAATTCAGAAGCAAACTTCTCCATAAAAGTAAGTGACGTATCAACCGATCCTTTTTCCAAATGGAATTGAGCTTGTTTCAATGAATTTTCTAATTGTGGAACGATCGATCCAGATATCTCTCCATTTGCTTGATAGTCCTCAAGTTTTTTCGCTAATATTGATAACAAACCAGGTGTCCAGTAAACATTAATTGGAACGTTTGCCCAGTTCATATCACTTGCCAAATAAAAGCTTGTGTAGGAAGGCTGATTATAGGCTGTATTTTGTCGGGCAACTTCTGCTCTATATTGAGGGTCGTCCATTAACGTATACAGTTTATGGCGGGTAACCTCTGTGCTAAGGTAAATCCTAATAGCGGAACTATCAGTAGTTCTAACAAGAAGCTCCTCACGCCAGTCACCAAATATATCCGCAACTAACCCAGGATTTCCCTTTGTATCATTATTTGTTCGAGTACCTTCAGCAGTAAGGACAGTACCTTTCTGCCAATCTTTAATAGTAGGAGTGACCTCTCGTGCCCCGTCCACAATCTGTGTTGTCATATCTACAGCCCACTTAATGTTCATGTTAGTTCCTGGAGCAGTATTACTAATTTTTTGTCCATCCGCAGTCCATAAACCAACGGCCCATGTTTCTAAACCAGGATGTGTCGGATCAACATCCCCAACCATTCCTCGGCCAGTATCTTTACCCGTATAACCGCCATAAATCGTTTGACCTGTTTTTGCATCACGAAGTGAATAACCATAAGGGGCTCCTGTTGCTCCCTCATGAACCATAAAGATTTCCATTCCAGGTCTATTTGGGTCAATGTCTGTTACATGAAGGGCATCCCCATGTCCCAATCTAGCAAGTGTACCGGGTGATGAGCTTTGTGGCGGCAATATATCCTTTGAACTGTATAACAATGAACCGTCATGGTCTATAGTAGCTCCTCCATAAACGATTTCTTGCTTTCCATCACCATCAGCATCTGCGGCACTTAACGAGTGTGCCCCCTGGGTAGTGATTGAACCATATACAGGGTCTGTACCATCTTTTCCATGCGGACTATCATTAAACGGATTAGTCATTGGTGTCCATCCACTGTCAACCGCCCAATTTTCCTTCAATTTTTTTCCATTCCAGCTGTATGTAACCAGATTAGTTCTTGTATAATAACCACGGCCAAAAACGGCATAAGGCTTTTCACCATCGAGATATGCTACACTCGCTAGGAAGCGGTCAACGCGGTTTCCTGGCTCAATTCTTGCCATCGCATAGTCGCCCCACATTAGGCCATCGTCATAACGACCAGGCTTATAGTCAATGGTATCCATTTCTGCACCTGTTTCACCATTAAAGACAGACAAATACTCAGGGCCGTCAACAATAAATCCTTCAAAATTTCTAAGCTTGTTATTGCTGCTTCTGCTAGGGGCATATACATCCATAAAGTAATTGGTTAAGCTTTCAGCATCTTCTTTTGAAAGAGGGTAACTGTATTTCTTTGCAATTCCAAAACATTCTTCCAATGTTTTTGGCCAATTCCCATTTACTACCTCTTCCTGCCTGTCCCAGTTCATAAACATATTAACCACATGATTATAATAATCTTCTTTACTCATCCGATAATCATCGGTATTGCTATATCCTGCTTCAATGTCTTTTTGCTGCAAGGTGATATATTTTTCGGAGGTGACATTTCCTGCTTGGTCGTAGTTAATCACTTTTGTTCCCGGGGCCGTTTTGAACATGATTTCCGATTTTCCGTCCCCATCAAAATCATAGACAAGAAACTGGGTATAATGGGCACCAGAACGAATATTCACGCCTAAATCCATTCGATAGAGGAGAGTGCCGTCAAACTTATAGCAATCGATATACGTATTACCGGTATAGCCTACTTGTGACACATCCTTAGCATTGGAAGGATACCATTTGACAAAAAATTCGTATTTTCCATCTCCGTCAACATCCCCCACACTCATATCATTTGCCGAATAAGTGTAGGTTTCACCAGCTGGGGTTACTCCGTCTGCCGGTTTTTTTAGGGCTAAATCATAATAGGCTTGACCCCATGCTGTGACAGAAGCGCTTTGATCTAATTCTTTTCCATCTAGAACGGAGCTTACATAATACTTTGACGCAGTCTTACCCTGCTTATCTATAAAGTTTGTACTGTCCGTTACAGTGGCAATTTTTTTACCATCCCGGTAAATATTAAAATCAACACCCGTCAATCCAGTAGTAGAATGACCTTTTGCTTCGTTGGCTAAAAAGCGCCAGCTTAAGAATGTCCCCTCAGAAGTAGCTGCCGCTACAAGACCTCTATCAAGATATTCTAACTGAATTCCTTTACCTTGAAACTTATTAGAGAATGGTCTGTCCTGAATCCCCGTTGCGGTTGCGGTTGAAACGCTGCTTAATAACAATGGTAAGGCGATGGTGGTCGATAATAGCCTTTTAGTAATGGAATGTTTCTTCATTATTACCCTCCTAAAATTTCACTTCCAACAGCTAGTGAATCCAAATTGATATGATTACGCTTACAAAAACCACCTCTCTTTCGCGATTGCACCCCATACCAAGGAGGATTCTTCAAACAGAAAAATCTTCTCTATTATATTTTAATTATTCTGAACATTTAATTTAAAATTCAGTTATTTTTCGTGAAAATACAGTGCACTCTTTTTCGAAAAACAACCCTTTGTGACTAATTTCATAGTCTAATAGAACGGTTGTTAAAAAAATGAGTATGTTACTAAAATTCCGACAGGAGAAAACACTGTTTTTTAATAAAAGAAAACGGAATTTTAAATTTATTTAAAAAAAGGGCTTCCATATAATAAAAGGTGAATGCTTAACACTAAAATTCATTTAATACGCAATTGCTTGCAATAACATTAGTGGAGGTAATCGAATTGCACAGAAACGAAATTGAAAAGAAAATTGAATTGCTTATTGAAAACCTAGTTAACTTGACAGACCCGGATGGGAAGTATGCGATTCCGCTTGCTGATGGCAGAAAAATTGATAATAAAAGTTTTAACTATTGGGAATGGACAGCAGGTGTCGGTCTGTATGGAATGATGAAGTACTATAAACTGACAAAAAATGAAAACGTATTAACTATCATCGTAAAATGGTTCGACGAACAGTTTAAAGAACCACCAGTGGAAAAGAATGTTAATACAATGGTACAAATGTTAACACTCGCCTATTTGTATGAAGAAACCAAGAATCCTGCTTATCTTCCATACTTAGAAACTTGGGGGGAGTGGCTCTATCATGATATGCCAAGGACAAAGGATGGCGGAATCCAGCATGTCGTGTTTGGATCTGAGAATAATCAACAATTATGGGATGACACCTTAATGATGAGTGTTCTACCATTAACCAAAATCGGTTTATTACTGAACAAAGCGGAATATATTGAAGAAGCCAAAAAACAATTCTTGGTACATATTAAATATCTGTTCGATAAGAAAACAGGATTATGGTTCCACGGCTGGACATTTGAAGGAAATCACAACTTCGCAGAAGCACTTTGGGGACGCGGAAACTCCTGGATAACGATTGCAATTCCTGAGTTCTTAGATCTAGTTGCCCTACCGGACAACGACCCTGTTCGCCAGATATTAGTAGACACGTTAAACAGACAGATTGAAGCGCTCGAAACGCTTCAAAATGAAAGCGGTTTATGGCATACACTGCTAAATGACCCAACCTCCTATTTGGAAGCATCATGTACAGCTGGGTTTGCTTTCGGAACCTTAAAGGCTGTTCGCAAACGGTATATCGATAAAAGGTACCAAAATATGGGCTTAAAGGCTATTCAAGCAGTGATTGAATATATCGACGAAAACGGAGAATTACAGCATGTATCGGCAGGTACGGCAATGGGAGAGACAAAAGAATTTTATAAGGAAATCCCCGTTACAGGTATGCCTTATGGACAATCAATGGCTATTCTTGCTTTAGTAGAATACTTGTATTACAGAATTTAAGTGAAAGGGATCTAGTGGTTTTTGGTTGCGAAGAAGGTAAAAGAGACAGGGAAAATCATCGCTCTAGATTAAAGTAGAAACATAGAAAAGGAGAATGAAAAATGGAAACTCGTTATGCGCATCATCCGGAAGATATGAAGAAATATAATACTGAGGAACTACGAAGAGAATTTTTAGTAGAAACACTATTCGAAGCTGGGCAAGTCCATCTAACCTATACTCATGTGGACCGCATGATTTTCGGTGGCGTTACTCCTGCAGAAAAGGAATTAACTATCAAGCTTGATAAAGAGTTAGGGGTTAGTTATTTCTTAGAGCGCCGTGAGATGGGGGTTATCAATATTGGCGGAGACGGCCTAGTCATTCTTGACGGTGAAGAATATGATATGCAGCGCTATGACGGCTTGTATGTAGGAAAAGGAACGAAAGAGGTTTTATTTAGATCCAACGATCCTAAAAATCCAGCTAAGTTTTATATCAATTCCACTCCTGCACACCATAAATATCCTACTGTCAAAATTGATATTAATGAAATCAAACCGCTTGAAGCAGGCAGCCCTGGAACCCTAAATGAACGAAAAATCCACCAATATATTCATCCGAATGTATGTGAGTCCTGCCAGCTTCAAATGGGATTAACAATGTTATCCCCTGGAAGCGTGTGGAATACGATGCCTTGTCATACACATGAACGCCGTATGGAAGTTTATTTATATTTTAATATGGAACCGGAAACTCGTGTCTTCCACTTCATGGGTAAACCGGATGAAACAAGACATTTGGTTATGAAAAATGAGCAAGCAGCCATCTCCCCAAGCTGGTCTATCCATACTGGAACAGCTACAAGCAATTACACTTTCATTTGGGGGATGTGCGGCGAGAATATCACGTATGATGACATGGATCATGTCAAAATGGAGGATTTAAGGTAGTTACTTACCAAAATAAGCGAACTCTCGGATAAGATGGCTTAATTTGCGAAAAACAAAAAGTAGGTGATGGAGTTGAACATTGGCATACGAGCACATGATCTGGAAAATCGTCCTCTCGAAGAGTTAGTAGAGGAAATAGCAGGGAAAGGGCTCACTTCTGTTCAATTAGCCTTAGGCAAATCTTTTGATTATTTGAAGCTCGAACCAGGAACATTAAGTCCTGGTTTGGCCCATTATATTGGAACTGCGTTCGCGAGAAAAAACGTTCAAATTGCCGTATTAGGCTGTTATTTCAACATGATTCATCCTGACTATGCAGAACGGAGAAAAGGGATAGAGCGTTTTAAAGAACATATCCGCTTTGCCAGGGATTTTGGTTGTAGTGTCGTGGGGTCTGAAACGGGCAACGTCAATCCTGAAATTGTTTATACAGTTGAAAATTTTAAGGAAGAGCCGTTTTTGGAAGTGGTTGAGAGTGTTCGGGAACTCGTGAAGGAAGCCGAGAAATTTGGAGTAATTGTAGGGATTGAAGCTGGTGTCAATCATCCAATTTATTGTTCGAAAGTGATGAAGCGGCTTTTGGACATGGTCAATTCCAATCATCTTCAAGTAATTCTTGATCCTGTCAATCTATTAACGATTGATACTTATCTAGATCAAGACAACATTATCCAGGAAGCATTTGACCAGCTTGGAGACAGAATTGTCATCCTCCATGCCAAAGATTTTCTTGTCGAGGAGAACCAACTGAAGACTGTGGCAGTTGGCCAGGGACTATTAAATTATGATGTTGTGTTGAAACAGGTTAAACGGAAAAAGCCGTATCTCAATATTTTAATGGAAGAAACGACAGAACCTTTTATTAATGAAAGTCTCTTGTTCTTAAAAAACAGGTACGAACAAGCCTAAAAGATTTTTAAGGAGGTAGTAAGATGAAATCTTTATTTTCATTAGAAGGGAAAATAGCCCTTATCACTGGTGCAAGCCGTGGACTTGGCCAGGGCATGGCAATTGGTCTAGCCGAAGCGGGGGCAACCGTTATTGGTGCAGGCATGAGCGATATGTCAGCAACTCGTAAGCAGATTGAAGCAATCGGCGGAACTTTTCATGACCTTAAAATAGATTTATCCAAGCAAGGGGCCCCAAGTGAGCTAGTTGTGGAAGCTTTATCCGTTGCCGGACAAATTGATATCTTAGTAAACAATGCTGGCATCATTCGTCGTGCACAAGCGGAGAATTTCACAGATGAGGATTGGTATGAAGTTATAAATGTCAATCAACATGCCGTTTTCCAATTATGCCGTGAAGTGGGCAAACATATGATTGAAAAAGGTTCAGGGAAAATCATCAATATTGCCTCGATGTTATCTTTCCAAGGGGGATTACGTGTTCCTGCTTATACTGCCAGCAAACATGCGGTGGCTGGTTTGACAAAATCATTTGCAAATGAGTGGGCAGGTAAAGGTGTAAATGTAAATGCGATCGCACCTGGCTATATGGTAACGGACAATACGGCTCCAATCCGAGGGGATGAAAGCCGGAATACTTCGATTACCTCAAGGATTCCACAAGGCCGTTGGGGGACTCCAGAGGATTTAAAAGGAGCCGTTATTTTCCTAGCTTCTGATGCCTCCAATTATGTTAACGGTCACATTTTACCGGTAGACGGCGGCTGGTTAAGCTCCTAACCCTAAAAATGTATTATGTTTTTTAAATCCCATACCCATCTTAATTTTTGCTTACAAACAGGATTATGATGGGGATTTTTTATAGGTAAATACGAAAAAAACATTCATGGCAATGGAGGTAAGAAATGAATAGAATTGTAGTTTGCGGACTTAGCAATCGTGCACTTGGAATGTTTATTCAGCCAGTTTTAACACAATTTTCGCAGCAGAATGAAATTGTAGGGTTACTCGATCCAGATGAACGCAGAATGGAAATCGCAAAGGAAAGTTTTCCATCCTTAAATTCTATCCCTGCTTATCATCCAAATCAATTTCAGCAAATGATTAAAGAGACTAATGCCAATACTGTTGTGGTGACGAGCCGGGATGATACCCATATCGATTATATTTTACAAGGCTTAGAGAATAATTTAACCGTTATCACGGAAAAGCCGATGGTGACTAATGCCAACGATGCCAAAAGGGTCATGGAGGCGGAGGCACTAAGTAATGGAAAAGTCATTGTAGCCTTCAATTACCGCTATAATCCTTTCCATCGAAAAATTAAGGAGATAATTTTAGAGGGGAAAATTGGCAGAGTTACTTCTGTTGATTTGAATTGGTATATTGACACTTACCACGGGGCTAGTTACTTCAAGCGATGGAATCGTGATCGAAATCGGTCAGGCGGTTTATCCATTCATAAATCAACTCATCATTTCGATTTGGTTAATTGGTGGATTGACCAAAAGCCGGAGCAGGTCTATGCCTATGGTGCCTTAAATTATTACGGCAAAGACGGAGAATTAAATCCAAGTCTAACCGATCATCGTTATTGCAGTACTTGCCAGGAAAAACAAGATTGCCAATATTATATGCGCTGGTCGAATCGCCGAAATAACTTGGCAATTAAAGATGATCATATTAAATCAGAAGGTATTGAAAAGTCGGCCCATAATTATACGAATTACCGCCCTGATTCTTGTATTTTCGATCATGAAATTGAAATTGAAGACACTTATGCGGTGACAGTTAAGTATGATAAAGGTGCTTTTTTAAGCTACTCGGTTAATTTTTCGCTTCCATATGAAGGTTATCGCCTAGCGATAAATGGAACAAAAGGAAGACTTGAAACGACGGAATTTCATGAACCAAGCAGAATTCCGTTCCCATTCCCGGAACAGACGATTGAATATTATCCGCTATTTGGTTCAAAAGAAATCATTCATGTTTTGCAAAATGAAGGCGGACATGGCGGTGGTGACCCAGTGCTTCAAGAAGATCTCTTCATGGGGGTTGATCCGAGACGTCCATATCAAATTTTAGCCGGTGCCGAAGCGGGGGCCTATTCCATTGCAGTGGGTGAAGGGGTTTGGCGATCGAGTAAAGAAAATCGACCTTTTAGTATTAACGAATTATTAAGGCAGACGAGTGATTCCTCTCAATTAGTCTAGTGAACTATTAGGGGACAAACGGCGTTTTTTGAGTTCCGCCGATAAAATGGGAAAAAGCGCCGATAAGTAATTAAAAAGCGCCGATAAAATTCCAAAAACCGCCGATACGGCTCAAAAAAGCGCCGATAAAGTTTCATTTCAAGCTCAATTGAATCAAAAAGTTATGCCAACTATCTATATTTATTAATTTTGGGTGGGATAAAGATGCCTCAACTTGTATTTGATGAAGAAAAAGTAAAAGAAGCTATTGAACTCGTCGTCGATAGAACCTCTAAAATGGATTTCAGCTGGGATTGGCCGGGTGGGGTTGCCTTTTACGGTGTGGCTGAAGCCTATGAAGCAACAGGTGAGAAAAAATATTTGCAATTTATTAAGGAATGGGTCGATCAGGAATTGGAAGATGGATTGCCAAAGCTTACCGTGAACGCTTCATCCATCGGACATACTCTTCTGACATTATATAAAGCAACAGATGAGGAAAAATATTTAGAATATGCCACCCAGATGGCAGATTTCCTACTACATGATGCTGAGAGATTTGCAGATGGGGTCCTGCAGCATACGGTAAACGGTGTTAATAGTGTATTCCCGGAGCAGGCGTGGGTCGATACAATGTTTATGGCAGGTTATTTTCTGTTAAGAATCGGACATTTGCTCGACCGGAAGGATTACTTTGATTTCGGATTGAAGCAATATCATGGTCATGAGCAGTTTCTTCAGGATGACTTAACCAACCTATATTATCATGGCTGGGACAATATCGCCCAAAACCATATGTCCGGCATTTTTTGGGCGCGAGGAAACAGCTGGGCAGCCTTTACGATGGCAAGGGCTTTAGAACTCGTGAAGGTGCAGCATCCATCCTTTATGATCATCGATGGCTCACTCCGCGATCAACTAAGTACATTAGTTCGCCTGCAAGATGATTCTGGACTTTGGCATACGATTGTGACTGAGCCTGAGTCCTATTTAGAAACATCAGGTTCGGCAGGAATTGCAGCAGCGTTACTGACAAGGGGAAAACTCTACAATAAGTATGTTCAAAAATCTATAGATGGCATCCTGAAGCAAGTTAAACAGGACGGCTCCATCATGAACGTGTCAGCCGGAACTGCGGTCATGGATGATGCCGAAGGGTATAAAGGAGTTCCTTATAAAAGGGTTCAGGGCTGGGGTCAAGGCCTGGTCCTTGCTTTTTTATCATTATTAATAAAGCACCATAGTAAGAATCAATCGTAAAACGAAACCAACCTGCGGAAGGGCTTCCTTCCTCGGGTATTTTTTACATAATCAACAGTTAGGGGGACCATATGTTCAACCACTCGTATGTTCTAATTGATGGGAGTACTGTTATTTTTCCGCCTAAAAACATGCCAACTCCGGTGCAGCATGCCCTTGAAATGGTCGTAAGGGATCATTTAAAAGTATTTGGTAAGCCTCTGAAAATAGCCTCCTCGCTTGATGAGGCCCCTGATCTAATCATCAGATATGTCACAAATGATGATGATTGTCCTGATTGGCCGGAGGGATATGGTTTTCGCTTTCGTCACGAAAATGGGAAACCAGTTATGTATATTATTGGAAACGATGATCTTGGAATCATCTATGGACTCCTCGATTACAGCAAGAAGTATTTAGGTGTTGACCCATTTTGGTTTTGGGCTGATCTGCCGATTGAAAAAAGAACGGAAATACAAATCCCTGTTCAAGATTATAATTCCCAAAAATCAAAGGTGAGGTATCGGGGCTGGTTCGTGAACGACGAGGTTTGTTTAATCGGCTGGAAGGAAAAGTATCCACCTTCAAAAGAAGTATGGTATCCCGTATTTGAAACACTGCTCCGCTGTGGAGGCAATATGGTAATCCCGGGTACAGATCTCCCCAAGCATGGAATTCATGCCGAATTAGCATCCGAAATGGGACTGTGGATTACTCATCACCATGCTGAACCTTTAGGAGCTGAAATGTTTTTACGGGCCTATCCCGGGAAAGAACCAGACTATCAAAAAAATCCGGAGCTTTTCGAGAATCTTTGGAAGGAAGCAATCGAGAAACAAAAACATCAAAAGGTCATTTGGGTCCTTTCCTTCCGAGGACAAGGGGATGCACCGTTTTGGCACTATGCCTCTGGATTTGATACACCAGAAAAACGAGGCGAGATGATCTCTAGAGTTGTGAAAAGGCAATATGAAATGATAAGGAAGTCTGTCGAAGAGCCGGTTTGCTCGATGGCCCTCTATGGTGAAATTGCTGAGTTGTATAAAGAGGGGCATATCAGAGTTCCTGAAGGTATTATCCACATTTGGGCGGATAACGGATATGGAAAAATGGTGTCACGCAGGCAAGGAAATGAAAATCTCAGGATCCCTTCGTTACCGGCTGCAAACGATCCCGGTGAACATGGGATCTACTATCATATCACTTTTCATGACCTGCAAGCCTCTAATCATTTAACGATGTTCCCGTCCCCGCCAGAAATGATTATTGAGGAAATTCAGAAGACTTTTGAAGCAGGAGCAGACTCGTATCTATTATTAAACAGTGGAAATATCAGGCCCCATCTCTATCCTCTAGACCTTGTTAGTGAATTATGGATCAGCGGAACAGTCAATCAAGAAGACCATTTAGAAAGGTTTATTAAACGTTTCTATCAATCCAACAACAAACAAATAGAAACACTTTATCGGAGTTATTTTACATATTCTATTAAATATGGTGAACATGAAGATGATAAAGCCGGAGAGGAATTTTATCATCATCCTGCCAGGAAAATGATTGGCCACTGGCTTCAAGGGAAAGCCGATATTCCGTTAGACAAACTTTATTGGGCAACAGGTGAGGTACCTTTTGAAAGCCAAGTCCTTTGGTTTAAGAATAAATGCGAAGAGGCTGTAAAGGGATGGGAAGAATTATTACAGCAATGCCGAGACTTAAGTATCCAACTAAGTAAAGAGGATCAGCAGCGGTTTTATGATCAGTTCACCCTGCACGTGGAATTGCATGTTTCTGGCTGTAACGGTTTTATTGCCCTTTGCAATGCCTTTTTCCATTTCAGAAAACAAGAATACGCGCTTGCCTTCGTCCGAATTTCACAATCCATTCGGCATTATAACGATAGTATTCTAACCTTACAACGTGCGGAACATGGGAAGTGGGAAAATTTTTATCGTGCGGATTGGTTAACCAATATAAAAAGCACACTCTATTCGCTGGATGCCTTGCGTAAGTTTATTAGAATTCAAACCGACAGCCCGGATTTCTTCTTATGGCATAAGGAGTATTTAATGCCGGAAGCAGAAAAATATATTTATTTGGAAAATACCCACCGGAACCCTTTATCAGATGATGAACTCTCAAACAGGCTGGAAAAATTGTTTATTCAAAGCAAAGAATTGCTATAGAAAATATGTTCAGGGAGAAGATAGATATGGCAAATAAAACTACGAAACCACCCATCAATATTTATTTGGCAGGAGATTCAACGGTAGCAAATTGTCCGCCAAATGAAGCGCCCATGGCGGGATGGGGGCAGGTTTTTCAATCCTTTTTTACGGATGATGTAAAAATCCATAACCATGCAAAAGGCGGAGCCAGTACAAACAGTTTTATTGAAGAAGGACGACTAGAAACAATTTTTGGATCCATTCAATCGGGTGATTATCTGTTCATTCAATTTGGACATAATGACCAAAAGTCTTATGGAACAGAAGCATATACCACCTATCAATCATACCTGACTGAATATATTGAGGGTGCTCGGGAACGAGGGGCTATTCCAATCTTGATTACATCAGTTCATCGAAGAAATTTTGATGAAAATGAGGTATTAGTCAATACACTTGGGGATTATCCTATATCAATGATGGAAGTTGCCAAAAAGCTAGAGGTACCGCTTATCGACTTATGGGCAAAGACAGCGAAACTCTATCAATCATTAGGTGTAGAGGGTTCCAAACAATTATTTACATGGTTTAATGCCAACATGCATCCCAACTATCCTAATGGAATTCAAGACAATACACACTTTTGTGAAGCAGGAGCCAGGGAGATTGGCAAATTAGTTATTGAAGGAATTAAAGAGCTGCAATTACCAATTACAATCTTTATAAAAGAATAGATTAATAGAAACGAGGCGATATTAATTGGAGAAAAAGCTGTATCATGGAGCCGCCTATTATCCCGAACTATGGGATGAAAAAGTAATCGATGAAGACATCAAGCTGATGAAGCAAACAGGGATAAACGTCGTTAGAATCGGGGAATTTGCTTGGGCAGCCATGGAACCGGAAGAAGGTATGTTCGATTTATCCTTCTTTAAAAATATCATTAATAAACTCTATGATCATGGAATTGAGACAGTGATGTGTACCCCTACCCCTACCCCGCCAATCTGGTTCACGCAGGGACATCCGGAACGGATGTATGTAGAAAAGGACGGAAGAGTAATGGGACATGGCTCAAGACAGCACGCCTGCACCAATCATCCCTATTTTCGATTAAAAGCAGAGTTGATAACAGAACAGATTGCCAAAGAGGCAGGAAGCTTACCTGGTGTCATCGGCTGGCAGATTGACAATGAATTCAAATGTCACGTGAGTGAATGTATGTGCGAAACGTGTAAAGATTTATGGCATCAGTGGTTAGAAGAGCGGTATGGTACGATTGAACAACTGAATGAAGCATGGGGTACGCAAATCTGGAGCGAATCTTACCATGGCTTTGAACAGGTACCGCAGCCAGGCCACGCACCATTTTTACACAACTCATCATTAAGTACGATGTATCAATTATTCTCTATGGAAAAAATTGCAGAGTTTTGTGATGAGCAAGCAGAGATTATTAGAAAATATTCCTCTGCGCCGATTACCCATAACAGTTCGATGATGTTTAGTGTTGACAATGAGAGACTATTTAAAAATCTTGATTTTGCCTCATTTGATACCTATGCAACGATCGATAATTTCCCTGCCTATCTGATTAACAGTGATTTGTGGAGAAACATAAAAAAAGGCAAAGACTTTTGGGTAATGGAAACAAGCACATCCTATGCAGCATCGCTTGAAAGCTATGCTAGCCCGCATCCGAATGGGTATTTAAAAGCTGAAGCAGTGGCAGCCTATGCGTTAGGGGCAGAAGGTTTTTGTTACTGGCTCTGGAGACAGCAGCGTTCAGGCTGCGAACAGCCGCACAGCTCTGTGATCAGTGCATGGGGCAAACCAACAGCAGGCTATGCCAATGTACTGGAAGTAGAGAAGATGAGAAAGGAAATCGAACCTATTATTCTATCGACTAGACCGAGTCAAGCGGAATTGGCCATCACCTATTCCGATCGGGCAAAGGCATTTTTTAAAACTGAATCTCACCGTGGGTTAAATCACCGGGCTTTATTAGTAGATTTTTATGAAAAAATAGTATCATTGGGAATCCATCGCGACCTGATTCCTGAAGGGGCTGGCCTTCAAGGGTACAAAGTATTATTAACACCGTTTATCCCATATGTTTCATCAGAGTTAGTAACTCGTGCCAAGCAATTTGTTGAAAATGGCGGAGTTTGGATTGTTGGTCCTTTAACAGGTGGAAGAACGGAGGCTCATACTGTACATACCGATTGCGCTTTAGGGAATCTTGAGCAAACAGCGGGTGCCAAGGTGTTATTTACTTACCCGATGGATGGAAGCGGAACGATTGGCCGAGCCTTTGATGTGTCTGCCCCGCTTGGGATGTGGAGTTCTGTATTCGAATTTGACCAAGAAACGACCGTAGGACTCATTGAAGAGGGACTCTCTGAGGGGAAATCCTTTATCACAGAGCATCGCCTAGGTAAGGGGAAAATAGTCATGCTTGGTTCCATGCCTTTAGGAACGGAAGGAGACGTGATGTTACAGAAACTGGTTGACCATTATTCACAAGAAGCTAATATAGTGCTAAGAACAGATGTAACAAAGGGGACCATCGTTGCTCCAAGAAAGGGCGATGGATATTCTATTTGGTTTGTGATTAACATGGACGGAAACGGCGGAAGCGTTACGCTGCTTAAGGAAGGAATAGACTTACAGACTAATAGTGTCGTCTGTCCTGGAAAACTTGAAGTAGGCAAATTTGAATATAGAATGATCCGAATCAATGAGATGGAGGGAATATAGATGATTAAAAAAGCAACTGTCATGAAGGTTTTTGAAGGGTTTCAGGAAGAGTATAAGAAACGCCATGATGAAATCTGGCCTGAGCTGGCCCAAGAATTAAAAAATCACGGAGCCCATCATTATTCGATTTTTCTCGATGAGAAAACGAATAATCTGTTTGCCTATGTGGAAATCGAAAGTGAAGTAAAGTGGAATGCGATGGCGCACACCGATGTTTGCCAGAAATGGTGGGCATTCATGAAAGATATTATGGAAACCAATCCTGATAATAGTCCGGTAGCCATCGAACTAAAGCAAGTATTTTATTTGGATTAAAGGTTGGGTTATGTCTTAAAATTTTTGAACTCGGCTTACTTAGAAACAGGATAGCAATCGTTAAAAAACATATAGAAATAGTTGAAATCCATATCATGTCAGGTGATATGGTTTTTTATAGTTTTAATTGATTTGAAACCATCTCTAATTTTCTAGTATTTCAGTGGTTTAAAAAAATTGTAGAATGATATACAATATAAGGAATATGATTACGCTTACAC
>NZ_JBALNF010000012.1:0-3574 GCF_036962465.1 Neobacillus vireti
CCTAATACCTGTAGTATCATTAGTTATAATAATTGGCTTGGTTTTCTTATTATTAAAACTTGTCAAGGTTTGGAAGAAATAAAGAAAAAGCTCAAAATCCTTATTAAACTGACGGGGGCGATAGCTAAACAAGGCTGTCGATTCTTCATCTATTGGGTAGTTATGTTCAATAAGATTTATAAGATTTATAAATGGGAGGGAGAGATTAATTCATGTTATTTATACTTTTTCTTGTCCTACCATTATTAGGAGTTTAATGGTTTTTAAATTTTACTACTTTTTTGAGAAAATTAAAAAGTGGAGGAGGCACTCATAACCAAGTTGTTTTAGGAGCATTCTTAACATTTATTTTTATCTTTGCTCTAATGTACTGCTATGTTGTAACCCAATAAATAAGGGGAAAAACGAGAACTATTACTCTTAAACTAAAGGGTGCATTACTGGAACAGCGGTAATGCTTTTTCTTTTTGAAGTAACGGGCAGTTTAGACGGGCGCCGTGCGCTTTTCTTATTTGAAGTGAATAGTTTAGTGTTTCCTTGTTTAATTGTTTCGTTTTCTCAATGTGGGTAATATATAAGGATGAATTCAAAAATGGTTAAAGTGAGATAGGAGGAAACTTTTTGTTTAGTCTACTTCTTAAAATGACGGTATCGTTTTTCGCTGTAATGAATCCGATAGGGAATATTCCAATTTTTATTTCCCTTACCAACGGATATTCTCAACAACAAAAGAAACATACGGCAAGGAAAGCGGCAATCGTTTCCTTGTGTATACTTACAGTATTTCTGGTGCTTGGCAACTTTATATTTTCTATATTCGGTATTACTATTCATGCGTTTCGAGTTGCTGGAGGAATTCTTATTTTCGGAATTGCTTATAATCTTTTGCATGCAAAAACTTCAAACGCGCAGACACCGCATTCTGCAGAAAAAAAGGAAGCAGAAGAAAAGGAGGATATATCGATTACTCCTCTGGCGCTGCCGATTATGGCTGGTCCTGGTACTATTGCAACGGTTATGGCACACACAGGTTCCGGTTCCTTTGACCTCTACAATCTAATCCTAGTGTTTATTGGATTTGCGCTAGTATTAGCACTTTCTTATGTGCTGTTTTACTATTCAACTCCTGTTATTAACAAACTTGGACAAGGTGGTTTAAATGTTGTAACAAGATTAATGGGTTTGATCCTTGCTGTTATCTCTATTCAGATGATAGCAGAAGGTATAAAAGGTCTTTTCCCTCATTTGTAATACAAGTTCTTTATAAATCCTGGTTTCCAACTTTATCTTCTAGTCCGAAACCAAGGGGTCTCTTCCACCCAACCTTCTATTAGCTCATAGAACACAAATCAATAATTTATTAAAAATTAAAAAGGAAACATAGGCACTTAACGAATGTTAGGTGCTTATTTTATATGTCGGGGGAGCTTAAATCATTTTTTAACCTCAGTAATCCTAAAATGGCCTGATAACATGTGAATATTAAATTGGTCATAAATTTTTTATATTGAACAAAAAATAATTTCTTCAACTAACGTTTAGTTTAGTTGAAGAAGGATTCATTACCAAAGATAGATTTATCCCAATAAAAGATAAAAATGTGTTATTGTTTAAATATGATTGTCTAGGGTAGCAACATGAGAAAGGTGTGCAGAAGTTTGAACAAAAGAATATTTTTGATATTATTTACAATGATTTTAATATCTGTATTTGTGGGTTGCGGAAAAATAACTGAAGATACTTCGTCAGAAAAAGTGCAATCTGAAGCGGGCACGGCTTCTAAGAGTGTTGAAGCCAATAAGAGTACATCAGTCAATGACACAGAAAAACCAACGAGTGAAAGTGAGCCCAACAAAAGTGTTCCTGCAACTAGCACTTTAACGGACGGATTTGATTACAGTAAATATACACTGATTGAAGTAGATGGCGGAGATATGTCAGGTTATAGAAAGCCGAATGTAAGAGTGGATGTCGGGTTTGGCGACAGGGAATATTGGGCTTTTACAAATGAATACGGTCAGCTAATTCGTGTTGAGGCGAAAAATATAACACTTCAAAATCCGAATACTGATCATGTATTATCATCAGGAAGATATTACCCCGATGAAGCTAATGTTCCTGGTACAGAGAGCCCAACCTTGGATAAAGGGCATGTGATTGCTGACTCCCTTGGGGGAGTATCAAACGCATATAACATTACACCTCAGGACAGCATTCTCAATAGGCACGGTGACCAAGCTTATATGGAAAAAGTGATTCGAGATGCAGGAGGTTGTACGGATTTCGTAGCAGTGATTCAGTATCCAAATACTCAAACGCAAACTCCGAACCATTATAAATTCACATACAAACTTCAGGGCAGATCCATTACCGATGAATTTGACAATGTAAACCCAGATGAAGCGAACAAAAATCTAGGGAAAACGACAGATACGAGCCGTACGCAACCGAAAACAGACAATGTACCTGCAAACGAAACGGTAAGTAGTAATGAAGATGTTAGCAAGGTAGATACCAATCATAATGGACAAGTTACGATCGCTGAAGCCAAAGCTGCTGGCTTTAAAATGCCAATTACGCGCGATTCATGGCTCTATAAATATATGGATGATCGAGATGGTGATGGCTTAGTAGGTGAATAAATGGGGGTATGACTCCCATAGTTAAGCTAACAGGGGCTTTGCTCAACAATGGAGCAAGGCTTTTTCTTCTTAAAGTAAAGGGGCAGGTTAATGGAGGAGGTCGGGAAGAAGTTTGGGGAGCAAGTAGACTAACCAAAGCGAACACATCCATCGTTTTCCGAATAATTCAAAAATTAAATAAAGTGAAAGTTGTGGGAGGAGAAATCGTTTTAATGGCAGCTTTTTCTTTTACGATAAAAGTTTGTGAAGAAATGTACTTAAACAAAAGTAAGTAGGTTAGATCAAAGAAATTTTTAATGAAATTTAATAAGGAAGATTTATGCTGAAGGGGTTTAAAATATGATATTGGTAAGTTCTTGCTTAGCGGGGCTGAAGGTGAGATATAACAGTACACACAGTTTAAATAATGCAATAGCTAAACTTGTAGAAGAAAATAAAGCTATTACTATATGTCCAGAATTACTCGGTGGATTTTCAACTCCCAGAGAACCTGCTGAAATAATAGGTGGAAACGGAGAAGATGTACTTGATGGAAAGGCTAAAGTAATTGAAAAGTCAGGAAAAGATGTCACGGACCTTTACATAAAAGGTGCTTACGCTACTCTAAATAAAGCTAAAGACATAAATGCTACCTTAGTAGTTCTAAAGGAATACAGCCCATCCTGCGGCAGTTCAATGATTTATAACGGTGAATTCATTGGTAAAAAACTTGAGGGGATGGGCATTACTTCTGCTTTATTAAAAAGAAATGGATTAAAGGTAATTTCAGAAGAACAATTTGCTGAAACCTTATTTTAACTAAAATTAGCAGAGATTATTTGTCCTCAATTATCCTATAAAAAAATGCTACTTCTATTTTCAAAAGAATGTTTTTGTGAAAGAATGTAGGTAAAGTACCGCGTGCATTACTGAGACAACGGTAATGCTTTTTC
>NZ_JBALNF010000013.1:0-107139 GCF_036962465.1 Neobacillus vireti
CGCCTGGAGCGGAAATCAAGGTTTAAGATTAACACAGCCTTTTGTTAATGGAAAAAAAGAATCATTCAAAAAAGTGATAATTGATATAGAACGAGTATCCAAAAATGTAGTAAAATAATAATCTGGACATTTATATTAGACATTTTTATTTGTGTTTTTAACCGTACGGAAGGGGTTTCATTTTGATTGAATCTTTACTGTTAAATTTTCTGTTTTTACTTTTTCCGGTTTTACTATTTCTGATTTTTTTTGAAAATAAGCTGCATACATATAATAAAAATATCCTTATCCTTCTCTCATCCATTTCAATGGTATTGTGCATGGCCTTTCCAATTAAATTGGAAATTGGATTTATTTTTGATTTACGTTTTATTCCTTTTATTATCGTTGCGCTATTTGGTGGATATAAATATACGATTCCTTTATATATGGTGTTAAACATCTATCGAACTATCATTGGTGGAGCGGGCATACTGCAATCCTTTCTTTTTTCCACTATTGTTTTTATATTAATACCTCTATTAAATAAATGGTTTTTGAGGCAAAATGCTAGGAAACGAATCTTGTGGGCCGTTTTGGTATCCATTTTTACAATGGTGTTCTATTTAATTACTCTTGCTGCCCAATTACCAGCTTTGAACCAAGAATTTTGGATATTAACGATTAATGCTTTACCTACTTACACATTAGTTATGGGTGTTATTATGGTATTAATAGAGAAAATTATTGATAATATTAATACCCTTAAATTATCCATACAATCCGAGCGTCTTAATGTCCTAAGTGATTTATCAGCTAGTGTCTCACATGAAATCAGAAATCCGCTGACCGTTACAAATGGATTTTTACAACTGTTAAATAAATCTGAAACGCTGACCTCGGATGAAAAAACCTATATTGAGTACGCCTTATTAGAGTTAAAAAGAGCAGAAAATATTGTGAGTGACTTTTTAGCATTTGCGAAGCCGCAGTCGGAGAATATGATTTATTCGAATCTAAAGGAAGAAACAGAGTATGTAAAAAATATTATTACTCCCTACGCGAACATGCACCAAGTCGACCTTAAATATACATTTTCTAACTCCTTATCTTTTAAATATGATAAAAATCAAATTCAACAGTGTTTAATCAACTTATATAAAAACGGCATTGAAGCCATGAAAGAAAAAGGCGGGGTTCTTACAATCGATGTTTTCGAGCAAAAAAAAGATATTGTGATTAAAATAGAAGATAATGGGGTTGGAATGACAAAAGAGCAGGTTTTACAATTAGGAAATCCTTATTATTCTACCAAAAAGGAAGGAACCGGTCTTGGAATGCTGATGGTATATAGTACGATCAACAAAGTAAATGGAAAAATACTAGTAGATAGTGAAATTGGCAAAGGGACGTCTTTTACCATTTCTATACCTGTTTAACTTCATTTTTCTTAGAAGGTGCGAAATTATTTTCGTACCTTTTTTTTCGAGGTAGACAACAGAAAGAAACTGTATAAGTATTTAATATTTTCAGAAAAAGATAAAAATTGATATTAATTTTGATAAAAAAGTGAACGTTTCTAAATTTGAATTTCTTTATAATAATCATAAATAAACCGCTTTCATCCAGATGGTTTGTTGATGATTATTTTATTTGGAGGAATTAAACATGTATAAAAATCCACACTTTTTTTCTCATCTAGCGCACGTTGAAATCATTAGTCCAAAACTAGAAGAATCAGCTAAGTTCTTTAAAGATATTATTGGGTTAGAAGAGTCCGGCCGATCAGGTAATTCCGTTTATTTTCGTGCATGGGGGGAGCATTACCATCACAGTTTGAAAATAACAGAAGGAAACGAACCAGGACTAGGTCATATTGGCTGGCGTGCCGATAGTCCGGCAGCACTCGAAGAAGCAGCTGCCCATATTGAAAAACTTGGACAAGGAATTGGCTGGATAGAAGGGGACCTTGGTCATGGACGGGCCTATCAATTTACTTCTCCTGATGGTCACTTAGAGGAGATTTTCTGGGATGTTGAATTATATGAAGCGACAGATCAGAATCGCAGCAAATGGAAAAACCGTCCGCAAAAAAATCCAGGCCGCGGCATTTCACCTCGCCGCATTGATCACATTACCCTTTTTAGTAATGATGTAGCAAAAGACCGCGAATTCTATCAAAACATTGGATTCCGCTATAACGAAGGGATCTTTTTAAACGCTGATGAACCTGGAAGCCCTGAAATCGGTGCTTGGTTATCTGTCACCAACCTTTCCCATGATATTGCCTTTTTAAAAGGTCATAGCGGAAAACCTGGCGGGTTTAACCATGTATGTTATGCGGTTGAAAGTAGAGAAGAAGTTTTATTAGCTGCCGACCACATCCTGGAAAATGGCTATGAATTAGCAATGGGCGGGCCAACACGGCATGCTCTTGCCGAAGGATTTTTCTTTTATGTAGATGAGCCAGGCGGCAATCGTTTTGAATTATATGCAGGAGCGCATCTAGTGTTTGCACCGGATTTTGGTCCATACAGATGGAGTCTTTCGGAAAATCCAAACGATGCATGGGGCCGGGAGATGCCTTGGGATGCATCTGGTAAAGTAATTAAATAAGCACAGCAGGAGGATAAATAGAAATGTGGCATTTCTTTCCGGATAATTATATGTGGTCTTATCAAATTGTGAGAATGATTAGTCAATCTTATTTTGGCGGTGGCGAGGTAAATGAAATTTTAGATGCAGCCAGCCGTATGAAATTAGGAGATTATGAGAGTTTCCATCACGAATGGATGAGACTTGGGAATAAATCATTGACTAAAGCAAATGATGCAATGGACAAGGGATCTAAGGAAACAGCCCGGTCTGGCTATTTACGGGCAGCAAACTACTTTCGAACGGCAGAATTTTTCTTGCAGCCGGATGATGAACGTAAGCTTCCAACCTATTTAAAAGGAGTAGAATCATTCAGAAAAGGCGGGGAACTGCTTGCCTCCCCGCCGAAGGCTGTTACGATTCCTTATGAGCATGCTGTGCTGCCAGGTTATTACTTTGAAGCACCTGGTCAAAGTAACGGACCATTAATGGTCATGTTTGGCGGATTAGATTCAACGGCAGAGGAATTATATTATGGACCTGCGCAGCTATTAAATGAACGTGGTATCTCACTTTTAGCCCTTGATGGTCCTGGTCAAGGTGGAGCGTTACGAATCCATCATATTCATTCACGCCATGATTACAATACAGCTGGTACAGCGGCTTATGAATGGGCAGTTGAAAATCTAGATGTGGATCCAGATCGAATTGGAGTAATGGCTGTTTCGATGGGTGGTTATATGGCAGCAAGATGTGCCGCTTTCGAGCCAAGGTTTAAGGCCTGTGCGATTTGGGGAGCTGTTTATGATTACAATGATGTCTGGTCCAAACGCCCAGATCATCATCCACTAGCAAAAATTCTTCAGCATATTTTTGGTGTGGAAGATATGCCAGCTGCAAGAGCAAAACTGCAGCATTATAATCTACGTGGTGTAGCGGAGAAAATTCAAATGCCAACTTATATTGTCCATGGTGAGGACGATCGGCAGAATACAGTTGAAAATGCCTACAATGTTTACAATGATCTAACTTGCCCTCGTTGGTTAAAGATCATTCCGACTAGCAGCCCAGGTTCATCTCATTGTCAAGTTGATAATATCACAGAAACCTATGAGATGTATGATTGGTTGAAAGAACAGTTAGCGAAGTAGTAAGGAGGTGGAGTCATGAAGTTCGTTACCTTTTTAAATCCGGATGGACAAATCCGTTCGGGATGGCTGGAAGGAAATAGAGTAATCGATATGAAGATTGCCTCCAAAGGTGAATTACCCGATAGTATGTTAGAATTTATCAAAAATCACGAAAAGTATATGTCAATAATAGAGGGATTAAGTGGTTCAGGGAATCTTCCATTCTATTCGATTGAGGAAATTCGGTTAACCGCTCCATTGCCGAATCCAATCACTTTCCGAGACTTTGTTGCCTTTGAAACCCATGTCAAAAATGCGACAAAACGCTCAGGGGATACGGTGGCACCAGAGTGGTATGAAATGCCGATCTTTTATTTTTCTAACCCTCATGCTATGAAGGGACCGGGGGAAGAAGTAAAACGACCAGCTAAATGTATACGTTTAGATTATGAACTCGAGCTTGCTTGTATTATTGGAAAAGAAGGAAAAAATATTAAGGCAGATGAAGCAGAGGACTATATTTTTGGCTATACCATTTTAAATGATTGGTCCGCACGGGATCTCCAAATGAAGGAAATGAAAGTGCTTTTGGGTCCGGCAAAAGGAAAGGATTTCGCGACTAGCATGGGTCCTTATATTCTATCGAAAAATCAATTAGAACCATATAAAACAAATGGACGATTTGATCTAGAAATGACAGCTGTAGTAAATGGTGAAATTCTTTCTCAGGGGAACTTTAAGGATATTTATTACACATTTGGCGATATGATCGAGCGGGCGTCAGAGGAAGTCACTTTATATCCAGGAGATATTATTGGTTCAGGTACAGTCGGTTATGGCTGTATTATGGAGCTCGGTCCAGAAGTGCATCGCTGGCTTGAGCCTGGGGATGAAGTAGAATTAAAGATTACCAGTCTTGGCACATTGAAAAATAGAATTATTTAAGATGTATGAACGGAGAGGAACTTTTTTATGGCTAGAATTGTGGATTTAAGTGTTTCCATTGAAGAGGATTTAAAAGATCCTCTTCCGTTTTCGATTCGTTTTGAAACACATGAAGAAGGGGCAGAATTTGGAGCGAAGCTTGTCGGTGTCACACCGGAGGATTTTCCAGAGCGAAAAGGTCTTGCCGGAGAATTTCTTACGCTGACCAGTCATGCTGGTACACATGTCGATGCACCTTGGCATTATTGGCCGACATCTGAGGGAAAACCTTCCCGGACAATCGATGAATTACCGCTGGAATGGTTTTTTAACGATGGAATCGTTCTTGATTTTACAGACAAACCACCAGGTTATGCTTTGACAGTAGAAGATATTCAGGAAAAACTTAGACAAATAGATTACGAGTTAAAACCGTATGATATTGTCATGATCCGTTGTGATGCAGACAAAAAAAGGTATCAGCCTAATTATAGTGAAATCCATGTAGGAGTTTCCGCAGAAGCTACCCTTTGGCTGATCGAACAAGGTATTAAAGTAATGGGAACAGACGGATGGGGCTGGGATACACCATTGACCGTACAAGCACAAGATTATAAACAGAATCCACGTCCTGGTGTCCTATGGGCAGCCCATTTTGCCGGAAAAGAAAAAGAATACTGCCAAATTGAAAAGCTAGCTAATTTAGATCAGTTACCAGCGTTTGGATTTAAAGTATCTGTTTTTCCTGTGAAAATAAGAGGCGGCAGTGCAGGCTGGACTCGGGCTGTTGCGATTATTGATTAAAAGAGAGAGGGGTGTTTAAAATGACAAATCAATTTGTTAAAAAAGTACTTATAGTTGGCGGTGGAATTAGTGGTTTAGCAGCAGCAACTGCCCTTCATAAAATTGGGATTAACGCAGAAATCGTGGAGAAGGAATTGGAATGGAATGTATACGGTGTTGGAATTATTCAGCCGCCAAATGCTCTTAGGGCTCTAAATGAAATTGGCTTGGCTGATGCATGTATGAAAGAAGGATATTCCTATCCTGGTTTCGATTATTACACAGGTCAAGGCCATTTTATGTTTAAGGGAGACTCGCCAACTATTGAAGGATATCCGGGCGTTAACGGAATATCGAGAAGGAAATTACATGAATTTCTTTTAGATGCTGTTGAAAAAATTGGGACCAAAATATATATGGGTTCAACTGTTAAAAGAGTGGAAAATATATCCAATGGTGTAAAGGTTGAGTTAAGTAACGGCGTTTCAGCAGTTTATGACTTGGTCATTGGGGCGGACGGAGCAAACTCACAAGTTCGAAAATTATTATTTGGGGATATTGTTCAAAAATACAGCGGTCAAGGGGTATGGCGTTACACCCTGCCACGTCCGAAAGAAGTGGACCGAGGCCTGTTCTATTACGGACAAAAAGCAAAAGCTGGCTTGGTTCCGATGTCAGAGGATGAAATGTATTTGCTTGTCACGACGCATGAACCAGGAAATCCAAGGTTTCCAAATGACCAACTCCATGTGTTGCTAAAAGAGAGACTGACTGAATTCGGCGGTGCGATCGCAGAGGCGGCGAATCAAATTACCGATCCCAATCAAGTGGTTTATCGGCCAATTTTTACACATATGTTGGCAAAACCATGGTATAAAGAGAATATTTTACTTGTCGGTGATGCTGCCCATGGTACAGCTCCACATCTTGGACAAGGTGCCTCTATTGCTATTGAAGATGTCATTGTGTTGGCTGACATTTTGAAATCTAACCTTGGGGTCGAAGAGACGTTTAAGATTTTTATGGAGAAGCGGTATGACCGCTGCAGACTAATTGTTGACAATTCAGACCAGTTAGTCGAATGGGAATTACTCACTTGGAGCGGTCAGATGAATGAGAATGTTAATGTTGGTAAGTATGTCTATGAAACACTTGCAAAAATGAATGAACCGTTTTTATCAGAGGTAAACACAATGTAGAAACGTGCACAAGATTGTATGCGTTTGCGTTTTGAAATCAATCAAGGAATAAGATTGAAGGGAGCAGTTGGATGGAGAAACAGAGAGGTTTTTTTCGTTACGAAAATTTCCTAGTCATTACCATGTTTTTTGTTGTTGGTCTTGTATTCTTAGATCGGTTAAGTTTAGGGTTCATTTTCCCCAAAATTGCTCCTGAGTTGGGATTGTCCAATACACAACTAGGAATAACCGTGTCTGTCACTGGACTGTTTTTTGGCCTTTCGACTTTGATTTTTGCCAGTCTTTCCGACTTTTTAGGTAAAAAGAAACCCATGCTAGTCATTTTTGTGTTTCTATTTTCGATTGCTACCTTATTATCAGGTATTGTCGGTTCATTTGCTACATTACTAATAGTACGGGGTATCATGGGACTGGCGGAAGGCCCGGTGATGCCGCTGGTTCAATCGATTGTGATACAGGAGTCTTCTGAAAAAAGAAGAGGTTTAAATATGGGAATCGTGCAAAGTTCTTCTTCCTTAATTGGAGGGACATTAGCACCTGTTCTTACCGTAGCTCTTGCTGCTTCTTTTGGCTGGAGATCTTCCTTTTATATCATCGCAATCCCGGGGATTCTCATGGGTCTAATCATTTGGAAGTTCTTAAAAGAGCCAAAGCCAAGTGTGTCCCCTCATGTGGTACCAATTAAGTCTAAACCAACTAAAGCTGATTACATTCGAGTTTTTAAGACAAGAAATGTTTGGTTAAGTACAATTGTTGGTATTTGCAATATGATTTATATTTTATCACTAACTGCTTTTTTACCGACCATTTATGCGGAAGCTACTAATTATGGGGAAGCACAAATTGGCATGTTATTAGGCCTGATGGGTCTGATGATGTTTATTGGGCAGTTCGGGGGTGCAGCTATTTCAGACCGTATTGGTCGCCTGCCTGCAATTAAAATATTCTCTTTATTAGCTATCTTCCTTCCAATCTCAATAGCTCTTTCTTACCACAACTTCGGAGTTCTACTCATCTCCATTCTTGTTTTCTCTTTAGGAAATGGCTACCAGCCATTAATTATGAACATTATTCCTGCTGAGTCTGTTTCAAGGGCATTTTCAGCAACATCAATAAGTTTTGTTATTTTAACTAGTGAAATTATCGGCGGCAGTTTTGGGCCAACTGTGTCAGGAATCCTGGCTGACCAATTGGGACTGATGGCCCCATTATGGGTTACGGCAGCCGCCGCTTTTGTTGGGTTCCTTTTCACGTTTGGAATAAGAGAAACGGCACCAATTAAACTAAATCATTTGAGCAATAAGGAGATTCAAGCCCAAATTTAAAATTGGTAAGGAAGGTGAGAAATCCTTCCTTTTTTTATTTATAGAATAAAGCCATTATAAATGTTTTTTGTAATGATTAAAAAAATGCATTATTTTTTTAATCTGAAAAGATGCCATAATTACGTTAAAAAGAAAAAAGGATATAAAAGTATATGGAAATTGGGAGAAAATAAAATAGTTTTACTTTTAGATAAAGAGATATATTTAAATGGGACCGAATAGTAAGCATTTTTTATTTAGGAACCTTTATACAGAGGTTTCTATTTAATGTTTAAATGTTAATTATTGACGTTTAATAAAAAATATCGAATAGACTTCTTTTTGTGCTATATTTACATATAAAAGACTTTTAAATAGTTTTTGTTTTTAAAGAGGTGAATGAAATGAGTGGTACACATATTTTCCAATCTTCCATAGATTCCAAATTGATAACGGTTTCCGTTATGAATAATAAAAGTAATCTAGAGCATGCTCATCGAGACATTGAATTGATCTATATGATAAAGGGGCAGCTTCAAGTGAAAATCTCGAATAATACCTATCACTTGAATCAATCCGACTTTATCTTGGTAAATTCAAATGAATTTCACTCTTTTCAATCTGAAAAGGATAATTTATTTGTTGTTTTTCATTTTAATTATTTGGAATTGAGTTCATTACTCGCTCATAAAAATCTCGTATTTAATTGTAATTCAATTGATTGCAGTCATTCTTCAGACAAGGAATTTATAGTCGTTATTGAAGAACTTTTGTCGGTTTATATGCAGCAACATCAAGATTCAGAAGTGGAGTCTTTAGAAAAAACATTTAAACTAATTTCATTATTAAAATTAAAATACTTAAAGAGCAGCAATCAGCTTGAAATACAAAGCTATTCGACTAGTAAAGGACAAAATGAAAGATTAGCTGAAATCATGGAGTACATTCAAAGTAATTATCGAGAGCCCTTAACGTTAGAGGAAGTTGCGGGTCTTCATTACATCTCAGTTCCCTATTTGTCCAAATTTTTTAAGAAACAAACAGGAAAGACATTTTCTCAGTATTTAAATGAAATCCGTCTGGCGCATGCAGTTAATGAGCTAGTTAACTCTAATAAGCCTATTACACGTATTGCTTTAGATAATGGATTTCCCAATTTAGCAGCATTTAACAGAGTTTTTAATGAAAGCTATCAGTTAAAGCCAGTCGAATATCGAAAGCAAATGTCAGGTGCAGCCGATAAAGAAGTAGTTTCCACAGTAGAAATAAGTAATCAAGAAAGTAAGGAGGCATTTACTGAGCTCAGGCAATATCTTAAAAGTTCGGAAGACCAAAGGTTTCAAACACTCCCTTCATCTACAGACGCGCTTAATTCAGAGATTGTTAAAATAGGAAAGTTAGAGGTCAACACAAAGTATTGGAATAAACTTTTAAATGTAGGTTATGCAAGAGATCTTTTAAACTCAGATATGCAAGAACAAATTACCCAGTTGCAGAACGAACTTCGCTTTACTTACGCAAGATTTTGGGGATTGTTTGGGGATGATATGTTAGTAGAAGATCGGTCTGGCGGAACCATCACCTTCAATTTTTCAAATCCAAATAAAATATTGGACTTTCTAGTAAAGCATAAATTAAGACCTTTTATTGAATTAGGTCCTAAACCTAAAATTATTCAAAAAGCAATTGGGGAGACAATTGTTGTCCAAACCATTAGTGAAAGGTCGTTAGAAGATTGGAAAAACCTTTATAGGGCCTTTCTTTTACAATGTATTGAACGCTATGGAATTGAAGAGGTCGAAACCTGGTATTTTGAAATGTGGAAACCACATATGGATGTATTTAACACTAGTGTACAAGATAAAAAGGATTTTTTAGATAAAGTCAGAAATAATCAATTTGTCGATCTGAGCCAATTGAAAGAGTATTTTAATATCTTTAGCGAATTTAAAAAGAATACGACAGAACTTATTCCTTTAGCGAAGGTTGGAGGATGTGGATTAAGTATGGATTTAGAAGGTGACAAACTTGATCTGTTACTTGAACAATGGAAAAAAGAAGAAATTCAGCCTGATTTTCTTTCCATATCTCTATATCCGATTGAAATAGATCGTGATAAATACAGGGTACCAGTAAAAAATTTACACTCTAACAATCCTAATTATGTATTGGGTAAGTTGAATGAAGTGAGAAAAGCTTTAAAAAAAGCAGGCTTTGATGGTCTTGAGCTTAATGTGACTGAATGGAATATCTCGATTTCTAATCGTAATTATTTAAATGATAGCTGTTTTAAGGCAACGTACATGGTAAAGAACATTGTTGAAAATCTAAATCAAAATAAAGTAAATATGCTTGGGTATTGGTTGTTCTCAGACATATTTAGTGATTTTAGAGATTCTAAGAACCTGCTGCATGGTGGTGCAGGAATGGTAACGAAAACAGGAATAAAAAAACCGAGTTATCACGCCTTTGCTTTATTAAAACAATTAGGTGAAATTCTTGTGGCAAAGGGTGACCATTATATTGTTACAAAGCGCTCAGGAGATCGATATCAAGTTATTTGTTTTAATTACAAGCATTTTAACTACTCCTATTATTTGCATCCCGAAGGTAGTATGGGAATTGATGAACAATACGATATTTTTGAGAATAACGAAACACTTAACCTCTCTCTAGAAATACAAGGATTGGTCAATGGAAGGTATCGGATAAGGGAACTTAGGTTAAACCGTAATCATGGAAGTGTTCTAGATGAATGGCTAAAATTTGGTGCAGTTGATGATATGAAACCTGATGAGGTTGAATATTTTAAGCAAATTTGTGTTCCCTCTATGAAAGTAGAGCATCATGTTGTGGAGAATCAATCGATTGTGTTAAAAGGTAAACTAAAACCACACGAGGTAAGATTAATTGAGTTTAATTTGTTATTTAACGATCTATAATCTTTTAAGAGATTAAAAATCTGCTACAGATTTTTAACCTCTTTTTTTATTTTTATGTAAAAGAAGAGAAAAAAGAATGAAAATTAACGTTTAAATGGATAACAAGAAGAAAGATGAAATTGAATACAATGCTTAAAATATAAATGTAAGCGTTACTTAAAAATATTGTTAATTCGATAGTAATAAAAATATAAGAAAGAGGTCCTTAAATATGAAGCTTGGAATTATAGCTGCGCCAATAGAAGAAAGTTTCAAAAAAGCAAAGCAAAGAGGATTAGATTTTATAGAAGTGTGCGTAAATGAAGGTCAAGATGTGGATGCGTTTTATCGTAACCGTGGGAACTTGTTAAATTGGAAAAAAGAATATGGCATTAGTATTGGCTCAATCGGTAGGTGGAAATCATTACGTATTGATATTCAAGGAAGGGTCATCGAAGAAGAATTAGAAAGATGCTACAAATTGATTGATGTGGCAAGTGAATTAGGATGTACTAACTTTGTAAGTGGCTGTAACTATGTGGAAGAGCTTTCATTCTATGAAAACTGCACAGCTGCTATTCAGTTTTTCTCACTATTGATTGACTATGCAAAACCAAAGGGCGTAAAGGTTTCTACCTATAATTGCCGAAAGGTGAATTATGTCAATACTCCAGACGTTTGGAAAATTGTTCATGGACATTTGAAGGAACTTGGAATCAAGTTTGATCCCTCGCACAGTCGATATTTTGGCGGCGATTACCTTCAGGAAACTCTTGATTGGGGCGACCGTTTCAACCATGTCCATTTAAAAGGGTCAATGATCATAAATGGTGAGCGAGTTGATGATCCGCCGGCAGGGTTAGACCAAACAGATTGGAAAACTTTTATTTCATTATTAAGAGTAAAAGGTTATACAGGCGGATTGAGTATCGAACCACATTCGCCTGTATGGACTGGGGAACTAGGGGAAAAGGGAATCGATTTCACGATTGAGTATATGAGAAAACTTGCATTTTAATTAGGGGGGGAATCGTCAAATGGACAAAATGAAATTACGTTATGGTTTAATCGGGGCGGGCAGTAATGCGGAGAGGAAGCATCTGAATAATTATATGACGCTTACCAATATTGAAATAGTCGCCATTTGTGATGTGAATATCGAAAATGCACAAAGACTAGCCCAAAAATATAATATACCAAACGTCTATAGTAATTATGAGGATATGTTGAACAATGAAGAGCTCGATTTAGTAAGTGTTTGTACGCCTAATTACCTGCACGCGGAGATTTCTATTTATGCACTGGAAAAAGGGGTCAATGTGCATTGTGAAAAGCCACTTGCTATTAATGCAAAAGAAGCACAAAAAATAGTTGAAGCTAAGATTAAATCGGGTAAACAGGTAATGGTTGGCTTAAATAATCGTTTTACCAATGAGGCGGTTTATTTAAAAAAATATATAGATGCAGGTTACTTAGGAGATATTTATCAAGTAAAAGCTGGCTGGGTTAGACGGGCCGGTATTCCAGGTCGGGGCACATGGTTCACAAATAAGGATTGTGCTGGCGGAGGAGTGATGATTGATTTAGGTGTACATTATCTTGATTTAGCATTGTATCTTATCGGGATGCCGGAACCATCGTATGTTACGGGAGCCATTCACCAAAATTTCAGTCATACCACTACACGTAACCGCAACGGTTATAAAGGAAACCCAAACGGAATCTTTAATGTTGAAGATACAGCTATAGGGTTCATAGGTCTACAAAATGGGACAACAGTTAATTTTGAATTTAGCTGGGCTTCCAATATTGCACAAGACAAAACGTTTGTGGAAATATTAGGGACAAAAGGCGGAGTAAGCCTTATTAATGGTGAGGTAAAGATACATTCTGAATTACTGGATACTTGCGTAGATATATCGCCAATTTTAAATCCTAATATTAAATTGAAAAATGAGTTTGAGCATTTTGTAAATAGCCTTTTAACAGGTGAGGAATTAATCGCACCTGCAGAACATGGTGTTTACATGATGAATATTATTGACCATTTTTATAAAGCGGCCTATAAACAGAAACCAGTAACCTTTGAAACTAGTAAAGACAATATTCTTTTGTTCTCTTCTTCATTTTGAAAAATAAAATAGGTAGTAAAAAGTTTTAATTCTATTAAAAAGGGGTCTTTATGAATGAAACCATTTAAGGTATTATCCTCCCTCGCCATTACTGGAATGTTAACAATTTCATTAGCAGCTTGTAGCAGCAGCAGTACAGATAAAGCTTCCACTACTAAAAAGGATAACACTGAAAAAATAACGATTGGCATGTCATTCCCAGCAGCAGACCATGGTTGGATGGGGGCCGTCATCCAAAATGCCAAGGATGAGGCTAAAAAACTGGGAGTTGAGATGGTTGTTTCACAGGCAGATAATCCGAACAAGCAAACGAATGATGTAGAGGACTTAATAACAAAAAAGGTAGATGCCATTGTCCTTCTTCCAATTGAAACAGACTCGATGACACCCGTTGCAAAAGAAGTAAAGGATGCCAATATTCCATTATTTGTTTTTGACCGTGAATTAAACGATAAGAATTATACAGGTTTGGTAAAAGGGGACAATACTGGAATAGGTAAAAACGCCGCTGATTTTATTGGAAAAGAACTAAATGGCAAAGGGAAGGTAGCGATTATTTCATCAGATCCAAGTTCTGTTAATTCGCTTCGTGTTGGCGGTTTTGAAGATGAAATCAAAACGAAATATCCTGATCTCAAAGTGGTAGCAAATCAAAGCGGAAGCTTCCAAAAAGAAAAAGCCTATCAAGTAATGCAAAACGTCCTACAAGCTAATTCAAAAATTGATGCTGTATATACAATAGATGACGAAATGGCAATGGGTGTATTGCAAGCGATTAAAGAAGCTAAACGGGAAGATATAAAAATTGTTACAGGTGCCGGCGGATTTAAGGATTTCTATCAAGCTATTAAAGATTCCAATGACCTCGAACTGGCTACCTTTACCTATTCACCGCTTATGATTAAGACAGCCGTTGATCAAGCAGTTGATATGGCCAAAGGTAAAGCGCCTGAAAAACAAGATACAGTCCTGCCAGCTGAAAAAGTGACAAAGGACAATGTCGATAAGTATCTCGATCCGAACGCAAACTATTAAAATGTGAAATACAGAATTGGCTGTCCTCATTATTTGGGGGGCAGCCTAATCGTGCATGGAGGGGTTTTAATGGAGATTGCGCTAAATATGTCGGATATAAAAAAATCTTTTAATGGGGTACCTGTTTTAAAAGGAATCAATTTAGAAATTGGGAAAGGTGAAATTCATGCTCTTTTAGGGGAAAATGGAGCAGGAAAAAGTACCTTAATGAATATATTAGGGGGAATTCTTCAGTCGGATCAGGGATCTATCGAGTTATATGGAAACAAAGTATTCATTCCTAACCCTCATACCTCTAAAAAATTAGGAATCGGTTTTATTCATCAGGAATTAAATTTGGTAAGTGATCTAGCCATCTATGAAAATCTTTTTTTGGGAAAAGAATGGACAAATGCACTGGGTTTTCTGGAGAAAAGGAAAATGGTTCAAGAAACTAGCAGGGTATTGGATCTTCTTGATGTTCATTTAAATCCAAGAACGCTTATTTCTGAATTGGATGTTTCGATGAAGCAAATTGTAGAAATTGCCCGTGCCCTTCTTCAAGACAGCAAAATCATCATTATGGACGAGCCAACCACCTCTTTAACAGACAAGGAAATCACTAAACTGTTTACAGTGATGAGGAATTTAAAAGAATCCGGCTATTCGATTATTTTCATCTCTCATAAACTTAAGGAAGTATTATCCATTTGTGATCGTTATACTGTCCTCCGTGATGGAGAACTTGCATCTTCCGGCGATATAAAAGATGTTACCGAAGAGGTCTTAGCAAAATATATGATTGGCAAGGAAGTTAGCAGTACGGAGCAATATGTATCTAGAGAAATTGGTGAAACATTGTTAGAAGTAAAAAATCTATCTGCTCAACACTCATTTCATAACATTCATTTTTCATTAAGAAAAGGAGAGATCCTCGGGTTTACGGGCTTATCCGGCGATGGACGAACGGAACTATTTGAAACTGTTTTCGGTTTCCGTACCAGATATTCTGGTGACATCTTGGTAAAAGGTGAAAAAGTAAAGGTAAATCATCCGAAGGAAGCGGTGTCAAAGGGAATTGGATTTGTTCCGAAAAATAGAAAAGAAAATGGGATTGTGAAAGATTTAAGTGTACTGCAAAATATGACACTATCTTCGCTAAAAAAATTTACAACCCCCCTCTTTGTTAATCAAAAAAAGGAAGAGCAAACTTATCATGTCTATCAACAACAGCTTAATATTAAAGCTGTAGATATTCATTCATCCATTGCTAACTTGAGTGGTGGGAACCAGCAAAAGGTTATTTTAGCCAAGTGGCTCGAAGCTGGCACAGAAGTCATTATTTTAGACAATCCTACCCAAGGTGTCGATATTGGAGCAAGAAATGATATCTATCAATTAATGGTTGAATATACGAGAAAAGGCAAATCATTTATTATCCTGACTAATGATTTCAGTGAAATTAGGAGAGTTTGTGACCGGGTATTCGTCATGTATCAAGGGGAAATCACGGCAGAATTAGCAAGAAAAGAAGCATCCGATGAAACGCTTATGATTTATGCTACGGGAGCCAAAATGAAGGAGGTTTTCACTAAATGAGTTACGTTCAAAGGTTCTCTTCCATTTGGAGTAAATATAGTTATTTAATCGCCTTTTTAATTATTTTTATTATCTCAAGTATCATAAATGAAAATTTTTTAGAGTCTGATAACTTAATAAATATTCTAAGGCAATCCGCGATTATTGGGATTATTGCTCTAGGTCAGACGATTGTCATTTTGTCCGGGGGATTTGACTTATCCGTCGGTGCCACACTTGCATTGTCAGGATTTTGCGGTCTATCAGTATTAAACTCCACCCATAGCATTTTCATCGGTATTATTGCAACAATTCTTTGTGCCCTGCTGATTGGATTAGTAAACGGTTTATTGGTGACTAAGGGAAAAATCGCCCCATTTATCGTGACACTTGGTGTCATGGCGATGGCCCGCTCTCTGACTCTCTATTTTGCAAATGGAGGAAGTATAAGCGGGACTATATCGAGTTTTACAAATATCGCGAATGGAACCATATTCGAAATTGCCTATCCCATATACCTGTTTATTTTGATAACCATTTTTGTTTACATTCTATTAACTAACATGAGATTTGGAAGGTATTTATACTCGATTGGAAGTAACGAAAAGGCGTCTATTTTGTCAGCCATTCGAGTTGATCGGATTAAATTAATGGCCTATATGCTTTGTTCTGGTTTAGTCGCCATTGCCGCAATAATTGAATCTTCACGTTTGAATTCCATTTCATCGTCAAGCTCCGGATTAAACTATGAATTGGATTCAATTGCAGCGGTTGTCATCGGTGGTACGAGACTTTCTGGGGGAAAGGGCAGTATTGTAGGGACCTTTTTTGGTGTATTAATTTTAGGTGTGTTAAATAATGCGATTAACTTAATGAATGTTTCACCCTACCTACAAGGCCTTGTTAAAGGAATGATTATTATTATTGCTGTATTACTGCAAAAAAAAGAAGCAGTAAATGGATAGAGTAGAAAAGAGGTTGTATTAAATGGTAAAAGTTAGGGATCAGAAAAAAACAATGAACTCAGATTATGAAAGTAAAATACATGGATTAATTTGCAACATGACACTGGAAGAAAAGGTGGGCCAGCTAACGCAATTTCTTCCATCCTTATTTGGCGCATTTGGATTGACAAAAGACGAAATCATTGCCAAATTGGTCGAAGGTGAGATCTCATATGAGGAATTCCAGGCAATTGAGCGAAACTATCATAAAGATGAAATTAGAGAGGGTCTCCTTGGTTCTATGGGAGGAGTTACAGGTGCAGAACTTTCCAATGAATTACAAAAAATTGCCGTCGAAGAGTCAAGATTGGGAATACCGCTTCTTTTTGGCTTGGATGTGGTCCATGGCTACAGGACAATATTTCCTATTCCTCTTGCAGAAGCCTGCAGCTGGGATCTAGAATTAATAGAAAAAACAGCAGAAATTGCCGCAAAAGAAGCCTCCGCTGCCGGAATCCATTGGACCTATGCACCAATGGTAGATATTACAAGGGACCCGCGCTGGGGAAGGGTTGCAGAAGGTGCAGGAGAAGATACATATCTGGGAAGTATGATTGCTGCTGCTAGAGTCAGAGGATTTCAAGGAGAGGACCTAACTAAACCTGAAAGAATACTAGCCTGTGCTAAACATTTTGCTGCTTATGGCGGTGCAGTTGGCGGCCGGGATTATAATACAGTGGACATGTCTCTTCAAACTCTTCATGAAGTTTACCTTCCTCCGTTTGAGGCTGCGGCAAAATCGGGTGTCGGAACCTTTATGAGTGCTTTTAATGATTTGAATGGTGTCCCTTGCACTATAAACAAATACTTATTAACGGATGTTTTAAGAGAACATTTTGGTTTTAATGGGTTTGTGGTAAGTGACGCCAACTCGATCGCTGAAGTAGTCGTTCATGGAGATTCAGAAAATCGGAAAGAAGCCAGCAAAAAGGCACTCCTGGCGGGCTTAGAAATGGATATGAGTCAGGGGACGTATAAGGAAGATTTACCTGAACAAATCAAAGACGGTTCCATACCTGTAGAGTTTTTAGACGAAGCCGTTAGACGAATTTTGCGCGTGAAATTCCAAATGGGCCTTTTTGACAATCCATATAGAACAAATAATGAGATTGAAGAAAAATCCTTATTGGCGCTTGAACATATAGAAATAGCGAGAGAAATGGCAAAACGTTCAATTGTCTTATTAAAAAACGAGGATGATATTCTGCCATTAAAGAAAAACCTTAATAAAATTGCTGTAATCGGTCCACTGGCTAATAATAAAAAGGAGATGCTCGGTACTTGGGCGATTACTGGTAATGAAGAAGATGTGGTTACCATTCTTTCAGGAATTACTTCTGCGGTTGAAGAGGAATCTGAAATAGTCCATGCCAGGGGATGTGAAGTTATAGGAGATGATGGGACGGACTTTAAGACAGCTGTCGAAATTGCCAATGAATCGGACGTGATTATTGCAGTTGTTGGTGAAAATGCCGATATGAGCGGTGAAGCTTCCAGTAGAATGGATTTAAATTTGCCAGGCCGGCAGGAAGAATTATTAAAAGCATTACACCAAACAGGTAAACCTGTCGTTGTGATCCTAATTAACGGAAGACCATTATCGATCCCATGGGCTGCTGAGAACGTAGCTGCCATTGTAGAAGCATGGCAGCTCGGCATTCAGACTGGCAGTGCTGTTGCGGATGTGTTGTTTGGCGATTACAATCCAAGTGGTAAATTAGTGGCCACTTTCCCTTATTCAGTTGGACAAGTACCTATTTACTATAATCATCCGCGTACAGGCAGACCGGCAAGTAAGATTAAGTTTACTTCTAAATATATTGATGGACCATATCAACCCTTGTATCCTTTTGGCTTTGGTTTAAGTTATACGACATTTAATTATGAAAACCTTTTTGTAAATTCTCCAGAGGTTACTAAAGATGGTCTTATAACGATTAGTATAGATGTTTCCAATACAGGGCAGCGTGCTGGTGAGGAAGTTGTCCAGCTTTATATTTCTGATGTCGTTGCCAGCAGGGTAAGACCGGTTAAAGAATTGATAGGCTTTAAAAAGATCAATCTGCAGCCAGGAGAACGGCATACTGTTACTTTTGAACTAGATATTAATAGTCTTGGTTTTTTTAATGAGGCAATGGAGTATATAGTAGAAGCTGGTTTATTTAAAGTATTCATCGGGTCAAACTCTCAAGACGGGCTAGAAGGTGAATTTAGAGTAATAGAAAAATAAATATGAATGGATCGACAACCTATTGCTTATTATAGGTTGTTTTTTTTTTCGCTTATAAAAATAAATTATAGGTACCCTGTCCTAGGTGATTATTAATCTGTTTTTAACAAAAATGTGATAAAATAGCTAAAAAACTCTAACTAAGGTCTTATACTAAAATAAATGTCAGATTTTATTGAAAAAAGGTTAAGAATTATACTTACTTATTTAATCTTTCCTTAGGAACTCATAACAGCAAACCATAAAGGATAAAAAATTATACTTATGTGTTTAATTAATTGAAGGCGGTTACATAGGAGTTACGGTACGATAATTGTAACAGTAGCTACTGAATGTTTTACGATTTGTACTTGAGGTATTTTGAACTAGGAGGATAAGAGATGGCAAATGGAGCAGTTCCACAAACAAAAGAAAGTTTGGTAGTGCCTCAGAATAATAGTAATCTTAGTTTTCTTACAAAGTTAAGTTATGGTTTTGGTGAGTTCTCTGCCAGTGTCGTTTGGAGTTTAGCGTCTTCCTATCTATTGTTTTTTTATACAGATGTTTTTGGCATCGCTGGCGGTGCAGCAGCTGTAATCTTGCTTGTAGCAAGGGTATGGGATTGCTTTGTCGACCCAATTCTTGGTTTAACCATGGAACGGACAAAGAGCAAACATGGACGTTTTAGACCCTATATTCTATACGGTGCATTAGCACTTGCTGCTCTAAATATATTAACCTTTTACACTCCAGATCTTTCAGGAACCGGTAAGGTTATTTACGCTGGTGTAACCTATCTATTATTAGGTACGGTCCACTCGGTAGTAAACGTACCATATGGTGCCCTTGCAACAGTCATGACGCGGGATACTCACCAAAGAACCAATTTAAATGCTTATAGAGGAGTTTTTGGACAAGTTGCCGGTATCCTTACAGGTGCCGCGGTAATGCCTTTAATTACTCTATTAGGACATGGTAACCAGCAACACGGTTTCTTTTATGCAGCAATCGTTTTGTCAGCAGTATCAGCACCGCTTTTATTCTTAACCTACAAGAATTGTAAAGAAGTAATTGAGCCAGCAATAGATGAAAGACCATCAATAAAAGAATCTTTAGTTGCTGTAGGGGCCAATAAACCATTATTATTAATCATAGTAAGTTTATTTGTAGTATTATTGGGTGTGTTTGGAAGAATTGGTACTGTAACTTATTACTGCATTTATGTGTTAAATCGTCCGGATTTAATTGCGGTTTCTTTTACGATTCTTTCAGTATGTGGAGCAATCGGTTCTTTCATCCTACCGTTTATTGCAAAGTTTTTTGAAAAGAAGACTCTCTTAATCGTTGGATCTACAATAACGGGGATTGCATTTATTGCCATGTATTTTACACCTGCAACCAATATTAACATGATTATTGTATGGACAATCATAGCAAGTTTACCAACAGGTTTTGCCAGTCCAATGGTTTTCAGTATGGTGGCCGATAGTATCGACGATTATCAAGTAAAAACAGGTATTCGGGCTGACGGTGCGATTTATTCCTTTACAAGTCTTTCAACCAAAATTGCAAGCGCTTTAGTAGGGGCAGTCAGTGCAACGATACTAGGAGCAATTGGTTATGTTGCAAATAAACAACAAACTCCTGAAGTCATTCATGGTATAAACATGTTAGTAAATTTAGGGCCAGGTGTGGTTTATCTTTTAGCAACCATTCCGTTGTATTTTTATAAAATCTCCAAATCGAAAGCAATGGAGAATACAGATGAACTTTTAAGAAGACGAACTGGAGCTGACTTTGTAAAATAGTATGTCATGAGCTTATAAGTTGCACTAGAAGTGTAGCTTATAAGCTATTTTAATAGGAGGTTTTCATCATGGATAAGACTGTACAAGATCTAGTGAATCATCAAACCGAAAATTATATTCTGCCTTTTCTCTGGATGAAAGGGGAAGAAGAACAAGTTATCAGAGAAGAAATCGCTAGAATTTATGAATGCGGAATAAGAGGGATCTGTGTTGAAGCGCGGCCGCATCCTGATTTTGCAGGTCCTGGCTGGTGGCATGACCTTGATATCGTCATGGACGAGGCCAAACAAAGAGGAATGAGAGTTTGGATATTAGACGATGCCCATTTTCCAACTGGTTATGCCAATGGATTAATTGAAAAAAAATATCCGAACCGAAAGAAAACGTATATCAATTATAATACGGTTGATGTATTAGGTGCACAAAATGAAGTAACGATACATATTAGCCCGATGTTAAAACCGAAAACCTCATGGTTAGATATTGGTAAACCAATAGACAAAGAGGAGCAGAAAAATAATAAATTAATTAGTGTGACAGCAGGTAAACTGGTGATAGATGGAATTATTAGTGAAGAATTAATCGACTTAACTGATCGTGTTCAAGGTGATTTTTTAACCTGTATCTTACCAGAAGGACCATGGAGGATTTTCGTCGTTTATGAAACGAAAACAGATGGGGGCAATCCGAAATATATCAATATGATAGATGAAGAGTCCGTCAGTACGCAGCTTGAAGCAGTATATGAACCACATTTTAAACGTTACAAAGATGAGTTTGGGAAGACATTTGCTGGATTTTTCTCAGATGAACCCGCATTCGGAAATGTTAACGGATTTGATTTTAATGAGTCAATAGGAAAGAAAGATATGCCCTTACCATGGAGTGAAGAAGCAAAAACTTTGCTTTCAAAAGCTCTAGGGGAACATTGGAGGGTGTTCTTACCTTATTTATGGAATAGCTCTGAAGAAATGAACATTTGTGTCAATACTCGTTATACCTACATGGACGTTGTTACTCGCTTATATGAAAAGAACTTTAGTAATCAATTGGGCAAATGGTGTGAAGCACATAATGTTGAATACATTGGACACGTGATTGAAGATAATGATCAGCATAGCAGGTTAGGAAGTGGTGCGGGACATTTCTTTAGAGCCTTATCAGGGCAGCATATGTCGGGAATTGACGTAATTGGCGGTCAGGTGATTTTTGGCGGTGCCGGACTAGAACGACGCGGAATCTTTAAGGGTGATGGAGAATTCTATCATTATACACTTGGAAAACTAGGTTCTTCCTATGGTCATCTCGATCCGAAGAAAAAAGGGAGAACCATGTGCGAATTATTTGGTGCTTATGGATGGAAGCTTGGTGTTAGAGATATGAAGTATATCTTAGACCATTTAGTTGTCCGTGGCATCAATCACCTTGTTCCACATGCATTTTCAATGCGTGAATATCCTGACTTCGATTGTCCACCGCATTTCTATGCACGTGGTCATAATCCGCAGTTTAAACATTTTTCTTATCTGATGCACTATGCCAACCGGTTATGCCATATTTTTAATGGCGGCAGGCATATAGCCCCTGTTGCTGTTTTATATCACGGTGAGAGTGAATGGACAGGCGAATATATGAAAATGCAAAAGCCCGCTAGAGCCCTTACTGAAAATCAAATTGATTTTGATTTTGTTTCGATTGATATGCTGAATAACTTAGAAAACTACAATGGAAAGGTAGAGAATAAGCTATTAACTATTAATGGCGAAGAATTTAAATGTTTAGTTATTCCTTATAGCCGATATATAACAAAAGAGTTAGCTGCTTTTATTAAAAATGTAGATGATTTAGAGATTATCTTGGTAGATGGAAAACCTGAAGGGATTGCTAATGTTGTAGATGGACAGGAAGTATCTGAACTTTTAAGAGCAGTGGAAAAATGTAAGGTTGTACCTTTAAGTGAGTTGGCTACAGAGCTTAAAGAAGAAGGAATATTTGATCTTCAATTAAAGAAACCATTCAAGGACTTAACCTATTATCATTATGAAAAAGAGATTAGTATTTATATGTTTCAGAATGAATCAGCACATGAGACTTTCAGTGGTGATATTGAGCTTTCTGGTGGAGAATTTGCTATAATCTATAACGGACTTGAAAATAAATTTGAGAAGATAGAAGTTCTGAAAGTCAACGGAAAAAGTATTATTAATCTGGAGCTAAAACCATATGAATCATGTGTACTATTTGTGAGTGACGTAACTCTGGACGGAGAGTATGAAAAATATCGACCTTATACAACAAAACTTAATCAATGCGAAGAAACGATTGATTTATCTAAAGGCTGGAATTATTCTTTGGTAAAAAACATTGAATATCCAAACTTTGGGGAAGTAACACATATGAATGAATTGATACCAATATCTAATATAGACCCTGCTTTTACAGGAATTATTAAGTATGAAAAGACATTCGAGCTTGCAGAAGTTCCAGGACAAGGGATTTTAACCTTTGAATCAATTTATGAAGCCGTGGAATTATCAATTAACGATGAATTTGTTGGGATGAAAGTTTGTCCACCTTATATTTACGATGTTGCTGACCATTTAAGGAAAGGTACCAATACCATCCGTGTAGAAGTAGCAACTACATTGGACAGGGATCGTTTTAATCATCCAGAACCGCCATTTATTGTTTGGCATGATCCTATAGATCCAACCGGTATGTTTGGAAAGATTACATTGTCCTTTTAATGATGATGCTAAACAAGGTGTGTTACTTAAAGAGGCCCACCTTGTTTAATAGTACTATGTCTTAACTGTAGGGGAGGCGCTAATGAAATATCCTTATGAAAGTGCAGTCATAAACGAAGAGGTCCCGATGTTAATGTTAATGACAAGTGTGAGATATGTTGCGATGCACTGGCATGACCGGATAGAATTTTTATTTGTTTTGAGAGGTCAAATTCATGTTTTTGTGGGGGGCGAGGAATATTCTCTAAAAGAAAATGATTTGCTCCTGATTAACAGCAATGAAATTCACGGTGTAGAAGCAAGTGAAGACAACCGGGTGTTATTACTTCAAATTCCACTAACTTTTATTGAAAAATGGTACCAAAACATTGAAAAGGAATCATTTGAATGTCAATCCTTTCATAATGAGGAGCAAGAAAGGTTTAATGGTATTCGTCTGCTGATGATCCACCTTATGCTGACATTAAGGAAAAAAGGATTAGGGTATGAAATCAAAATTCATTCATTACTATTAGACATAGTTTACAGTCTTGTTAGTCAATTTAGAGTGACAAATCATAGGCAACTCAACCGAAAAAGCAGTAAAGATATAGAACGTTTGACAAGAATTACCGGTTATATTCAAAAAAACTATATGCATCCAATTACCTTGAATGAAATCGCTGAGAATGAAGAGTTGACTGTTCCTTATTTATCACGATATTTTCAGCAGCATATGGGACAGTCTTTTGTAAAATATTTAAACGGGATCCGACTGGAACAGGCTGTACAATACCTACTTGATACGAATTGGCCAGTTATTCAGATTGCAATGGAGTCTGGTTTTTCAAGCTTGAATACGTTTCATAAGCTATTTAAAGATACCTTTCAAACAACCCCCTACCAGTTCAGAAAAAATCAGCAGAAAACCTTGAGTAACTCTCTTAAAAATGAGGTAAGAGGCATTGAAAGTTATGAATATACCGAAGAAGATGATTTTAACGAGTTGGAAAAGTATAGTCAGAGATTAGAACTAATTCATTAGACCAGGAATTATTAATTAGTAGAATTGAATAGGGCCAGCTCACCGCAAAGACGATAAACTTTGCGGTTTTAATTTTGAAAATTATATATTTTCAGAAAATATCAAAAATTAATATGATTTTTCTTAATAAATTGAACGTTTTCTAGTACCTTCCTCCTTATAATAAGCGGTATATGAACCGATGGTTAGAATAATATAACCATTTGTAAAAAGGGGGGAACCTACAGAGGTTATATTTTAATCGTGGATCCTATTTAAAAATGACAGCGGTTTCACACGAGAAAAAAATGGGGGTTTTTGAATGCAAAAAAATAAAAAATTATTAAGGATAATGCTTGCTTGTTTTTTACTGATTCTTTCAGCATGTAGTTCGAATAAGGAGAGTTCTACACCTGAAAGCTCAGCTTCAAAGGAAAAAATATCTGAAGTGAATATGGTCTTTTTTGTAACAGAAACACCCAAAGATATCAAACTAGTACAAGATGAAATTAACAAGATATCCGAGAAAGAAATCAAGGTTAGGGTAAAATTAACACCTATTAATATAGGTAATTACGTTCAACAGATGAATTTAATGTTATCTAGTAATGAAAAAGCAGATTTAATGCTTGTTACCTCCTTTTTTGGCTACACATCACAAGTAGCGAAAGGACAATTATTACCTTTGGATGATTTGGTAGATAAATATGGTCCAGATATAAAAAAGACCATGGATCCAGATTATTTGAATGCTGCTAAGGTATCTGGAAAAATGTATGCTGTTCCTACTCTCCGAGATATGGCAGGAGCACCTGGAATTAATATGCGCAAAGACTTGGCAGATAAATATAACATTGACATTAAAAAAATCAAAACGCTGGATGATGTAGAGGCTGCACTGTTAAAGATTAAAGAAAATGTGAAAGGAATCACTCCATTTGTTTCTTTTCAGCCTGGAGCACAGGCAACTGTCGTTTATAACTGGTTCGATCCACTAGGTGACACGATGGGAGTTCTACCTAACTACGACAATAATATGAAAGTAGTAGATTTATATGAAACAGATGAATATGCGCAGTTTGTTAAGACAATGAGAAAATGGTATCAAGAGGGACTTACATTAAAAAATGCAACAACGAATACAGACCCTGGAACAACGTTAGTTAAGGCCAATGCAGGTTTTAGTTATTTCAGTCCTCAAAAACCTGGTATTGCTTTACAAGAATCACAAATTACTGCTAAGCCAATGGTGACAACTTCACTTTCGAAACCAGTAACAACGACATCTGCCGTAACCACCATGATGTGGGGAATTCCACAGAGCTCTCAGGTCCCGGAAGCAGCAATGAAATTTCTTAATTTAATGTATGGAAACAAAGATATCGTAAATTTGCTAGACTGGGGTATTGAAGGAAAGCATTATGTAAAAGTATCGGATCATGTGATCAAGTATCCTGACGGGGTAAATGCAGGAAACAATGGTTACAACTTAAATATGAGTTTTGCAATGGGTAATTCTTTCCTATCTTATGTATTCGAAGGGAATGATCCAAACCTATGGAGCGAAACGGAGGAGTTTAATAAAAGTGCGATTAAATCTAAAGCACTTGGATTTAATTTTGATAGTTCATTCGTTAAAACGGAGGTTACAGCCGTTACTAATGTCGTTGCTAAATACGCACTAGGACTCGAATCAGGTTCATTAGATCCTAATAAGAGTCTACCTGATTTCATTAAAGGTTTAAAGGCGGCTGGCATTGATAAGATTATTGCAGAGAAACAGAAGCAATTAGATGAATGGGCAAAAAACCAGAAATAAGAACGTTATTTTAAACCAAAAAAGGTGTTAATTTTGCACCTTTTTTGGTTTTTTATATAATTTCGGAAAAGGTTAAAAATAACACTATCATATTTAATCTGTTATAAATACAGAAATGTAGAATCTTTGAAAAAGGACGAAAATTTATACCTTACTAGGATAATTAATGTAAGGGAATATCTTAAATTACGGGTTAAGATATATATGTAAGCGAAATCATTTATTGATTCTAAGATTTTAGTATAAACATAGGAGGATATGACCCGATGAAGCTTGGATTTAACAGCGCAATCTTAAATGAATGCACCTTTGAAGAAGTCATTGACTATGCAGCTGAAAACGGTTTTTCATGTGTGGAGCTTTGTGCATGGCCAAAAGGGAAGGCAGCCCGTAAATATGCAGGTGTTACCCACCTAGATGTTGATCACTTAGATGTGGATTACATCAAAAATTATACGGAAGCAAAAGGAATCAAAATTTCTGCAATAGCTTATTATCCTAATGCTTTGGATGAGGACTCAGAAAAAAGTGATTACTATGCAGCACATATCAAAAAATGTATTGAGGCAGCACACAAGCTTGATATTAACATGGTAACAACCTTTATTGGCAGAAACCAAAAGAAAACTGTTGAAGAAAACCTAGATCTTATGACTGCGGTTTGGAAGCCTATCGTGGAATTCGCAGAAAAATTAGGAGTCAAGATTGCAATTGAAAACTGTCCGATGTTATTCACTACAGATGAGTGGCCAGGCGGACAGAATCTAATGACGACACCAGCTATTTTCCGCCGTGTGTTTGAATTAATCCCTAATCGAAACTTTGGATTAAATTTTGATCCTTCGCATTTTGTTTGGCAGCAAATGGATTATATTAAACCAATATATGAATTCCAAGATCGGATGTTCCACATCCATTTCAAGGATATTAAGGTATATAAGGACCGCTTAAATGATGTAGGTATTATGGCAACACCACTTGAATATATCTCGCCAAAATTACCTGGCCTTGGAGATGTCAATTGGGGCCAATATGTATCTGCCTTAACTGATATAGGTTATCGTGGCTACGCAGTCATTGAAGTAGAGGACAAGGCATTTGAAGATTCACTTAAATCCAAAAAAGATTCAATTAACATTAGTAAAAACTATTTGAGTCAATTTTTTGCTTAAATAGATTATCAACTTATATATCTATTAAATAATTTTAAACAAAAAAGGAGAATGAATATTATGGGTAAATTAAAAATTGGTATTATTGGATGCGGCGGTATTGCAAATCAAAAGCATTTTCCAGCATTAGCCCAATTTAAAGAGATTGCTGAAATGGTTGCATTCTGTGATATTAAAATTGAACGAGCTGAAAAAGCGGCAAAAGAATTCGGAACACCAGATGCGAAAGTATACGAAGACTATAAAGAGCTTCTGAAGGATGAAACTATTGATCTTGTGCATGTATTAACTCCAAACGTTAGCCATAGCCCAATTACAGTTGCTGCATTCGAAGCGGGTAAGCACGTTATGTGTGAAAAGCCAATGGCGCACAATACAGAAGCTGCTCAAAAAATGATGGATGCCTGGAAAAAATCCGGCAAGAAATTCACAATTGGCTATCAAAACCGCTTCCGTCCAGAAGTTCAATCTCTTTATAAAGCTTGTGAAAAAGATGAGCTTGGTGATGTTTATTTTGCAAAAGCACATGCCCTTCGTCGCCGCGCAGTTCCAACATGGGGAGTATTTCCTGATAAATCACAACAAGGCGGAGGTCCATTAATTGATATCGGTACTCACGCACTTGATATCACTTTATGGATGATGGATAATTACAAACCAGTTTCAGTAACAGGTTCTGTGTTCAATAAACTAGGTCATCTACCAGAAGCAGTAGAGGGAAATATGTTTGGCCCTTGGGATCCAGAAACATTTGAAGTAGAAGATTCAGCATTTGGTTACATTAAAATGGAAAATGGAGCAACAGTTTTCCTTGAATCTTCTTGGGCACTAAATGTACTAGAATCAAGAGAAGCAGCTACAACACTTTGTGGAACAAAAGCAGGAGCACAAATCAATTCTGGCATGAGCTTCCGTAATAATGAGTTAGTTTATAACTCTGCACGCAATGGTATGTTAACAGAAGAGAAAAACTCTGCTGGAGGAGCAATTGCTTTCTTTGAAGGTGGATCCAATAAACCAGAAGTATTAGAGGCAAAACAATGGTTAGAAGCAGTTAAATATGATAAAGAACCATTAGTAAAACCTGAACAAGCATTTGTTGTGACGAAAATTTTAGATGCTGTCTATCGTTCTGCTGAAACTGGAAGAGAAGTTGTTTTTGAACAGGAAACCGTTGCTAGCAAATAGGAGGTGGACTTAAATGGCATTCAGTATGAAATTACCTTTCGTCGATGTTGTTTGTGATGAAAGTTTAAAAAATACCTATGTGAATGGGGAAAAGTTGGGATATGAATTCCAAATTCGACTAAGTAACTATCGCGGACATTTCTTATCCTGTATTGAAGAATTTGTGGTTACTGTTGATGGTCAAGAAGTGAATTCAGATAATATCACCTTTGGACTTAATGAAAAGGAATTTACCCTTAGACAACTGCCAAGTCTTATTACGGAGTTTTGGAATTTGATTGAACCAGCTACGATTCATGTATTTGCACCCGGTGGTTTAACAGAAGGGGAACATCATATTGATGTGAAAATGATGTTACGTATTCCATATATGGCCGTTCCTGGAAGAAAGACCGAACGAGAATATGCAGTATTAGATTCCTGTGGAAGCAAAACATTACAGGTGAGAGATTAAGAGAAAGGAGGTAAGATCAGTTGAGTAATATTAAATTAGGTGTTTCTCTGTATAGCTTTACAGATGAATATGTAAAAGGCACATTTACATTAGAGGATTGTATTCGCACCGCAGCTGAATTTGGAGCGGAAGGATTTGAATTGGTAGGTACGCAAATGCTGCCATCTTACCCATATGTAAATGATAAAGTTTTAAATGAATTTAAGGCGCTGACGAATCACTATGGGATTGAATTTATTTCTTACGGTGCTAATGCAGACCGTGGTGTAAGATTTGATCGTGATTTAACGGAAGAAGAATTGCTTCAATCGTCAATTATAGATTTGAAAACAGCGAATAAATTGGGTTGTAAAATCATGCGTGCCCAATATGGCATTGGACCGTCTGTTTTTGCTAAATTAGCGCCATATGCAGAGGCTTATGGTATCAAGGTAGGAATTGAAATTCATAATCCTGAAACACCAACATCACCAAGCATCCAGAAATTCACTGAGGTTATTGAAAAAACAGGATCACCATATCTTGGATTTGTCACTGATTTTGGTACTTTTGCTACTCGCCCCAATAAACCGCATTGGGATGAGGCATTAGCGAATGGAGCACCTTTAGAACTATTAGAAATGGCAGCTCAATTACGTTATGATGGTGTGCCGATGATGGAAGCAAGACAACGGCTCCTTGATGCTGGTGCAAATGGTGCTGTCATGGGTGCTTTCCAAGGAATGTATGGTTTTGTAACCTTCTACAACGAACCGGATTATGAAGGGTTAAAACAAATCATGCCACATATCATCCACTTCCATGGTAAATTCCATTATATTGATGAGAATTTGGAAGAAGCAAGCATTCCATATGATAAGATTTTACCGATTATTCAAAACTCTGATTTTGATGGTTATATAGTATCAGAATATGAAGATCATATATCTGGAAGAGCCGTAGAAATGACCAAACGTCATTTACAAATGGAGCGGAAATTATTAGCTAAATAGATTATAATAATACAGGTGGGTATTTCACCTGTATTATTTTATAAGGCGGGGAAAAGATGAAAAAACTAATTGGTATTGATCTAGGCGGCACGACGGTTAAATTTGCAATCTTGACTGAAGAGGGCGATATTCAACAAAAGTGGAGTATTGAGACGGATATCCAAAATGAAGGAAAGAATATCGTTCCAAACATTATAGAATCGATTAAACATCGGCTTGATTTGTATGGGCTTTCAGCTGCTGATATTTTAGGAATCGGAATGGGTTCTCCTGGGACAGTTGATCGCGCCCAAGGGACAGTCATTGGGGCATATAATTTAAACTGGAGTACATTGCAGCCAGTAAAACAACAGATTGAAGAAGAAACAGGTATTCCTTTTAGTATTGATAATGATGCCAATGTAGCAGCATTAGGTGAACGCTGGAAGGGTGCCGGAGAAGATGGTGCTGATGTTGTCTTTGTTACACTTGGAACAGGTGTAGGAGGCGGTATTATTGCAGATGGCAATCTTATTCACGGTAAGGTTGGTGCTGGCGGAGAAATTGGCCATATCATCGTAGAGCCAGATGGATATCAGTGTACTTGTGGAAATCAAGGCTGTTTGGAGACCGTTGCTAGTGCAACAGGTGTGGTTCGGTTAGCAAGAGATTTCTCAGAAAGATATGCTGGAGAATCTGAATTAAAGTGGTTAATTGATGATGGACAAGAAGTGACGGCTAAGACCATTTTTGATCAAGCTAAAAAAGAAGATAAATTAGCTCTAATTATTGTTGATAAATTTTATTATTATTTGGGACTAGCTTGCGGCAATATTGGAAACATCTTAAACCCTGAAACGATTGTAATTGGCGGGGGAGTGTCTGCTGCAGGTGACATGCTTTTAAATGGGGTAGAAGAATATTTCCAAAAGTTTGCCTTCCCGACAGTTAAAACAAGTACGAAACTGAAGCTTGCTCAGTTAGGGAATGATGCAGGAGTAATTGGAGCGGCATCGTTAGTTAAACAAACTAGTAATAGTTAAAAAATAGGCCAATACATACAATTTATAATTATATCTTGTATGTATTGGCTATTAAAATATATTTTAATATTCATATACTTGAATTCTATAAGCTAAAGGCATATCTTTCGACTGGAACATTAATTTTTCATCACCGTTTAGCACTCTTCCAGCGTTCCATTCACCGTTAATAAATTCACCTTCTTCCAATCTTATAAATTCCACATGTGTATTTTTTCCTGGTTTTGCAAAGAATTGAACCTTCATCATTGTTCCAATCACGACGAACTCATTTTCCGAAAGTTCGAAAATCATCCCCCCTGAGGTTGGCTTATATGGTGCTTTCGGTGAATAAGATACGAGAATATCATAAGCACCAAAATGAAACAGCTTACCAAAGTCATGTTCATTTCTTTTAACAAAGCTCTGTAAATGACTGGTGCCTCTATATTTAAAATAAAGCGGTTTAATATTTTCGATTATGGAATAGCTCTTGGCTAGATATGCTGCACTGCCTTCAATTTCAAAGGCAGACGGATCAATATTTAATGCCATCATTAATTCAAAAGGTGGTTTGTCGATATTTTCCGGATTCATCATGAGATCTTCAATGCCGAATGGGGCAAAACAAATTGCGTTACATCCGCCAATAGCATATAAGGCATATGTCGCAGATACTGCATCTTTGCGGACTTCCGGAACAAATAATGGATTGCCATTCTGACTATATTCATCCAATACATCAGCTACATAGGGAACATAAATATCCGGTGCCAGACAAAATAGTGATGGAGCCATTAATTTCCACATTTTATCCATCTTCATGACAGGACCGCCGCTTGGATAGGTTCCCGCACGCCACGGGAATTGTTCCAACCAGGCATTGGCGTAGCAAGGGAGAGGATACGCCTGTTGACCGGAGTTCGTAATTCGTTCTACTGCAGATGAAAAGTAGTATGCCATAAAGTATTCGCAGGCATCATAGCTAAATGCCTCTTCCCATGTGCCAGAAACATGGAATTCTTCGGCAACGGATTGAGGAATTTCTTGAGAAAAAGCTTCATTTGCTGTAATAGAATAATCCCGATCCGTCCCTAAAAGCCCGATTTCATTTTCAACCTGCATGACAATAACTGTATTTTCTTCTGAATCAATCGATTTGATAAATTTCATTAAGTGATAAAATGCATTTGCATCTTTTTCAATTGCGGCTTCACATAAAGGTGAAATGGTATTTATAGGTTCACCGCTTGGTTTACAAGCACGGAAATAGGTGTTTGTATCCTTTTTTATCCAATGTGGGACATAAAATGATTCTGCATTTTTCCATAAACCAAACCAAAGGAAAATAAGATGCATGTTATTTTCACGCGCTTGGTTGATCAGTCCTTCTACGAGGGTAAAGTCAAATTGATTCTCTTCGGGCTCAATTAATTCCCAGTAAACAGGGACAATCACGGAATTCAGATTTAATGTTTTTAAATTAGGCCAAACCTGTTTTTCCATATATTCCAGGTTCGAGGCACTGGAATTATGGATTTCCCCGGCTAACGCAATAAAGGGTTCGTCACGAACAAATAATGTTGGAATATTATTATACTTTTTAATATGAGGCAATGTTGACATGATAAAAGCACCCTTTCATAATAAGATTATATTAATATCTTAATAAATCTTATTGTTAGAATAAATCTTAAAATATTATATTGNNTATATTGTGTATGAAAATATTAAGATGAGAATGGGGCTTTTCGAATTATGGAAAAGGTTTTTTTTACAAAATATACAGAACAAAACATAAAACTTCCTTTTGTTTTATATGCACTGGGTTTAAACCATAGGCAGGAATACATAAACAGACCCTCGGGTTTGCCGCTTTTTCAGTGGATCCAAGCTGTTAAGGGAAGCGGCTTGCTAGAAATAGACAATAAACAGTATGTGGTAGAGGAAGGGAGCGGGATAATCTTCTTCCCAAATGTTGGTCATAAATATTATGGAGTGAGCAAAGAATGGATTGTTCATTTCATGTGTTTTACAGGCTATGGAATCAAGGGATTTTTTGAAAATATCGGGATTGAGCAATCGGGTATTTATAAACTAAACAATCCTGAAAAAGTAGCGGAATATATGGAAGAATTATTTTTAATTCATACTCGCGATAGCCGAATGGAAATGTATGATTTTTCAAGAGTGCTTTATGATATCTTACTGGAGTTTCCAAAATCAACTACGATTCCAAATGAGAAATTTATTCAAAACCAGAATAACAAAGTACATCTCGTAATGGATTATATAAACCAACATTATAACGAGCCCATTGTGTTATCTGATTTAGCAGAAAAGGTTCAATTGTCAAAAGAGTACCTTTGCCAGTTATTTAAAAAGATAAACGGATTTTCTATTTTTGACTATATTACAGATGTTCGTTTAGCTAATGCGAAAACCTTACTCATTACAGAGAGGAATGAGAAAATCAAGAATATTAGTAGATTGTGCGGATATGAAGATGTTAGTTATTTTGGGATGGTATTTAAGAAAAAAGAAGGTTTGACGCCTGCGAAATTCCGAGAACTACATTAGAAGCATGGAATAATTCAAAAAAAGGACAACCTGTATAGCCAGGAAGTCCTTAGACAAAATTAGAAATAGTCATTAATGCATTGGATTCATCGCCGAATGGTTGACGACAACACGGCGGATAAAGAAGGCCAGAGCAAGACCGACCAACGTCACGACCATCGCAAACAGGAACACATGCTGTGAGCCCGCCGTCATAGCGTTAGCCACCTCGGTCTGCTGAGTCGGTGCGGAGGAGTCATGCAAATACTTCTCCATTCCAGATGTAAGAATGATGATGGCGATCGCTGTACCAATTGCACCTGCGACCTGCTGTAACGTGTTCATGACAGCTGTTCCATGTGGGTATAGCTCCGGTGGAAGCTGGTTCAGGCCGTTGGTCTGTGCTGGCATCCACACCATGGAAATGCCGATCATTAATCCGATATGCAGGACGACGATAAAAGCAACCGATGATGTCGGCGATATGGTGGAGAAAAACCATAACGTTACCGCGACGACAATAAGTCCGGGGATAACGAGCCACTTCGGTCCATATTTGTCGAATAAACGTCCCATCCGCGGTGATAAGATGCCGTTTAACGCGCTGCCCGGTAACAACATGAGCCCGGCAGTAAACGGAGTCAGTTTCATACCATTTTGTAGAAACATTGGCAGAATAATCATGCTCGACAAAATGATCATCATACATGAGAGCACCATCAGTAATCCTACATTATACATTGGATACTTGAAGACCCGCAGGTCCATCATCGGATCGCTCATCGTCGTTTGCCGCAGTATGAACAAAACGAGCCCGATTAACCCGATCGCAATTGAAGTAATCACGACTGTGCTGGTCCAACCCTCGGATCCTTCTCCTGCTTTGCTGAAACCAAACACAACTCCTCCAAAGCCGATGGTTGATAACACCACTGACAGTAGATCAATCCGAGGCTTCGTTACATCGGTGACGTTTTCCAAATATTTCAAGCCTACCAACAACCCAATCACTAAAAACGGCAGCGAGAGCCAGAAGATATAGTGCCATGTAAAATATTCGATTAGGAGGCCCGCAACAGTTGGTCCGGTTGCCGGCGCGAACATAATGACAAGTCCGACGAAGCCCATCGCCGCCCCACGCTTCTCAGGTGGATAAACAACGAGGATCGTATTGAACATGAGCGGAATTAAAATACCCATTCCTGCCGCCTGTAGAACACGAGCAACCATTAGCATTTCAAAATTGACCGCGAGCGCCGCAATCAATGTGCCGATGATAGAGCTCACGAGCGATCCGATAAACAATTGCCTCGTTGTAAACCATTGTAGCAAGAGTCCTGTCATCGGCATCAGAATGCCGAGAGTAAGCAAAAATCCCGTCGTCAACCACTGTGCAGTCGCGGCTGAAATTCGAAATACATCCATTAAATTACTAATTGCAATATTAAGAGCCGTCTCGCTGAACATGCCAACAAAACCGCAGATAAGCAGTGACGCCATAATAGCACGTGTATTGTATTGCCTCATTAACCATACCCCTTCTCTCCTGAAAAATTTCTATATACGTTCCCCTGTAATCGGTCCGTTATTTGATACAATACAGGTCAAAATTCTCCTAGTCAATAAATGAGTTTTTTAATTTTTTGTAAAATAAATGTTTTAAAAATATTTTTTTAAAAGTAAGAATAAAAATTACACTTAAATTTTTATCCTATTATGTTTACTCCTAAAAGTAGAGGCGAAATGAAATAAAATTAATATCTATAAAGTTAAATAAGTAAAGGTTTTTAATAGAAATAAACTTTATAGTTAAAATGAAAACGGTAACAACGCTATAGAAAAGGAGAGTAAACTGGAATGAATAATGAAGCTGGAAGTCGTAGGAAACCAAAACGAGGAGTTTCTCTTTATAGTTATGCGGGTGAATTTGGTGTAACCATGACATTAGAAGATATGTTTGCGGAAATGAATGATATTGGTGCAAGAGGATTAGAAATATTAGCAAACTCGCATATTGAAGGCTACCCAAATCCTGGTGAGGAATGGCTGGAAAATTGGGATCGGTTAATCGAAAAGTACAATATTATACCTGCAGAATACGGACACTGGGTTGATTCACGCTTGTATGAGGGAAGACATCTTACTTCAGAAGAATCATTACGAATGTTAGAACGAGATTTCAAACTTGCTAACAGACTTGGATTTACGGTTCTTCGGACAAAATTGGGTGTAATCGATGATGAACTTACTCCTGTAGAAAACTGGCGGGAATTTATTGAAATGGCACTTCCGCTTGCAGAAAAATACAATGTCCGTATGTGCCCGGAGATTCATGCACCAACACTCTTAAAATCTAAGATGGTAGAAGATTATGTTGAGTTTATTAAAGAGACAGGAACCAAGTATTTTGGATTAAACATCGACTTCGGTGTATTTGAGACTAAGGCCTTACCTGCAAGTGAATGGGGTCCCGATGATTTTATCATGCCTCTATCTGAACATAGTCCAGTAGAGGATATTATTCCATTGTTACCTTATGTGTATTGCTGCCATGCTAAATTTGTAAAGATGACAGATGATTTTCAAGAGATGACCATTCCTTATGAAAAAATCATTAATACATTAATGGAGCATAACTGGGATGGCTATATGGTAAGTGAGTATGAGGGGCCAAACAAAGACGTGACCGGCTATGCCAAAGAACAGGTTCGGAAACAACATGTAATGATGAAAAGAATTCTAGGAGAATAAGAGAGAAGGAGATTACTTAATATGTTAGAAAAACCTTGCATACAATCGAGAGGCTTTAAAAATGTTGAGGAAAATGGAAAAATTATCGGCTTCCAGGTTAATATTAGATCTCTGTATTATCGAGGCCTCTGGCTTTCACAATTGCGGCCCGCTACGGTTTCAGTAGATGGTGAAACTTTTTCAGGTGGTCAGATTTCATGGACGATCAATGGTGTAACCTATACACAAGCTGAAATGGCTTCACTTGGAGATGTTCACTGGGGTATCTTAGAACCAGCAACTCTTACAGTTGTAAAAGAAGGCGGACTAAAATCCGGCAGCCATGATATTGAAGTAAGCTACACGTATAGCTGTTCCTATTTTCCACCAGTAGCAGATACGGTTCTTGGTGCAATTCCACACAAGAGAAAGTTAACTCTAGTGTAATCCTTAGAATAAATGTTCTAAAAGACGACGTTATCTTCTTTTAGAACATTTTCTGTTTTTATTTAGGGGGTAGGTTGGGCTCATGAATAAAATTATCTGGTTAAGTGAGGGGGGAGAAGAAATATGGATTTAGCTAATACAAAATACGGACCTATATCAGGTATTAAACAAAATGGGTATACGGTTTTTAAAGGAATACCTTATGCAAAACCGCCGATTGGAGATCTCCGATTTCGTGCACCAGAGGAGATCGACCCTTGGGATGGAGTATATCAAGCAGATACCTTTAAAAATAAATGTATGCAAAGTGAACTGCCAAAGGAAATCTCATTTTATATTAAAGAGTTTTATTCAAATCCAGAGTTTATGCCGGAATGCAGTGAAGATAGTCTCTATTTAAATATCTGGACCCCGGCGAATGTTACGTCGGAAAAATTACCGGTCGCCTTTTGGATCCATGGCGGCGGCTTTTTAGGTGGATTTGGCTCGGAAATGGAATTTGATGGTGAAGCATTTTGTAAGCAAGATGTCATTTTAGTAACCATCAATTATCGGCTTGGATTGTTGGGTTTTCTAGCACATGAATGGTTAAGCGAAGAAAACGAAAAAGGTGTATCGGGTAATTATGGAATTATGGATCAAATTTTGGCATTAAAATGGGTCTATGAAAATATCGGTGCCTTTGGAGGAGACCCTGAAAATATTACTGTATTTGGACAATCTGCAGGAGCAGTTAGTGTGCAAACACTAATCTCATCACCACTTACAGGTAATATGATTAATAAGGCGATTCTGCAAAGCGGCGGAGGCTATAAATCTCCGATCATAAGAAATACAAATTTGAAGGATGCCGAAAAAATTGGCGAAGAATTCATCAATTTAAGCAAAATAAAAAGTCTGAAAGAGTTACGAGAAAAATCAGCGGATGAATTGCTTGCACTGATTGAAGATTATTATCTTCATAGAAGACAGACTGGAAAAGAGGGGTTATTCTTTTCGCCAATCATTGATGGATATTTACTCGTTGATGGATATGATAGGTTAATAGAAAATGGAGAAATAAAGAATATCCCGTATATGTTGGGATGCTGTAAGGACGATATTTCTATTACTTCTGAAGGTGGGGAACATTCAGCTCTTTACCAAGGGGGTATTGGATTTTCTCATAAGTTAGAAGAAATCGGAAGAAAACCTGCCTATGTTTATTATTTTACAAGGGATCTGCCGGGGGATGACAGTGGTGCCTTCCATTCTGGAGAGCTTTGGTATATGTTCGGGACTTTAAAAAGAAGTTGGCGTCCCAACACTATTGCAGATTATCAATTGTCAGATCGTATGGTCACTGCATGGGCAAACTTTATGAAAAATGGTGATCCTAGCCAAGAATGGACTCCATGTACCTTAAATCATCCTGATGTAAAAGAATTTAATATTGAATAAAAGGAATCTTGAAACGAAGATTGTGTTTTTAAGGAATTAATAATTTCCCCTGTTATGAAAGGCACCTATTTGGACAAGAAGCCTGTGGTATTTATCAATGTGTCCGAAGGAGGTCCAAGTTTGGACAAGAAGACCAAGGAATTTATCTAAGGTGTCCGAAGGAGGTCCAAGTTTGGACAAGAAGACCAAGGAATTTATCCAAGGTGTCCGAAGGAGGTCCAAGTTCGGACAAGAAAGCCATGGAATTCATCAAAGGTGTCCGAAGGAAGTCCAAGTTCGGACAAGAAGACCATAGGATTTATCTTAAGTGTCCGAAGGAGATCCAACTTCGGACAAGAAGACCATAGAATTCATCAAAGCTGTCCAAATGAGGACCATTTTCGAATAAAAAGCCATGGAATCCACCGAAAGTGTGCGATGAAGCATCATATTCAGACAGTAAGTCCATTAAATCATTCGAAATTTGTCCCAATGGGCGGCTAAGTGAGCGAAGTAGGTATAAAAATGAACAAATATTACGAAAAGGCAATAATGAAATAAGTTGGAGTGATTTTAAAAATGCAAAAACAATTAATAAATCCAATCTTACCAGGATTTTATCCAGACCCTTCTATTTGTCGGGTGGAAGATGATTTTTATATGGTTACTTCGAGTTTTTCTCTCTTTCCAGGCGTACCAATCTTTCACTCTACCGACTTAGTAAATTGGGAGCAGATTGGTCACATCCTTGATCGAAAATCCCAACTGCATGTGACGGCAGATCATATGACAGCGGGAATCATGGCACCGACATTAAGATATAACAACGGTACCTATTACATGATTACGACGAATGTTAGCGATAAGTGGAATTTTATTGTGACGGCTAAAGACCCACGTGGTCCGTGGTCCGATCCAAACTGGTTAGAGGGTTGCCCGGGTATTGATTCATCATTATTTTTTGATGATGATGGAAAAGCATACCTAACGGGTACAAGAGAGGATACTAATACAGATGGTACACGCTCTCAAGGGATCTGGGTTAGTGAAATTGATTTAGACCGGATGTGTCTTGTTGGAGAGGCACGGACAATTTGGGGGGGAGCCCTAAAAAATTGTGCTTCACCAGAAGCTCCACATCTGTACAAAAAGGACGGATTTTATTATTTAGTGATTGCTGAGGGGGGCACAGAGCATTTCCATGCCGTAACGGTAGCCCGAAGTCGAACGATCTTTAATGATTTTGAGGGATATGCGGGGAACCCAATTTTAACCCATCGTCATCTAGGCAAGCATTATCCGATTTGCAATGTTGGACACGCGGATTTGGTTGAACTAAAAAACGGTGAGTGGTATACCGTCATTCTTGGTTCTCGTTTAATTGAAGGCTATCATAAAAATCTTGGACGAGAAACCTTTATTGCACCAGTCGTATGGGAAGAAGGCTGGCCCGTTATCAGTCCTGGAACAGGTAAAGTCGAATGGAGTTATCCGGCGCCAGATCTACCTGCAGCTTCAAAACGAGTAATTCCAGTGAGGGATGACTTTGAGGCTGAGGAACTTGGTATGGATTGGGTATTTTACGGGACCCCTTATGAGAATTTTTACACGCTTTCAGACAGTAAGCTGACAATGAAACTTCTTCCTCGTTCAATTAGCCAGGAGATACAAAAAATCGACATAACTGCGACAAAGGTGGATAAAAATGTCCCAACCCTTGGGTTTATTGGCCGCAGACAACTGCATGCAAATTTCAGTATGGCAGCAAAGATGAACTTCCTAGCTTCCGATGAGAATGAGACTGCTGGACTAGCAATCATGCAGGCTTGTAATCATCAATTCAGGTTGGAGCGTTCGATGGAAAAAGGAAAGCAAATATTGAGGCTGATCCAGTGTACAAGCGAGATAAACGGATACCCTCACCAGCCACACTTTCAATGTATGACTACAGAAAAGGATCTTGCTAAAACGGAAGTAGAAGGTGAAGAAATCATCCTCAAGGTTACAGCAGAGGGTCAATCGTATAACTTCTATTTTGGTAAAGAGGAAGAAAATCTCCAGCTGTTTTATGAGAACGCCGATGGCAGGAAATTAAATCCTGAATCAGTGGGTGGAATGGTCGGGACCATGCTTTGCATGTTTGCCAGCTCCAATGGAAAAGAAAGTAAAAATAAGGCGGAGTTCGAGTGGTTTGATTACACTGAAACCGAATTAAGCTTGAACGGTAAAACAGTTCTTCATGTCTGAAACGATTGATTATAGTATCTTTAGAGATTAAAAATCAACATTAGATTTTTAATCTCTTTATTTATGTTTGAAAGAATTAATAAGTTAGGTTAAAAATTGCTTCGCAAATAGATTAAATAAGTGAAATTAAAAAAGTGAACAGGAGGTGTAAAATTTAATTATAAGGTTTTAATTTTTAGAATAGGAGAAATTTGATGCAACGGTTTACGTTTCTTAGAAAAATCAATGTGCCATTATTTATTTTAATGGTGAATATTTTTATCGCCCTGCTGGGGGTAGGGTTAGCCATTCCTGTCCTTCCGAAGTTTATTTTAGAATTTGGTGCGACCGGGAAGGATCAAGGATACCTTGTAGCTGCAACCGGGCTGACCCAATTTCTTTTTTCTCCATTAGGCGGGAAACTATCAGATAAATATGGGAGAAAAATCATTACCATCGCTGGTTTAGGAATTATCATGCTGTCACAGCTTATGTTTAGTATCGCCTCTGATTTATGGCTCCTCTATTTATCCCGCTTAATCGGGGGGATCGGTATTGGAATACTAGTACCTGCGAATATGGCGTACGTGGCGGATGTTACAACAATTGAAAATCGTGGAAAAGGGATGGGGTTACTCGGTGCAGCCATTTCACTAGGTTTTGTTATTGGACCAGGGATTGGTGGGTTCCTTGCAGAGTATGGGCTGCGAGTACCATTTTATGCATCTGCCATTGCAGCAGGAATTGCCATGATCGTTTCCGTCTTGTTCTTACCAGAGTCGTTATCAAAAGAACAGCAACAAGCCTATAGAAATTTAACTTCGGAAAAAGATGGCATGATTCATGAAATTAAACGATCATTTAAAGCGCCTTATTTTGTCTTGTTATTACTCGTTTTTACGATGACATTTGGATTGGCCAATTTTGAAGCAATTTATGGGTTATATGTAAGTGAAAAGTATGAATATACCCCTAAAGATATCTCGATAATTCTGACTGTTGGTGCACTTGTTGGGGTCATCATTCAGGCTGTGGTGGTAGATTGGCTGCTTCGCCGCTTCGATGAGATTAAAGTGATCAATACATGTTTCTTTCTTTCGGCTGTTTCAATGATTCTCATCTTGTTCTCGGGGAACTTTATTTATATGTTAGTAATGAATATATTATTTTTCTTGCTTACTTCGATTCTACGTCCAGCGATTAATACCAAGTTATCAAAAATGGCTGGAAATGAACAAGGTTTTGCGGCAGGTATGAATAATGCTTATAGCAGTTTGGGTAATATTATTGGGCCTTCTTTAGCAGGGATATTCTATGATGTTTCCTACAATATTCCGTTTATCTTCGGAGCATTTATTTTAATAGGAAGTATTTTTATGTGTACAGCTTGGAACCAAAGGGCTAGAAAGAAAAATGAGTTTGTCCCTTCATTTAACGGGCCCAAATAAGCTTCTTAGAAAATAAAGGCTCTGGCATATCTCATGTTGATTTCACCGTGTTAGAAAAATAAACGGAAAAATTCCGTTTATTTTTCTAAATACCCATATTTACTTAAAAATAAGGGGAGTTTTTCCGTTTATATTATCCAAATCTTTGGATTTTGTCTTCTTTTAGAGCAGTTAATCGGAATATTTCCGCTTATATCAACATCTTAAGCCGCCTCCATATACATTAGGCGGAAATTCTCCGTCTATGAATTGTCATACCTACACGAAAATCAAAAATAAATGATAACAAGAGACAAAATAAAATCACCCCCATACTTGGTAAAAGCATGGGGGTGATTTTTGTAAATAGGATCTATTATGCGATCTCTACAGTTCTAACCTTTCTTCCCGCTAGCGGTACTGGAATATAGGCCGTACGGACGATTACATCTAAAGCAACTTGATGTGTCCCCTTGGATAAACCGCCATCCTTCCGAACTCGAACCGATAATGGCTCGCCATATTCCCATTTATAGGTCGTCACGGTTTCCATTTCATCTAATGTAAACCAGTCCACCTCGTCTACCGAACATAAAATATTCTCACGTGGAACCTTTTCGCCGTCTACTTCCACACCAATATCATTTACCATGGACAGTGGAATTCCTCGATAGTAGGTAATGTTGGTTTTTAATTCAAATCCAGTAATTTTACAAGCTTCTTCAATGTTTTTACAAGTATTTTCTAGGAACACATTATTATCAAACATCTTAATATACCTCCTGTCCTTCTAGGTCTTTAATAACATTTCGAATTAGTTCCTGATGGGCTAATACTTGTTCTTTCTCCACCATTGAATGTCCGGGAAGTACCCAGCGGTTTCCTTCATATTCTGTTGAGACATAACCACCGTAACCTTTTTCATGCAGGTATTGGAGAAGGCCTTTATAATCGATTGAATACTCTTCGCCAGTTTCAGTCATTTCAAATAATTTAAAGTGGAAATGTTTAATATAAGGCATGTATTCATCTAGAACGCTATATGGCTCATTTTCATAGCCATCTGCGAAATGAGCGAAAAAGTGATCAGCATCTGATTTTAATAATTTTTTTAGATCATCTGGAAAACCGCCATTTTCCAAATATACTTTTCGAGGATCTTTACCTTGAGCAAAAATATCATTAATATAATCAATTACTTCTTGGTTTGTCCCTAAATGTTTGCAATAATCAGCCATCACTCTTGGCAGCCTTTTACAGAATATACCTGCATCAATGACAAGTCCTACATAAGGAGAATTCAATCGTTTCATTTCATCGATAAATTCTTGTGTTTTTGGAACGTCAAAGCTCAAACCTGCATGTATTTCCAAAGCCAAGGTAACATTATATTTTTCTGCATATGGCAATAATGGCTCAATAACAAAAGCTGGTACCATTGAAACTAATCGAATTAATTTAATCCCTAAACGGTTTGCTAACTTAATTTCTTGAATTAACAGATCAACGCACTCTTTTGGCGTTAATTCTCTATTCTTGTAAAGGTTGGTATTCAGGAAAACATCGGCAATTACTGGCTTCATCTTATATGTGCTTACTAATCTATCCCATTCTGCTAAAGTTTCTTCTGAGGGATGGGGGGTGTTATGCAGCATCTGATCGGGAATGATTTCAATTCCTTCTACTTTATTCTCAGCCAAAAATTGAAAAATATCTTCTAAGCTCATACGTTTATTTAAATATTCATCTTGCAAACTATATAAGCTTACGCATGTTTTGATGTTGCTCATTTAAACTATCTCCCTTCATCTTGTTTTTTAATTGATTTCGCTTACATAATAATCATAACCTTTTAACGTCATTGTTCCTTTTTATTAATTATCTTAAGAGTGATAGATTTTCATCATATTTTTTTGTTTCTTTCTTATAAAATAAAAAAGGTTAAAAATGATATTGTCATTTTTAACCTCAATAAATTTTAATGGCAGTGATTGACATTAAGGCTTTCCTATTTTAAAGTATAATTTTCACATAATCTATTTAATAAGTTAGTCCTTGTTTACTATATATTTTTTGAAAATAATAGGATTAAAGACTCGATTAGAAAGAGGGGGTTTTTTTGCAGTTTAGGGTATCGGCGGTTCAATATCATCTCCACACGATTCATTCCTTTGAAGAATTTGCCAATCAAGTGGAACACTATATAAAAACAGCTGAGGAATTTGGTTCAGATTTTATAGTATTTCCAGAATTTTTTACTACTCAGCTTATGTCAATTGGCAGTACTTATGGGGAAGCGTTGACCATTCAGGATTTACCGGACTTTACGGAACAATATCGTTCATTATTTATTCTGTTAGCCCAACAGTACAAAATGCATATTATTGGCGGAACTCATGTTATTCGCAGGAATAATCAACTATACAATGTTGCTCATTTGTTTTACCCAGATGGGCGTGTTACTGAACAGGCCAAACTTCACATTACTCCAACCGAACTACATGAGTGGAATATGAGTGCCGGGGATTCATTAGAGGTTTTTGAAACTGATAAGGGTACTATCGCTATGTTAACCTGCTATGACATTGAGTTTCCAGAAATCGTACGAATGGCAAAAGCAAAGGGAGCAGATGTCATTTTTTGCCCATCTTGTACAGACGACCGCCATGGTTTCCATCGAATTCGGTATACTAGTCATGCGAGAGCTATAGAAAATCAAGTGTATGTTGTAACGACAGGCACGGTCGGTGCACTGCCAACTGTTGATTTCATGCGGGCGAATTTTGGGCAGGCAGCTGTGATTACTCCAAATGACATTCCTTTCCCTCCGCAAGGTATCATGGCAGAAGGGGAAATTAACCAGGATATGATTGTGACGGCAGATCTTAATTTAGAATTACTTTACAAAGTTCGTGAAAAAGGATCTGTTACGACTTGGCGCGACCGCCGGACTGATCTCTACCCCGATTGGGAAACAGAAAGACCGCTCGTGCACAGTTAATTGGAAACAGCTTGGACATAAAAAAAGCTTGTAGTTTGGAATCGTACCTAAACCAACAAGCTTTTTTATTACGCTATTAAATTACCTAATTAGGGAAAAATTCTTCCAAAAGTTGTTCGAGCTTTTGCATTTCTTGCTTAAAAGGGGCACTTGGCGATTCATTTAAGGAAGCAAGTGCACTTTTAATAAGAAATTTTCGCGGTGTTTTTGAATGGAGCATTTCTTCTTGGATAAAGTCCAATAGTTCATTGTTTTTGAATTGAGCTTCTCCGACACTCACACACTTTTTTAATCGCAATATGGCATGGAATAATTTTTTCTCCATTTCATGTGAAGATGAATTACAATCAGGCAGCCATTTTTCTAATATTTCAGGTTCCAATAATTGCGCGCCGCTATTTTCTACCTCTTCGACCATTTTTTCAATCCGTTTTACCGAATACCGAATGACCTGTTTAATATTTGCATCGGATTCTTTTGCCAAAAAGTGAAAATGAATATTATGCTGCATCAATCCCATAAACATAATGGCACAATCCAATAAGAAAGGCCGCTTGTTTTTACCAAATATATCGACAAATCGATTAAAAATCCAATCAAGATACATAATTTGCATCCGTTTTAAAAATTCCTTTAAGGTAGGATCATTTGAGACAAATACCTCTTCAAAAAGAGCAAAAAGTTTATTCCTCCGATTAAACGCCATTTGGAGTTCAATTTGACGGGTAAAAATTTCAATATCAGAGATATCCTGTCCAATTAAAAGTTCATTTCGTTCATGCTCGATTCTCTGACTTAAATAAGTAAAGATTGCCATAAGTAATTCATTTTTTGAGGAAAAATAATTGTAGAAAGTACCCTTCGATATCCCGCTATAATCGATAATTTCTTGAATCGAGGTAGCTTGAAAGCCTTTATCGATAAACAATTGATGTGCCTTATTGATAACATGTTGTTTTCTTTCGTTCATTACATTCACCTTGAATTCCATTAGACTGCTAGTATAAAAATAATTGTACCCTAATTATCGGCCGAAGACAAATCAGTAATTTATTTGAGATTTTTTGATTGCAAAAAATGAACTATCGGTATATGATATTGTCTATGCGAAACAAGGGTACAAAAAAATGAACTATTAGTTTACTAGGGGGAATTAAGATGGAAAGTACCATTAAATATGATCGCCCGCCATATGGGATTATCGCTATATTGATGATCGGGGCATTTATTTCAATGTTAAATGAAACACTACTGAACGTGGCATTGCCATCCATCATGAAGGATTTAGAAGTAAATGCATCTACCGTACAGTGGCTGGCTACTGCGTATATGCTCGTAAATGGGGTCATGATACCAGCTACCGCGTTTTTAATTCAAAAATATACAGTAAGAAGATTATTCCTAACAGCCATGGCTTTATTTACGGCTGGGACGATTATTGCTGGATTCGCGCATGCTTTTCCACTTTTATTAGCAGCGAGGATGATTCAAGCTGCTGGTTCAGCGATTATGATGCCATTATTAATGAATGTGATGCTAACAAGCTTCCCGCCTGAAAAAAGGGGAGGTGCAATGGGATTATTTGGTTTGGTGTTTATTTTTGCACCAGCAGTTGGACCAACCTTATCAGGTTACTTAATTGAGCATAATAGCTGGAGAATTCTATTCCATCTTGTATCGCCAATCGCCGCTTTAATTCTTATTATTGCTATTTTCTTATTAAAAGATAAAAAAGGCAAAGTTGATCTTCGTCTTGATAAGTTATCATTATTATTATCAAGTGTCGGATTTGGTGGATTACTCTATGGCTTCAGTTCGGCCGGTGATAAGGGCTGGGATAGCCCGCAAGTCTATGCGACGATTATCATAGGGGCAATAAGCTTGGTGTGGTTTGTTCTTCGTCAAAATAAACTTGAAAAGCCAATGTTGAATTTCAAAGTTTATAAATATCCGATGTTTGCTCTATCATCTGTCATTTCCATCGTAATTGCCATGGCGATGTTTTCAGCCATGCTGCTTTTACCTATCTATGTACAAAGCATACGTGGTATTACACCGTTAAAATCAGGATTATTAATGCTTCCAGGTTCGATTTTAATGGGAATTATGAGTCCTATTACAGGGAAATTGTTTGATAAATTCGGCGGCAGAGTTCTTGCTGTTATCGGTTTATCCATTACTATCTTTACAAGCTATATGTTTAGTACATTAACATTAGATACTACCTATACGGAATTAATGCTTATTTACTCAGCACGTATGTTTGGGATGTCGATGGTTATGATGCCGGTCATGACAAACGGATTGAATCAGCTTCCTGCACGGTATTATCCGCATGGTACGGCGATGAATAATACGCTACAACAGGTATCAGGTGCAATTGGTTCAGCTTTATTGATTACGATCATGTCAAATCGCACGAAAACACATGCCACTGAACTGGCTAATTCTGCAATGAAACATGTTACAGGAAAACCGACGGCGGAAATGGTAGCCCAAATGAAGCAGCAAATTGCCATGAAGGCAATGTTAGAAGGAATTAACGATGCATTCCTTGTTTCTGTTGGAATTGCTCTTATTGCTTTAGTACTTGCCTTCTTTATTAAACGGGCGAAACAAGCTGAGGATCCTGAAGAATTTAAGACTTCAGAAAAGAAGGTTATCAATAAGCTTGCAGAGAATTAACAAATGGAAGGTGCCCTATATCGGGCATCTTTTTTATGTCGTTTATTATTATGAATATTCTGTGAACAAAAGTTTCCAAGTACTCTCACCTGCCTCTGTTACAAGCATATGATGTATCAAGGTGGTGATGAAAAAATGATACTATCAGATTGGATGCTTTATACCATGTGGGCCGTTTTTGGACTAATGATTCTCGACCTTTTATTAGGATTCTTAAAGTCATTCTGGAAAGGCACACTCACTTCAGATTTTATTTTAGGATATTTGAAGGATTTATTATATTACGTTATTCCATTAAACTTCCTCATATCTATGTTCCCAATTGACCCTTCTGGGTGGATTTTAATAGCATTCTTTTTCGTTGGCGGTTTAGCAGTTGCAATTAAGTATTTATTAGACATTATAAAAAAATTTAAATAATCCCGTTAGAACCCTCCCATCCCTTTTGGAGGGTTTTTACATAAACTCAATTAGGATGGCAGACTCTGAAAACCAGCTGATAAATTTACCTTTTTGGATAGGTATGACTAGCAGAAAGTAAGAATAAATATCAGTATTCTAGATTAAATAATTTGGAGGCCTAACATTTAATTCGGTCTATTAGCGCAAAAACATTGTGAATATTCAGAAAGGAATGTGGAGCCATGAGGAAATATCGGTGGGTAAAATGGCGTAAAATCATCCTCTGGGTCGCAGCTGTGGTCATTTTAAGCATTTATTTGCTTAATAGTGGGCCGACAGTTTGGGGTGTCGTGATAAGTATTGTCAGTTTGTTACTACAGCTGCTCTTTGCCATGCTATTCATGATTATCCAGTTTGTTGCCTTATTTTGGTTCCTTGCCCGCGGCAGAACCTATTGGATCCTGCCAGGGGAAACAGGCTCCACTTGGGATGATTACCGGGGTAACCCCGAAATTGTCGAAAATGCCAAGCGGATTGTTACCCTCTTAAAGGGGGTAAAAGAATTTAAGGAGATGGGTGGGGAGGCCATTCGCGGCTTACTGCTATGTGGACCGCCAGGGACTGGAAAATCCTACCTTGCCCAGGTAATTGCAAATGAAGCCCAGGTACCTTTTGCTTATGCCTCGGCCCCAAGTTTTCAAAATATGTTCTTTGGTGTGGGTAATCTGAAAGTAATGGGGCTATATAAGAAAGCCCGAAAGCTTGCAAAAGTTTATGGTGCATGCATTATTTTTATAGATGAAATAGATGCGATTGGTATGAGCCGACAGGCAGGAGGCGGCGCTGGGGGAATGCTCGGCGGAATGATGGGGATGGGTGGTTCGGGTCTTTTAAATGAACTGCTCTTGCAGATGGACCCGCCAAATATTGATAATGGCTGGTTTTCTAAGCTGCTTCGGTCGGTTGGACTTCGCAAGAAAAGGGCGGACCGGCCTGCTGTATTAACGGTTGGGGCAACCAACCTTCCCGATGTACTTGACCAAGCACTGCTTCGTCCGGGCCGTTTTGACCGAAAACTCTGGGTTGATTCCCCTGATTATGATGGCCGTATTGACGTTTTTCAATACTATCTTGAAAAGGTGAAAAGAGACTCTTCTATTACTCCTGAACGTGCGGCACTTGATACCATTGGCTACTCTCCGGCACAAATTAAGCATATCGTAAACGAAGCAGTCGTTATCGCTCATCAACGCGGAGCCCAAGTTGCAAGTTATGAGGATTTCCGTGCAGCGATGGAAACCTATGAATGGGGGCTTAAACAACCGCTAAGGTCCATGAGTGAGGATGAAAAAAGAAATGTTGCTTATCATGAGGCTGGTCATGCGGTCGCACAGTTCTTGCTTAAACCTCATGAGCGAGTTTGGAAAGTAACCATTATCCGCAGGGGTGGTGCGCTTGGTCTTGCAGCTACAAAACCAACGCATGAACGGTATAATCGGACCGACAAAGAAATATTAGCGGAAATCCAAGTATGTTTGGCAGCACGTGCAGTGGAAGAGGAGTTTTTAAATAAAAAATTAAACGGAGTTACTTCCGACTTAAGACAGGCAACAGAATTGGCAGGTGCTTATTTAGGGATTGTTGGGATGGGGGAAGAGTTATTCAGCTGGCTCGCTGTCGGTTCGCGCACAGATGGTCTTAGAGCGCTGCGTGGCAAAATCAATGAACTGCTAAAGAGTGAAATGACGAAAGTAAAGAAACTGGTAAATGATAATGCTGATTTTGTTCACCGAATTGCGGAGGAGCTTTTAAAGCGTGGCGATCTAACAGGAGAGGAAATCGAGCAAATCTATGTCGGGCTATATGGTCAAAGCCGAGCAGAAGTCTTAGAGTCTCAAAGTCAAGCCTTATTAGATTCACCTGATAAGGATACAAACGAATAAGCTTATTAAGTGTGGGGCTTTAACAGAGGTTCTTAACGTCAATAATAAATGGATGGTGTCACCCACCATCCATTTTTATACGTTCGAAAGGCCAAGAGAGTGAATTCAGTTCATCTATCATACTTTTTTCATAAAACCTGTCCATGTATTAAAGGTTGGCATAGTAACCACTTGCCCATCCATGATTTCACCTGGTTTATAAATAGTTGTGTAAGTTAAATGATTCCAAGTTGAAAAGCCTGTACCTGACAAAGCTTGAAGAAAACTTGGACGCCATGTTCCGGTATTTAAATAGACCTGTTCCGTTAGTTTCAAACTTTCTTTATCGTTTATTACATCAATGGGGATTTGAAAAGGTATATGGGTATGACCATATAGTACATAGGAATAATGATTAGATAATCTTTCAAAGTCCTTTTTAGCTCCCAAAAGATATTGATCTTGAGACCATAATCTTTTCACTTGATCCACTTTTTCAAAAAATTTTAGCTTCCATTCATAATTACCAACATTAAAAGTTTTTAGAACCGTTCCTAATAACTGAATTAAATCCCCATTATCCAGTGGGTTCAAAAATTGGTCGTTTTTTTTGATCCAGTCCTTAACAAATTCAATCTCCTTAAATTCTTCTCCGACGTGGCGGAACGCTGAATTAATAGCCTGTTGAACTTTTTCTCCATACTTATCGTATCTTAGTACCTGAAAAGAAAGCCAAGGAATAATCGCTGATAATGGCCTTACATCGAAAAGGTTACGGAAATTGTTACATATTTGAAGGATATCTTTTTCTGGGAGGTGCGTGTTCTGAAGTCTCTTACCTACTTCAATGGGAAGCTTTGAAGCAATCTCACAAGCAATAACATCACCGATGGGCGTTTTATAGTAATTATTTTGAGTTTGGTAATCACCTTCAAAATTAAACGGATCCCATTCGTGTCCATGTCTTGCAAACACACCATATTCTTCAGCTTTAAAGTAGTTTGGAAAGGGTTCGATCGGCATGTGGTCTTGGAGGCCTAATAGATCAATAACCGTTTTTCTTAATGATGGATAAACATTACATAGTCGATCGTGATTTCCTTGAATATAAATGATTTCAGGCTTTTTAGGAAACCCTAGCGTTTCCCATTCTTTTCCTGAGAGTATAGAAAATATCTCCTTGTTCTCTTTAATAATTTTGTTTAATATATCAGCGGCAATTTCCTCTGTTTTCTCTGACGGGTTACCCCAGGGGCGGTCCTTTAAATTTATCACTTCGCTAGTATCCTTTTGGGTAAACCATAATTCTGTTCTGATAAGATCGAAGATATCCCCTAATAAGATAATTTTTAAATCTTGTTCTTGTGGTTTAAAAGGACTAACAGCTTCCTTAGCTTGATAGGCAAGCTCTCTAAAGATATCTCTGAAAGTTGCTGATTCTAACTGATGTCTGCCCGCTGTTTGGTCCGAAAGGTGTAAATCGCTAATGAAAATAAGCAAAAATTAAATCTCCTTTCCATTCTATTATTTTAAAAGAAAACAACAATGGAGTTAATAGATGTCTACTTATTGTTTATGTTACTTTAATTAAATTGGCTTGGACAAGCAACAAGTTTCGTGAAAGTTTTCTTTATGAGCAGTGGACATAAACGGTTTCATCTCAAAAACAGCCATTAAAGTGGGGGAGGAAAATTAATATGTTGACAAATATCATTAATACTACTAAAATTAGAAATTATTTAACTATAGTTTGATTGCTGAGTATCAATGCTACATGACTCAAACATTTCAAACGTGAAAATTAAATATTTAGCAAGCTATGATTGCTATGGATCACACTATAGCAGGAGCAGCTTCTGGAGAGACCGCAATACTTGCGGCGCCGAAGGGTTCACAATCTCAGGCAAAAGGACAGAAGAGTACGAAGACTATTTATTATTCTATTTCAATAGAGTAATAGATATTTTTTGTTATTCTTACGCCCTAAGAGATTGGAGATATTCCAGTCTCTTTTTTTATTGGTTTACTTCTTGTTTATTGGTTCACAAGTGCAAGAAGAATATTACTACCATTAGGGGGAGTTTTAAGTGGCACAACAAGAATTAAAAAGGGATTTAAAAAACAGGCACGTACAATTGATAGCGATTGGCGGAACGATTGGAACCGGATTATTTTTAGGTTCTGGCAGAGCCATACAGTTAGCAGGCCCCTCGATTATGTTGGCCTATATAATTGTTGGCATCGCCTGTTTCTTTGTCATGAGGGCTTTAGGAGAACTTCTTTTATCAAAAGCAGGTTATAAATCTTTTACAGATATTGCCGAAGACTACATCGGACCTTGGGCCGGATTTGTAACTGGGTGGACGTATTGGTTTTGTTGGATTATGACAGCCATGGCTGATATTATTGCCGTTGGTGTATATGTACAATATTGGTTTAATATACCGCAATGGGTTCCAGCCATCGTCTGCCTTGTACTATTATTAGGTCTAAATTTATTAACGGTGAAACTATTCGGCGAATTAGAATTTTGGTTTGCTTTAATCAAAGTCATCACGATACTTGCTTTAATCGGAATAGGAGTTATTTTATTAGTCGTTGGGTTCAAAACAAATGTGGCAACCGTTTCAATAAAAAATATTTGGGAATATGGCGGACTATTTCCACATGGTGTGTCAGGTTTCTTACTTTCTTTTCAGATGGTGGTTTTTGCCTATGTAGGTGTTGAATTAGTGGGTGTTTCAGCAGCGGAAACATCCAATCCTCAAAAAAATATCCCGTCAGCGATAAATAAAATTCCATTAAGAATTCTATTTTTCTATGTGGGCGCACTTTTTATCTTGTTATGTATCAATCCATGGACACAGTTAAATGCAGATAACAGTCCTTTTGTAAAAACGTTTAGTTTGGTCGGAATACCGATTGCAGCAGGTATTATTAATTTCGTCGTGTTAACTTCTGCAGCATCGGCTTGCAATAGTGGTTTGTTTTCAACCAGCCGAATCTTATATAATTTAAGTTCTAAATCCCAGGGCCCAGCCCAATTTGCAAAATTAAATAAGAATTATGTACCAAGTAATGCTTTATTAGTTTCAGCCCTTGTTCTATCAGGCGGAGCCCTTTTAAGCAAGTTAATTCCAGAACAAGCTTTTGGTATCGTGACAACGATTAGTGCGATTTGTTTTATCTGGGTCTGGGGGATTATTTTAGTTTGCCATATACGATATCGGAAATTACGCCCAGATCTTCGGAAAAAGTCGACCTTTAAAGCTCCATTTACACCGTTTATTAATTATGCGGTCTTAACTTTATTTGCTTTCATTCTAATTGTTATGTTATTTGCTGAGGCAACTCGCACTGCTTTATTACTGACACCAATCTGGTTCATTCTTTTATTTATCCTGTATTCTCTAAGAAAAGGTAAAGGTAAAAACATAAGAATATCGGCATAAAATGGATGAAAAAAATAAAAGTACTAACCATAGCCATCAGATAAGGTTAGTTTTTCCTAAAAAGGAAATAGAGCAGATTGGTAGGAGTACATTAAAATGTAAGCAGATGTAACATAAATTAAACTAGACTGTAATTAAACTCATAAAGATGTAATGTGGATTTGCCTGCCCTCATAAAATACACGGATCAGTTATTTTAATGAGGGTTGGGGGGATCAATTTGCAGAAAAAATGGTTGGTTTTTGCCAGTTTAGCTTTTCTTTTGTTGTTTAGCTTATGTTATGGTGTACCCTCTAGTTCGGCTGCCAATGTAAGCAAGTTTATTATTATTAATAAAGCAAACAACCGCCTGGCATACTACGAGAACGGCCAGTTGAAAAAACAATTTAAAGTAGGCACAGGGAGAAGTAGTTCACTAACTCCGGAAGGCAAATTCAAAATTGTTAACAAAATTGTTAATCGCCCATACTACAAGGGGCATATTCCAGGCGGTGACCCACGCAATCCACTAGGTAACCGCTGGATGGGTTTAAATGCCCGTGGAACTTGGGGAACCACCTACGGGATTCATGGAAACAATAACCCGAGTTCGATTGGAGGGTATGTAAGCAGCGGCTGTGTTCGTATGTATGATAATGAAGTAGAATGGTTATTCAATCAAGTGCCGGTAAATACACCGGTTGTTATTACAACTTCTAAAAATACCTTTGATGCAATTGCAGTGGCCAACGGATTGAAAAGTGGGAAAGGGGCGCCTTCTGTTCCTGTAAATACGAGCAGTGAAATTCTTAAAAGAGGAAGTCGTGGACCAGCTGTTGTAACGCTTCAGAAAAAACTCACAGCATTAGGCTACAACACTAAAGGGTATGATGGTATCTTTGGGGCAAATACAGATACTGCTGTTCGTAATTTCCAAAGAGCCCATCATCTGCAAGTGGATGGTGTTGTGGGAATTCTAACTAAAAAAGCACTAGGGATTTAGGCTCCCTCGCACGTCCCTGGAAAGCGAAGCCGCTTGGAGTGGAAATCAACAGAATAGTTTAATGTATAAAAAAGAGGCATTCCTAAAAGTTTTTACTTTTGGGAATGCCTCTTTCTATTTAAACTATTATTGATTTTTTATATGTGCCCGTTTTACAAAGAATACTAAAACCAAAGCTACAAAAGCAATCAAAGTTGCCACAATAAAGGCGTCATTAATTCCATCTATGGTTATCTGTTTCATTACTTGACCATAAAGTAAATAGGTGGTAAGTGGTTTACCCGCAGCAGGCATGTGTGTTAAAGCGCCAAGACTTTGAGTGAGTTGTGAAAATTGACCCGCGATGAAGGGATTTGCACTAGTCATGGTACTGATATATTCACCATAATGTACTCCTGACCTAGTTGTCATAACGGTAACAAGGAATGCCGTACCAATACTGCCGGCAACTTGTCGTGCTGTATTAGACGCTGCCGTGCCGTGTGCTCCGAGATGACGAGGCAATTGGTTTAGACCTTCCGTCATGATCGTCATCATAATGAATGACATTCCAAACATCCTAAATACATAAAGGAGGAGGAGATGAGCATAACTTGTTGTCATACTTAATTTAGTAAATTGCCAGGTTGTAATAACCGTTATGGTTAATCCGATAACGCCAAGCCATCTTGCACCGATTTTATCAAAAAGGGCACCAGAAATTGGCGACATTATACCCATCACAATCGCACCCGGAAGCATCAATAAACCAGAATCTAATGCAGAAAAACCGCGAATATTTTGTAAATAAATTGGCAATAAGATCATAGCACCAAACATGGCCATATTAACAATCATACTAATAATAGTAGTTAAGGCGAAAATATCATATTTAAACACCCGTAAATCCAACATTGGCTTCTCAGTCGTTAACTCACGCCAGATAAAGGCCAGTATAAACAAAATTCCTATTGTTAATGAAAGGACAACCGTTGCACTGCTCCAGCCGTCGCTTCCAGCTTCACTAAACCCATATAACAAGAAACCAAACCCTAAGGTTGAAAATATTAATCCTGGGAAATCAAATTTAGGATTCGTTGTTTTCGTTACGTCTTTCATCCACATGAAGCTTAAAATTAAATCTATTACACCAATTGGAATAACAATATCAAACAATAATCTCCATGAATAATGTCCAATCAGCCAACCGGACAAGGTCGGGCCGATAGCAGGAGCAAAGATCATAACAACTCCCATGAGACCCATGGCCTTCCCGCGTTTTTCCGGAGGGAAGAGGGCAAAAAAGACCGTCATCAAAAGGGGCATAATAATACCTGCACCACTAGCCTGGATGACACGCCCAATCATTAACATAGAAAAGTTTAATGATAGGGAACAAACCAGAGAACCTATTGTGAAGAGAAAGATAGCAGCAAGGAAAAGCTTCCTCGTTCCAAATTTTTCAATTAAATAAGCTGTCACGGGAATTAGAATTCCATTCACTAGCATATAACCAGTTGAAAGCCATTGAACAGTACTTGCTGAAACACCTAAATCATTCATAATATGTGGAATAGCAACATTCAGCAACGTTTGGTTTAGAATCGCGACAAATGCACCAAGCATTAAGGCAGTAAGAATTTTTCCGGTTCCTGAAGATTTTTCGGATTCCTTATCTGCTAGTTTGGATCGTGTAACCATTTCTTCTTTCGGCTCGACTTCCGCTTGAACATACTCTAAAGCTGGCTCGGCGATCGCGTTATCTTCAAGCATTTCTTCCACTTGACTTGATAAATCTAGATCTTGCTGAAGATCCCTTTTATCAAGGATTGGCGATGGAGGAACAGCTTCTACCTTTTGATTTTTACCTTTATTTTGATTAATTTTCGATTTTTTTTGTTTCAAAACACCAAAATTGATCAAAAGTAGTACCAAAATACATATTATGGCATAAACCGTGATATATATTGACATTTTATCACCTACTTATGAATTCGCACGGTCACGTTCATACCAGGAACAATTCCTACACCTTTATTATCATCAATGGATACTTTCACAGGAACCACTTGCGTCACTTTCGTATAGTTAGCTGTGTTATTTGAACTAGGTAACAATGAAAAGGTACCTGCAGTTGCTAAACCGATTTGTTGGATTTTTCCTTTTAATGTTGAATTAGGGAAAGCATCAACATAAATGTCAACATCCTGGCCAACGGCAATTTCGTCAATCTTTGTTTCATCAATATTAGCTGTTACCCATAAATTGTTTAAATCATAAACTTGTGCAAGCGGAGTTCCTGCTGCAACAAATGAATTTTGAACAGCATTAGTTTGGACAACTGTTCCGTCAGTTGGCAGGGTTACTTTCATTTCAGTTGGTTCGCCATTGGCTCCGGTGGTAAGAATGGTTCCAATCGGGTTATTTTTTGAAAAATGATCCCCTACTTTACCTGCCCAATCTGTTAATTTTCCGCTTGCTGGGGCAGCAATTGTTACTTGTTGTCCTGTGACTTGCGCGTTATCTGTTGTTAAATAATTAACGGTTTTATTGTAGTAGGCATATCCTGCAAAACCTCCACCTACTAAAACAATTAAAATAATAATGTTGACCAAAAGTAAACGTTTCGTACTCATTCAATTATTCCTCCTCAATGGTTAGCCTTTTTAAAACGAGTTGATGAAGCCGCAACAGATGAGAGATTTCCTCCTCTGGTAGTTCAAGGACTTCTTTGACTTTCTTCATTAGCATCGAATCAGAAGAATTAAATTGTGCTAATGTTTTTTTTCCATCGCTTGTTAAATGAATTGAGATAGTCCTTCTATCGCCGGGGGGGACCACTCTTTCGACAAGTCCGCTATGGACAAGTCGATCAATAACGCCACTAACGGTACTGTTCGTCAGTCTTAATTTTTCAGCGAGTTCTCCCAAACTAATATTAGGGTTGTTGTTAATCTTAAATAATGCCTTTAATTGGACAGGGGTTATCCCTAATCTTTCTGCATCAAATTTAACAAGCTTATTGTAAGCTTTATTTATTTCTAAAAAGCTTACCAAAATTTCATTATTTAATATGTCCAGTTTCAATTCCTCCTTTCTTTCTAAAAACTAATATTAACTATAAGAACATTTCGTATGCGAAATAAATTATAAACAGGGACATGAAGTTATGTCAACAATAAAACGCTGGAGTATCAAATTACCAAAAGAATTCATACAATTTTCCTAAGGAAGCATTTTAACAAATTAGGGGGTTGAGGCTTTGAAGTTTGAAAGGCAAAAAGCCGTAATGTTAGCAGAAACGATCAATGAATTTATAAAATATGTCCGTAAAAGCCATGAGAACAAAAATAGCTTCAGATATAATATCGATAAATTGTATCAAGTAAAACTCCTCGTTGAAGAATATAAGTTCCAGATAATCGCGGACGAATTATTGCGAATCAATAAGTACTCTTGGGATGGAAAGTATACTTATTATCTAATTGATGGCTTTAAAAGAGGAATCGACGTTATCGATGATTACGTAAAAAACAACTATGAAGAGCTATATCTTTTAACAGCTAAACTTTATACATTAAAGGACCTGCTTCAACTATTTAACAGTATGGATACGGAAACTTATGTTTAGGATACACCCAAAAAGGCCTGTTCCAATATGGATGGAAAAGGTCTTTTTGGGTACTATCTTACTTTAAGGATTAATTTGTTCTCGTAGTTAATTTAATCGAATAAAATAAGATACCTGCTGCCTTTTATTATTTGAGAAAAAAGTTTAACCTTTTTATAATTTAAGGTATACATGTATTTATTAATTATAAATATCTGTTTAGCAGGAAGAACAAGGAACTTTGGGCAGGGGATAAACATGAATGAAAAATTAATAAAGAATGCGGATAAATCATATCAATTAGCTGAACACAAGGCTGCACAGTATTTTCAATCACTTTATCTCCAAGTCATGGAAAAGTCTTATGTCCCTGCTTTAACAAAAGATATAAATCGATGGAAACAAAACCATATTCATCATCATCCACTATTATCCGTTTTTTCGAGAAGGAAGAATAAATCGGAAATCCAAGGGTATTCCAATTACATCAGTTGGCTTGATTATACAGGGAAACTGGATAACTACCTGGATCGCAGCATTTCCTACTTATTTATGCGCGATCTAGGCAAAGCGTTAGATTCACTTGATACCCAGCTAAAAATTCGCCAAGTCGTTGATCATTTAAAAAATAGCCTGACGAAGGGTGGAAAAGAGGAAAAAGAATCGTTTAGTATGGCCAGTTTATACCGATGGTCTCAGCGGGAAGGAATTGAAACCACGATAATCTGGGTCTTGGACAAATTAAAGACAGTTGCCCAAAATATTCCAAATGGGATGGATAGAGAACATGCCCAGCGAAAACTAATTAAAATTATTGCAGGTGTGATCATGCACGTGGTTGTAGAGATGGAAGAAGGTATTTCACCTCTTGAACGAAGAAAGAGATTAGAAAAAGCCATTAAACTTGGTTACTCCTATGGTTTAACCTACCCCTTCATTGATGATCTGCTCGACTCCCATGTTTTATCAGATGTGGAGAAAACCCATTACACCCAGTTAATTCGCACGACGATTATTACAGGAACTGTCCCCGAGTTGGGGGAGTGGGTGGGAAAGAACAGCTCACTCATTCACTATATCCATTCTGAACTCCGTGAAGCCTATGAATACATTAAAGCTAATCAGCAGGCTGAGACATTGAAGGCCTTTTTGGATCAATCCTACGTGTTTTTTAACTCCCAAGAAGTGGACCGGAAAAAGGACCTATCAAATGGCAACTATACTAATGAAGAGATTTATGTACCGGTTATCTTAAAATCCTCTTCGTCAAGATTGATTGTCCGTTCTGTTATTAATGCTCCTGAAGATGAAGGTTTTGATAACAGGACCTTCTATTATGGCATTTACAATCAGCTGGCCGATGATTTCGCTGATATGTTTGATGATCTGAGGGAGGGGGCTGTTACTCCCTATACGTATTATTTAACCTATCATGATAAGCGGCCGGATTTGATCAATCCCTTTGAATTATACTGGGCGGTTATCGCCAATTTGATTCATCACGTCTATCAATCCGATATAAAAACCTGTGAGGTTATTCTTGACCGTGCCATAAATGGTCTGAAACGGTTCAAAAAACGAATGGGAACTCCAAAATACAATGAAGTAATGGAGCTTTTTGCTTCAGGAAACCCACTTTTTAATCGGTTGATCCAAAAAATGGTTGATAAAGCAGATGATGTGGATTTCTTCGATAAACTGCTTCGTGATCATATTATTACAATTTTAAAAAAGGAACGACAAGAACAAGATGACTTTTTGCAAGAAATCGACACGGTCCGTAATCAAATTAATAACGGTCTTAGAATCTGCTCGGGTGATCATGTTCCTCTAATCGATGATTTGATCACGGACGCTGCCAACTATAGTCTATTTGGTGATGGAAAAAGATTAAGACCGATTGTCGCTTGGCAAATAGCCGTAAAGGGATATGGATTAAAGCCAACTGCCATCATGCCGTTGTTAAAATCATTGGAATATATGCATACTGCATCCCTCATATTTGATGATCTTCCGTCACAAGATAATGCATCTATCCGTAGAGGCCGTCCGACTCTTCATACGGTATATAACGCAGCAATTGCAGAATTAACTGGCCTATTTCTTACCCAGAAAGCAATGGAGGAGCAAGCATCTCTCCATAATTTTGATGCAAAAACAGTCCTGAAAATGATTCAGTACTCGGCCCGGATGACCGAGAAAATGTGTACGGGGCAAGCAATGGATTTGGGCTCAAAAGGAAAGCCGTTAACATTGGAACAACTAACCATCATGAGTTTGTATAAAACTGGAATTGCTTTTGAAGCGTCCATCCTTATGCCTGCTATTCTTGCTCAAGCGAAGGAGCCTGAAATGGAGGCATTGAAAAAATTTGCCCGCCATGCCGGCATTGCCTTTCAAATCAAGGATGACCTGCTGGATGTAGAAGGGGATCAAAGTATACTCGGTAAACCATTGGGTATAGATAAAGAAAATAATAACTCCACATTTGTATCAATCCTCGGTCCTGAACAGGCTAGAATAGAGATGTGGGAGCATTACTGTTTAGCCGTGGAGGCACTTCAAGAAGTTCCTCGTAATATTACTTTCTTAAAGCATTTATTAAATTATATGGTAAATCGTGATCGTTAATTTGACCGAACAGAAACTATCAAAATGATAGTTTTTTTTCGTTTTTCCAAAGAAATTTATACTAACAAAAGTTATAATAAAACCATGTTTTATGGAGAAGGTTCAAAAGGAGGAATGTGGCCTGAAAAATAAAAATATTTCGTTGCAGACTAAAATCTTTGGGCTGGCCTTATTATTGGGCTTATTGTTAATCCTGCTGATGAGCGCATTTTATAGCTATATGGAAAGTAAGCAAATAGAGGAAAATAAGGGGAAATTAGCTCTCGAAATTTCAAAAACAGTCTCTTTTATGCCAACGATTATTGAAGGCATCGAATCTAGTAATCCAACAAAAACCATTCAGCCCTTAGCAGAAAAAATCCGAAAAGAAACGGGTGCTGAATTTGTGGTAGTAGGAAACCTAGATGGGACAAGGTATTCACACCCATTAAAATCGATGATTGGAAAAAAAATGAAGGGCGGAGACAATGACAAGGCGATTAAAAAAGGGGAGTATTATGTTTCCAAAGCAAACGGTTCACTAGGTCCATCGATTAGAGGGAAATCACCGATCCTAAATAAAAATGGAGAAGTGATCGGGGTTGTATCAGTGGGATTTCTATTAGAAGATGTTAACCAGCAAATCACCAAAAATATTAAAAAAGTACTCTTAGTCTCGATTGTTGCTCTACTCATTTCATTTTTCGGAAGTATGCTGCTTGGCAGAGATATTCGTAAAGATACTCTTGGGCTCGAACCATATGAAATTGCCGCACTTTATAAAGAAAAAAACGCAGTCCTCCACGGGGTAAAGGAAGGAATATTAGCCATTAATAAAGATGGATTCATTACCATGATGAATCAGCCTGCAAAAAAACTATTACATATAAAAGGTTCTGTCCGCCATATAAAAGTTGAGGGTCTCTTTCCTTCAGAATATTTATATGAAGTATTAAATGCGGGAAATCCGGTCGTTGATAAAGAATTAATTTGGAAAGATAAAACGGTTATTGTCAATTGCACGCCACTATTTGATGAAAGCGGGATAAGCGGTGTGGTGGCTTCTTTTCGTGATAAAACAGAAATTGAGCAAATGGTCAACACGATATCAGAAGTAAAGAGTTATTCGGAGGACCTTCGTGCTCAAACACATGAGTATACGAACAAGTTGTATGTGTTATCGGGCTTGCTTCAACTCGGTGAATTTGAACAGGCGATTGCCATGATCCAAGCGGAAACACAGATCTTAGAAGTTCAAAATACGATTTTATTTAACCAGATTAAAGATTCTAAAGTCCAAGCGATTTTATTAGGGAAATTGGGAAAAGCTTCGGAAAAAAAGATAAAGTTTGAGATTGTTGCTGAGAGCTATTTAGACCATTTGCCAACACATATGAAGTTATCTAATTTGATTGTTATTCTAGGAAATTTAATTGATAATGCCTTTGAGGCTGTCACTGAGAGTAATCCTCCTATTGTTAAATTTTTTGCCACAGATATTGGCAGTGATATCATTTTTGAAGTTTCAGATAATGGGAGAGGGATAAGTGAAAGGGATATTCCCCAATTATTTAAGCGGGGATTTACCTTGAAAAATGGGGATAAGCCGAGGGGCTTTGGACTATCCAATGCTGAAGAAGCAGTGGTCGAGATGAATGGAATGATTGAGGTCCAAAGTAATCCGGACAGTGGAACCATCTTTACCGTGTATCTTCCTAAGCAAGATGAGAGGAGCCAAGAACATGCATAAGATAAAAACAGCAATTGCAGAAGATGATTTTCGAGTTGCCGAGATCCATGAAAAATTTTTAAAAAAGTTTAACGAAATCGAAGTAGTTGGAAAAGCATTAAATGGGGTTGAGACATTGAAAGTGTTGACAGAGGAAGCCATAGATTTATTGCTTCTAGATGTGTATATGCCTGATATGCTTGGAACGGAGCTGCTTCCGATTATAAGAGAACGGTTTCCCAAAGTAAGTATTATTATGATAACCGCCGCAACTGATAAGCTTTTTATTGAAAAAGCATTAAGCTATGGGGTAGAGAATTATTTAATTAAGCCAGTGAAAAGGGAACGATTTGATGAAGTTATTTTAGAATATGTAAAGAAATACTCACTGTTAATTTCTGAACAGGAAATAAATCAGCAGTATGTTGACCTATTGTTTGGCAAAAAAGAAGCCGAAAATGTGGGAAAAGGAAATGGTTTACCTAAAGGAATTGATGAAATTACCCTCAGTAAGGTGGAAAACGTCCTTCTGAATATAAACCATGGCCTATCCGCTGAAGAAGTGGGGAAAGAAATTGGTGCTTCGCGGATTACTGCTCGCCGTTATTTAGAGTATCTATCCTCGATTAATGAAGCCAGAGCGGAAGTGGTCTACGGAATTGTAGGAAGACCAGAAAGAAAGTATTATCCCAAATAGTGAAGGTGCCAAGGGCATCTTCACTATTTTGCAATCATATGTAGTCAGTCTGTGAACAATATGTACAAAATACACTTTAAATTACTTAAAAAACTTAATTTTGTAATCGTTTTCAACCACTAATATTTAGACTATTATAAATTTACAAACAAAAGGGGTGGGAATGATGTTAGCGATTCTAGGTTTTTTAATGATACTTATTTTTATGATTTTGATTATGACCAAACGTCTATCTGCCATGATTGCATTAATGGTGGTGCCTGTTGTCTTTGCCTTAATCGGGGGATTCGGCAAAGAACTGGGACCAATGGCGCTTGAAGGGATCAAAAGTGTCGCACCAACGGGAATCATGATTCTGTTTGCAATTCTCTTTTTCGGAATTATGATTGATGCTGGCGTTTTTGATCCTATTATTTCAACCATTTTAAAACTTGTAAAAGGGGACCCTGTAAAAATAGCCATCGGAACAGCAGTCCTTGCCTTATTAATTTCTCTTGATGGAGATGGAACTACTACATATATGATTACGATTTCAGCCATGCTTCCATTGTATAAACGGATTGGTATGAAACCTTTAGTCCTTGCTGGAATTGCGGTCTCTGCTTCTGGTGTAATGAATCTCCTTCCATGGGGAGGGCCTACTGCAAGAGCCATGACCGCACTTCATCTGGAAATGGGTGATATCTTTACCCCAGTTATTCCGAGTATGGTTGGCGGTGTGCTGTTTGTATTGTTCATGGCCTTTTGTCTTGGAAGAAAAGAACGACAGCGCATTGGTGTTTTAGAAATCGATTATAGTACTCTTTCTATGATGGCAGCTACAACAGAGGATGCTTACCTTAAACGTCCAAAGTTAATTGTTGTAAACTACCTTCTTACCATCGTCCTTTTAGTGGCGCTTATTGAGGAACTATTGCCGAGCACCGTATTATTTATGATTGGATTTGCCATTGCCATTACGATTAATTATCCAAATATTCATGAACAAAAAGAACGGATTATGCACTATGCTGATAATGCTTTATCGGTTGTTTCAATGGTTTTTGCTGCCGGAATTTTTACAGGTATTCTTGCTGGAACAAAAATGGTGGATGCGATGGCTAATTCGATGATTACGCATATTCCAGCGGACTTGGGCTCTCATTTTGCTCTGATTACAGCGATTATCAGTGCACCTTTTACATTCTTTATGTCAAATGATGCATTTTACTACGGGGTGCTTCCACTCCTTGCGAAAGCGGCTAATGGCTATGGTATTGATCCTGCGATGATTGGCCGGGCATCATTATTAGGATTGCCAGTCCATTTATTAAGTCCGTTAGTTCCTTCCACCTACTTACTAGTCGGTATGGTTGGAGAAGATTTTGGAGATTTACAGCGCTCCTTTTTAAAATGGGCTTGCGGTTCGACTGCAGTAATGATTTTAGTCGCACTGGTACTATCAATAATTCCAATCTAATAATCTAGTTAAAATCCAGAAGCTCCTTGATTGGGGCTTTTGGATTTTGTCTTTAAAAAATAGGAGAGTCATATGGAAGTTTTTTTTCTCATTTTATTAAATGTAGTTTTACCAGTATTTCTTTTAATTGCAGCAGGTGTATTGCTGCATCGGAAGTTTAAGTTTGATATGGGCACATTATCCAAATTGAATACGTATTTTCTAATGCCAGCAGTTGGCTTTGTAAATATTTATCAAAATAATGTTGGCGGAAAAACGCTTGTGCATATAATTGGTTTTTTAGTTATTCAATGTACATGTTTAATGATCATAAGTGCAGTGATATCAAAGGCAGCAAAGTTTGATAACGGACTATCTTCTACCTTTAAAAATAGTATCGTTCTAAATAATTCCGGTAACTTTGGGCTGCCAGTAAGCCAGTTGGTCTTTCAACACAACCCATTAGGGGCGTCCATTCAGATTGTGGTAATGATTTTTCAAAATTTGTTAACCTATACCTATGGGTTGTTTAATTCGGTTTCAGTTGAGCAGAGAGGATTTAGTGCATTAAAGGAATTTCTAAAGAATCCTGTCATTTATGCATTTATATTAGGTTTGATTCTTCATTCCTGCGATGTTAAAATTCCGAAGTTTATTTGGACACCGATCCATAATACGTCCAATGCGTTCTTGGCAGTGGCGTTAGTTACTCTTGGGGCACAAAGTGCTTATATAAAGATACGTCGATTGTCCTTACCGCTATTTTTAAGTCTGTTTGGCCGGTTAATTCTATCGCCATTAATCGCGATGGCTATTATTACAACATTAAATTTGGAGGGAACCACGGCACAGGCATTGTTTATTGCCAGCTCTTTTCCTACCTCCAGAAACAGCGCGTTATTCGCCTTAGAGTATGGAAATCATCCTGAATTTGCAGCTCAAGTCGTTTTGATGTCGACTATATTTAGCATGATTACGGTGACAACTACTGTGTATTTGTCAGGAATCTTATTTTAGGACTGTTGTAGAATCTTTGGGAACCACATTTAAAAAAAGCGGGTTGCCCCAGTATATAAATAAATAGAAGACCAAAGTAAAAAAAGGCTGCCTAAAGGAAGTCCCAGGACAATTTCTTTCAGGCAGCATTCTTTTTTATAAGTCATTGGCTAAATTTGGAGATGAACAGCTTATTGCTGTATTTGCATTATTAAACCGTTGCCTTTTGCACAGTTCTTGATTCTTTTAAGAAAATAAAGATAAATACTAAAAAGGTAAGGAAAGCAACCACGGAATTGTATAAAAAAACTTCACGCATCCCGATATATTCACTGGCAATCCCGCCTGCCATACTGCCTATAATTCTAGCCAAACCTAAACTTAGCAAACCGTTCAGCGTTTGACCAGAGGCCTTTAATTCTTTGGGAACTTCTTGATTGATATAAATCGCAAGGGTTACGGACAATACGATAAAAATTAGTCCATGCAGCATTTGAATCGGCAGGACAAGATACGGATTGTGAACAAAATAAAAGAACAGCCAGCGCAGTCCAGCGAAAAAAGCAGTTGCAACCAAGACAACGGGAATCCCAAATCTCTCGATGATCTTATGGCCAAATAGTAAAAAAGGCAGCTCGCTTATCGATGAAAAAAGCATCGACCAGCCAAGCAAACTATTATCTGCTCCTAGTTGATTAAAATATATAGGAAAAAAAGCGTAATAATACCCAAGGGTAATCTGAACGATAAAATTTAATAAGGTAAACAACATAAGCTTTCTGTTTTTTAATAAAACTGAGAGAGAAACCTTGTTTTTACTAGACTGATGACCTTTTATTTTTGGTAATTGTGTACAGATTATAAGTGTAAATAGCATGACTAGGGAATAAACGATCGAGATACTATTAATATTCTTTTTTGCGACAATCCCAAAAGCAACAGACATAATGGCAAAACCAATTGTACCAGCCAATCGAATCGGACCGAAGTTCCATTTTGTCCTGGCTAGATGTTCTAACGTAATTGCGTCACTTAAGGGATTGATTGACGTTTGAAAAAAAGTGACCACACAAATAATTATTAATAAATATAGGTACTGATTGGATACCGGAAGGAACAGGATGGAAACCGCACTTCCTAATGATAAAACCTGAAGAACACGGTTTTTACTTTCGGCCCGGTCGCCAATGCTTCCCCAAAGCGGCTGCGCCAGGATTGCAATCAATGGGCCGAAGCTTAATAGGGTTGCAATGGATGTCTGACTTAAGCCAATACTTTTTAAGTAGACAGGCATAAATGTACCATAGACGGCATTGCCCATATAAGAAATGGCATACAAACTAAGAAATAATAGATAGGTTCGAGCTGATTTTTCCCCCAAGAAGTTCACCTCAAAAATTCATTTACTAATTCAGGTCATTAAACAGCAACTAAGTAGCTGAAGTAGGTTTATCTTAAGCATGTTCGGTATGGATTTTCTCCAGTAATGCTATGCATCCTTCGGAAACTAATTGGTAAGTTTCTTCAAAATCGCCCGTGTAATATGGATCTGGCACATCCTTTTTGTGTTCCGTTAAATCAAGCAAGCGTATAATTTTGGGATGCTTAGGCTTTCCGGTAATCTCGAAGATGTTCTTTACATTACTCTCATCCATTCCAACAATATAATCGAACTTTTCAAAATCCCTTTTTGTTAATTGTCGTCCGACCAGACCATTGGCAGAGATGTTATATTTCTTTAAAATTGCAAGGGTTCCTTTATGGGGTGCTGATCCAATGTGCCAAGAACTGGTAGCAGCTGAATCGACTTTTATTTGGTCAGATAAATCTTCTTTTTCTACTAAGTCACGAAATAAGGCTTCCGCCATAGGTGAACGGCAAATGTTCCCCAGGCAGACAAATAAAACATTAATCATATCACTAGCTCCTTTTTAATTCTTTCGATGTCCTTTACCTATTATAATAGTAGATAAAATAAAAGGAAAAGAGTTGCTTTTCAGATTAATTATTGTCACTATTTATAATGTAATAAAATTATTATTAAAGGACGTCATGATGGATACAAAACATAGAGGACCATGGATAGTTTTTGAATTTGCCAATAAGGACGGTGAAATTGAACCTCTTTTATTTAAAGAGCCAAAAAAAGTGATTGCAGCATTTACCATAGAGGAAGTATTGCCTTGCTTGCAGCTTGTTCAGGAAGAAGTAAATAATGGCTATTACGCCGCAGGATTTTTATCATACGAAAGTGCGGCTGCTTTTGATGCTGCATTTATTACAAATTCAGATAGTAAAATGCCGTTAGTATGGTTTGGGATTTTTACGGAACCAAGGAACGAAATCATTAGCAGTCAAGGATCGTATACATTAACAGAGTGGGAGTCATCCGTTAGTTTAGAAGAATATACTCAATCCATTCATGCCGTAAAGGATGGGATTGAAAGAGGGGATACCTATCAAACAAATTATACCATCCGGCTGCAAAGTCAATTCCAAGGGGATGATTATACCTTTTTTGAGAAGTTGAAAAAAGCACAGACTTCGGATTATTGCGCGTATATAAATACGGGGGAACATAGTATTTTATCGGCCTCACCTGAATTGTTTTTTCGTTTGGAGGGTAACCAGATCACCACTCGGCCAATGAAAGGGACCATTAAACGAGGGAAGACTTTTGAAGAGGACGATGCGAATGCCCGAGATCTTTACCTTTCCGAAAAAAACCGAGCTGAAAATGTTATGATTGTCGATATGCTGCGGAATGATTTATCTGTTATCGCGGAATTGGGGACCGTTCAAGTAACAAAACTATATGACATTGAAGCCTATCCAACTGTCTATCAGATGACTTCGACTATAACAGCAACAGTTGCTGAAAAGACGGAGTTAGTTGATATTTTTAAGGCACTCTTTCCTTGTGCATCCATAACCGGTGCACCTAAGGTCAGCACGATGAAAATTATTGCGGACTTGGAACCGGAGCCCCGTGAGGTGTATTGTGGAGCCATCGGTTATATATCTCCAAATAAGGATGCGGTTTTTAATGTTCCTATTAGAACGGTCTTGATTGATCAGCAATCAGGCCGAGCGACCTATGGGGTAGGAGGAGGAATTACTTGGGATTCTACTTCTGAAGGGGAATATGAAGAGGTTCTTGCAAAAGCGAGTTTACTTGAGGAAGATAGACCCGAGTTTGACCTATTAGAAAGCCTGCTTCTGGATAACGGTCAGTATTTCTTATTAACTGAACATATGGAGCGCTTGAAAAAGTCTGCTAAATACTTTGGGTTTTCTATTCAAATTGAGGAAATCCAAAGGGAATTGGATGTATTCGCCCGGCAAAACTGTAGCGGTATGTTAAAAGTGCGCCTCTTAGTAAATAAGAAGGGTGAAGTTACCCTAGATGGTCAACCTGTTTTACCTATGCTAGCCCCAATTAAGGTTAGTCTTGCCGGTAAGTCAATGGATATGGATAATCCGTTTTACTACCACAAAACAACCAATCGTTCAATTTATACTAATTTTCAACTAACGAAGCCTGCGGACGTTTTTGATGTATTACTCTGGAATAAAAATGAGGAGTTAACGGAATTTACGAATGGAAATCTTGTCTTGGAAATAGAGGGGGAATTATGGACTCCGCCTGTGAACTGCGGCTTGCTGGCAGGTACTTTCCGAGAGAAATTAATCAAGGAAGGAATGATTCAGGAGAAAGTCTTAACCATTGAGGACTTGCGTAAAAGCTCAAAGATTTGGTTTATTAACAGTGTGCGGAAATGGTTAGAGGTGGAATTAGTGGACTAGAGTGAACTATAGTGAACTATAATTTACTTCGGTCAGAATTAAGAGATCTCTTACTTGAGTTGTCCGAACTTGGGAAGTCTTTGGAGCGCTCGGAGTGATTATTGGGTTGAGCTGTCCGAACTTGGGATGACTTCGGACAGCCGCGCGTGATTACTGGCTAGAGTTGTCTGAACTTGGGATGACTTCGGACAGCTCGGCGTGATTACTGGGTTGAGTTGTCTGAACTTGGCTTGACTTCAGACAGCGGCACGTGATTACTGTCTTGAATTGTCCGAACTCGGCTCGACTTCGGACAGCTTCGCGTGATTTCTGGCTAGAGCTGTCCGAACTCGGCTTGACTTCGGACAGCCGCGCGTGATTTCTGGCCAGAGCTGTCCGAACTTGTCCTAACTTCGGACAGTTCCGCATGATTTCTAGCTAGAGTTGTCCGAACTCGGCTTGACTTCGGACAGCCGCGCGTGATTACTGTCTTGAGTTGTCCGAACTCGGCTTGACTTCTGACAGCGGCGCGTGATTTCTGGCTAGAGCTGTCCGAACTCGGGATGACTTCGGACAGCCCCGCATTATTACTGGCTAGAGTTGTTCGAACTTGTCTAAAAAAATCAAAGGTATACACGACCTAAGTATCGGCTTTAAAAAGAAAAAAAGGTTCATGTAGAGCCTTGTCTACATGAACCTTTTATTCATCATAAATAGCGCCAGCCACCAGTATATGAAATATCTTCGGCATTTTCAGCAGCAATGCCCTCACATATAAATCCTAATACTTCAGTCCCATCTTCCAGCTCAACTCTTCCTAATCCTAAAGGGGAAGGGATTAGTGCAGCAAAGGATCCAAGCTCTGACAAAGGCATTTCCCATAACTCCACTTCAATCGAAGCCCCTGCACCATTTGTTCGGATGAGCCCTGGTTTTGGAGGAAGCGAAGCTAATTTCACCATTTTGTATACAGAAGCAGTTTTAGCTTCTCGAACAAATAGCGCCCCATGATCCTTCATTTGTTTTTCAAGCGCAAAGCCTCTCATATGAAGACCGCAAACTGCTACTAGTTTAGTAGTTTTATTAACTGGAGAACCTAAACTATTTAAAAATAAATCCGATAGACCAGCAACCAAGTGTTCATTCACATGACTAGAAAACATCGTGATTCCAAAAGGAAGATTTTTTGCAGCATCATCACAAGGTACAGCAATCGCACACAGGTCCAATAAATTGCAATGATTCGTATAAAGTCCCATTTTACTATTTGTTTCAATTGGATTTTCCCGTACTTGTTCACGGGTCCAGGTACCACCGGAGGTAGGCATAATCAAAACCGCATTTCTAAGTTGTTGATGTGCACTTTGTTTAAATGCTTGCAGTTTGTGAAGAGCCTTAAATACAGAGGCCGCATCGTAATCCGGATTGGCCCCATTGCGAAGCACTTTTTCTGTTACTGGAAAAATAGCATCTTCATTGGAGTTAATGAATGATCCTAAATCGGACCAGCGCTCCGCCACCCATGGGCCATCATAAAGAATCGAAGCCGCCTCTGAAAAAAAGCTTCCATCGATGTATTCAATTGGAATAGAAAGACTCTTAATCCGGTCAACAGCATGCGCCCAAGCTTGTCGGTACTCGTTTGCAAAAGGGCCAAAGAATTCAGGTTCCTCTTTTAAAAGCAGAACTTTTTCCGGCAAAGCATTTGTTCTGCGTTTAACCTCCCGTGACCAAGGATCATTTTCCTCAAACCCGCGGACTACTTCATCCACAAGTAATGCATCTGCGAGGCAATTCGCAAAGACGGTTACGCAATCGAGGCTAGCACAAGCAGGAACAACCCCCTTTACCGGCCAAGCTCCTAGACTTGGTTTAAAGCCAACAAGTCTATTTAATGCTGCTGGTACACGGCCCGAACCTGCTGTATCTGTCCCCAGGGAAAATGCAGCAAGTCCTCGGGCAACGGAAACTGCAGAACCAGAGCTTGAGCCGCCGCTGATTAGGTCGGGGGAGAGGGCGTTTTTCGCTTCTCCATAAGGACTGCGTGTACCTACAAGTCCTGTTGCAAATTGGTCGAGGTTAGTTTTGCCGATGGGAATCGCTCCTGCTTCAATCAAGCGTTTCACTGCTGTTGCATGCTCACTTGGGGTGTAGGAATAGTCAGGGCAGCCAGCAGTCGTAGGAACATCTGCCAAATCAATATTATCTTTAATGGCAAAAGGGATTCCCCAGAGCGGTGTTTGCTCTGGGTCCATGTGTTCCAAACCATCAAGATAGGGTTGGATCCTCTCCATCGAAGGAGAGGTAATCCAAATATTAAACTCTTTGTCTGCTTCAGCACGTTTAACAATTTCCTTGCAAACAGCCTCCGGAGTAAGACTTTTAGATTGATAGTTCTTCTTCAGCTCATGAATGGACAGGGTTTGTGGTATGTTGATCGTTTTCATCGGCTGCACCTCGCATTTCTTTTGTGATAGAGACAATTAACTGGCCTGCATGAACCTCATCGCCAGGTGAAACATGTATAGAGTGAACATATCCGTCACAAGGAGCCAGCTGCGGAAACTCCATTTTCATACTTTCTTCTATTATTAACGTGTCGCCTTTTTTCACTTCATCGCCCGGAGTTACAAGGACCTTCCAAATGCTTCCTGGCAGGGCGGTGCGAACCCCTTCTGCTCCATCTGGCAAAACTTCCTCAACCGTTTCAGCTGCATCATGTTCTGAAACAAATTCAGCAAGGCCATTCTTGCGCCAATTTTCACGCTCCTCACGGAATGCAGCTTGTTGGGTCTCGCGGAAACGGGCAGTACTTTCTTTAATAGAATCGAGGAAGGTTAAATAGTCGCCTAACTTAAATGTTGTTTCCGTAATATCCACTTCGAATCGACCGCGTATAAAGTCCTCGCGCATTTCCAGCAATTCCTCGGCACTGACTGGATAAAATTGAATTTGGTCAAAGAAGCGAAGCAGCCATGGTTTGTCTGCATGGAAGCTTCTCGTTTCACGGAGGCGATTCCAAACTTGGACAGTCCTTCCGACAAATTGATAACCTCCAGGGCCTTCCATTCCATAAACGCACATATAGGCACCGCCAATTCCAACCGCATTTTCCGGTGTCCATGTACGGGCAGGATTATATTTAGTCGTCACTAAACGGTGACGGGGATCAACTGGTGTAGCTACTGGAGCCCCGAGATAAACATCCCCAAGACCGAGAACAAGGTAATTCGCATCAAAAACGATTCTCTTTACATCATCAATGTCATTAAGACCATTTACACGGCGGATAAATTCTAAATTGCTAGGGCACCATGGAGCATCCGGCCGTACATTTTGTTGATAGCGATCAATTGCCAGTCTTGTTGCCGGATCATCCCATGATAGCGGCAGACGAACAATACGAGAAGGAACTTCCATTTCTTCTAATTTAGGCAGCTTATCATTGATGGTTTCAATTACTTCACAAACCGATAAGATTGACATTTTGGTTGAATCAAAATGTACCTGAAGGGAACGAATTCCTGGTGTCAAATCTAAAACGGGGATTGCTCTTTCCGTTTCAATCGCTTCCATTAATGCATGAACCTGAAAACGAAGGAGAAGATCAAGCTCCAAATCGCCGAATTCTATTAGAACGTTCTCATCTCCAGCAGCACGTATGGTCATTGGGAAATTTCCAGCTGTATTTCTCTTAAGAATGGGGTAGTCAGTTGAAAACTGTTTAACCTCACCAGGCAAGGAAGGAATCGCAGAAACTCCATGATCCTTTGTACCAACTGCTTCCAAGAATTGCTCCTGCTGTTTGCGAAGTTCATCTGCTTCTTCCAGTGTTAGTAACCGGAACCTGACACGGTCGCCCGCATGAAGCTGGCCAATCTTCCAGAATTCAGCTGATGCGGCCGTGACAGGACAGACAAAACCACCTAAACTAGGGCCATCAGGTCCAAGTAAAATCGGCATATCACCAGTTAAATCCAGAGTTCCAATCGCATAAGCATTATCGTGTATATTCGATGGATGGAGACCTGCTTCTCCGCCATCTTCTCGTGCCCAATGCGGGGCAGGGCCAATTAAGCGGACACCGGTCCGTGAACTATTAAAATGAACTTCCCAGCTTGTATTTGTTAACTGATCTAGGTAGTCAGGCAGTAAGAATTCCTCGGTACAATGTGGACCAGGGATTACGCCAATGGTCCAGTTTCGTTCAATAATAGGCTGTTTTACGGCAGGAAGCCCGCTTCCTGTAAGAGTCGTACGTTTATTTACACGTAGTACATCTCCAGTGCGAAGTGCCCGGCCGCCATGACCGCCAAATCCACCGAGTGTGAATGTTGATGCACTGCCGAGATGAAGCGGCATATCCAATCCGCCTGCTACTAATAAATAGGTTCGCATGCCGGAAGCCGCTTCGCCAAAGGACAGCACTTGACCGCGTTTAACAGTTAGAACCTGATACATTGGAACTTCATTTTCATCGAGCTTAGCACTCATATCAGCACCAGTAAGAGCAATCCTCATATCACTGCGGAAGCGATAGGAGCCGCCGCGAAGTGTTAATTCAAGGCCAGCAGCATGATCTTCATTCCCAAGTAATTTATTCCCTATTCTAAAAGAGAACGGGTCCATTGGTCCGCAAGGCGGAACGCCTACATCCCAATGCCCGATTCGGCCAGGCCAATCCTGAACAGTTGTTTGAATGCCGCCATCAAGGACTTCTATCGCACGTTCATCTGGGAAGAATTCCTTTAACATTTGCGTATGGACATTGCCTGTTCGGCAATCCTCTTCTTCTAAAAGCGCCTGTATATATTGAAGGTTAGTAGTCACTCCATAAAGGCGGGTTTGTTCAAGGGCTAAGCTTAATTGTTTAACCGCTTCTTCCCGTGATTCTGCGTGAACAATGATTTTCGCAAGCATTGGATCATAAAGGGGAGTGACAACCAGACCATCACGCACCCACGTTTCAATTCGGGCATTTTCGGAAAAATGTACCTTGTCAAGCTGCCCGCCGCTTGGGCGAAAATCATTTAAGCAGTCTTCAGCATAGATACGAGCTTGGATACTGTGTCCATTAGGTGCGGTATACAGTGAATCTAAAGAACGTAATTCACCGGCAGCTTCACGGACCATCCATTCCACTAAATCAATATTTAACACTTCTTCGGTGACACCGTGTTCCACTTGAAGCCTTGTATTTACTTCAAGGAAGTAAAAACGCTTTTCATCTGGATCATATAAAAATTCGACTGTACCCGCACTGCGGTACCCAACTTCCATGGCTAACCGTTTCGCTGAAGCGAGCATTTCTCCTCTTACGGAAGAGGGGAGACAAGGAGCCGGGCTTTCCTCGACGACTTTTTGATTCCGGCGTTGAATCGAACAGTCACGTTCACCAAGCGCTGCGACTTCACCATACTCGTTTCCAAAAATTTGAACTTCAACATGCCGGGCTTTTTGGATATATTTCTCTAAAAATACTCCGCCGTTATTAAAATTGGCTTCTGCCAGCCTCGAGACGGATTCGAACGCATCACGGAGTGACTGTTGATTTAGACAAACACGCATGCCAATCCCGCCGCCGCCCGCAGTACTTTTTAACATGATCGGATATCCGATCCGTTCAGCCTCTAATAAGGCAGCATCCATATCAGTGATAAGTGACGTACCGGGAAGGAGGGGAACACCTGCTTTTATAGCGATCTCACGTGCCGAGTGCTTTAATCCGAATAACTCCATTTGTTCGGGCGTTGGTCCAATAAAAGTGATTCCTTTTTCACGGCACGCCCGAGCAAAATCGGCATTTTCACTTAAAAATCCATAGCCGGGGTGAATGGCCTCTACATGATTGTCTAAAGCCGCCTTCAAAATTAGGTCCGCATTTAAGTAGCTGTCTTTAGCAGCCCCTTCACCAATTAAAATAGCTTGGTCTGCAAGGTCCACATGCAGGCTGTCTTGATCGGCTTTCGTGTAGACTGCTATAGATTGGATGCCCATCTTTCGCAAAGTTCTTTCAATGCGAACGGCAATTGCGCCGCGGTTGGCAATTAATATCTTTTTAAACATAATGAGCACTCCTTTAGTTGTTATTTATCCCAAATCAGAACTTGAACAGGTGTAGGGTTATATGCGTTACAAGGGTTATTAAGCTGCGGGCAGTTACTGATTAAGACGAGCGTTCGGCAAATGGCCTGCAGTTCAACATATTTGCCTGGTGCTGAAACACCATCTTCAAATGTCAATCCTCCCGCTGGAGTAAGAGGAACGTTCATAAAAAAGTTTACATTTGGAGCCAAATCGCGTTTTGAAAACCTGCTGTCATGCTTAGCTAACTGGAGCATGAAGGTATCGCGGCAATTATGCATTGGCAGGGTATCATGTGAATACCTGACTGTGTTGCTTTGCGCTGAACAGGCACCCCCAAGTGTATCGTGACGGCCGCAAGTATCCGCGACAATTTTGACTAGCTCTTTTCCAAATTCAGAGATAAGTACGGATCCTGTCGATAAATAAACGTTCCCTTGCCTTTGAATGGTATTGACCGCACTGTAATGATCAGCAGGTTGATCGGCATCATAAAAAAGTGTATCTGCTGCTTGATTTCCTTCTAAATCGACTATACGAAGAACCTGACCTGGCTCAAGGGTGTAAATCCATCCTTCCCCAGCAGGGATGGTTTGGTGAAAGAATACATCTTCCATTTTTTTGTCACTAACAGTATGATTTAAAACGGCCATTATTAGATTCCTCCTTTGGAAAGTGAAAGGTATTCCCATGTATTTTCAAATGCACGTTGGTTTTCTGGCCGATGGTTGAAACAACTATCATTCTCTTGAATGGGTTCAGCTTCGGCAATCGTCACTTGAACAGGCACGGATGGGTAAGTGGTTGCTGGATTAAACGGGTTCGGTGTATTGGATAAGACTAAAATAACGTCCATCTCTATTCTCAGCGTGAGGGTGTCACCTTTTTTGCTGTGATCTGAAACATAATGCAAATTTCCATCATGATCACAATAAACTTTAGAAAATAAATTGACGACTGGCATAAGATCTCGAGCGGTTAAACCATTGCGGAATAGCTCCACTGCAAAGTTTTCTTCGCCGCTTCTGTAAAAATCATTTCTGTCATTTTGATAGGTAGTTATTCCATATTTTTGATTGGTAAGCACCCGTGAAGTGTAGCCAGAAAGGGGATCATGCCAGCCGAGCGAATCTTCAATGATGCTCGCAAGGACCCTGCCATTGTCACTCATCAGGACATTTCCCTTTGTTAAATGGGCAGTGTGCTGGGCTTTTAGGGTATCCGGCATATTGTAACGTTCGGAAAGATCATTTGCGTTATATAGCAGCAGGGAAACATTCGCACCCTTCTCGAGAGCAGTGAATGTGATTTGTTTTCCACGTCTAATCAGAGTAGACCATTTACCTCCCGCTGGAATCATTTTTGAGATTTTGGAAGGTGATAAAGTGTTCATGTCATTTTTCCTCCTAATAAGTAATAAAAAAAGATAAAAGCCATGGGGAGATGAATCTCCCAGGCTTTTATCCTTCCGTGTATACAGCTTAACTGTACGCTCTCTCTCGGACCAGTCTTTAAAGTTATCTTTAAACGGAACCCTAGACAGCTTTTTGTTTCCAACCTTTTGTGGAAACCTTTATTTAAGATGACTTCAGTATATCGTTTGGCGATGAGATTTAACCACAATCATGTTATATTTTCTAACACGGTTTTTACTAGTCGACTATTTGTTTAACTTTAGAAATGGAATATTTCCTTCCCTTTGCCACTTCCCATTTTGATTTAACTACTAGGTAAACAAACCCAACAGCTACCCAAATCAATCCAATAAAAAGGGTGGTTTTGTCAAGCAGAGTCAACAGCCAACCGATAAAGCTAGCACCAATGAGAGGGAAGATCAGGTACAAAAATGTTTCTTTTGGTGACCTTCTTTTTTGCCTGATATAGTAATGAAAGACGACTGAGAGATTAACGAAGGTAAACGCAGTTAGTGCTCCAAAACTTACAAATAACACAGCTGAATCAAGATTAATGAACACGGCTGAAAGGGAAATGACTGAAACAAACAATATATTGGAAACAGGTGTTTTATATTTTGGATGGATCGTCGTAAATAATTTTTTCGGTAAAATCGATTCACGGCCAAGAGCAAAAAGGAAGCGGCTGACACTTGTTACGGAAGAGACACCCTGTGTAAAAGTCGCCACAATCAGGACCATGATAAAAAGTGAGCTCAACAAGTTACCGCCAACGAGCTGAACAAGCCTGTATGCAGCATTATCTGGATTGGTAAATGTGAAATTTGGAAAGGCAATTTCCGATAAATAAGATATGGAAAGATACATAATGACGGCAATGATGACAATCAGATAAATCGCTTTCGGTATCGTTTTCTTCGCATTAATAGTTTCTTCTGCCATTGTTGTCACAGCGTCAAAGCCGAGGAAACAGAAACAGATAAGCGCTGCGCCCGATAAGACTCCGTCAATAGAGACATGATCATTAAAAAAAGGGGCTAAAGAGAGGATAGAGTGAGAATCAGTCTGGCCAGTAAGAATATCCTTTACTACTAAAATGCAAAAGAGAATGATAAACGCAATCTGGAAAAGGACCGACAAACCGCTAACACGTGCGGCTGATTTAATCCCGACAATATTAACGATGGCTAAGACAACGTTCATCAGGATAATCCATACAAAAACTGGAATAGAAGGGAATTCAGTATTCATAAAAATCCCGAAAGTAAGAATCGCAATAATGGGTGAGAAAATATAATCTAATAAAAGGGCCCATCCAACCAGATATCCAGCAATAGGGTGGACCGCTTTCTTCGCGTAGATATAGGCAGAACCAGAAATCGGATAGGCCTTAACCATTTGGCTATAGCTATAAGCAGTAAAGAAAATCGCAATAAATGCAGTTACATAGGCAGCAGCGAGCATTCCTCCGGCAGCATCGAAGGCTACACCATAGACAGTGAAATAAATCATCGGAGTCATCCAAGCCAGCCCCATAAAGACCACTTGGTGAAGTTTCAGCGTTTTAACAAGTGTTGGTGTTTCTTTCATTTTCATCCATCCTTTTCGGTGATTTGTCCAGGAAAGAAAAAGCCCGGGAGAATTTTATAAAAAAATTCTCCCGGGCTTTTATCCCTCCGTGTATACAGATAACTGTACGCTCTCTCTCGGACCAGTCCTTAAAGAGTATAGAAACCTTTAAACGGAACCCTAGAAAGCAATTCTAGTTCTGCGATTTGAAAAATGAGAACCTTTATTTGGTTGATACGTTGAAGTATAAAGCAGAAAAATAAGAAAATCACTGATTGTGTTAGGTTTGCTAACATGAAAAATGAATCAGACTGGATGAACAGGTAAAAGGTATAGGCAAAAATAGTTCACCCAGGCTGAGTATAACCGTATGACTAGACGAAAAATATGTAGAAAAATCAAATAAATTGGAGATGAAAACTAGGTTAGACTATTGGAAGATAAGGGAAAAACAACATTAAGGAAATCCTTTATATTAACCCATCTGGATTAATCGAAAATTTAATGAACAATATTCGTTAGGGGGAGTATAAAATGAAGATAAATGCACCTGAATGGCTATCACTTAGCAAGGATATAAAAGTGAAGCTGATCCGTTTAGCCATTTTAGAAAATGCAGCCAAGAAATCTTTCAAACAAGGACAATAGTATATATCATATATGCCTAAGGTCAGGAAACCACTAGATATTCTAGTGGTTTTTTGTCTATGACATTCACTATTTAATCGAAAAGCGTTTGAATCTAGAAAATCGTGAACTTTATGAACAAAATGATGAATAAGTTTTTAATGTGACTTAAATATACAATATTTAAAACATTCGTAAATTTTGTAAAATTAAGAAAACGTTTACAAGGGGGAATGTGGAATGTTTTCTTTAAAAAAAATCTCAACAGTTATGTGTGCAGGGGCTTTGGCATTAAGTTTGGGAGCTTGCAGCAGTAGTAAGGAAACAGCAGGTACGAATTCAGGTAAAAAAGAGGAAAGTACTGGCTATCCTACAAAAGCGATTACTGTAGTGGCTCCATCTGGCGCCGGTGGAGGATGGGATTTAACTGCCCGTTCATTTACAAAGATTTTAGGTGAAACAAAATTAGTCAACCAGCCAATGACGGTAGAGAATAAACCGGGCGGCGGGGGCGCAGTTTTTATGGCTGAATACGCAACCCAGCAAGCTGAAAATAATGACATGCTGTTTGTGAATTCACCGCCAATTATTATCAACAACCTCAAAAAAGAAGGGAACAGTCCATACGGTTACAAAAATACAACTCCGCTCGCACAGCTAACCAAAGATTATGGGGCAATCGTGGTTAAAAATGATTCCAAATTTAAGGATTTAAAATCAGTGTTAGAAGAAGTAAAGAAAAATCCAACAAAATTAACGTTTGCTGGCGGTTCCGCTCCAGGTTCGATGGACCATTTAATTTCGATCCTTCCTGCTTATAAATTTGGGGTTGATCCAACAAAAATTAAGTATGTCTCATACGATGGCGGCGGGGAAGCCATCACAGCTCTGCTTGGTGGTAATGCTGACGTTATTGGTACCGATGCATCGAGTGTAAAGGAGTTTTTAAAAGCGGGAAAAGTAAGGGTGCTGGCCATTACAGCTCCAGACCGATTAGCTGGCGATTTTAAAGATGTTCCAACCGCAAAAGAACAAGGAGTTGATGCGGAGTTTACCATTTGGCGCGGAGTATTTGGTCCAGAAAAAATGTCTAAGGAAGCTTTCGGCTATTGGGAAAAAACCATCGATAAATTAGTTCAATCGCCTGAATGGAAAAAAGAAGTTGAGACACAAGGCTGGGAATTAGAATACAAAAACGGATCAGACTTCAAAAAATTCTTAGGAGAACAAGATCAGCAGATCCAACAATTACTAACTGCCTTGGGAATGCAGAAGTAAAGCAGAAAGGGGAGGAGGTAACGATATCTCCTCCTTATTTTTATAGGGGGTGACTCATGTGGAGATAAAATTTGATCGTTTTGCATCTATCTTATTTTTAACTGTCGGTGTTCTTTTTATAATAGGGAGCAAACATATTTCGAGCTCTTCCTATGGAAGTGTCGTCGGCCCTGATATTTTTCCATTTGTCCTCGGCATAATACTTGTTTTACTTAGTATCCGATTATTCTACGAAACACTCATTAACAAGAATGGCCATAGCAAGAAAGAGGAATTACAGTACAAGCCTTTCGCCATTATTATTATTGCTACGTTGGTTTATATCTTAACCCTCGAATCAGTCGGGTATGTCATTACCACCTTCCTTTTTTTAGTGGTTTGTTTCCAAACCATGGAGAGAAAAAAACTGATTTCTTCTATTATAATTGCGGCAGCTTTCTCAGGAATTGTATATTTCTTATTTGTAGATGTCTTAAAGGGAACACTTCCAGGCTGGCCAATTTGGTTTTAGATTAACTTGAATCACTAGAAGGGGTGCAAAGATGAGTACACTCGATTATTTATTGCAAGGATTTGGAACAGCACTTGTTTGGTATAATATCCTATTTGCTTTTGTTGGCGTGTTAATTGGTACCGCTGTTGGGGTGCTCCCAGGAATTGGACCGATGAGCGGGGTAGCATTACTTATTCCCGTCACAGCCTCAATTACAGGTGGTCTCCCGCCGGAACAGGCAGCTACGAGTGCAATTATTCTATTAGCAGGCGTCTATTATGGGGCAATGTATGGCGGTTCAACCACTTCCATTCTCTTAAATACCCCTGGTGAATCTTCCTCAGTGGTTACAACCCTCGATGGGTATCAAATGGCTAAGAAAGGGAGAGCAGGAAGTGCACTATCCATTGCGGCCATCGGTTCATTTGTAGCAGGGATTGTTACCCTAGTTGCATTGATTGCTCTGGCAAAACCATTATCAGCAGTGGCCCTCAAGTTCGGTCCAGCCGAATATTTTTCATTAATGCTCTTGGGACTTGGAGCAGTAAGCGGTCTTGCTGGAAAATCAGTTACCAAGGCCTTAATCATGACAGTATGTGGCTTATTACTTGGGACAATCGGAATAGATACAGTTTCAGGAATTGCCCGATTTACGTTTGATATTCCCTGGCTCTTTCAAGGGATTGAATTCTTAACGATTGCCGTCGGATTGTTTGCTCTTGGCGAGGTATTTAAGACGATTTTAGAAAAAGAAGAGGAAGAAGGCGAGATTGCTAGAATCACGAATTTACTTCCATCGAGGGAAGAATTTAAGGAGTCAGCAGGTCCGATTGCCCGCGGTTCCCTCTTAGGTTTCTTTGTTGGTATTTTACCCGGCGCCGGTGCAACTCTTGCTTCATTCTTCGCTTATTTACTAGAGAAAAGAATTTCTAAAAACCCTTCTAAATTTGGAACGGGTGCGATTGCCGGGGTAGCTGCACCTGAATCAGCTAATAACGCAGCCTCTGGCGGTGCAATGATTCCGTTACTAACGCTTGGGATCCCTGGTTCCGGTACAACAGCTATATTAATGGGGGCATTAATGATGTATAATGTTCAGCCTGGTCCGTTATTATTTGAAGACCATCCACAGGTAGCTTGGGGGTTAATTGCCAGTATGTTTATTGGAAATATCATGCTGCTCATCCTCAATTTGCCGCTAGTAAAAGTATTTGCAAAAATCATTGAAACACCTAAGAAATATTTAATTCCAATGATTATCGCAGTGTCTATATTTGGTGTGTATGCAGTTCAAGTTTCAACGAATGATCTATTACTTTTACTCGGATGCGGGGTTTTTGGATATTTCCTCAGTAAACATGATTACCCCATTGCGCCGCTAGTGCTTGGCCTTGTCTTGGGACCTATGGTTGAGAATAATTTACGGAGAGCCTTAACGATTTCAAACGGGGATTATGGTGTCTTCTTTACACGTCCGATTTCGCTTGTCTTTCTACTGATTACCGCTCTTTGGCTAGTGATTCCGTTTATGATGAAGCGTCGAGGAAAGGAAGTCATTATCAATGTTGAAGGATAAATTTTTTTAATAGTTTAAAAACTCCTTTTAATAAGGAGTTTTTTTTATATAATGGAAATAGAGGTGTATGCATGCGTTTACATACGAAGTTAATGCTCGGAATATCTATATTAATAATTATCATGGGGACAATCATCGAATTTTCCTTTAAGAATATTATGGAGTCCAATCTTAAACATGAGATTGGAACAAAGGCCTTGTCAGTTGCGCAAACTATCGCAAATATGCCGGATATCCAGGCTGCATTTCGATCAAATGATCCTTCGGCTTTCATTCAGCCAATAGCTGAAAAAATTCGAAAACAGGTGGGAGCGGAGTTTATAGTAGTTGGGAACCGGAACGAAGTCAGGTATTCCCACCCCAATCCCAACAGAATTGGCCAAAAAATGGTTGGCGGTGATAATGGCCGTGTTTTTGAAGGGAAGTCTGTCATCTCAGAATCGACCGGAACACTGGGGCCTTCACTCAGAGGCAAAGCGCCTATTATTAGTGGGGGAACGGTAATTGGGGTGGTTTCCGTCGGCTACCTTCAGACAGACATTCAAAAAGAGGTAGCAAAAATACAGCAAAAAATCTTTGTTACCACCTTAGTCATCTTAATCGGGAGTTTGATTGCTGCCATACTAATCTCGTTAAATATCAAAAGGGCGATATTTGGGTTAGAACCGAGAGAGATTGCCTGGATGTACCAGGAAAAGCATGCCATCCTCGAGTCTATTCATGAAGGAATCATTGCCATCGATACGGTTGGGCGAATTACGGTAGTGAATGAAACAGCCCATACGATTTTAGGTGTACCAAATGAAGTCCTTCTACGTGGTAAACGAATTGAAACAGTCCTTGAAAATACCCAACTGTATGAAGTGGTTCAGTCCGGACAGGCGGAATATGATCAAGAAATTCTCATTAACGGTGATGTATATTTCGCTAACCGCATTCCGATTTTTGATAAAAAACGAGATGTAGTAGGTGCGGTTGCAAGCTTTCGGAATAAATCAGAACTGGCCAATTTATTAAAGGAATTATCTCATATTAAAGCATATGCAGAGGGATTGCGGGCGCAAACGCATGAATACTCGAACAGGTTATACACACTGCTTGGCCTCATTCAGCTTGGCTCTTATAAAGAGGCAATTGATTTTATCTCAAAGGAAGTAGATGTAGCACAAGGGTTTATTCAATTTTTAATGAGAGAGATACCTGACCCGATTATTGCGGGATTTGTTTTAGGGAAGGTTAGTCTCGCCAGCGAATTAAAAATTGACCTTTCCATTGATCGTGAAAGTAGTTTTAAAGATGTACCTGTAGAAATTAGTCGAGATAGGTTAGTTACGATTATCGGCAATCTTATCAACAATGCTTTTGAGGCAGTTAGAGAAAGCCAAAACGATGAAAAAAGAGTCTCGCTCTTCTTAACGGATCTAGGCAAGGAATTAATTATTGAGGTAGAAGATAATGGAGTGGGCATAGACACCAAGGTTCAAGATTACATCTTTAAGCCTGGTTTTTCTACTAAAAAGACAAACAGTAATTCTGGTATCGGTCTTAGCTTAGCCCAAAGGGCCATTAATGACTTAGGCGGCTATTTGACATTTACATCAACGAAAGGGGAAGGGACCATTTTTACGGCAGCTATACCAAAGTGCAGGGGGATGTTAAATGAAGGGGAATAAAGATATCGAAGTGCTAATAGTGGAAGATGACTTAAGAATTGCAGAAATTCAGAAACGATTTCTTGACCTGATTGAGGGCTTTCAACCCGTTGGGATTGCCGTTAGCTATGTAGAGGCCAAAACGTTAATAGAAGTGCTGCAGCCTGATTTGATCCTCCTTGATGTTTACTTTCCTGATATGAACGGATTAGATTTATTAAAAGAAACAAAGCTCCAAACGAAACAAATGGATGTCATCATGATTACAGCTGCTAAAGAGATTGATAAAGTTCAAGCGGCAATTCGGTTGGGGGTGTTTGATTACATTATTAAACCGGTGATTTTTGAACGATTTAAACAATCTTTACAAAGATATCAGGAATATCATGCCAAATTTTTAAAACTAGCCAAGGAGGATTCCTATATTTCCCAGCAGGAGGTCGATAAACTGTTTTGGAAAGAGACCGACGGCACTACAAATGAAAAGGCTTACCTTCCTAAAGGGATTGATCCTCTTACACTTGAAAAAGTAATTGAAGTCCTTGGGAAAGTAACCACCGGACTTACAGCAGAAACTGTTGCAAAAGAGGTAGGCGTTAGTCGAACTACTGCAAGAAGGTATCTCGAACATTTAGTATCAATTGAAAAAATTGATGCTGATTTGTCCTATGGAACAGTTGGCAGACCGGAACGGGTTTACCTATTACAGTAAAAGGCAGGAGTTTTTGGTTTAATTTAACAGGTAAAATGTTCATTCTGATAATGGGGTGGATTTTTTATTATTCGAACATTATCAACCAAGAGAAGTGAACGACAAATGTTTAGAAAAGTTAAAGTTAATAAAAAATAATAATTACCTATGTCTTAATATTTTGTTAATATATTATTATTAATTATGGATGATTCACAACTTCTAAAGCACTTAAGTAGATGGAGAGAAGGCCAAGACAGAATGAGCAAGGATAAAATTTATATCATCACCTTATTTTTAGTATCACTGTTAAGCTCATTATTCCCAAAGAGTCACTTCTTCGGTGAAATGCTTTTTTTCAAAGCACTACTCATCTACTGGATATTTACAGTCCTTTCTTTCCATTTACGAACGATCAGTAAGAAAGGGAATGTTACAATTGATTATGGCCTCAATTACAGTCTATCGTTTATTTTAATATTTGGCCCAATCGGTTTATTAGTATATGAATCCCTTTTTCGGATCACTGCCTATTTTTATAAAAAAGTAACAAAAACGGATGACCCTGAAGAGTTTCTCCACATCTTTTATAACATCGGTTCTTTTGTCCTGCAAAATACGATCACCTTTTTTCTATACCAAATCCTAAACAAATCCTTTTCTGTTGTTCCATTTGGATTTTGGATTTTAATGTTTATACTGGTCATTGTAAATGCGATTTTATCAGACACTTTTTTAGTTATTATTTTTTATCTGATGAAAGAAATCAGCACAAAAAAGGAACTGGTTAGTTTTGTAAAAAGTAGAAGTATTCTTGATCTCCTTCGAATTTCCTTTATTAATGGAATGTTATTTCTATTGATTAAAGAAGGATTATGGGAAATGGTCCTTGGTTTATTTATCATCAATTATTTAGTAGGTCATTCGTTTATTTCCAAGGCACAATTAATTCAGCATAAGCTTGAGCGTGATCAATTTGAACAAATGGCCTATTCAGACTTCTTAACCGGAGTCCATAATCGGGCTTATATGGATAAGAAAATGACCGAGCTTAACCACTGTGATGAATGGATTGGGATTGTGGTTTGTGATATTGACAATTTTAAAAGAATAAATGATAACTATAATCATGCTGTAGGGGACCAAGTCATTATCCATTTTGCCCATAAACTTCAAACTTATCTTGAGAAGAATGATCTCTTATTTAGGAGTGGCGGCGAAGAGTTCACTATGTTTTTACGGAATAAAGATTATGAGGAAACAACCTGTTTGTTAAAAAAAATTCTTACACATATTGAAAATTGTACTTTAAACTTAGAGTTCAAAGGTGAAACGATTCAGGTCCAATATACTTCCTCAATGGGTCTTTATTTTTTTAAATTAAATGAGCGTATATCAATAGAAAAAGGATATATTCAAGCTGACCAATTAATGCTTGAATCTAAAATAAATGGCCGAAATAGATTAACCGCACAAAAAGCACCAATCGAAATTAATTTCTTGCAGTGAAAGGAAAGAGGTGATGTGGTCTGATTAAGGACATCACTCTTTTTTTTATAATAATATTTTCAGTCTTAGCAATATGTTAACGTTAACAAAATAGTTTACTGCTTTTCACTATTTTGTTAAACTGGAATTATTATTAGAATAGCAATGGTGATACGGGCAAATAAATATGTAGTGCGTATATTTGTTAACGTGTGCAATTGAACTTAATTTGGTTAAACAGGGGTGGAAAATGCAGAGTTTAAATCGAACAAATTATAAGCAATACAATATTTATCCAGAGAAAATCCTGCAATTTGGGGAAGGAAACTTTTTAAGAGGCTTTGTTGATTGGCAGGTTCAGGTTCTCAATCAGAAAACAAATTTCAATGGAAGTGTGGTAGTTGTGCAGCCAAGAGGTTTTGAAAAAATTGACAAACTAAACCGTCAAGATGGCCTGTTCAGCCTCTATTTACAAGGAATTAAGGACGGAGGCCCTGTTAATGAACATATGGTCATTGACTCCATTAGCAGAGGAATTAACCTCTTTACAAACTATCAAGACTATATGAAACTTGCTGCGAGTACTGATCTGCGCTTTATCATCAGCAATACCACTGAAGCGGGGATTACTTTTGATCCTGACGATAAATTTGAGGATCGGCCTCAGAGGAGTTTTCCGGGTAAATTAACTGCTTTTCTATATCAACGCTTTCAAGCCTTTGACGGTGATATCAAGCGCGGATGTATCATTATTCCTTGTGAATTGATAGAAAATAATGGTGTAAAGCTTAAAGAAATCGTCCTAAGATATGCTGATTTCTGGAATTTAGGTAGTGAATTCACTGCATGGCTCGAGCAGGCCAATACGTTTTGTTCGAGTCTGGTTGATCGAATTGTCCCTGGATTCCCAACAGACAGTGCGGATGAAAAAATGGCTGAAATTGGTTATCAAGATGATTTGATGGTAGTTGGAGAACAGTATCATCTATGGGTGATTGAGGGACCCGAATTCTTAATGGAGGAGCTTCCCATCCACGGAACAGGCTTAAACACGCTTATTGTCAATAACTTAACTCCTTTTCGCACCCGAAAGGTGAAAATCCTAAATGGAGCCCATACGGCGATGACCCCTGTTGGTTATTTAGCTGGTTTGGATACGGTTGAAGAGTCGGTTAATGATCCTGAAGTTGGTCTCTTTATTAAAAACCTAATAGCAGAGGAAATCATTCCGACACTAGAAGGGGATTTGGGAGAGCTTACGGTTTATGCCGGGGAAGTATGGAATAGATTTGCTAATCCATATATTAAGCATTACTTAATGAGTATTTCTTTAAATTCGATATCGAAATTTACAACCAGGAATTTACCCGCTTTACTTGAATATGTTGCTGTGAAACAAACACTGCCAAAACGGATGGTCTTCTCGTTAAGCAGCTTAATTTATTTTTATCGAGGCAAGCGGGCCGAGGAGGATATCCAATTACAGGATCATTGCGAAATATTACAATATTTCGCAATGATTTGGAAACAATATGAAGATAATTTAATAGATATAAAGGAACTAACAGAGAGAGTTCTTAGCGAACAAAAACTTTGGGACATAAATCTTGCGTCTATTCCTGGATTAGTGGATGTTGTGTCCGCTAACCTTCTAAATATAATTCGGTTAGGTTTTAGGAAAGCACTTAAAGAATTATCCGGAACATCGATAAGGCAATGATGGAGAAACATAAAGGGACAGTAAAACAATACTGTCCTTTTTTTGCGTATTTCTAGATTACATATTTGTACTGTTGGTTTGATTTTTTAATTCGTCTTTAGCAATTTGCTCCATACTGTTTCCGCCATAATCGGGAACATCCCCTGCGTGCTCACGGTGATATTCAGAACCAGATCCCTGGGGACTTTTTATTGCATTATTGTTTGGCTGCTTAGAGTCCTGTGTAGACATTAAAATCCCTCCAATGTGGATAATGAAAAGTGCTCGAAATGCTCTCTTTTAACAGTCGTGATGTTTAGTAAAATGAAGCGGAGGTGGAATCAGCCAGCCTTTTTCTTTATTTAACCGCAAAATCTTTGCACCAAGCGCTGCTTTTTGAGTATGGAATTGTCCATACATCATGGCAACATCTTCCCTAATAGACATTCCAATGACTTGACTGCATGCGACTAATCCGGCAGCCGTGTCTGCTGCAAGGGTAGCGGCAATCGCTGGATCCGGAATTCTGGCACCAATTGGAATGTCTTCTAAACATGCCTCCGGTGGGTCAGGCATAACTGGTGGCAGACCAACACCATTTTCCTTCAAAAGTTCTTCAATCTGCTTCTTTTGCTGTTCGCCTGTTTCGATAGCTTCAAGAAGAACCTTTTTTAAATCCTCGTCACCAGCATGATTTAACATTGTTTTATAACCAGAAATCATATTGTTTCCGGCTAACTGTGAAGCCCAAATATCAAATACCTCGCCATAATGTAAGGGCTCGTCTTTTGGATTCCCACTTAATATTCCCATCGTTACCCTCCTTAAGGTGTTAGAAAAGTTGTTCAGGACTAGTGCCTCCTTCCTTGAAGTGCACAGAGATAGTTTTCCTACGCACTTCCGAATTCATTCTCTTACCCAATAGTTTCTTCTATTCATACAAAAACATTTTTAACTTTTGTTCATTAATTGTTCATATTTACCTGTTAAGATAGATGTTAGTGAATTTGGGTACAAACTTCTATTTAATTGTCCAATCTTTTTTGTCATAATATTGCACTATGAGGTGAATAGAAACATGAATAAGTTACGTATTAAGGGTCAAAGTATTTTCAATAAATATGTTGGCTTTTTATTTTTGTCTGTTCTTTTACTATGGTTGAAAACTTACTTAGTCCAATTAACGCAATTTCAATTGGGCATAGAAAATACATTGCAAAAATTTCTTTTGTTTTTTAATCCATTAGGTTCTTCCTTGATTTTTTTAGGAATATCCGCCTTCTTTAAAGGAAGAAAAAAATATATTTCAATGATGGTTATTTATTTTTTATTATCTTTTCTATTATTTGCGAATGTGGTTTTTTACCGATTTTTTAACGACTTTATCACACTGCCAACACTAACGCAGACTCAAAACTTTGGGGACGTGAGTGGAAGTGTGTTTACATTATTAAAACCATATGACTTACTATTCTTCCTTGACTTTATCGTTTTACTTGCTTTACTTGCTTTTCGGATTGTTAAGATGGAAATGATGGATATAAAGCGTAAAAAGATTTCTGTTTTATACTCTTTAGCTTTGATGATTTCATGTGTGAACTTATCGCTGGCGGAAATGGATCGTCCACAGTTATTAACTAGAGGATTTGACCGAAATTATATCGTGAAATATCTAGGAATGTATAATTACACGATCTATGATGCAGTTAAGAGCACACATGCATCCGCACAAAGAGTAATGGCTAGTAGTGATGATATTACTGAAGTTATCAACTACACAAAGTCTAACTATGCCGAACCAAATCCGGCTTACTTTGCTAAGGGTAAGGGTATGAATGTGATCTACTTACACCTTGAATCCTTCCAAAACTTTTTGATCAATTATAAGTTAAATGGGGAAGAGGTTACACCGTTTTTAAACTCATTGATAAAAGACCAAAATACAATGTATTTTGATAACTTTTTTCATCAAACAGGGCAAGGAAAAACATCTGATGCAGAATTTATGCTCGAGAATTCTTTGTTTGGCTTACCAGAGGGATCTGTTTTTACAACGAAAGGGTTAAACACATTCCAAGCTGCACCTGCCATTTTAGGGCAGAACGGCTATACTTCAGCTGTTTTCCATGGTAACTCCGGAAGTTTCTGGAATCGGAATGAAATATATAAATCGTTTGGTTTTGACAAGTTTTATGATGCCAACTATTATCAGATTAATTCCTCTGATGAGGCAGAATATGGTTTAATGGATAAACCATTCTATCAGCAATCCATCCCGCTATTGGAATCACTGCCACAGCCGTTTTATACCAAATTTATTACGGTTGCCAATCACTATCCGTATGCGATGAATCAAAAAGATGCAACGATCGCACCGGCTTCAACAGGTGATAAGTCTGTGGATGGATATTTCCAAACGGCTCGATATGCAGACGAAGCATTAAGGCAATTTTTTGATTATCTTAAGAAGTCTGGGTTATATAACAATTCCATTATTATTATGTACGGTGACCATTATGGTATTTCTGAAAATCATAATAAAGCCATGGCAAAAGTACTTGGCAAAGAAGAAATTACATCTTTTGATAGTGCTGGATTACAGCGTGTACCGTTGTTTATCCGTGTCCCTGGCGTGCAGGGTGGGGTAAACCATGAGTATGGCGGTCAAGTTGACCTTCTGCCAACTGTTCTTCATCTATTAGGTATCGATACAAAAGATAATGTCCAATTTGGTACGGACTTACTGTCTAAACAGCATGATAGTTTAGTGGCATTCCGAAACGGCGACTATGTGAGCCCAACGATAACTTCGGTCGATGGTAAATATTATGATTCAGCTACTGGGCTTAAGCTAGAATCGGACAAACTGGCTGAGGCAAAGAAATATAAAGAGATGGTCCAGGAAAAACTTACTTTTTCAGATAAAGTAGTCAATGGAGATTTATTACGTTTCTATACTCCAAAAAACTTTACCCCTGTTGACCGTTCAAAATATAATTATAATCTTGCCCAAAAAGAGGAAACAACTAAATAAAAAAGGCTGCCAGCTGGCAGCCTTTTTTTTGTTTAATCATTTTAATTATAGAACATCTAATTTTGCAACAATCGCAACTAGAACTTGAAGTAATGCTTGGATGTTCACAGAGACTTGTGTATCTGTTGTTGTCACTTCTACACATTTACTGCCCTGAATGACTGTTTTTTGAGAATTACGTTGTTTTGATTTGAAGAATTGTTTAAAATCCTGTGCGACTGCACTGCCTTTTTCAGAATCTCCAATTGTGATACTAATGACAACTGCAATAGCAACTTGAATAGCAGCTTGTAGGGAAACGGCTGCTTGAGTATCAGTTGTGTGAACAGTGACGCCTTCAGAATCTTTTACGACAATCCATTCAAAGGATTCTTGGGTAGTTGAAGACACTTGGTCTCCTTCTTGTAAAACGTTTGCTTCGTTTCCTTTACCTTTATCGTCACAGTGATCCAATGCTTTCCATTTGTTTTCGCTCATGTTATTTTCACCTCTTATTGTTTTTTTTTTATAGAACGTCTAACTTAACCACTAATGAAACAAGTACTTGTAATAGTGCTTGGATATTGACAGATAGGTCTGTATCAGTGGTTGTAATAGTGATATCTTTTGAATTTTCGACAATAACTTTTTGCTTGTTTGTCTGTTCAGAATCAAACACCTGCATTAGATCTTGCAAAACACTTTGACCTGTTGGTGAATCTCCAATTGTAATTCTAACGACAATCGCAATAGCTAGCTGTAGTCCAACTTGTAAGGAAACGGCTGCTTGTGTATCAGTCGAATGAACCTTGACGTTGCAAGAATCTTTAATAAAGATTAGCTCATCAGATTCTTGATCTACAAAAGAGAATTGGCCCGCTTCTTGTGCTACTTCTGCGTTATGATGTTTTTTCTCATGCTCGTCATGCTTGGAACTGGATTTATGCTCTTTTTTCTCGTAGTCACGATGGTTCTTCTCGCCGCTGCTGCTTTTTTGTTTATCTCTGCTGGATGATGCCATTTATAAAACACTCCTTTTTGTTAGTTTCGATTTAATATATGAGGTTGTCTCCTGTTATGATTGGACGAGTCCCTAAAACAAGCCTATTTTTTAAAAAATGAACTCAAAAAAAACGCCTATTCAGGCGTCTTAAGTGGTTCATTTATTAATCTATTTTCTTTTCGTTGGGGGGGTTTTTAACAAACGAATCCACTTGCTGAGATAAATCTTTGATTAAATCTTTTAACATTTGTTTTTGTTCCTCAGATAAGTTTCCTTTCGCTTTGTCCAAACTGATTCCATTTTTTCGAAAAATATCACTTACCAGTAAATCAATCACTGTATTAGGTATGATTGGATTGTCCGATGACTTGCTCACAGAAATGCCCCTTTCATCAAGTATTTTATATCAGCATATGCAACCACACTCATAATCACCTGAACGAAATGCCTAAATATCTCACACAAAAAAATGATTATTCATTCCCTGAATCTAGTTAAGCAAATAGTGGAAAGCTAAGTGGAGGAACTCTTACAAAAGGCGGGGGACTATGGGTAAAATATGGAACATCTATAGGACTGATTGGAAAAATATAAGTAAAGTGCCAATTGCTATCTTGTTATTGGGGGCACTCACAATACTGCCATCCGCCTATGCTTGGATTAATATTAAGGCAATGTGGGACCCATACAGCAATACCTCTGGAATTAAAGTAGCAGTGGCCAATGGAGATGAAGGAACGGAAATCCAAGGAAAAAAAATAAACGTTGGAAAAGAAATTGTCCAAAATCTAAAAGAAAATAAGAAACTTGGCTGGAAATTTGTTAATTACACTACCGCCAAATTGGGAGTCAAAAAAGGTGAATATTATGCCTATCTCTATATCCCTGCTGACTTTTCAAAAAAAATAACCAGCATTCTTGAAATTAATCCGAAAAAGCCGCAGATCTTGTTTGGGGTAAATGAAAAGATTAATGCTGTTGCTCCAAAAATTGCAAGCTCAGGGGCATCAAGTGTCACCAGTCAAATTAGCCAGGCATTTGTCAAAACAGTGGGAGATGCCATTTTTTCCGGTTTTTATAAAGCAGGAGTTGAGCTAGAGAAGGCCTTGCCATCGATTCACAATATGGAGGAACAAATCTTCAAACTAGAACAGGCATTACCGGAAATCAATGCAATGGGAAAGAAAGCGATTGAGTTAGAAGGGAAACTGCCCGAAATTAGAGAAAAAGGTCAAAAAATCATCGAACTGGAGCAAAGAATCCCTGAAATAACCCAGGCTGGGAGCAGTATTCTAAAAGTGGAAGCGAATCTGCCGCTCGTCAATGAAGCAAGTGAGAAAATATTGGCACTTCAAGAGAAATTGAGTGATTTAAATCGTGTAAATGAAATAGTAACTCAAGTCGAAGCAAATTTATCCGAAATGGAAACGACTATTACAGAAGCGATAGAGCGTACCTCACAAGCTGCCACACAGGCTGAAACTAGTGAAAATAATTCAAAGCTAACAACTCTTCATGATGATTTAGTAAGCCTTCACAATACCATTATGCGAGCTCGTGTTGATCTCCAGCAGAAGGTTTCAGAAGGGGAACAAATAATAAACAGCTCCGCCAATTTCATGAAAAATGACCTTCCCACTATTGAAAAAAAGATTCATCAAGCAGCTGATTTTGTTCGAAATGACCTGCCTTCGTTAGAGAATGATATTCAAAAAGCCGCTAATCTTGTTCGTACAAAGCTGCCTGAATTAGAATCAGCTGTACATAAAGCAGCTGATCTCGCAAGAAATGATCTACCAGGATTTGAATCGCAAATTAGAAGCACAGCTGATAAACTTCGAAGATTAAAAGGCAGTGTGGATGTGAATGATCTAATTCAATTTTTGAAGCATGATCCGCAAGCGGAGAGTAACTTTTTATCTAGTCCTGTTCTGTTAAAGACCAAAAGGATATTTCCAATTCCTAATTATGGTTCAGCAATGACACCTTTTTATACGATGCTCGCACTTTGGGTAGGTGCTACCTTCCTGATTGCCTCACTTCGAGTAGATGTAGAGGACAACAACCAACAGTATAAAAGCTATCAGGTTTACTTTGGAAGGATGCTTACTTTTCTTACGATTGGAGTCAGTCAAGCAGTTATCGTTTCACTTGGTGATTTACTAATCCTCCATACTTATGCTGTTGATAAACTATGGTTTGTTCTTTTTTGTATTTTGATTGGGCTGGTATTTGTTACGATTACTTTTACCTTATGTTCTGTCTTTGGTACAATCGGGAAAGGTTTAGCCATCATTCTTTTAGTGCTGCAAATTTCAAGTTCAGGTGCTACCTTTCCTGTTAGTACAACCTCATCGTTTTTTCAATTGATATATCCTTTTATGCCGTTTACGTATGCTGTAAGCTTGCTGCGAGAAGCGGTGGGAGGAATGGTCTGGGATGTGGTGGTGAAGGATGTGTTTTATTTACTAATCTTTACAGCAGCCAGCATTCTTTTAGCCTTAGTCTTGAAAAAACCTTTGAGCAAACGAATTCAAAAGACGGCAGAACTAGCAAGGGCTTCAAAGATTATCCAATAAAGCAATTTGCTTTTGTAAAAACGAGCATCCACCAGGGTGCTTTTTTTCTTGACAAAAATTTAATATTTATGTTATTAAAATAATTGTTAGCACTCACTGGTCAAGAGTGCTAAAATATAGTTATATTTTGCAAAAAGGAGAGGTCTTGATGGAAACCAAGCAATTTAAAGCAGAGTCAAAACGATTACTAGATATGATGATTAACTCGATTTATACACACCGAGAGATTTTCTTAAGAGAGTTATTATCAAATGCTAGCGATGCGATAGATAAAATTTACTATAAGGCTTTAACTGATGATACGTTGACCTTTGACCAAGATAGCTACTACATAAAAGTCACAGCTGATAAGGGTAATCGATTATTGAAAATCACTGATACTGGTATAGGCATGACGAAGGAAGAACTTGAAAATAACCTTGGTACGATTGCGAAAAGTGGCTCGTTAGCTTTCAAAAAAGAAAATGAAATTAAAGACGGTTACGATATCATTGGTCAGTTCGGGGTTGGTTTTTATTCAGCCTTTATGGTGGCAGATGAAGTATCCGTTCTAAGTAAGGCATTAGGCAGTGAGGAAGCCTATAAGTGGGAATCAAAAGGAGCAGATGGATACACCATCACTCCATGTGAGAAAGATTCAATTGGTACCGAGATTACCTTGAAAATTAAAGAAAATACTGAAGATGAAAATTATGATGAGTATCTTGAAGAGTACCGTTTAAAGTCAATCATCAAGAAGTATTCGGATTTTATCCGCTATCCAATCAAAATGGATGTTACAGAACGTAAGCTCAAAGAGGGCAGTGAAAATGAATTTGAAGAAGTAGTGGAAGAACAAACCATTAACAGCATGGTTCCTATTTGGAAAAAGAATAAGAAGGATTTAACAACAGAGGACTATGAACTTTTTTACTCGGAAAAACGCTATGGTTTTGATAAGCCGCTTAAACATATTCATATCAGCGTGGATGGGGCGGTAAGATATAACGCCATATTATATATCCCGGAGAATATTCCATTTGATTATTACACACAGGAATTTGAAAAAGGGTTAGAGTTATATTCCAATGGTGTGTTAATCATGAATAAATGTGCTGATTTACTTCCGGACTATTTTAGTTTTGTGAAGGGTATGGTGGACTCTGAAGATCTATCTTTAAATATCTCCAGAGAAATGCTTCAGCATGACCGTCAATTAAAGCTAATTGCCAAAAACATTAATAAGAAAATCAAAAGCGAATTGTTATCGATATTAAAGAATGACCGTGAAAAGTATGAAACATTTTTTAAATCATTTGGAAGACAACTAAAATATGGTGTTTACAGTGATTATGGAAGCCATAAAGAAGAACTCCAGGATTTATTAATGTTCTACTCATCCAAGGAGAAAAAATTGGTCACTCTTGACGAGTATCTATCAAGAATGCCAGAGGACCAAAAATATATTTACTATGCAACCGGGGAATCGAATGATCGGATTGATAAGCTGCCACAAACGGAATTAGTTGCGGACAAGGGCTATGAAATTCTCTATTTCACTGATGAGATTGATGAGTTTGCCATTAGAATGATAATGTCTTATAAAGAAAAAGAATTTAAATCAGTTTCCAGCGGTGATTTAGGCTTTGAAGCAGAAGAAAATCAAGATACGTCTGCAGAGGAGCAAGACAATAAAGAATTATTTGAGTTTATGAAAAATGTTTTAAAAGATAAGGTTAAAGATGTAAAAGTATCGAAACGACTTAAAACTCATCCAGTATGTTTAGCAACTGAGGGGGAAGTCTCGATTGAAATGGAAAAAATCTTAAATGCTATGCCGAACAGCCAAAATATTAAAGCAGATAAGATTTTGGAAATTAATGTTCATCACGAGGTGTTTGCATCATTAAAGGATGCCTTCGAACAGGACAAGGATAAGGTAACCTTATTTACAAACTTGCTATACAATCAAGCATTGCTAATTGAAGGCTTACCAATTGAAGATCCAGTTGAATTTACAAATAATATATGTAAGGTAATGGTATAAGAAATGGGGGTTGCAGAGGCTGCAATCCCTTTTTTCTTTTTTTGAAATATGAACTACGGTTCAAATTTATTTAAAAATATGGTATAATCATATAAAGAACATATTTATTTAGGGATTCCTGCTAGATTGGATGATCTTACGGCAAATACAATGAATAAGGAGTGGTTGAATGACAGAATTGATGAAGGAAAACTTTCAGCATCGGAAATTGCCTCTGAGCAAGGTGATTTTTCGAATCATCGCCATTACCATTGGAGCTATTCTAATGGCCACAGGACTAGAAATATTTTTAGTGCCTAACCACGTAATTGATGGGGGAATAACTGGTATCTCCATTATGCTGGCGCATCTGACCGGATGGAAATTAGGACTCTTTCTATTTATTTTGAACCTGCCTTTTGTTTATCTCGGTTACAAACAAATGGGAAAAACCTTTGCATTTTCAACAGTTTATGGAATTATCGTATTATCCATATTTACCTCGTTTTTTCATCCCATTCCTCCTTTTACAGAAGATATCCTCTTGGCCACCCTATTTGGCGGAATGATTTTAGGAATAGGAGTGGGGCTTGTCATACGTAATGGCGGTGCATTAGATGGCACAGAAATCCTAGCTCTTGTTATTAGCAAAAAGGTTCCTTTTTCAGTTGGTCAAATCATTATGTTTATGAATATTTTTATCTTAGGCGCAGCAGGCTTTGTCTTTACCTGGGATCGTGCTATGTACTCGTTATTAGCGTATGTCATTGCTTCGAAAGCAATCGATACGGTTGTACAAGGGCTTGAGGAAACTAAATCTGTCTGGATTATTAGTGACAATGCCGATGAAATCGGAAATGCCGTAAATGACCGGCTAGGACGAGGAGTAACCTACTTAAATGGCGAAGGGGCCTATACAGGAGATGATAAGAAAGTTATTTTCAGTATCATTTCTCGATTGGAAGAATCGAAACTCACGACCATTGTGGAAGATATTGATCCTACCGCATTTCTAGCCATTGCTGACATTGCTGAAGTTCGCGGCGGACGTTTTAAGAAGCGGGATATTCATTGACTAATGACAGATTTCAAAAAGAAAAAGGGGCTGTCAGCAAGACAGATCCCTTTACGTACGTTTAATGACCTAATTCAACATCATCAACATGATTAATGTGCTTTTTGTTTATTAAAATAAACAGTACAGAAATGATAACAAAACTTCCTCCAACAATAAAAGGAACAGATGGATTATAAATTTCTGCCAGCTTACCAGCCATAAAAGGGGCAATGGCGCCGCCGATAAAGCGAAGGAAGCTATACGCAGCTGACGCTGTTGAGCGTTGAACAGGGGCAGCATTCATTACTGCAGTAGTAATAAGTGTATTGTTATTACCTAATAATGCACCAGCGGCAATAACGCAAGTAATGATAACTGCTTGTGAAGATGTCCATGTACCCATGACAAAAAGGAGGATACCAAACAACACTAACATTGCACACATTGATTTAATGGTTCCAAACCTAGACTGTAATTCAGGAGCCATAAAGACAGAGGTAATCGCAAGTAAGATTCCCCATCCTAGGAATACAAAGCCCAGTCCATGTTCATCCAATCCCATCACAAACGGGGCATAAGCGAGCAGTGTGAAAAAGCCAAAATTATAAAGGGCGGCCGCAATTCCAAAGACAAGTAATGAACGGTGTTTGAGGGCGCGGAATGGGTCTAGAATAGATGTTTTTGCCTGGTTAGCATGTTGATGTTGTTGAGACTTTGGCATTAATACAATTAATCCAATAAAAGCTATCACCATTAGGACAGCAACACCCAGAAAAGGTCCTCTCCAGGACATTGCCCCTAACCAGCCTCCAAGCAGCGGACCTACAGAAATCCCCAGACCAATTGCTGCTTCATACAAAATAATGGCTTTAGCTGTTCCGCTTTTGGATAGCGAGACAATGGCAGCAAGTGCAGTTGCAACGAATAAAGCATTTCCTAATCCCCAGCCGCCGCGAAGACTTACAAGGGTCCATATTCCATTTGAAAATCCTCCAAGTGCGGAAAATACAGCAATGATAACAATGCCGGAAAGGAGGGTCCACTTAATACCGAGTCTTGAAGAAATCATCCCGGTGATGAGCATGGCGACTGCCATAACAGCATTGTAGCTGGTGAACAGTAAGGTAACTTGACTATGTGTGGCGTGCAATTGTTCTGCAATGGCAGGCAGGATGGGGTCTACTAAACCTAGACCCATGAAAGCAATGATACAAGCGAAAAACACGGCCCATACTGACTTTGGCTGTGTTAGTAATGATGGTTGCACCTCTGATTTTGAGGCTGACGCAATCGATTGTGGTGTGGATGACATTCACATCTCTCCTTTTTAATTGGTTGAATATAGTTGTATGATGAAAGTATATATGATTGTATTATACAACTATTTTCCACTTCGTCAATGATGTTTTCTGTTGCTGACGCGAAAATAAAAATGAATTATGATTATGATATGATAATGATTAGGAATATTGAATACTGTGAGGTTATAAAATGAATGAAAATGCTCTAGAAATGATCGAACTTGAATTAGCAATCTTGCTCCGACGAACCACTTCGGATAATAATCATAAGAAGGTTGGGAGTCTCGACCGATCTGCCTATCTGTTACTTCGTCGCATCGCCATGAAAGGGGCGGTAGGCGTAAAGGTGTTAGCAGGTGAATTCCAATTGGATATATCAACGGTTAGCAGACAAGCAGCAGCTTTAGAGCAGAAAGGCTGCTTATATAAAATTCCTGATCCGTTAGATGGAAGGGCTTATACGTTTGAAATTACGGAGGTAGGAAAAAAAGAATTAAAAGAACATATGCAGGCGCGTTTTGAACGGATTACAGAATTACTTCAAGATTGGCCGGAAGAGGAGTGCCGAGTTTTCGGCGAGCTGCTAAGAAAATTCAATCATTCTTTTTTAGAACGGTAAATTTGCCGCCACTTATAGAAAAACAAAAGAGGTACCATTGAGTTGAAGGACTCATTGGTTACCTCTTTTTAATTTCGACAGTTATTAGCTGGTATCCGCCAGCAGCGAACCGCCAGCAGCTGGAGCAGGGTCAGCAATTTACCCTTTTAAAGGTGATAACATTTGGATAAACCTTTCAAAAGGAAGTTCGCAGGCCGGATATTTTTCTAATAAATCCAGCATTGTCAGCCTTTTTTCAGCAATTATTTCTTCATTACTTTCAAGCTGCTCCAATTCTTTTTTGTGTGGAGGGCAGACTGTCCATTCAATCAATTCGTGGAGCTGGATCTGCGTAACACTCTCTTCCAAGTTCACACTATATTTTAAGAGATCCGAAGTACGTATAGGAAAATCAAGTGGAAGGTGGAACATTTTTTCCTTGTCTCCGGATAGAATTAGTTGTTCATTGCTCTCCAAAGCATATCGACTTAATACACGTTCAACTAGTTCAGATGAATTCTGAGGAAGTAGAGCGGTTTGGAGGGTGTCCATAGACACAGCAACTTGCTGGTTATCTTGGTTCTGCAAGCTAATAAATTGAATCGAAAGTGAGTTATCAACCCTTTTTTCTCTATCCTCAATTCCCAACGCATTAAAAACAGCGGGCCATAATTGCTCGTGCCATGATTCGAATTGGTTTTCAAAATCCGCACTCGCATCTCCCTGACCTTTCTGAACGATACGGCTCGCGCCTTTTTCAGCAAGCTTTTCATCAAGGAAGGTAGGAATACTTTGATAGGTACTTGCCCAATTTGTATCACCGCAGCCAAACACAGCAAACCGGATGGATGATAGTGATTCACTCTCCGATTCTTTTAACCATTTCACAAATTTACGAGCATTTTTTGGCGGGTTACCATTATAAGAGGAACAGATAATGATAACAGCCCCTTGTTTAGGAAGTTTGCCAACAAACTCATCGAGAGGGGCAACCTCACTTTGGAACCCTTTAAAACGTGCTGTTACAGATAAATCATGGGCAAGTCCTTCAGCCGTGCCCATATTTGATCCATACAACACCAGCAGCGGTGTGCTATGTGAAGAGGGAGCACGCTCTGCTTGAAATTTGTTCCCTGCCGCCATAAGAGCTGCACGTGGTGTATCCTGTAAAAAAGAAACAGGAGAATCATATTTACGCGGTTGAACTTTTATGTATAATTCATCCGGTTTAAATGTTAACGTCTCTTTTATTTTCAATTGATAGTTCGTATAATCAATTAACTCAAATTGTTTTAAAATCATCCCGATTAACAGGGTAGCCTCATGCATGGCAAATTGCTGCCCTATACAAGCTCGTTGTCCATTCCCAAATGGTTTGAAAGCGTGGTGTGGGATTTTTTTAGGATCGGCAAACCGTTCGGGAATAAATTCTTCGGCATCATCACCCCAGGCATTGGGGTCGCGATGTAATACGGGCAATAAAATGTTGACTACATCTCTTCGCTTAAGCGGATAGGTTCCTGCTAACAATGTATCCTCCTTTGCGTACAAAGAGAAAAGCGGTGCGGTTGGCCAGAGTCGTAAAGATTCATTTAAAATCATTCGAATATACTTTAATTGGCGGACTTGCTGATAGGTTGGGATCGAACTTGTCAGCACCCGGTCTACTTCTTCATAGGCTTTTGCACGAACTTCAGGGTGTTTCATTAAGAAATAAAGGGCAAAGGATAGTAACCCGCTTGTGGTTTCATGTCCTGCTATTAAAAATGTAATGATTTGATAACGAATATTTTCATCGCTTAGTTTTTCACCTGTGACCGGGTCTTCACAATCCAGCATACGGGATAGTAAGTCTTCCGCATCATGGCTTTCACTCTGTTTTCTCTCTTCGATTATTCGATCTACTAGGGAAAACATGTACTCGATATCACGATTAAACTGGCGCTTTTTTTTGATCAGCAGCTTGTCTTGAACGCCGAGACGATTACTTTGATTCATTGCTTCGTCAAGGGCACGTCCCATACTTTTAATAAATCGGTGCGGCTTTTCTCGATAGAAACTATTAAAGCGATAATTGAAACCGCATAAGCCAATGGTATCCAGTGTAAGCCTTGTCATATCTTCAGGAACATTAATACTTTCATCCGAATTGAGGCGCGACCATTTTTGTACAAGCTGTAAGGCTATGTCAACCATCATGGAATGATACCCCTTCATGGCACTTTGGCTAAAGCTGGGAAGAAGTATGTTATGGGCCTTGCGCCAGTTATCCTCTTTGGTCCAGCTTGTAAACAGCCCATCCCCAGAAAATGCCCGTACCTTCTGCAATGGGGCATTTACCAGCTTATCAAAACGGGACTCATCAGATGCATCTTTCACTAAGTCAGCAGAGGATATAAAAATACCTGTGCCGGTAGGAAATTTAAGTTTAAAAATGGGACCATATTCATAGGAAAGTTTCATAATGGATTGAGATGGTTGATGTAAATCTAGTTGTGGGAGATTGCCAAGCGGGCCGTACGTTTTGGGTTGTGGAATAATTCCAAGAGTAGTTGTAACCATTTCAACTAGTAAACCTCACTTTCAAATTACCTTCATTTTTTAAAATTTTATAATATTGAAATAATATTGAGATGATTATAACATGAATAACTTATTAATATAAGATATTAGTAAAATAAAGATTATGACAAATTTCTACACAGGTAACTAAAACCGACATGAAACCACTCTTTCTTCTGTGGAAATTAATGACGGAATGATGGCTTATTTGGCAAAACTATAAAAAAATTTATAACGCGTCCCGAAATATTATTATTTTAACAGAACAATTTTGAATTTGACCGAGAATTATGGCCGAAAGTAGAGACAGAGTCATTTTTTATTGTTATTATTTTTTTGTGAGGAAAGTACGTTTTTAAAAAGGAGACAGAAAAGCTATGATTACAAACAGAACCGAACAAGATTTCTTAGGGAAAAAAGAAATTCCACTAGATGCCTACTATGGAATCCAAACACTAAGGGCGGTTGAGAATTTCCCAATTACAGGGTACTCCATTCACGAAGAATTAATCAAAGCATTGGCAATGGTAAAAAAGGCAGCAGCTAAAGCCAATATGAATACTAAGAGATTATATTCAGGGCTTGGTGAGGTGATTTGTCAAGCAGCTGATGAAGTTATTGCTGGTAAGTGGAATGATCAATTTATTGTCGATCCAATTCAAGGCGGCGCGGGGACATCTATGAACATGAACGCAAATGAAGTAATCGCCAATCGTGCACTTGAATTACTTGGTCATGCCAAAGGTACCTATATTCACTTAAGTCCAAATACGCATGTCAATATGTCACAATCTACGAATGATGTATTCCCGACAGCCATTCATATCTCTTCTCTAACATTACTGGAGAAATTACTTGTAACGATGGATGATATGCTTGCCGTTTTCAGGGAGAAGGCAAAACAATTTGAAAACGTTATCAAAATGGGACGAACCCACCTGCAGGATGCCGTTCCAATCCGCCTTGGACAAGAATTTGAAGCCTACTCCCGTGTTGTTGAACGAGATATAAAGAGGATCTCAAATTCGAAAAAACATTTATATGAAGTTAATATGGGGGCCACTGCGGTTGGTACGGGTTTAAATGCCGATCCTCAATATATTAAAGATGTGGTAAAACAGTTGGCCGATATTAGCGGACTCCCATTAGTCAATGCTGAACATCTCGTTGATGCGACTCAAAATACGGATGCCTATACCGAGGTGTCGGCTGCATTAAAAGTTTGTATGATGAATATGTCCAAAATAGCCAATGACCTGCGTTTAATGGCATCTGGTCCGCGAGCAGGACTTGGGGAAATTAACTTGCCGCCCCGCCAGCCAGGTTCGTCCATCATGCCAGGAAAAGTAAACCCGGTCATGCCGGAACTAATTAACCAAATTGCCTTCCAGGTAATTGGAAACGATCATACCATCTGTCTGGCTTCAGAAGCTGGTCAACTGGAATTAAATGTGATGGAGCCTGTACTGGTGTTTAATTTACTTCAGTCTATTAGTATTATGAATAATGGATTCCGTTCCTTTACTGATTTTTGCCTAAAGGGGATTGAAGCAAACGAAGCGCGTTTAAAAGAATATGTAGAAAAAAGTGTCGGTATTATCACAGCTGTTAATCCGCATCTGGGTTATGAAGTGGCTGCTCGAATTGCCAGAGAAGCGATTGTAAGTGGCAAATCGGTTCGCGAATTATGTTTGCAGCATGATGTACTGACGGAAGAAGAATTAGACCTTATCTTAAATATATTTGAAATGACTAAACCAGGAATAGCTGGTGCAGCGCTTTTAGATCGAGATTAATAAGTAAGCCTTCATCCTTAGATTTCTTAGGATGAAGGCTTTTTAGTTTAACGTAAATCGAATTTTAATAAAACAAATGTTAACAATAAGAGGGAATATAACAACAATTTCTATGAGGATGGTGTTTGTATGGATACTTTTTTATTACTGATGACGCTCGTGTCAATTGTCATCGTTGTTCTGGGTGTATCATGGTTTAAATGGCATGCATTTATCAGCTTACTAGTGGCAAGTTTGTTTTTAGCATTAGTATCAGGGCTATCACTAGATAAAATTGTGTCTGCATATGAAACAGGGGTAGGCGGGGTCCTTGGGCATTTAATCGGCATTTTGGCTTTAGGAACCATTCTAGGTAAAATGATGGCAGACTCTGGAGCGGGCATGCAGATAGCAGAATACTTTATACGCATTTTTGGGGTTAACAAATTACCCTGGGCCATGATGTTATCAGGATTTATTATTGGGATTCCTGTATTTTTTGAAGTGGGGATTTTAATCCTATTACCTTTAGTCATTTCAGTTCATAAATCATCTAAACAAAATATTTTATTAATTGCCTTACCTTGTATTGCCGGATTATCGATCGTTCATGGACTGGTTCCGCCACATCCAGGGGCATTGGCAGCCATCAGTATCTACAAAGCAAATCTAGGAAAAGTCCTCTTATATTCGCTAATCATTGCAATTCCAGCTGTTATTATTGCAGGTCCATTGTTTGCCATGTGGGTTAATAAAAGAGTCATACCACAAGGAGAACCTGAGTTGATTCGAATTAGCAATAAAGCTAAATCATTACCTAGTACAGGTATTTCTTTTTTTATCATTCTACTGCCTGTATTACTGATGATCCTATCAGCCATCGCTCCTTACTTAAAATTAACGGCAGGAATAACAAAATTTCTCATTTTTATCGGGAGTCCTATTATTGCTCTGCTTATCTCTGTTTTTGTAGCCTACTATTTCCTTGGCATGCGAAGAGGGATGGGTAAAGAGGCTATTAAAACATTGACAGAGGAATGTTTGCTGCCGGTCGGTTCCATCGCCTTAATCATTGGGGCTGGGGGTGGATTTAAACAAATATTAATTGAAAGTGGGGTAGGGGATACCATCGCACGAATGGCTGAGAATTTATCTCTATCTCCACTAGTTTTGGCTTTTTTAATTGCAGGATTAATTCGGATTGCAACTGGATCAGCTACAGTAGCCTTAACCACGGCCGCCGGGATTGTTTCGCCAGTGGTTGCTGGGATGACAGACGTGAATCTAGAATTACTTGTAATAGCGACGGGAGCAGGATCGTTAATGTTTTCACATGTTAATGATGCAGGTTTTTGGATGGTAAAAGAATATTTAGGACTAAGTGTTCCGGAAACGTTTAAAACATGGACAGTCTTAGAAACAATCCTTTCATTTGTCGCATTTGGGGGTGCAATGCTCTTAAATATGCTGTTATAAGACAAAACAAAAAGGGCTAAGCGCCCTTTTTGTTTTTTTTGAAGTTTTTATTTATCCTTTTCTTTTTCCTTCTTATTGTCCGGTTTTTTTTCACTTAAGGAACGATAAATTTGTGTATACATACTGCCTTGTTCAATATTTTCTAGGAAGAAGGGACCGATTAGCTCTAAGTATTCTTCGTCTTCAAACATTTTTTTATTTTGTAATTCCATTTCAGCTAATCCCTCATAAATGGTGAGAAGGGCGTAAGTATGATCTTCTCCTGATATAGGAGTCAGGATCTCGACCTTGTGATCATAATTTTCGCTTCTAAACTTTTTAATCTCCCTTAAATTATCTATTCCTTCTTTAAACTTATCTTGTTTAATGACAAACGTCTGATGGACATATACAGACATTTAAGCACCTCCTATAAATGAACAAACCTAGGTATTACTATTTACCTATCTCGTGTATTTATTCAAAGTTTTTAGTCCGAAAGTTATATTTTTCTTTTATGACAGCAGAAAAGTCATTTTATTACTAGAAAAAGTGATAGAATGAACCCATGTCAAATGTAGGAAAGTGGAAATAAAAATGGAATAAATAGGATTATGAATGAAACCAAATTAGCGGATATTCGTCAAATCATATAGTAATAGGTTAAGAGAAATATTCAAACGAAATAACGAGTAAAGTTGGGGGAAAATGAAAAAGTTTACTAGAATCATCATCATTTTATTGGCAGGCTGTTTAGTAGGATTAGCTGGTTGTTCAGAGCAAAACACAAAAGAAAAAGAAGCGATTGCGGCAGGTCCGCAAAAAAGCGAGCAAGACAAACAATTGAAGGCAAAGCAGAAAAAGAAAGCGGAAAAACCGGTTTTTGTAAACCTTATCGATCCGAATTCCAAAAGTGTCATTAAAACATTAAAACCAAAAGAAATGGGATATGGATCAGATGATGGAAAATATAAAGCCCAATTAGCCGAATTATCGAGGGAATTGGCGAGGGGTACAAATGAGACGCCTGGATATGACAAAAGAATGAACCTCGACAAACTTGATGTAAATGGTCAAGTAATAAAAGGTTCGCCGCAAACGATCCTTGAAGAGGAAGAACTGATTGATAAAATTATTCAAGCCTCTTTAAAAGGCGGTGACGTTGAAATCCCCTTGTATGTGACAGGAAGCGGCTACAAGCCTGAAGAGGCAGCTCAGTTAGGAGAGGTAGTCGTTGCCTCTTATACGACCCGCTTTAATAGCGGCGTGGCCGGCAGGTCGAAAAATATTGCACTATCGGCGGACGCGATTAATAATGTTATTCTGGGTGCTGGAGACTCCTTTTCCTTTAACACCACTGTAGGACCAAGTGATGCTGAGCATGGGTATCAACCTGCACCGGAAGCTCTAGATGGAAAGTTAGTGGACGGAATTGGCGGTGGCATTTGTCAAACCTCGTCCACCTTGTATAACGCAATTGATAAATTAGCTGTTAGTTATATTGAAAAACATCATCACTCTCTGCATGTGGGCTATGTCCCAACTGGAAGAGATGCAACCGTTTCTTATGGCGGCTATGATTTTCGATTTAAAAATACGACGGGTGTCCCTCTTATGATAAAATCAACTGTCCGGAGAGGTTCCCTCACGGTTGAAATTAGAACCGCGAGGGTTTATCAAAATCAAGTTAAAAAGAGTTAATAAGTAAAAATCCCAGCCTCGGTATGCTGGGATTTTTCTTTTTTAACATTTCCTTACCAACTACCTCATTTCTTCCCAATCAACATATTGACCGCTGCCTTGGCATCCAGGGCATTCAAATGAATTAAAGTAGGCAAACTCATTATAAGGATATACCGTATAGCCTCGACCTTCACAATCAGGGCATTTTCCTTGGTCTTTCATAGTCGAGACATGATTTTGATATCTTGCCTCTTTCCATTGATTAAATGAGTTGAGTAGTCCCATTTTCTTCACCTCATCATTTTTTCTTAGTATGGGGGAAAAATGGAATATTTATGCTTGTATGTTTTAATAATAAAAGGGGTATCGTAGAAAATTGTTGATAGATTTCATTTTGCTCCTGCTATATTATATGAAAGCGCTCTCCGGAAAGTGAGTCATCCGTTGTTTAGCTTGTACAAAATTTTTAAAAAATGGCTGTGT
>NZ_JBALNF010000013.1:107247-154413 GCF_036962465.1 Neobacillus vireti
CCAGCCCCGTACTCCCGCAGGAGTCTTCGCCGCCTTCCGCTCCAATCAACGTGCTAAAATCTACAACATCCTTTAACACAGCCAAAAAAATAAAAAAATAACGAACTCTGGCTCGTGAAAGTCAACGTTCGTTATCTTTAACCCCTCTTATGGCAGAGAATATTAATTATTTACCTCAAAATTTAATTTCTTTAATCGATACTGTAAGCTCTGACGGCTTAATCCCAGCAACTTTGCCGTTTTGGAAATATTAAACTCATTTTTCTTGAGTACATGCTCAATATAGGTTTTTTCAAATAACTCCAGTTGCTCTTTTAATGGAACCGTAACGTCCCCCGTTTCTTTCATAAACGTATCAACTGTTGAAAGGGGCATCATTCGTTCTTTCATCTGCATTTTATTTCGATACTGGTATGGCAAATGGCGGTACATGATAAAGTCTTCACCATCCATCATGATATTCATGGCTGCTTCAATAATATGCTCGAGTTCCCGCACATTTCCATGCCAATCATAATCGTAGAACGATTGTTTGACCTCTTCCGATAAACCTTTTACTTGCATTTGAAATCGTTCATTATATTTTTCTATAAAATGCTCGACTAATAACGGAATATCTTCTTTACGATCTTTTAAAGGTGGAACAAAAATCGTTACTACGCCAAGCCGATAATATAAATCCTTTCGCATCCGATTATTTGCAACTGCATCAATCGGATCCTCATTCATATTAGCTATGACCCGGACATCTACAGGTGTGTCCTTTGTATCACCGATCCTTCTAATCATTTTTTCCTGAAGGACTCGGAGCAGTTTTGCTTGAAGGTTCATATTTAAGGAGTTAATTTCATCAAGAAGCAATGTTCCGCCGTTCGCTTGTTCGAATAACCCTGGGGTATCCATAGCCCCTGTGAATGCCCCGCGTTTTGTGCCGAACAGAAGACTCTCAATTAAGTTATCCGGCAAAGCCGCACAATTCTGCGAAATAAACGGCCCCGATAAGCGATCACTGGCATTGTGAATACTTTGGGCGAAAAGTTCTTTACCCGTGCCGGTGTCTCCAACAATCAATACATAGGATGAGGTTCTTGTCGCACGTCTAGCCGATTCTATTACTTCTTTTATAGCAGGACTGGTCCCGATAATATGATCAAAGGTGTATTTAGTAGTCCCTTTTCTCATGTTGCCCTTTATTAAGCGTTCGAGCTTCGTTACATCATTAGCAATTTCCACTGCTCCCTGTAGTTCTTGATTAGAAAAGATCGGAATTGTGTTGTTAATTGTGGTAATTTCTCGTCCTTTATTATTAAAATAGGTCTGCTTTACGTTACTCGTTTCTTTTCCCTCTTGGAGTGCTTTTACTAGTGTACTAGATTGGTCATCTTTAAATATAAACACGTCCAGAAGGTTTTTATCGATAACATCCTGAAGATCCATTGATTCCATTTGCATCATTTTTTTATTATAAATAATGGTTTTACCAGTCTCATCGACTGCATGGACTCCAACATCGATCTCGTCCAATATCCTCTTATACATCCTCGTTAAATAGATCAAATCATTCTTTGATTTTTCCATTTTTTCTAATCCCCTTGTTCTTCCTATATGTATCTATTAAAGCAAAGAAAACATCTTAACGCAAAATAATTTTGCTGTTTTATTGAAAAAATTAAATTTTGCGCAAAAATAATTGGCTCTTACTACCATAAAAAAGCTATTTAACTGCAAAATTCAAGTTGGCACGGAACTTGCAATATACTTTTACGAACAACAAAAGGGGGAAAAACAATGTATCCATACTCACATGAACCTTTCACTAATTTTACGGAAGAAAAAAATATACAGGCTTTTAAAGAAGCACTTGCCTTTGTCGAAAGCGAACTTGGAAAACACTACCCAGTTATCATTGACGGCGAATCTATCACAACTGAAGAAAAAATTCAATCAATCAATCCCGCCAATAAAGAAGAGGTTATTGGCAGTGTTTCAATGGCAAGTCAAGAACTAGCTGAAAAAGCGATGCAAGCAGCATTAGCAGCGTTTGAAACTTGGAAAACATGGAGCCCAGAACATCGTGCCAATATCCTTTTCCGTGCGGCTGCAATGCTTCGCCGCCGTAAACATGAATTCTCTAGCTATCTAGTAAAAGAAGCAGGGAAGCCATGGAAGGAAGCAGACGCAGATACTGCTGAAGCTATTGATTTTATCGAGTATTATGCCAGACAAATGTTAAGCATTAAAGAAGGTGTAGCTGTAAAAAGCCGGGCAGGAGAATATAATCAATTCAATTACATCCCGCTTGGTGTGGGAATCATCATTTCACCATTTAACTTCCCGCTTGCAATTATGGCAGGTACAACGGTTGCAGCAATTGTCTCTGGAAACACGGTTCTTTTAAAACCGGCTAATTCCACACCAATCGTGGCTGCAAAATTTGTAGAACTGATGCATGAAGCTGGACTGCCAAAAGGAGTTCTGAATTTTGTACCTGGCAGCGGTGCTCAAATTGGTGATTACTTAGTAGATCATCCGAAAACTCGATTTGTATCGTTTACAGGTTCGCGCGAAGTAGGCTGCCGTATATATGAACGTGCTGCAAAAGTAAATCCAGGACAAATTTGGTTAAAACGTGTGATTGCCGAGATGGGTGGTAAAGACACCGTTGTGGTCGATAATGAAGCGGATTTGGATCTTGCTGCAGCTTCAATCGTCTACTCAGCATTTGGGTACTCAGGTCAAAAATGTTCAGCTGGATCCCGTGCTGTTGTTCACCAGGATGTGTATGATGTTGTCCTTGAAAAGGCGGTTGCGCTAACAAAAACACTTACGATTGGTAATCCAGAATTACAAGAAACTTACATGGGACCAGTTATTGACGAAAGATCATTCAAAAAGATCATGAGCTATATTGAAATTGGAAAAGAAGAAGGCAGATTAATGACAGGCGGCGAAGGGGATGACTCCAAGGGTTATTTTATTCAACCAACCATACTCGCTGACTTGGACGAGGATGCCCGCCTTATGAAGGAAGAGATTTTCGGACCAGTGGTAACTTTCTGTAAGGCGCGTGACTTTGATCATATGATGAAAATTGCCAACAACACTGATTATGGTTTAACAGGAGCGCTTATTTCAAATAACCGCGGGCACATTGAAAGGGCAAGACAAGAATTCCACGTAGGTAATCTCTATTTTAATCGTACATGTACGGGTGCTATTGTAGGCTATCAGCCATTTGGCGGATTCAATATGTCTGGAACCGATTCAAAAGCCGGCGGACCGGATTACTTGTTGCTTCACATGCAGGCAAAAACCACTTCAGAAATGCTCTAAATTGATAAAGCGAGGGCATCTCTTGATGCTCTCTACGAATAAAGGGGGAAACGAACATGACAGTTACAACTAAAACGACAGAAATTATTGAACAAACAAATAAATATGGGGCAAATAACTATCATCCACTGCCAATCGTGATTGCAAAAGCAGAAGGTGTTTGGGTGGAAAGTCCAGAAGGCAATCGCTATATGGATATGCTTAGTGCTTATTCAGCTGTGAATCAAGGGCACCGCCATCCGAAAATTATTCAGGCGTTGAAAGATCAAGCAGATAAAGTTACGCTGACATCTCGTGCCTTTCATAATGACCAGCTTGGTCCATGGTATGAAAAAATTTGTAAACTAACAAATAAAGATATGGCACTTCCAATGAATACAGGTGCGGAAGCAGTTGAAACCGCTCTTAAAGCAGCACGCCGCTGGGGTTATGATGTAAAAGGTATTGCTGAAAACCAAGCTGAAATCATTGCCTGCATAGGGAATTTCCATGGCAGGACTATGGGAGCTGTGTCGCTATCATCAGATCCAGAGTACAAACGTGGATTTGGTCCAATGCTTCCAGGTATTAAATTAGTTCCATATGGTGATTTAGAGGCATTAAAGGAAGCCATCACACCGAATACAGCGGCATTTTTAATCGAGCCTATACAGGGGGAAGCGGGAATCCTATTACCTCCTGAAGGATTCTTAAAACAAGCTTCTGAATTGTGTAAAGAAAATAATGTATTATTTATAGCTGACGAGATTCAAGTTGGTTTAGCTCGTACGGGAAAAATGTTTGCCTGTGACTGGGAAGATGTTGAGCCAGATATGCTGATTTTAGGAAAAGCCCTCGGAGGCGGAGTATTCCCAATCTCATGTGTTGTTGCAAACTCTGACGTTTTGGGTGTATTTAATCCAGGTTCTCACGGTTCCACATTTGGAGGAAACCCGCTTGCTTGCGCCGTTTCACTTGCTGCCTTAGAGGTTATTGAGGACGAACATCTAACAGAACGTTCACTTGATTTAGGAAAGTATTTCCTTGACCAATTAAAAGCGATTAGCAATCCAATCATTAAAGAAATCCGTGGAAAAGGCTTGTTTATTGGAGTGGAATTAACCGAAGAAGCAAGACCCTATTGCGAACAATTAAAAGAAGCAGGGTTATTATGTAAAGAAACCCATGATACTGTTATTCGCTTTGCACCGCCACTCATTATTACGAAAGAAGAAATTGATTGGGCTATTGAAAAAATTCAAACGGTTTTATCCTAAAAATATAACTCTAGTATAATAAGGGGTGGCATAGATGCCTGCGAATCAATTGGTTGATGAAATGTCAAAGGAACAACAGAAGGAACAAGAGTCGTTAAATTTATTTTATTCTACACAAACAGTGATCCGAAAAGCATTAAATAAGTTAGGGTATACAAACGAAATGTATGAGCTTTTAAAGGATCCGCTTCGTTTATTGACGGTTCGAATTCCTGTCAGAATGGATGATGGTACGGTTAAAGTTTTTACAGGCTACCGTTCACAGCATAATGATGCTGTAGGACCAACAAAGGGCGGCGTCCGCTTTCATCCAGAGGTGGATGAAGAAGAGGTTAAGGCATTATCGATTTGGATGAGTCTAAAGTGCGGTATTACCGATCTTCCATATGGCGGTGGTAAAGGTGGAATTATTTGCGATCCAAGGCAAATGTCTTTTAGAGAGCTAGAGAGACTCAGCCGTGGATATGTACGGGCGGTCAGCCAAATTGTTGGGCCTTCGAAAGATATTCCTGCACCGGACGTCTATACTAATTCGCAAATCATGGCATGGATGATGGATGAATACAGCCGTTTACGCGAGTTTGATTCACCAGGCTTTATTACCGGAAAACCCTTAGTCCTTGGAGGTTCAAAAGGCCGTGAAACAGCCACAGCAGCTGGCGTAACGATCTGTATCGAAGAAGCTTTAAAGAAAAAAGGTAAGGAATTAAAAGGTGCTCGTGTGGTCATTCAAGGCTTTGGGAATGCTGGTAGTTACCTAGCTAAATTTATGCATGATGCAGGTGCAAAGGTGATAGCTGTTTCTGACGTATATGGCGGTATTTACGATCCAAATGGTCTTGACATTGATTACTTGCTTGATAGAAGAGACAGCTTTGGGACATTCTCGCAATTATTTACCGAAACCATTACCAATCAAGAACTGTTGGAGATAGATTGTGACATTCTTGTTCCTGCGGCTATTTCCAACCAGATTACAGCGCAAAATGCTGCCAATATTAAGGCTTCGATAGTGGTGGAAGCTGCTAATGGGCCAACCACACTAGAGGCAACTACAATCTTAACGGAACGCGGCGTCTTGCTAGTTCCCGATATATTGGCAAGTGCGGGAGGTGTAACCGTTTCTTATTTTGAATGGGTTCAGAACAATCAAGGCTATTACTGGTCTGAGGAAGAAGTAGCTGAAAAACTAGTAAAGGTAATGACTAAATCCTTCGAAACGATCTATGAAACGGCCAAGGCACATCAAGTAGATATGCGCTTAGCAGCCTATATGGTGGGAATTAGAAAAGTAGCAGAGGCGTCCAGCTTCCGTGGCTGGGTATAGAAAAATATTTCGTTTGTCAATACGAAATTTAAAATATGAGGAGTGAACAACTTGCCAAGGATTGAAGAAACTGTTTACAGTCCATGTTCTGGTACCGTTGAAAAAGTATTAACTGAAAAAGACAGCCATGTATATGAATGGGAGAAATTGTTTTTAATTAGAGCTCACAACGGTAAAATTGAAGAAATTTCGATTGGCATTAGCGGACATATCACTTCGTTAAATGTGAAGGACGGCCAAAAAGTGGATGCTGAAACTGCCTTGGCAGTAATAAAGGATGATTTAATTATTACGGGTAGTGATTGATCGAGGAATCCTCTTTCCATTGGCTGGAAAGAGGATTTTTGCATATAATATGCAAAATTTTTATCAAAAATGCCAAAAAAATTGGCAGATCAGGTCAAAAAATGTTCACATATTAGCGTTTTTATATTTGGCACAAAAATTGCAATATAATGATTGGAAAAGTGAAAAAATTAAAAAGATTTTGTCGTTGAAAAGGATGGGGCGGCTAAGATCTTTATCAACAGAAAGTGAATTTCTGTTGAATGTTTCCTTTTCTAGATGGAATGGGATGGAGAATATTGTAAGCGTATTCTCGGTTAGATAAAAGGGGGAAACTTAATGAATTTACAAGAAAACAAGACCACACATGAATTAAAACGAACGATGAAGTCGAGGCATTTGTTCATGATTTCTTTAGGAGGCGTTATTGGTTCAGGACTTTTCTTGGGTTCTGGCTATACGATTAGTCAGGCCGGTCCAATGGGTGCGATTCTTTCCTACGTTGTCGGCGGCTTTATTATGTTCTTAACGATGCTTTGCTTAGGGGAATTATCGGTCGCAATGCCGGTTTCCGGCTCATTTCAAACCTATACCACAAAGTTTATTGGCCCTGGCACAGGATTTGCACTAGGCTGGCTGTATTGGCTAGGCTGGTCCGTAACTGTTGCATTGGAATTACTTTCTGCCGGTCAGCTCATGCAGAGATGGTTCCCTGATTCACCTGTTTGGATATGGTGTGCCATTTTTGCCATCATTCTCTTTTCCCTTAACGCACTTTCCGCCCGTGCATTTGGCGAAACTGAATTTTGGTTTTCGAGTATTAAAATTTTCGCAATCTTAGCATTCATTGTTCTGGGCGGTGCTGCTATGTTTGGATTGATTAGCCTGAAGGGTGGACAATCCGCGCCATTTTTCTCCAATTTCACGGCCCATGGATTGTTACCACATGGATTTACCGCCCTTTTAATTACGATGATAACCGTTAACTTTTCGTTTCAAGGAACGGAACTTATTGGGATTGCTGCAGGAGAAAGCGAAGAGCCCGAGAAAACGATTCCGAGATCGATTAAACAAACCGTTTGGCGTACATTGTTTTTCTTTGTCCTAGCCATCTTTGTTTTAGCAAGCTTAATCCCTATGAAACAAGCAGGGGTTGTCGAAAGCCCATTTGTCGTCGTATTTGACAGTATCGGTATTCCATATGCAGCCGACATTATGAACTTTGTTATCTTAACTGCGCTACTTTCAGTTGCTAACTCTGGCCTTTATGCGGCAACAAGGATGTTGTATGCGATGTCAAAAGAAAAGATGGCAAGTGATAGGCTGGCTAAAGTCAATAAACAAGGGGTTCCCTTTAACGCGCTTGTTTTAACCATTGGAATTGCACTATTATCATTATTATCAGGCTTTTTCGCCGAAGAAACTGTTTTTGTTTGGCTGTTATCGGTGGCTGGACTGGGTGCCCAGGTTGGCTGGATTTCGATTACGGCTTCACAAATAGCCTTCCGCAGGAAATTTATTCGTGAAGGTGGAAACGTTCAGGATTTAAAGTTTAGGACACCACTGTTCCCGATCTTGCCAATAATAGGGTTAACCTTAAATTGTCTGGTTTTGGCAAGTTTAGCGTTTGATTCTGAACAGCGTTTAGCCCTATATTTAGGCGTTCCTTTTGTCGTAGCATGTTATATAATCTACCATTTTAAAATCAAAAAGAACCGCGAATTGGAACGGGGAGCTGTACAGGAATTAAATCTAAATGAAAATAAAAAAATGATTATTTAAATTAAAACAAAAGCGTTTGGAGCCCTCCAAACGCTTTTGTTTTGGCATAAAGTAACGGAAATAAAGAATACTATGATGGAGGTGATATTTATGAAAGATTGGAATGAACAGTCAGCCCCCAATAATAATTTAGCTCCGAAGACGTTAAAAACAGGTGAATTTGTCGGGAAAGAACCAGATCATGAATTTTCCGAGGAATTATCTGATGGCGGCGAGCGCGATCAATTCATACAAAGACAGAAAAAGAATTTAAAAATGAAATAACGATTGGACAAGTGGCGAACATATCGTCACTTTTATTTTTTAGGCTGTGTCAGAGACATTGTTGAATTTTAACATAATAATTGGAGTGGAAGGCGGCGAGGACTCCTGCACGCACGCCGAGAGCAAAGCCGCTAGGTGCAGGAAATCCTTTAGATTATCACAGCCATATAAAAAAACGGTAAAACCTACTTTACAATGAAGCAAAAAAGCTATAGAATTTCTATGTACCTAAAAATTCTAGGTAGGTGAAAAAATGTTTAATCGTGAATTAGTAAAGGGCAGCACTTCCCTAATCCTTCTTCAATTATTAAATGAGCGCGATATGTATGGCTATGAATTAGTAAAAGAGTTAGAACAACGCAGTGACAATGGCCTAAGCGTAAAGGAAGGCACTTTATATCCTGCGCTTCATAAACTTGAAAAACAAGAATACATTGAATGCTACTGGGTGGAACAGGAAAAGGGACCAGCACGTAAGTACTATCGGATTACCGATGGGGGAAGAGACCTGTTAAGCGAAAAAACGCGTGAATGGCAGGATTTCGTTAAAGTAATGAACAAGGTAATAGGGAGATCAAAACATGGAACGGCCGAAGAGTGATTTTCTCAGACAATTAGATAAAGGACTTGGCAGCCATCAAGATAGGCAGAGTATTCTCTTAGAATATGAGGCCCATATTGATGAAATTCTGCTGGAAACTTCCGATTGTTCAACAGAAGAGCAAGTGATGGACCGACTTGTTTCAAGGCTTGGAAGCCCTTCGGAAATTGCCGCAATGTGGCAGGAAGAGTTGTCTGTTACTCCAAGTAATATGAAGTGGCTTTTTATCTTACTAAACATTGTCTTTTTTGGCGGCGGAAGTATAATAACACTCGCCCATAATCTTTATGAATGGAGTTGGTTAACGGCTCTTTGGGGTCATTTAACATCCATTCCAACTTTAATTGCCTTTTTATACCTGTTTTTTTGGGCATTGCTCGGTTACGAAATTGGCAAGGGCTTTGGACATGGAGGACGAAGACTTTTAAGAAAAACCTTCTTATTAGCATTGATTCCCAATATCGTACTGATGATTTTGACAGTATTTGAAATTATTCCGCATTCCTGGTTCGCTCCGCTTCTAACAAAAACCTTTATTATTGCTTGTATCATTTTCACGATAATTCTTTATCCGGTAAGCTTGCTCGGATACCGGTGGGGAAGGAATGCTTCGATATAAGCAGTTTTTTTTGCTTATATACCTAGTAAAACTATATATATAGAATTTCTATACTAAGGTGAGGGATAGACAATGGAAATAAACGTAAACAAAAAAGATTGGCTGTTTTTATTTTTATGCTTGCTGCTTGGGGTTTTAGCGGAAGAATCTTTTTTCAGGGGTTTAATTGGAATTTCTTATCTTATCTTTATCATGGCGTTTTATGCGGTGTTTTTTTGGAAATACAGACGTTTTTCCTTTTCCCATCAGCGCTTAGGCTATCTGGTTTTAATCTGTATTTGGTTATTAGCCGCGGGTTATGTATTGAATGAAAACATCCTTTTTTACATTTTGAATATCGTGGGGATACCAACATTGGTTATCTTTCATCTTGTGCTAGTAACCAGCCCAAAACATTTCCGTTGGAACCAGCCGACATTTATTCTTTATATCTTCAAAAAACTTATAGACGCTATAAAATATAATGCGGCCTTTACGGCATCATTTGGAAAATCTGCAAAGAACGGTGTTGACGATCATAAGCTGTTAATTTGGAAAAAGATCTTGATTGGGATTGTCATTTCTTTACCTGTTCTAGCGGTCGTATTGCAGCTGTTGATGACCGCTGATAGCCAGTTTGCGCTGATTGTTGGGGGGATTCCTGATCTGTTTCAAGTGGTAGATGCAGAAGGGGTCATGAGACTAGTTGTTGTTCTTATTTGTATGGGTGCTTTCTTTGGGTTGATGCAGGTGATGGTAAAAAAACAAATGGAAGCTATAAACCAGCAGGATTGGCAGGCATCGGTTAAGCTTGATACGATTATTTCGGTAACCGTTCTGGTCTTAATTAATCTGGTTTATATCCTATTTACGATCGTTCAATTTCGTTATTTCTTCAGCGGCAGCCTGCAAGGGGATTATACTTACGCAGAATATGCGAGAAAAGGTTTTTTTGAACTGCTTTTTGTGACGTTAATCAATTTATCAATCACCATCGCGGTTCTATCGTTTGGGGAAAGCGGGAAAAATGGAATCAGAAGAATGCGGCAGATTTTGCTGACCATTCTTGTTCTTTCGAGCGCGGTTTTGCTCAGCTCCGCTTTCCTACGATTAGGAATGTATGAGGAAGCCTATGGGTTTACCTTCACCAGGGTTTTAGTTCATTCCTTTATGATCTTTCTTGTTGTTATCTTTACCTATACATTGGTCAAGATTTGGGTGGAAAAACTGTCCCTGTTTCACTTTTATTTTATCACGGCATTGATTTACTACACGACTATAAACATAATGGATTTAGATCGAATTGTGGTAAAGGAAAATATCAACCGGTTTGAAGAAACCAGTAAAATTGATGCTTACTATCTCAGTAGTTTATCGTCAACCGGGGTGCTCGGATTAGTAGAACTATATGAACGCGATGAACCCATCCCTAAATTAGAAAAGATTTTACGTGACAAACATATCGAATTCCAAGCGGAGAGTCATACTTGGCAATCTTTTAATCTAAAAAGAAAGCGAGCTTCGGAAAAATTAAACGAACTTCTAATTAAGTAGTTTTTTGTTTCGTGGCATGCATAAAATATGCATGCTTTTTTTATTCACCGGATTTTGAATTGAGAATATTAGGAAAAATAGGTTACAATGTATAAAGGGAAATTAAGGAAAAAGCAAATTTATAAGGGATGGGGGATGAAATGAAACGGTTATTCCGTATAGTAATTAGGATTATGCTAATACTAGTAAGTTTTCTTGTTGTCTTTAATTTACCCTCTTTATTAGGAATCGGGGAAGACAGGGTTCAAATCCATATACATACATTTTGGAGCTATGTTCAATATGATTTTTATAGTCTTATCAGGATACATGATCCAAGATATTGGGAGTTCCTCCATACGGTAGATATAATGAAAAGCTATCGTTATACGATGACCATTTTAATGCTGAGTTTCATAATAGTCATCATTTCAGCCGTGTGCATGGCCATTGTTGTCATGCTTTCACCGCCTAAAATGAGGAACGTGTTAAAAAATATCATCAATTTTTTTGAGGGTGTACCGGATTTACTGATTATTTTTTTATTTATGTTTTTTGTAATAACCCTTTATAAAACAACCGGTTTGAAATTTTTACAACTTTATGGAGTCTTTGGGAATAAACCATATTTTGTGCCGACTATGACAGTCTCGTTTTTGCCCTTATTTTTAATGCTGCAATTTTTAATCAAGATCATTACCGATGAACAAAATGAGCCCTATGTGGAATATGCAAAAGCGAAGGGGATAGGGCAGGTCAGGGTACTGCTGGTACATATCATGAGGAACATTTTTCCGCTTGCCATTGTTCAATTAAGAACCATTGTCTGGGTGTTATTATCCAATATTTATTTAGTAGAAATGATCTTAAATATCAACGGGTTTAATCAACAATTATTAAAAGTAGTTTCTTTAGGTGGGAATATCACGACTCTTGTTATCTTTTTGCTTATGTTAACGAGTCCATTGCTGGTTATTGAGACAGTGGGCTGGTACTTATCGACAAAGATGAAAGGAAAGGAGGAAGCAAATCTATGAAAATGTTTCGAAAAACTATTATTGGCTTCAGCTTTTTGTTCGTCCTATTAATGCTTAGTCTTTTATACCCTTATTATGGTCCAAAGGATTTTAATCATCAGGTAATTGTTACAAACGAGCAGGGTGATGTTGTTGGACGTGCACCGTTTCCTCCTTCAGCAAAACATCTGCTGGGAACTGATCGAAATGGTGAAGATATACATTGGCTATTAGTATACGGGGCAAAGTTTACGCTTATCACAGCATTGGGCGTAGCCTTCATTAGGGTTCTGGTCGGCGGGGTTTTAGGCCTGATTCTCTCATTTTGGGTCCCTTTTTTAAAAAGCTATATACAGGATCTGTTTATAATTTTCCGTTACATTCCATCTGTCCTTTTAGGCTTTATTTTAATGCTGCCGATAGCTGGGGATTTTAATGTTGTTGCGATTTCTTCTATAGTCACCTATCAAATTATCATTCTCGTTTTTATTGGCATCCCTTCGGTAACGCTGTTTGCTTCAGATGTTACGGATGATCTGTTAAAAACGACCTATATACAAAGTTCCTATTTAATGGGGGCAGGCAAACTGCATATCATTAGGCGACAATTATGGCCGCATATCCGTTCGTATGGTATCTTGTTTACCGTTCAGCAGATTATCAGTACACTGCACATTACGATGCAGCTTGGCCTATTTGGGATGTTTTTAGGAGGCCGTAACCGGGCAGGGGTTATGGGGTATGATGAACCGCCAAAGCCAGCGACGTTATCGAATGAATGGGCAGGTTTAATTGGTCAAAACTTCAGTGAATTTATCCGGGCACCATGGGCGATTTTAGCTCCGATCATTAGCTACTTTGTGGTGATCGGGGTCGTAAATATGATTAAAAAGGAATTAGAGGAAAATTTAAATGGACGGGACGTACTGAAAAAGTATCGGAAAAGGAAAAAAGTAAAACAGGTTTCAGTCGAACCTTCATTAGGTAATGACTTTGAATTTGTTGGGCGGAGGAAGGTGGAAGGATAGCTGTTCATTTAGCCTTGCCTTTATGAACAAATGGAAACATAAAAAAGCAGGGTCCCTATTTCGACCCTGCCTGATATATTAATCTCCATTAAACATATCAAAAATTCCCCGTGCAAGACTGCCTTCATCTTTAGCACCGCCGCGTGATGGGGCAGCAGCAAATACTCTGCTTGCCAGCCTGCTAAATGGCAGGGATTGAATCCATACAGAACCTGGTCCTCGTAACGTTGCAAAGAACAAGCCTTCACCGCCGAACAAGGCTGTCTTAACTCCTTTTACAAACTGGATATCATAGTGTACATTACTGGTCATCGCGACTAAACAACCGGTATCTACTTTAAGTGACTGGCCTGGGAGGAGCTCTTTACGAACGATTGTACCTCCAGCGTGAACAAAACACATGCCGTCGCCTTCTAGTTTTTGCATGATGAAGCCTTCACCGCCGAAAAAGCCTACGCCGATTTTTCGTTGAAACTCAATCCCTACTTGAACCCCTTTAGCAGCTGCTAGAAAGGCATCCTTTTGACAAATAATTTTGCCGCCTAGTTCACTTAAATCCATGGGAATAATTTTACCAGGGTAGGGGGATGCAAATGAAACATGCTTTTTACCAACGCCAGTATTAGTAAAGGTTGTCATAAACAGACTCTCGCCTGTAATAATCCGTTTGCCGGCACTAAACAATTTGCCCATTAGACCGCTGCCCGCGCCGCCGGACCCGTCCCCAAATATCGTCTCCATATGTATGTCGTCTTCCATCATCATAAAGCTGCCCGCTTCCGCCACAACTGTCTCTTGCGGATCAAGTTCGACCTCGACAAACTGCATATCATCGCCATATAGCTTAAAATCGATTTGGTGGTTATTCATTCTGATCCCTCCACATGTAAATAAAATAAAAGCCTATTTTAATTATAAGAAATTTAGGAAAAAAGTGCTAATTTTAAATTTAACAAAACAGGGAGCATTATAACCTTTTCGCGCTATTCCCCATGATAAGTCAACACGGAAAAGCTTATGCTCTGCGTGTTTCCTTTATCACAGTCGAAGCGTTCCAGTCTATACGCCGCTAACCGTGCGATTCCGCTTTTCCATAAAAAAAGACGCCTGTATATACAGGCGTCTTTGCGTATTGAGGCGAAAAACCACACTCCACATAGTGTGCTCCAGAAAGGAATGTTTCTCGGCTTACACAACTCAGCTCATCGCTTAATCATTATAACACGATAATAATCGGAAAAACAAGCAAAACTTTTTAGGTAAACTACTTGAATATTACTCTGTATTCCTCTATATTCAAATAATCAGATATACTAAAATAAGACGATAAGAAGGGTTATTATGTTTATTGACAAGAGGTTCCAACATTATTCAGCAGGAAGTTTTCAAAAGGATTTGCTTTCAGGTTTAATTGTTGGTGTGATTGCTATTCCTTTAGGGATGGCGTTTGCCATTGCTTCAGGGGTTAAGCCGGAATATGGAATCTATACGACTATCGTAGCTGGGATTCTAATCTCTCTTCTTGGCGGTTCAAAATACCAAATCGGTGGACCAACTGGAGCGTTTATCCCGATTTTATTTGGAATCGTCATGTCATATGGTTATGAAAATCTTCTTATCGCAGGATTTATGGCGGGGATTATTTTAACACTAATGGGGATATTCCGCTTAGGCTCATTAATAAAATGGATCCCTAGACCCGTAACAATCGGGTTTACAGCAGGAATTGCGGTTACGATTTTCACTGGACAAATTGCTAGTTTTCTAGGATTAACAGGAATCAAAAAGCATGAAGAATTTATTCTCAACCTAAAGGAAATCTTTATTCACTTAGATTCAATGAATCTATTTAGTTTGCTTACGGCAGGGATTTGTTTATTGATGGTATTAGTAACGCCCAAAATCGCGCCAAAAATTCCCGGTCCGTTAATTGGACTATTGGTTTCAACATTTGTGGCTGCATTATTTTATCCTGGTCAAGTAGCAACAATTGGTACAGCATATGGGGAAATTCCTAGTACTTTACCACATATACATGTACCTGAATTAAATCTGGATACAATCACAAAGCTGCTAAAGCCGGCGTTTGTGATTGCGATGCTCGGAGGAATCGAATCCCTCCTCTCTGCTGTTGTAGCAGACGGAATGACCAATAGCCGACATAACAGTAATAAGGAATTGATAGGTCAAGGGATAGCAAACATGATTACCCCGCTTTTTGGCGGTATTCCAGCCACAGGGGCATTAGCACGGACTGCGACAAATATCAAAAATGGAGCAGTTTCCCCGTTCTCTGGAATTATCCATGGCATCGTGGTCCTACTCGTTTTATTATTCGCTGCCCCAAAGGCATCTTATATACCGCTTGCGAGTATGGCACCCATTTTAATGGTGGTTGCTTGGAATATGAGCGAACGAAAGGTATTTGCACACATTGCGAAAACAAGATCAACGGATTCAATTGTGCTTTTGGTTACCTTTTTCCTGACTGTATTTGTGAACTTAACAACGGCCGTTGAAATTGGGTTAGTGATGTCTGCGATCCTGTTTGTAAAACGAATGAGTGATGTAACTACAACGGCGAAGGCGCTGCCTAATCCACAGAATCGACAAGGAAAAGTTGAAACATCCATGGTGACAGATACCCATGATTGCCCGCAAATTAGTATCTTTAATGTAGAAGGCCCATTATTCTTTGGGGCAGCTCAAACATTTGAGAAGACTATTATGGAAACCATTAACTATCGCCCTAAAATCCTTCTCTTGCGGATGAGCAAGGTGCCGCTAATGGATACAACCGGGGAAGCAATCCTAGCAAGTATTGTGAAACATTTTGCTAAAAATGGTATAGTGTTGGTATCAGGATTGAATGCGCAGCCGGAAAGTGTTCTGAAAAAGACAGGTTTATTTGATTTAATCGGGCAGGACCATTTTTTTGAACATACAGGGGATGCCATTCAATATGGATTATCACAGATAAATGAAAATAAATGCCTTGGCTGCAAGCATTTTGCTTTTAGAGAATGTAAACAACTGTCAGCGAAAGAGGTTGTGGAAAATCGGGCAAAATTAACAGCCACCTTTTAGATAAGAGGAAGTGATGACTTGAATTTAGAAATGCAGCAATTTAAAGCGGAATTTTTTAAGGCACTTGCCCATCCATTAAGAATTCGTATCTTGGAGCTGCTGGCAGAAGGGGATAAGAATGTCAATGAAATTCAAACCCTTGTTGGCAGCGAAGGTTCTGCTGTCTCACAACAGCTGACCATACTACGAGCGAAAAATATTGTTTCAGGTACAAAGGAAGGAAATAAGGTCATTTATACTTTGAAGGATCCTATGATTATTGAACTTCTGGCCGTTGCCCGCCAAATTTTTAATAATCATTTGGTAGATACGATTACGATCCTCGATAAGTTTAAGGAAGAGGAAGAAGAAGTTTTGCCACAGCCGAAGATTTAATATCTTCGGCTTTTTATATGGAATTAGACGTAGATTTTTTATAAAAAATACAAAAATTTAAATTATTGGTTTTAAAATTGTAATATCTTAGTTGGATGAATTGGTTAAATTTGTATTACTATGAAGTTGATACCAATATAGTAATATAGGAAGGTGACCCAAAATGTATGACTTGGTTTTACTGCATCCCCCGACGGTCTATGATTTTCGTAAAGAAATGCTGTTTACTGGCCCAATTTCTGATGTGGTTCCATCATCACCCGTGTTTGAAATGTATCCCATCGGTTTAACGAGTATTGGTGATTATCTTGAACGGTTTGGTTTAAAGGTGAAAATTATCAATATTGCTAACCGGATGCTGCTCAATCCAAATTTCGATGTAGAAAAAAAGATCAAAAAAATTAAGACGAAAGCATTCGGTATCGACCTCCATTGGCTCCCGCATGCACATGGAAGTGTCGAGCTGGCAAAAGTCATTAAAAAATTTCATCCGAGAACGCCTGTCTTATTTGGCGGACTTTCAAGTACTTATTTTCACAAAGAACTGATTAAGTATCCATGTATCGATTTTGTTGTCCGCGGTGATACTACAGAAAAATTAGTCCTTATGTTGTTGAATACACTGGAGAAAAAAAGTTCAGAGGATTATGCTGATATTCCAAATCTAACCTGGAAAAAGGGAGATTCCTATTTTTATAATGAAATGAGTTATGTGCCGGATAGTTTAGATGAATTTAATCTGCCTGGATATCGCTATATCATTCGCTCTGTTTTCAAATATTTTAATCTCCTTGATCCCTTGCCATACAAAGGCTGGCTTCAGTATCCAAATACAGCGATCTTAACATCTAAGGGCTGTACCTATAATTGTTTAATATGCGGCGGATCGAAAGATGCTTATGAGTTGAACTGCAATCGAAAAAAACTCGTCATGCGCTCACCAAAGAAAATGCTCGAAGATATTGCCTTAATTCAACGTTTTACCAGAGCACCTATTTTTTTATTAAATGATATTCGGCAGGGTGGGAAGGAATACGTGGATGAGTTTCTCACCGGCTTAGAGCAGATGGAACTTAAGAATGAAATCGTCTTTGAATTATTTAACTATGCTGATGAAGAATTTTTTAAACGTTTAAACAAAGCAATCCCTAAATACAGTATTGAATTGACACTTGAATCAGCCGATGAGGAGATTCGTAAATATAACGGAAAGCTTCCATGTACAAATTCAAAGGTAATCGAAATGCTTCAATTTGCTTTGCAACAAAATTGTGCCAAAATAGATTTGTTCTTTATGACAGGGATCCCTAATCAAGATTATGAAAGTGCGATGCGTAATGTGGACTTTTGTGAAATTATTCACAAAGAATGTGGTGAGGATACAAGACTTTCTTATTTTGTCGCACCTTTATCACCATTTCTTGATCCTGGTAGTCCGGCATTTGAAAATCCCGAAAAATATGGTTATAAAAAGTTTTGCCATACACTTGAGGATTTCCGAAGTGCGATGAAACAGCCTTCCTGGAAACATATGCTCAGTTATGAAACAAATAAAATGACAAGGGAGGATATCGTCCGATCGACCTATGATTCAGCTTTAAAATTAAATGAATTTAAATACAAACACAACATCATTACAAAAGATGTCCATGATGAAGTAGCATTAAAGATACATAAGTCTGTGGAATTTTTAAAGCGTTTGGAGGAACTGGTCCTTCTGCCTGAAGAGGAACAAAAACTTGAAATGGCCAGGATTAAGGAAGAAGTAAATCACATTAATCGTCATAGCATTTGTGGACAGAATGAGTTGAAATGGGAGGTTAAAAAGTTGTTTGCCGACATTCCATCGTTAACCTATATCGGCCTCGAGTTATTGGTGAAGGATAGGGTTAAATGGGTTAAATGCCGCCTTGGTAAAATTGATCGGCAGGTTGTATTGACACCCACTACAAGAAAACAGCAATAAGATAGTAGTAGATAAGAAGCTTAAAGGTAATACAATGGACATCCGTCTAACTATTTTTCTTCAAAATACGACAAAACTTGTTTATTTCGGCTTATAGAAAGGTAGAATGAACAAGATAGAAATAGAGATTTGCAGAACCTTGTAAAACTGTGTCATAAAGCCCTTTCTTGACATATTTTAATAGAAATGATAAATTTTAGACAGCCGTTGAACACGAGATTAGATTTATGTTACAGCTTGTTCAAAGTTTTAACTGATGTTTGGATGAGGAAATGAAAGTAAAGCTATCACGTTGTACTTTGGTGAATTTTACACATGGCTTAATTGTAAGCCAATAGGAGGATTTTTTTACATGAAAAACGGTAAAGTAAAATGGTTTAACTCAGAAAAAGGTTTTGGATTCATTGAAGCAGAAGACGGAAACGACGTATTCGTTCACTATTCTGCCATTCAAACAGAAGGTTTCAAAACTTTAGAAGAAGGTCAAGAAGTTTCTTTCGAAGTTGTTGAAGGAGCTCGTGGACCACAAGCTGCTAACGTAACAAAGAAGTAATTCTACCAAAAACTACAATCTCAACAGCCTGAGACATTTGTCCAGGCTGTTTTTTATTGTTCAAATACAAGTGATTTCCAAGCTCATTACAATTGGTATTTTGCTATAATAGGAGTATTCGAATATGCAAGAGGTGACCTAAATGAAATTTATTCACACTGCTGATTGGCATCTAGGTAAATTAGTACACGGTGTCTATATGACGGAAAATCAACGTGCTGCACTTGAACAATTTGTTTCGATCGTGGAAGAAGAGAAGCCAGATGCGGTTGTCATTGCCGGTGACCTTTATGACAGGTCTGTACCGCCGACGGATGCGGTTGAGTTATTAGATGAAATTCTTTTTAAAATTAATGTTGAGCTAAAAACACCTGTTGTAGCCATTGCTGGAAACCATGACAGTGCAGAGCGTCTCTCCTTCGGCAGTTCATGGTATAAACATAGTCAATTTTACTTGACCGGTAAACTTTCAACGAACTTCAAGCCCTTTCAGGTTAATGGAGTTAATTTTTACCTTGTTCCTTATGCAGAGCCGGGCGTTGTTCGCCAGCTCCTTGATGATGATTCTATTCATTCGCATCAAGAGGCGATGAAGGCTCTGATTGGAAAAATAGAAGAGACCTTGAACCCGAATGAACCAAACGTTTTAGTGGGACATGCCTTTGTTCTGGGCGGCCAAACTTCAGATTCTGAACGGATACTATCTGTTGGCGGTTCAGGCTGTGTTGGAGCAGAATTATTCGCTCCCTTTTCCTATACAGCCCTTGGACATCTCCATAGTCCGGATGCCATCAACCACGAGAACGTGAAGTATTCAGGTTCTCTCTTAAAGTATTCGTTTTCTGAAGCAAAGCAAAGAAAGTCAATATCCATCATTGAAATGGACGAAAAAGGAAATTTCACGCATCGATATCGCTCACTAACACCAAAACATGATATGCGAGAGATTGAAGGACATATTGAAGAATTACTTGACCCTAACTTTTATGGAAATGAGCAAGTGGATGATTATCTAAAAATTACTCTGCTGGATCAAGGGGCCTTGCTCGATCCGATAAATAAATTGCGTCAGGTTTATCCAAATGTTCTTCATTTAGAAAAAAAGATAGAGCTGACAGACAGTAAGAAAAAACAATCCTACATCGCCCTAAAAAGCGAGAAAAAGTCTGAGATTGATCTGTTCGAACAATTTTATACAGACATGACAACCTCTGAATTTACAACGAAAAAAAGAGCCGTAATGACCGAAATCATTGAAAAAGTATTACGAGAGGAGGGGAATAGATGAAACCTTTGAAATTAACGATGCAGGCATTCGGTCCATATGCAGGCAAAGAGGAAATTGATTTTAACCAGCTTGGAAATCGGACCATGTTTGTCATCTCTGGAAAAACTGGCGCAGGAAAAACGACCATTTTTGACGCAATTAGTTACGCCATTTACGGAAAAGCAAGCGGGGAAGACCGAAATGGACCCGAACTCCGCAGCCAATTCGCAACGGATGAGCTGTTAACAGAGGTTTCTCTGGACTTTTCTCTGCGTAACAAAGTCTATTCCATTACCCGTTCACCTCAGCAGCTAAAAAAGAAAGACAGAGGCGATGGCTTTACCACGATTGGCGCGAAAGCGGAATTATATACGTGGGATGCAGAAGGAGAACGAACATTACTCGCATCGAAAACAAGTGATGTCGAGGAAAAAATTAAAGAAATCATGCTGATTGATGCCAATCAATTTCGGCAAATCCTAATGATTCCACAAGGAGAATTCCGCAAGCTATTAACGTCAGACAGTAAGGATAAAGAAGTGATTCTGCAGCGTCTGTTTCACACTCAGCTTTATAAATTAATAGAAGAAAAGCTGAAAGAGGAAGCAAGTGAATTGAAAAAGACAGTGGAAGAAACGGAGAAATCTCGAAATGAAGCCCTGCGCCGAATCCATCCATTTACAAATGATGAGCTCGCTCAAGCACTAGAAACGGACCCAGAAAATCACACCATCATCATGCCGCTTTTACAAGCAGAAATTGTCGGCATGGTCGATAAACTTGAACAATTAGCTAGTCAATTAACAGACAAGGTACAAGCCCAAGACAAATTAAAGGAACAGCTTTACGAAGCAGAGGCAATCCTGAAACAGCTTCAAACAAAAGAGGAGTTAAAAGGGAAAATGACTCGTTTACTCGCTCAAGAAGACGAGTACACAGAGAAAGAGATCCAAGTTCAGCGGGCGCAAAAAGCTGCACTATTAGCGAAACAAGAGGAATTATGCCACCGGTTAAAACGGGAGGCAGACCAGCTTCAGGGAAATATAAATGTGATTACTGCCGAGATTGAAAAACTAAATGGACTTTCTAAGCAATCTGAACAGCAGCTGAAAAGAGAGCAGGAGCGTGAGGGTGAGCGTCAGTCTGTACTCGACGAAGTGAATCGATTGGTAAGTATGAAGGAAGATGTTTACTCTTTTTCGGCATTGCTCAATGAGACAAAACAGAAGGATGCCGAGCTCAGGGAAGCAAAGGAAAAGATAGTCAATCATGAACAGAGACTTCAGCAATTAGATGAACGAATCAGTACGTTAAAGGCCCAAAAAGAAGAAATCGAAAGAGGAAAGTTACTATTTTTAGAAAATGAAAGCAAGTTGGAAAAACTTAACGTTGATCTTGCCAGGCTCGAAAAACTAGAAACATTGCTGGCACGTCATCAAAAGGCAGAACAAAACCTAGTTACCACTACCGGCCGATTCGAAAATACATTGGCTCGTTATCAAGATGCTAAAGCCATTGTCGAAGAGTTGGAGAAAAAATGGATCCATGGTCAGGCAGCCATTCTAGCTGCTAACCTCCGTATTGGTGAAGCATGTCCTGTTTGTGGCTCTTTGGATCATCCAGTACCGGCGATTGAACAAGAAAATGAGATTCCAACGGAAGAAGATTTAAAGTCTGCAAAGGAACAAGCTATAAAATGGGAAAATGAAAAATCAAAAGTAGAAGCGAATTTTTATCAGTATCGTTCGGAAGAAAGTGCACAGAAAGAGGCTGTTCAAGACCTACTTAACGAAATATGCCTGCATCGTCCAGATTTTACTGTTGAAGAGTTGACTAATGTAAAAATGGAGGTGTCAGCGGCTAAAATTCAGCTAGTTCAACTTCAACACAAGCTGCAAGAACAGATGAAGCTCCTTGATCGCCTCAGGTCAGAAATGGAGATAAAAGAGTCAGAAAGAACAGCTTTACAGTCCGAAATTCAGCAGCTGTCAGCATTGGTGAATGATTTAACGGTTCAGTTTACTGAAAAGAAAACCGATCTTACTAGAATGATGAAAGTGATTCCGGAAAATCTTCGTTCAGAAGTGGAATATGAGAGGATGTTTGCATCCTTGCGAAATCGTTATGACAGGTTAGTGAAACAGCTGGAAGAAGCACAGAAAAGCCTCCAAGTAGTGAAGGAAAAGCTCTCTAGTGAAACGGCTAGATTACAAGATGCAATGAAGCATCATGCTGATAAGCAGCAGGAGCTCGAAACGGAGCGCGGGATCTTTGTTGCCAAATTATCAGAACAGGGCTTTGAAAAATATGGGCTTTATGCTGCTGCTAAAAAATCAGAAGGAGAAATTCAGAACCTTCAAGATGAGATCCGCAGTTACCGCGAAGAGTTACGCTCAGTATCTGACCGCTTAAAGGAACTGACTGAGCTCCTTGCTGATGTGAAAACGCCGGATGTTGAGGGAATTAAGCTGGAGTTAGCAAAATTCTCTGCCGAAATTGATAGGCTTACTCAAGAGAGAACCGATTTATATGTTAAAAAGCGGGATAATGAGGAAATTTATCAGCGTGTTGAGCGCCTAAATAACGAGGTAAAGGCGCTGGAGGAACGGTTTAGTATTATTGGTGACCTTTCTGATATTTCAAGAGGACAGAATCATTTACGGATTACATTTGAACGATATGTTCTGGCTGCTTTCTTGGATGATATTTTACACGAAGCCAATGTCCGATTGCGAAAGATGACCTCTGGGCGCTATCTGTTACAGCGGAAGACAGATCGGTCGAAAGGGAACGCCCAGAGCGGTTTGGAATTGCTTGTGTTTGACCAATATACCGGTCAAGAGCGTCATGTTAAAACATTGTCTGGTGGCGAGAGCTTTAAGGCCTCCTTGTCGTTGGCATTGGGACTAGCTGATGTTGTGCAAAATTATGCCGGCGGCGTTTCGCTGGAGACGATGTTTATTGATGAAGGATTTGGTACGCTTGATCCTGAATCACTTGACCAAGCAATTGAAGCCTTAATGGATATTCAAAGCAGCGGCCGTTTGGTTGGAATCATCTCACACGTACCCGAATTAAAAGAGCGAATAGACGTCAGATTAGAAGTTATTGCCGGTCAAACGGGCAGCCGGACGGAGTTTATGTTTACGAATTAATTTGAAAAAGCAGTGGGTGTCCTTTGAAGGGAAATCCACTGCTTTATTGTTGTTGGATTCTAATTATGCCCGCGGATCGGGAAACATGGTTGGAACGGTTAAAATAAAAGGTAATTGTGCCCGCGCATCAGGGAAAATAAGTAGAACGGTTAAAATAAAGAGTAATTATTCCCACGCATCGAGAAAAATAGTAGGAACGGTCAAAATAAAGTTTGATTGTGCCCGCGGATAGGGAAACATGGTTGGAACAGTCAAAATAAAAGGTAATTGTGCCCTATAACTCAGAAAAATAACTTAAACAGTAACAAACGCAACAAACACTAAACTAACTATTTAGTTCCTGTACAAGTGCCCGCCCTGCCTGGCGGCCAGTGAAAAGACACCCCCCGACAAATGTCCCTTCAAGTGAGCGGTAACCGTGGATCCCTCCGCCGCCAAAGCCTGATACCTCGCCGGCAGCATATAATCCAGGCACCGGGCTGCCTGAAGCATCAAGCACTCTTCCCGATAAATCTGTTTGCAGTCCGCCCAGCGTTTTGCGACTGACAATATTTAAACGGACAGCAATGAGCGGGCCCATTTTTGGATCAAGAATCTTATGCGGTGGTGCTACACGAATTAGTTTATCCCCTAAATAATTTCGAGCCCCGCGCATAGCAGTAATTTGCAGATCTTTTGTAAATTTATGATCGATTTCCCTGTCACGTGCTTCAATTTGCCGTCTTACTACATCAATATGGAGGAGCTGATCACCTGTCAGCTTATTCATCCCCGTTACCAATTCTTCCAGCGTTTTCGCTATTACAAAATCCTCCCCCTTATCCATGAAGGCTTTAACTGGTGCAGTGGGACCTGGAAGGACGCGGGCCAGTACCTTTTTAATGCTCTTTTCTGTCAAATCTGGGTTCTGTTCCGACCCGGAAAGGGCAAACTCTTTTTCAATAATTTTCTGAGTTAAAATAAACCACGAATAATCGTACCCTGATTTCATGATCGCTTCAAGGGTTCCCAACGTATCAAAGCCTGGGAAATTTGGTGCAGAAAAGCGGTTTCCTTGGGCGTCAAGCCAGAGGGAAGAGGGACCAGGGAGGATCCGAATTCCATGGTTGGGCCATACTGGATTCCAGTTTTTTATGCCTTCTGTATAATGCCACATTCGGTCTCGATTTACAATTCGGCCGCCGGCTTTTTCGGTTATGGCGAGCATCCTGCCATCAACATGTTCTGGCACGCCGGAAATCATATGTTTTGGTGCTTCACCTAACCGGGAAGGCCAATTTTTGCGAATCAGCTCATGGTTTCCGCCGATGCCGCCGCTTGTTACCATAACTGCTTTGGCATAGAACTCAAAATCTCCGATAACCTCCCGGGAGCTCGCTTCCCCACGAGCGGCGGAACTAGCGATTAGAACATCACCCCGGACCCCAGTTACCGTTCCATTATCTTTTATTAATTCATTCACACGGTGGCGGGGGCGATAGTTAACAAGCCCTTTCGCCATTGCTTGACGGACTCGTTCCTCAAACGGCTTAACAATACCGGGACCTGTACCCCAAACGATATGGAAACGGGGAACAGAGTTACCATGACCTTCTGCTGTATAACCCCCACGCTCAGCCCAGCCAACCACCGGAAAGAAACGGACCCCCATTTCATAGAGCCATTTACGTTTTTCACCAGCGGCAAAATCAACATAGGCTTCTGCCCACTTTTTGCCCCAATAATCTTCATCGTCCGCACGGTCAAAGCCGGCCGATCCCAGCCAGTCCTGCCAGGCAAGTTCACGTGAATCCTTTATCCCCAACCTTCTTTGTTCGGGTGTGTCTACTAAAAATAGACCGCCGAATGACCACCATGCCTGGCCGCCAAAAGAGGCTTCCGGTTCTTGATCTAAAAGAAGTACCTTTTTTCCGGCATCAGCTAGTTCCGCAACGGTCACCAAGCCGGCCAGTCCTGCCCCCACTACGATTACATCGTATGGCAATTTCATCCCCCATTTCACCATCTTCTCTTGTTTTCAGAATAGTCAATATTATTATATTATAGCATGTATAGCCCACTAAAGCTGTCACTTTCTTATCTGAACAAAGGGCGTTTTTTCCTCTAATAGAATAAATCTTCCGGTCATACCGAATAATAAATTCAAACATGGTTAGGGGGTTTTTAGATGAAAAAAATGACAATCCTCTTGTGGAGTCTATTCATAACGCTCTGTCCACTCAATACACGTGCCGAAGATCTGCCTAGGTTGTCTTCCGATTGTCTTGAAGAGATGAAAAATCGTGATGTGTTATATAATAAAGCCATCATGAGAGATATCATAACCGAATTAGGATTAGATATTGATTCACAAAACTATTTAGAGGTCTCGGACAAGGATTTAGATGCTGCCCATTTAATTTACGGCGGAAAGGAAGTTGATGAAAATTATCAATCCTTACATACTCAATTTATTGTCGCTTCTCGCGGAAAACCGACCCTTTTTGTGAAACCCTCTGAAGCCTATTTGCTTTATAAGCAGCCCGATAATACAAACGTAGCCGTGCATTTAAAGCTCTCGGACCTTAAGTGGGTGGTTGTAGGGAAGAAAAAGCAGGAAGGAAACATCGTTCATTACAAGCTTTTAAAGTGTGAAAAAGAATACCTAAAGAAAAAACGAGAGTTTTCTAACCAATAAAGTTATTAGCGCTAAAACAAAATTCTCCTTAAAAAATAGTCCGGACGTATGTAAGTAAACGTTAACATGGGTAACATAGGATAAAAACAATGAGGCAAGCCATCGGAGGGAAAAGTATTGTCTGACTTTTGTCCAATTTTATGGCCAGAAGAGCCAACTCCCGAAGCATATAAAAATTGTGGTGAATGTGGCCTGGATCAGCATGGATCAAGGCTAATCTGGGGAGAAGGAAATCCGAATGCACCTATTATGATTCTTCTTGATAATCCGGGGGCACGTGAAGACCGGGAAGGGAACCCATTTGTATGCGGGACAAGACAAACACTTCAAAGTGCCGCACAAGAGGCAGGTCTAACAGAAGAAGATTTGTATGTAACATATGTCTTAAAAAGAAAACCAGTCAGGACTTATGATAAAGAAGAGGTCCGGAAAACATGTATGATGCATCTAAAACAACAGCTCTCGGTCAAAATGCCTGAGTTTATTTTTTGTCTTGGAAATGTAGCGGTTCAGTCCTTTTTTCAAGATTCTGAGGTGAATGTAAAGCAATTGCATGGAAAATTACATAACGTCCATGGTTATCATACTACTGCTAGTTATCATCCTTTAGCAGTAAGACGACGCCCTAATCTATGGCCAATTTTTATCAAGGATTGGAAGTTCTTGGCGGATAACTATAGAAAACTACAATAAAATAGAGTTATTTTCCCGCAATTAACCAATCATAAACCCTTACCTTAAAACCCAAAATAAGATAGTTCACTCATTCAAAGCAAAGGGGTTGTTGGGGTTGAGATGGCATAAAACAATTCTTTCCATGATTCAGCAGAGGCAGGATAAAAGGATCGCATTAGCAGTAGATACGTCAACAAATGAAGCGCCAGTTATTCTTATTAATAACATAGTCAAACTGTTTGAACAATTAAAACCAGACACGTTGTTAGTTCAAGCAGATTTTAAAATTAGAAGTATTTCCCCTGTTCAGAGCGATTCCATTAAATATCATACACATGGGAAATCTTCCTATACATTAGTTTTAGAGTGGGCAAAAGAAGAGAATATTGATACACTATTTTATATTACCGATGTTACCGGCTTTTTTTCAGAAGATATGGAAAAGGTTGATTTTGAATTATTTTGGCTTGTACCTGGCGATTTCCTGCCGCGCGTCCCATTTGGTAAAGCCATTAAAGTCGCCTGAAATAGGGATCCCTCACCATGTGGGGGATTTTTAAGTTAGGAGAGGATACCATATGATTAAAGAACTGGATTTACATCATCAAGAAATACTAACGGACGTCTTTGAACTGCAAAGAGCATCGTACATAATAGAGGCACAATTAATTCGTTTCTTTGATATTCCCCCTTTATTAGAAACGAAGAAGGAACTAAAAGAATGTGGCGAAACCTTTTTGGGCTATTTCGAAGGTGATAGCCTTGCTGGTGCAATTTCTTACACGATTGAGGAGAATGAACTGACCATTTGCCGGATGGTTGTTCACCCGAGCCATTTCCGGAAAGGAATTGCCCAAAAGCTGATAACGAGAGTGGAAGAACAGAATCCGGACATAACCGTTCTATCCGTATCAACTGGAAAGGATAATCTACCAGCTAAAAATTTATATTTAAAAAATGGTTTCAACCATGTATCTGATCTTGAGGTTATACCAGGTTTATTTATTAGCCATTTTAAAAAGGAAAAACACCATCCCGACTGATGGTGTTTTTCCACTATATTCTATTAACCCATTATTATTTGCAAAACCATCCAAATATTTAAGCCAAGGATGATAATGGCAAAGAGGGAAGAAAGGACAGTAGTAATTTTCTTATTGGTTAGTACACCCATTAAATCTTTCTTTTGCGTGAAATAAATCAAGGCAATAATCGGGAAGGGTAATACAATACTTAGAATGACCTGGCTTATAATGAGAGTCTGGGTTGGATCGACTCCGAGTGCTACAATAATGACAGTTGGAAGCATGGTTACCAACCGGCGTATCCATAACGGAATGCTAAAACCTACAAATCCCTGCATAATTACTTGACCCGCCATTGTTCCGACAACTGAACTTGAAAGACCAGAAGCAAGCAATGAGATAAGGAAAACACTAGCAGATGCTGCACCTAACAACGGTGTTAGGGTATGGTAGGCAGTCGTTAAGTCAGCAATATGGCTTTGACCTGTTGTATTAAAAACAGAGGCTGCCATATACATCATCGCCAGATTAACGAAGCCTGCCAATGTCATCGCAATGATAATTTCTTTTGTACTAAATTTTTGAATCTTTATTTTTTCTGTATCATTTCTTGGCACGATTCGGTTCTGGGTTAAGCTTGAATGTAAGTAGATTGCGTGCGGCATAACGGTTGCCCCAATCACCCCAACGGCTAGCATAATACTTTCATTATTACCGAGCCATGGGACCACACTATGGTAAGCAATTTTTGAAAAATCAGGCTGTGAAAGTATGGTTTCCACTAAATAGCATAAACCAATTAGCATAGCGAAAGCAGCGATAAATTTCTCTAACGGCCGGAAACCGAACTTTTCAAGCATTAAGATTAAATAGGTTACTACCCCTGTGATAATAGTGGCATAGATCATTGGAATACCGGCAAGTAAATTTAGTGCTAGTGTTGCCCCTAGAAATTCAGCAAGATCCGTTGCCATCGCGGCAAATTCCGAGACAATCCACATAATCATTGTGAGCCATTTTGGCATTCGATCACGGCATATTTCAGGTAAACTCCTGCCAGTAGCAATGCCAAGCTTGGCTGACATATTCTGCAAAAGCATCGCCATCAGGTTCGCTAAGACAATAACCCAAAGCATTTTATAACCAAAACGGGCGCCACTCTGTATATTAGTTGCAAAGTTTCCCGGATCTACATAAGCAATTGAAGCAATAAAAGCTGGTCCAAGGAAGGGCAATAAGGCCCGTATGCCTTTTACTTTTCCATTTATGGCATCTCTAGCGGCAGAAATGGTTTTTAATTCTGCGGCTCGAGCCTTATCAACTGCAAGGGAATCTGACTGACTCATAAGACACCAACCTTTCTCCATTTGTTTTTCATAGGCGCAAGGTTTGTTCGCTAATCAACAAATGTTGCACTCGTGCAAATTCTTTAGTTTTATTATAATAAATTTCACAATATTTGTGTATATTTTTGCCTATTTTTACAGTGTTTTTTTAAAATAAAAAAACCAGAATGCTCTGGTTTAGTTTGCTGGAGGATTTTTTTGTAAAAAACTGATCAATTCTGACAGGTTTTTTGATAGATGAACAATCCCTGTTTGGTTGAAGAGAATATAGGCAACGGATTTACTAATCTCAAGCTCAGGATACGCTTTTTGGGCAATTTCCTGAGTAGGTAAACTCAAGATGTTTTTTACATGCGCGGTGACCTTTTGATTTTTTTCAATCGGAATTTGTTCTTCATTTTCTCCTATGACTAATAGAGAATAAGTCCGTTCGTCTTGAGCAAGTAAATTCGGATAAGGAAAAGCTTGTGCAGACTGTGTTACGATTGCTATTTTGTGCTGTGAATGGGCTTGTTTTGGTTCGCTTGCCTTTGTGTCCTTGCTTTGACAGCCAGCTAATAGGATGAAAGAAGTAAGCATTGTTATCATTAATTTTTTCAATTGTCTTCGTCCTTTGTTGTTTAAATGTAGTATCCTCAACATAGCATATCCTCCTTACCAATGGACATGAATAATGTGGAGGATTCGTGAAAGAAGAGGCATTTTGTTTAAAAAAGTTCGCTTGTACAAATGCCTATTTAAGGCTACAGTAGAATGGTAGAACGATTAAGAAGGTGTTAATCTTGGAAAAACGTTATTTTACGATTGGGATGGCCGGCCATATTGATCACGGGAAAACGTCCTTAACAAAAGCATTAACTAATGTGGATACGGACCGGTTAAAGGAAGAAAAGGAACGGCAAATCTCCATTGAATTGGGCTTTGCGCCCCTTTATGAAGACCAAGAAATCCAAATTTCTGTTATCGATGTTCCGGGACATGAACGGTTTATCCGTCAAATGATAGCAGGCGTAGCCGGGATTGATTTAGTCGTCCTAGTGGTGGCAGCAGATGAAGGGGTCATGCCGCAAACGAAGGAGCATCTCGATATTTTAAAATTTTTAGGCGTGAAAAATGGAATCGTAGCCATTTCAAAAATGGATCGAGTGGATGAAGAATTCATTGAACTGGTGAAAGATGATATTTTAGGAGAGCTTACTGGGACCGTGTTTGAGGATGCCCCCTTTGTTCTGGTTGATAGTTTATCCAAAAAAGGAATCCCTGAAATCAAAGAATTAATTATTGATACGTTAAAGGGTCTAGAGATGCGTGATGCGAAAGGAGCCTTTCGTCTGCCGATTGATCAGGTTTTTACAGTAAAAGGGCAAGGAACGGTTGTGCGCGGAACGGTATATGAGGGTACGGTCGAAGAGGGACAAGTTTTAAAAATAATGCCAAAAGGTCTTGAAGTAAGAGCAAGGCAAGTTCAGGTCCACCATCATCCTGCAAAAAAGGCCTATGCAGGTCAAAGGGCAGCGATTAACTTATCAAATGTGTCGAGGGAAGAACTACAACGTGGCGATGTTTTAGTGTCATCGGAACATTTCATTGTATCGAAAACAATAGATGTCGCGATTCGAGTTGTTGAGGACCTTGAACATATTGTTAAGCAGCGGATGCCCATAAAGCTTCATATTGGAACAGCGGAGGTAATGGGGAGGATTGTGTTTTTCGATCGAAATGAAATTAAAGAGGAAAATGGAGATATCCTTTGTCAGCTCCGATTGGAAGAGGAGATTTTGACCAAGCGCGGGGATCGTTTCATTTTACGGCGTCCAAGTCCTCAGGAAACCATTGGCGGCGGCTGGGTAATCGACCCGCGAGCGAATAAATATCGGTTTGGGAACCAGACAATCGAAGAGCTGGAAAAGAAGAAAGCAGGCACGCCTAGAGAACGAATTACCGCCGCACTCTTGGACGCGAAAAGCCTTCCCTTAACGGAACTGATTAAGCGGACTGCCCTGGATGATTCAACATTAAGAGAGCATTTGGCTCATCCCGAATTTGTCTTCTATAATGGGAAGGAGTATACACTAAAACTCCTAATCGATTCAATTGAAGAAGACATGTTTGATGTCTTGCAAGAGTTCCATCACAGCCATTCAATGAAGGCGGGAATGAATAAAGCGGAACTTCTACAATCGCTGCAAAAAAGATTTCCTAAATCTCTGCTTGATTTTGTTGTGGAAAATGGAATTACGGGTGGGGCGTTTAAGAGAAAAGAACAATTTGTTTCTCTTGCAGGATTTGTACCATATGTGCCGAAAAGCTGGGCAAAACGGACAGAAAATCTCCTCCTTGATCTTAAAAAGGATGGGCTTAAGGTACGCTATTTAAAAGATTATTTTTCTGCTGCAGGTATTCCCGAATCAATTGAATATGACTTAAGAAAATTCCTTGAAGACCAACATTTACTGGTGCAGCTTGATGACCAATTTGCGTACCATGGGGACGTTTTCAAAGAAGCGGTTGAAAAACTGCAAAAGGGGACCAGTGACGAGTTTGAGGTGGGAGCGGCAAAGGATGTCCTCGACCTATCTAGAAAATACATGATTCCATTTTTAGAAAGATTGGACGCCAAGGGACTCACCAAGCGTGTCGAAAATAAACGTGTTTGGAAAAAATAATCAGAAAAAAGCCTCCTTCCCTAATGGGTTGGAGGCTTTTTTCAGGATAGAAACTCGGTTGGATTTAAGCCAAGCTCCCGGCAAATGTCGGCAACCATTTGCTGTTCATTTTGATCAAAATTGCCGTCCGCATAGCCGATGGCAATACAATAACGGGCCACTAATCGAGCTATTTCAGGTTTTGTCCTCATTTTTCCAAGGGCACGAAAAGCCTCGGCACGACCCATCATTCGGTCATTTTCCATCCGCGATACAAATAGGTTGAATTTTTGAATAACTTTGTTAGTATCAAAAACGCGTAATTCCTCACTTTGATGGACGAATTCAATCATTTTTTGCCGCTCAGCTGGATCTAAATAACCATCTGCCATGGCTACTAACGCACAGGCAGCTGTGACAGCATCAAGAAGGTCCTGACTTTTATATCGATTGAACAATTCTTGAGCCCTTCTTTTTTGATTATTTGCCCATTCCACATAATCTGTTTGGGAAGGGGACCACGCATTACCGCAATGGTTACAAGTAAACTTTAATTGGTTTTTTCCAATAAATCCGCCAAGCAACCCAACCGGTCCAAGGATTAATCCGCCGATGGCGGCCTTGCCTAAACCAAATCCCTTTTTTCCTGTTGTCACACTGGTCGAATGGCAGCGTGGACACATAATTTCATCTCCGCCGTAAGCCGAATGACCGGAAATTGGGGATGCTGCTTGGGTCGATTGCGGATACCCATAGGCTGGCTGCTGTTGCGTCGAGTCGGGCTGAAGATGAACACGCTGTTGGTTTGCATTTAAATTGTTCCGGTTTTGCTGGTAGGGATCATAGTTCGGCTGATTTTGATAATATGGATTTGTGTTAGAAGGTTGAGATCTCAAATCTTGCTGGTAATTTGGCTGCTGAACCTGTGAGTCTTGAGGCGGGTCATCAACCGTAACTCCAAAGTTTCGGCATAAGGCAGCTAATCCACCTTGAAAACCACTGGCAATGGCATTAAATTTCCACTCTCCGTTATGGCGGTAGAGCTCTGCTGCAACAATCGCTGTCTCGACGGTAAAATCTTTTCCTAGGTTAAACCGTAATATTTCCTCATTGGTAAGTTCGTTAAAAATTCGAACATAAGAATCTGAGATTTGTCCAAAATTTTGCCGTTTTACTTGTGCATCATGGATCGTAATCGTAAAGGCAATTCGGTGGATAGTGTCTGGAACCTTCACCAAATCAATTTTAATTTGTTCATCATCACGTACGCCTGAACCTATTCGATTATCACCACTATAAATAATGGAACCATTTCCGCCAGAAGGATTATTGTAAAAAACAAAATCTTGGTCGCTGTTTACTTTCCCCGCAGGGCCTAATAAAAAGGCTGAAGCATCCAAGTCAAAATTAGAGCCAAGCTGGCTAATATTCCAGCCTAATCCAACAACCACATTTTTCAGACCGGGGTATGATTTCGTTAAATCAACTTTTTGCCCCTTGCTAAGAGTAACACCCACAATTTTCACTCCTTCATCATATCTTCTATGTAGATTATACTAGGTAATTCAAAAAGGGAAAAATTTCTAGTCCACCTGATTAGATCGTTTCTTTTGTATATACGAATGACTCATTGAAAAGTTTCAAGCTGAGAAGAGAAAACACACTGTTCACGGTCGAACAGTGTGCTTTCTTTTTAAAGGTTATGATTGATACTTTGATTATTATTTTTCATAAACGGCCACCAGTTTGCCTGACCAAACGTTTTTACCATTACCGGTACAAACAACGGAAGAATCACCAAGGAATACAAGGCCAATCCTATCAAGAGAATTGTCGCGATTTCTACTAATGAAAGGACGCCAGACGGCATCATAGCTGCAAATGTACCTCCTAAGATAACCGCTGCGGAAATTATGACACTGCCCATCTTTTTCATGGAAAGAAGGATTGCTTGTTGGACAGGCATATCACGGTATTCATTGAATCGGTCCATTAAGAAGATGCTGTAGTCAATGCCTAGTGCTACAAGAATTACAAAGGCAAAGAACGGAACAGCCCAGCTTATTCCGGTGTAACCAAGAATGTTGACAAAGATAGACTCTGAAATAGCCATAGCTGTGTAATAGGTAAGGACCAAGGAACCGATTAGATATAGCGGCATGATCAGTGAGCGAAGCAGAATAATGAGAATAATACTAATTCCTGCAAGCATCAATATTACAGTCCGTGCATAATCCGCTTTTGAAATCGTATCAAGGTCATGATGCATACTGGATACACCGCCAACTTCTATTTTAGCATTTTCAAGCTTCGTGTCTTTCACAGATCGTTTTACCGCTTGCTTGATGTCAGTCACGCTGTGAATAGCTTCATTAGAATAAGGGTTTTTATTAAAAATAACATCTATTGTCATGACCTTGCGATCTTGTGACATATAGGTATTTAACACTTTCTGAAAATCCTTGCCATTTAGGACATCTTGTGGGATATAGAAGCCGTTTTGTTTTTGTTTTGAAACATTAGAAAGATAGTCTTGTGCGGAATTAAGGCCGTTTGATACTTGGTTTAAGCCGTCTGCACTTTGGGTCAAACCATTTGATAGTTTCGTAATTTGTCCGTCAATATCTTGAAAACCAGTAAGAAGCTGCTTCTGCCCAGTTGCGAGTTCCTGTAAGCCGCCCGAGAATTTTGGCAAATTGGCGATCGCTGTTCCTTGACCTTTCTCCATTTGGGTAAGACCATCTTCAAGCTGCCCAATACCATTGATCAGCTGGCCCATTCCATCAATCAGAAGAGCTTGACCGGCAATCATTTTCGTTAAGTTTTGATTGGCGGTTGTAATGCCGTTTTGTGCACTGTTTAACCCAGCATTAAGAGTGTTAAGACTTGTAAGTAAAGATACCCTTGGGTCTTTCACATTGGCATCGGTAGCTGTTTTAACTCCAGCAACTGTCATTTTAATAGCTTGATAGCTTTGATTTTGCGCAATGTCGGCATATTGTTTTTCTAAATTAGCAAAGGCTTGGTCGGTATTGACAAGATTTTGATGAATAGCACTTAAGCCGCCGGCTATTTCATCATAATGTCCTTGAAGTGTGGCAAGACCAGAGCTTGCAGATTTATAACCTGCCAATAACTGTTTATAACCTGCTAAAAGCTGTTCTGATTGAAATTTTATTTTTGCTAACCCGTTACGTGCTTCTGTGGCCCCAATGGAACTATCCTTGAGCCCATTTTGTATTCTCGTCAGTCCATCTTGAAGGGAGCCCATTCCTGTCTTAAGTTGATTGGTTCCTGTGATTAGCTGACTAATTCCATTTGTTGCTTCCTGCATTTTGGGCTGATTAGCAGCCATTTGTTTCCCAGCCTCAGAAAGGCCAGAACTGATTTTCTTAATGCCGTCATTTCCTTTGCCCAGTCCATCACCAAGGCTTGCTGCTTGTTTAGAAATATAAAAATCATCGATTGGTGTGCCGGTCGGACGGGTGACCGAACGAACAGTTTCTACATGTTTAACTTTCAATATTTCCTGGCTGATTTTATCTGTCAGAGTAATATATTCAGAAGTATTGAGTTGATCATCATTTTTAATGACGATTTGCGTTGGCATAGATTCACCAGGACCAAAAGAGTCTGCAATTAGATTAAATCCTTTGATCGAAGGATAATCATCGCTTATTTCTTCTAGTGAATTAAACGATAGTTGATCTTGAAAAGTAAATAAAAATGGAACAGAAATAATAACAACAAGGATAAAAGCCAGTAAAGGCCGAGATAAAGCAAATTTACCCATGGTGCCCCAGATTTTACTGTCACTATGTTCAAGCTTGCCTTTTGATGGCCAGTAAAGCTTCTTTCCAAGAACAGCCATAAAAAATGGAACAACCGTTAGTAAGGCAAGTAAAAGGATGGCAACTCCAACAGCTACAGCTGCTGCTGACTTATAAAGCTGGAAGGTGGAGAGGCCAATTGAGGCAAACCCAATCATAACAGCAATTCCACTGAAGAAAACCGTTTTTCCAGCAGTCCGGTAGGTTTCTACAATCGCTTCAATTACATCATCTTTTTTCGCCATTTCTTCTTTAAAACGGCTTAATAGTAAGATACAATAGTCCGTTCCGATTCCAAAAAGGACGGCAACTAAGAAGGTTTGTGTAAAAGTGGATAATGGGAAATTCACATGGTCGACTAATAACCCAACAATGGATTGAGCTGTTAGATAACTGAATCCCACTGTAACCAACGGTATAATGGGAGCAACTACCGACCTAAATACAAGCAGAAGTACCGCTAAAATAAAAACAACGGTAATCCCTTCTGTTTTTTTCAAGCCTTCCTGAGAGTTGGTGACAAGATCTTCGCTGATGACCCAATTCCCGGTATAATAATGATCCAGCTTAACGCTGTTAATGGCTTGATACAGATCCTTTGAAATCTCTTTTGCTTCCCGTCCGTCAGCTGTTACCTTTACCGAAACAAGGATAGTTTTCCCGTCTTTTGAAACGAGCTGATCCTTTAACTCCTTTTGCTTGAAATGAGTAAGGATCTCGGTAATGCCCAGTTGACCTTTTTCTTTTTCAAGGGTATGAACCGCTTTTTCAGCATTCGCAAAGTCTTCCTTTGTCAGTTTCTTATTACTATGAAAGACAAGCGCAGTTTGTAAACTGCTGCCTGCATTTTCACTTGATTGGACATCTTTCAGAATCTTCGATGCAATCGTGGATGAATAGCCATCCGGAACCGATATTTGCCCCTTTTCACGGACGAGTGACTCCATATTAGGCGCTGCCATAAAGAGGGCAGCGATGACTGCGATCCATGCAATCAGAATAAACCACTTTCCTTTAATAATAGCTCTCACAGGCTATTCCTCCATTTCCTTTTTCTTGTTATCTAATATAGATGCTAATTTTTCGTAGGTATTAATAAAATTCTTTATCTCGACTTCGTCAAATTGAGTAATGATTGATGCTACTAACTGTTCAATTTTTTCCTGACAGGTCTGATATAGTATCTTTCCTGCATCCGTTAACGTTAAATAGACGACACGCCTGTCGTCCTGATCCCGGGTTCGCTCAATTAGTCCTCTTTCAGCCATCCGGTTGATAATCGCTGTAATCGCACTTTTATTTACTTCAAAAGCATCAGCCAATTCAGACGATGTGCATTCTTCAGACTGGGAAATATATCTTAATATGTAGTGCTGATCATTGGTTAACTCATCGCCAATCTGCCCCTTGATTAAGGATTCAGCTTTTTTATGAACACGAAAGGAAACAGATACATAGCGATCAATTAACTCTTGAATGGTAGGATTATTCATTCTTAGTTATCACCTCTTAAAAATTAGTTAAACTAGTTAACTATTCACGTGTTTAACTATAATAGAAAAGAAAATGCGCGTCAATTCAATCCTTTAAGGAAAAGTTAAGAAACTAAGATAATAATAGGCTTATTCAAATGAAAACCGTATAGGAAAAGGAGCCAGCACAAATGAAAAAATGGATTTTAATAGCGGTGGCTGCCGTAGTCGTTAGTTTCTCGGGCTATCAATGGTACGCAGTAAAAACAAGTGCCAAGACTACATCATCACAAGAACGAACGGCCGTAGTGAAAAAAGGAACATTAGCTGTCAATATCAGTGGGTCCGGAACTGTTCAAGCAATAACTAGTCAAGATATTATGTCAACCTTTAATAATGATGAAATTGATGAAGTATTGGTTGGGACTGGCGAAAAGGTAAATAAAGGTGATGAGCTGATTACATTTACGGATGGCAGTGACCCAATCACAGCACCTGCAGCCGGGAAAATAACGACATTATCTGTTTCTGCAGGAGATAGTGTTACTTCCGGACAAGTGGTCGCCCATGTAACGGACTACAGCGGCTTGCAAACAGCTGTGCAAATTGATGAACTTGATATTTCTAAAATCCAAAAAGGACAAACGGTCAATTTAAAAGTAAGTTCATTCCCTGAGGAGAAGTATACTGGAAAAGTTACCGATATTTCGAAAGAAGGTACTTCTTCAAATGGAATTTCTACCTTTACCGTTACGATAACGATTGATAAAATCACTAACCTTAAAGTAGGTATGAGCGTGGAGGCGAGCATATTAACAGAAAGTAAACCAAATGTCATATATGTTCCACTTGATGCAGTCCATTCGTCAAATGGTAAAAAATATGTCAATGTTGTTTCATCTGATGATTCCTCAAACATGACCAAGAAAACCGTCACAACCGGGATCGCCAATGAAGATTATGTAGAAATCGCAAAAGGACTTACAGAAGGAGAAACCGTTCAACTGCCAAAATTAGCTAAGGCAAGCACAACGACCTCTACAACACAAACAAATACACTGCAAAGCAGCCTTAGCGGCATGGGGGGAACCGGCGCAATGAGATCAATGTATCGCGGCACTGGTACAGGAAGGAGTGGACAATAATGGCAAAACCGATTATGCAAATTAGTAACCTAAAGAAAGCATACAGACTTGGCGGAGAAATCGTCCATGCATTAAATGATGTATCTATTGAAATTCAAAAAGGAGAATTTTTGGCGATTATTGGTCCATCAGGTTCGGGTAAATCAACATTAATGAATATGATCGGATGTCTGGACAAACCACAGTCGGGAAAATATCTCTTAGATGGTAAGAATATTTTTAAAATGGATGACAATGATTTGGCGACAATCCGAAATCAAAAAATCGGCTTTATTTTCCAAAACTTCAACCTGCTAACAAAATTAACGGCAATTGAAAATGTTGAGCTTCCGTTATTATATGCCGGGGTATCCACAAAAGAACGAAGGGAGAGGGCTATCCAAGCTTTGGATAAAGTGGGATTAAAGGAGAGGGCAGGTCATTTGCCAACACAACTGTCAGGCGGACAGCAGCAGCGGGTTGCTATTGCCAGAGCACTTGCAGGTAATCCATCCATCCTGCTAGCTGATGAACCAACTGGTGCCCTTGACAGTAAAACAAGTAAGGAAATTATGCAGATTATGAAACAACTAAATGAATTGGGCCATACCATTATCCTCATTACTCATGACCTTGACATTGCCAAACAAGCAAAACGAATGGTTAGTATCCAGGATGGTCAATTACAGGAAAATGGGGGTGAGCTCATTGGGCATCTTGCAATCCATTAAAATGGCTCTCAAAAGCATCAAAGGAAATAAACTAAGATCGATCCTTACCATGCTGGGAATGATAATTGGGGTCTCATCTGTCATCGTTTTAGTCTCCATTGCCCAAGGCTCTGCAAAAAATGTAACAAGTCAAATCAATCAATTAGGGACCAATCTATTAACGATTAATACGTTTAGTACTGATGTGGCTCTAACAGAGGACAAAATTAGCGAGATTAGTAAATTAGATGGTGTAAAAGCGGTATCACCCGTTGTAACTGGACGAGTCAACGTAAAAAAAGACCGGACAACTTCACAGGTGACCATGACAGGAACGAATGCTGCCTATTCAGAAGTGCGTGATACCAAAGTAAGTGCAGGACGTTTTATTACTGATTTGGATATTGAATATCGGCAAAAGGTTGCCGTCATTGGTTCATCTACGGCGACAACTTTCTTTGGAACAGAAGACCCTGTTGGTCAATATCTGCAAATTGAAGGAACATCATATAAAGTCGTCGGTGTTCTAGTTTCGAAAGGCAGCTCAATGGGCCAGGGCGGGGACAATACCGTAATCGTTCCACTTAGCACGGGCCAGCGTTTAATTGGAAGTACGACGATTAGCACAGTCTATTTAAAAGGTGAAAGTGAAGACCAGATGGATGCAGTCATGAATTTGGTTGAAACAAAAATGGCTTCCCTTTTCCCAGCTCAAACTGATTCCTATAGTGTGACAAATCAGCAGGATGTTATGGACACAATGAGCTCTGTATCGGACACCATGACGTTGATGCTCGGTGGTATTGCTAGTATTTCCTTGTTGGTCGGTGGAATTGGAATTATGAATATTATGCTCGTATCTGTTTCGGAACGAACAAAAGAAATTGGTATCCGTAAAGCGATTGGAGCCAAAAGGCGGGATGTCCTTGTCCAATTTTTAATTGAAGCGGTTGTATTGAGCGGAGTCGGCGGTCTAATCGGGATTATCTCGGGGATAGGAATCGGGAAATTAGTATCATCCTTATTTAGCTTAAGTGTCTCCTTCTCTTCTAACGTGATTCTATTTTCGTTCTTGTTCTCGTTAGTAGTTGGAGTCGTATTCGGTGTATTCCCAGCAAATAAAGCTTCCAAGTTAAATCCAATTCAAGCATTACGGTATGAATAACTGGGAAATTGAAGCGGTCGCTGCTGTTGCGTCCGCTTCGTTTCCTATATACTAGAATGACTGCAAGTAATGTTAAGGAGAGATAGAAATGCGTTTATTGGTGGTAGAGGATAACCTTTCATTATTAGAATCGATTGTTCAACTTTTATCCGATGAATTTGAGGTTGATCAAGCTTCAAACGGCGAGGATGCTTTATTCTTAGCGATGCAAAACATCCATGATGTCATTGTTTTGGATGTGATGATACCTGAAATCGATGGTTTCGAAGTGCTGCAGACGATCCGCAAGGAAGGATTAAAAATCCCCGTCTTATTCTTGACAGCAAGAGACTCTTTAGAAGACCGTGTAAAAGGACTTGATTTTGGCGGTGATGATTACTTAGTAAAACCGTTTCAAGCTGCTGAATTAAAAGCGCGAATCAGGGCGTTATTAAGAAGAAGCGGCAGTTTAACGACGGATCAAACCATTAAATATCGAGGCATTGAGTTATTAGGCAAGGAACGCGATATTTTAGTAGATGGAGAATCCATTAAACTTACAGCAAAGCAATATGAGCTTTTGGAATATTTGATTCAAAATAAGGGAGTTATTTTAACAAAAGAACAAATATATGATCGTGTATGGGGATTCGACTCCGATACCACGGTTGCGATTGTAGAGGTGTTCATGCACCATCTTCGTAAAAAATTAGAGCCGTTCGGCTACCATGCTGATATTAAAACCATCCGTGGTGTGGGCTACATGCTGAACGAAGAATAGGGGCCGCCTATGTTTCGTCAAACACATATTAGACTTACTTTTATTAATTCAATTGTCTTTATTGTTTTAATTAGTATCCTAGGGAGCATTATTTATTTCTATACAAATAATAAACTTTACCAGGATGTTAACCAATCCTTAATGGATTCTGTTGAACACTACCAGCAGCCAATTGGGCAAATGGCTAAACAAGATGGAAAACCTGAAGGGGATGGGGATGATCATACTGAACCGAAATTTATGCGAAGAGATCCACGAATTATTACGTTAGTCTGGGATGAAAAGGGTAAGCTGTTGGCAGGGCAAGACCGTGGTGCAGCACTATTTGAGGACAATGAAAAGCTGATTCGTCCCAAGAAATACGGCACCTTAGAGGACGTCGATGTAGAGAATTTTACTTTTCGCTATTTGGCATTCAAGGCTCAAGTTCCAGAATTAGGGGACATTACAGTCCAAGTAATTCGAAATGTGAATTCAGAAAATGAACTCCTTGACAGGCTTCTGTTAATCCTGTTAGTTGGCTGCGGTGTAGGGATTCTCTGTGCGGTGGCTTCAGGTTATTTCCTTGCTGGCAGAGCATTGGTACCTATTAAAAAATCATGGCAAAAGCAGCAAGAATTTGTTTCTGATGCCTCACATGAGCTGCGAACGCCATTAGCAGTTATTCAGGCCAAGACAGATATCCTGTTTCGCTCGCCAACGTCAACCATTCAGGAAAAAATAATAGATATATCCACGATTTCAAAGGAATCAAGGCGGCTTTCCAAATTAGTAACCAATTTACTGACACTGGCTCGGTCGGATTCCGATCAAATTGAAATGAAAAAATCAGAATTTCGATTGGATGAACTTTTAAAAGAGATTGTTCAACAGTACGAAGAGTTTGCGATGTATCAAGAGAAAACCCTTCGCTTAGAAGCTGCTGAACCTATTACGTTTTTTGCCGATAAAGAAAGGATTCATCAATTAATTGTCATTCTCTTGGACAACGCCATAAAGTATACAAAAGAGGGAGGAGAAATCTCGCTTTCCTGCACTCAGAGCCATTCCTCTATCTATCTAAAAGTAAACGATACAGGAATCGGAATCCCTGAAAAAGACATTCCAAAGATATTTGACCGTTTTTATCAAAGTGATAAAGCTCGGACGGAAGCTGACGGCGCTGGACTCGGCCTGTCGATTGCTAAATGGATTATCGAAAAACATCATGGCAAGACAAAGGTTCAGAGCGTATTAGGTGAGGGAACAAAAATTGAAATGATCTTTCCAAAGTCCCAAAAATAATTTTTGGGGCTTGTTTAAATCTTAAGAAAAACTTAAGGAAACCGATTCATAATTTATGTGTGCTTACTAAAGCTTCAGGATATTTGAAGGGAGAAAAACAGGTGAAGAATACTAGAAAAGCTCATTTATGGATTGGTTTAATTGCGTCTATTTTTATCTTTATGGAGTCGATTACTGGTCTATTGATGAATGAACCATGGTTAATCGGACAAACATCAATGGAAGGCGGCAGAGGCAATTTTCAACCAGGTCAAATGAATCAAAGCCATTTTAATAACGGTCAAACCAATCAGGGACAAGCTAGACAAGGAATGACGCAGAATTCTGGACAAACTTCCGGTCAACCACAAGGGCAAAATGGTAATCAAAACCAAAATTTCAATCAAAATGGCCAATTTCAAGCACGCGGTAATTTTAGCAGAAACGGGAACTTTCCAGCTGGAATGGCAATGAACAGAGATGGAATGGGACAAACCTCAATAATGGGAATCATCCGTGGTCTCCATGAAGGCCGTATTGGCAATACCAATATAAAATGGCTAATCGATTTGATTGCACTTGCCATGATCGCATTAACAGGTACGGGAATTTATTTATCAATTAAGGTCTTAGGGGCGGAAGCGAAACGAAAAAAACGCCAAGCAGATACTTTTAGTGATCTTTAATAAAATAAATGCACACGAGTCTGACTCGTGTGCTTCTTTGTCTTACTCCACAATGATTTTCCCTTTAAACATTTGCATACCACAGCTAAATGTATATTCACCTGTTTTATCTGAAGTGAATGACAATTTTGTTGTCCCCGTCTTCAATTTTATATTGTTAATGTTTAAATCCGGTATCATAAAGGTAGATAAGCAGTTACTGCTGTCTAAAGGATTAGTAATTTCAAGTTCCACCGGAACACCTTTTTTAACCCGAATCACATTAGGGGAATAGCCTTTATCCGTTACAAGCATTTGGACTTTTGGAGCAGAATCTCCGGAGACATCTACTTCTGTTTTAGCTGTATCAGTTGTTTGTGACGTTTGAGTTTGAGCAGCTGCGCTTTTACTGGGAATATTTACAATGTCACTACTGTACATAAACAAGAACAAAGAAACGAGGACAATGCCTCCACCGATTATTGCAAAAGGTGAAAGTTCATCCGTGTTAATCGTAAATTTGCTGTTTGTCGTCACATGGATATAAACAATCACAAAGCCAATGATGACAACATAAAATCCTAATAGGATACCAAGCAATATCGTTGGGTTAATATACTGGAGGAACAGTCCAAGAATAGCGCCATTTATTCCGCCTATTAAACCAGAAATTGCTCCCATCAAAATGGCTAAGATCCCCACAGGATGCCCGGCTAAGAAACCAACGACGAAACCAATAATCATGCTGATTCCTACTGTCAAGAAGGTCTCACCGGAAACCAGGCCAATGATGCTTCCGGCAAGTAACCCAGTGATCACAGCAATTACCATACTTACCAGGATTCCCGGAGTATTGTTCAGTTTGCTTTTATTTCGATAAACTAGATAAATGGAATAGCCTGAGCCGATGGCCACAAATGCGGCTGAAATAATCGAAAATATGTTCATGCTTTGTCTCCTCTTATGCGCCTTAAAAATTAAACAACATAAGAGTATTATAAATGTAAAAAATAGATTGTAATTTGTATTTTCTGTGATTTATATGAACGTTTTATGACTCTTATCAAGATTCACCGTCGCTTTTGTCTTTATCCAAAGTGTTTTTATAAATTCTTTTTAAGACTTCATTTTGAAGTTTCATATATTCGAGTAATATTTCTTTTTCTGCTTCTTCTTGCGCTATTTCGTCCTTTTCTTTTGTCATCCTTGTACCCCTTTTTGTCCTAATTTTAGCTCAAAGAGCATAGTAAATCATAATTTATTTGACTTTTATTATAGAGAAATATATAATTTTTTCAAAAATACTATTTGAAACGTTGACGGGGATTAGTAAATTGATGCGGTCTTACCAAGAGAGGAAACCATTGGTGTGAGGTTTCTTAAGACAAACAATTGAACCTGCCTCACGAGTTCTGTATCGGATTATTACTTGAAGATACATGCGGATAAAATCCGTTATCATGCGAGAGAGTTTAAAGCTTTTGCTTTATGAATTTAGGGTGGTACCGCCAGGCCTTGGTCCCTTTTTTAGGATCAGGGTCTTTTTGTATTCAAAAAGCGGATAAAAGCTGAATCATTCTTTCGATATAAAAATAATAATGGGGTGTCAAAATGGCAAAGGAATTTGTAAAAGATGTAACCAGCATGGACGAGGATTTCGCCCAGTGGTACACAGATGTTGTTACAAAAGCAGATTTAATTGATTATTCAAGTGTTCGCGGTTCGATGATTATCCGACCATATGGATATGCATTATGGGATAATATTAAAAACGAGCTGGACCGACGCATTAAAGAAACAGGGCATGAAAATGTTTATATGCCATTATTTATTCCAGAGAGCCTGCTTCAAAAGGAAAAAGACCATGTTGAAGGTTTTGCTCCTGAAGTGGCCTGGGTTACTCATGGCGGTTCTGAGCCATTAACAGAACGCTTAGTCGTCCGCCCAACATCAGAAGTATTATTCTGTGAGCATTACAGTAATATCATTCACTCATACCGTGACCTGCCAAAACTATATAATCAATGGGCTAACGTAGTTCGTTGGGAAAAAACAACCCGTCCATTTTTACGGACTTTAGAGTTCTTATGGCAGGAAGGACATACTGCCCATGCAACGGATGAAGATGCAATGGAAGAAACGATTAAGATGTTAAATGTCTATGCGGCAATTTGTGAAGAGATTCTTGCCATTCCAGTAGTTAAGGGCCAAAAAACCGAGAAAGAGAAGTTTGCTGGTGCGAAAGCTACCTTTACGATTGAAAGCTTAATGCATGATGGAAAAGCATTACAATCCGGAACTTCCCATCACTTTGGTACAGGGTTTGCTGAAGCGTTTAACATTCAGTATACAGACAAAGAAGGAAAGCTGCAGTATGTTCATCAAACATCATGGGGCTTTACAACCAGAATCATCGGTGCATTAATCATGGTTCACGGCGACGACCGCGGTTTAGTAATCCCTCCAAAAGCTGCGCCAACTCAAGTGATGATTGTTCCTATTGCACAGCATAAAGAAGGCGTGCTAGATTTTGCTTATGATTTGAAAAAATCTCTAGCTTCGGTAGCCCGCGTTGATATTGATGCCAGCGATAAAAAACCAGGCTGGAAGTTCAATGAGTACGAAATGAAAGGGATCCCTGTCCGTCTTGAAGTCGGACCTAAGGATATTGAAAATAAACAGGTTGTCTTGGTTCGAAGAGATACCTTAGAGAAGGTTGTTGTTTCTTTAGACGAGTTAGAAACAAAGCTAGTTGAATTATTAGATGATATTCAATCAAACCTTTACAATAAGGCATTAAATCACCGTGAAGAGAGAACTTCGGTTGCGACAACTCTTGGGGAGTTAAAGGATAGTCTTGAAGCAAAACCAGGGTTTATCAAAGCTATGTGGTGCGGTGATTTAGCCTGTGAGGAGCAGATTAAAGAAGAAACAGGTGCAACTTCCCGCTGTATTCCTTTTGAACAGGAAAAAGTGGCTGATAAATGTGTTTGCTGTGGTAAAGAAACAGACAAATTGGTTTATTGGGCTAAGGCATACTAATAATATGAAGGCTCTTCCATCTTGGAAGAGTCTTTTTTATATTATGGACAAACAGACGTAAAAAAGGAAAACTGCAGACATTTAGCGAATTTTAATCATTTAGAAGGGGGAAAGTCATATATGAAACCAATCTTAATAGATTTTCCGGAAGAAATCTTTACGGAGAGACTATATATTCGAAAGCCGTTGCCCGGAGATGGAAAAATGGTATTTGAAGCCATGCAGTCATCATTAAATGAGCTAAAGCCATGGATGCCTTGGGCCAATCGAGAGCAAACCGAGCAAGAGGTAGAGGCCAATATGCGTGATGCCCATGCGAAATTTTTAACCAGAGAGGACCTAAGACTACATATTTTCGACCGGGAAACAGGTGAGTTTATCGGTGCTACTGGGTTGCATCGAATGAATTGGGATATACCAAAATTCGAAATCGGCTACTGGATTGATACGAGACAAAGCGGAAAGGGTTATATTACGGAGGCAGCTCAAGCAATCACAGAATTTGCCTTTCTCGAATTAAACGCAAAACGCGTAGAAATCCGGTGTGATCGTAAAAATACCAAAAGCCGAGCAATTCCTGAGAAATTAGGTTTTACATTAGAAGGGATATTAAAAAATGACGGAATCTCTGCCGATCAGCAAGAACTCCGCGATACTTGTATCTATGCTAAAATCAAATAATGAAAAAAACTCGACGCCGTCGAGTTTTTTTACTAGAATCCGATTATATATCTTTGTAAATAAAATTTTGTTATTGCCAAATATTCACGTGAGTAGGACTTTATTACAGCTGACCAAGGAGTCTCAGCAGAAAGGCCCTCTACACGTAAACCTTGGTAATTAGCAATTGAAAGAGCACGATATAAATGGAAAGTGTTGGTTACTACTAGGCCTAATTCAGCATTAGAAGGAATGTATGCCTTCGAGAACTCAATATTTTCATATGTATCGGTAGAGTGCTCTTCTAATAGTATACGAGAGTCGTTAATACCTTGATTTACTAACTCTCTTTTAATTGCCTCCGCCTCAGTTATATCTTCGCCTGGACCCTGGCCCCCTGAAGCAATCACAAGAGTATTAGTATTTTCTTTTAAATATTTGGCTGCAGCATTGATCCTACAGGCCAAAACCTTAGATGGTTCTTTACCTTTAACCCTTGCCCCGAGAACAATCAAATAATCTGCATTTTTTGGCGCTTTAATATGGCTATATTGGATAATCTTTACTTGTAATATGCCGACATAAATCAGCCCTACAACTGCCAAGAGACCTAGAAGCCTTATCATTCTTTTGTTTCGCCTCATCTTCTCAATTCCCACTTTTATTTAGGCTGTGTTAATC
>NZ_JBALNF010000013.1:154461-182085 GCF_036962465.1 Neobacillus vireti
CCTCCTCGGCGCTAAAGCGCCTGTGGGGTCTCCCCAGCCCCGTACTCCCGCAGGAGTCTTCGCCGCCTTCCGCTCCAATCAACGTGCTAAAAATCAACAACTTCCTTTAACACAGCCTTTATTTAATTTCCAGTTTAATAGTACCATAATATTACATTTTTTTATATTCAAATTGAAAAGACCCATGATTTCCATGAGTCTTACATTGCTATTTTTTACTCACATACCCACGAAAGCCCCATGGTCCCGACACCAGTATGAACACCCGCAACAGTGATAAGCATCAAAACCTCTGTTTCAATACCAGGAAAGTTTTCGTTAATGTATTTTTCAATATCTGCAGCCTTTTTCGGATCGTTCGCATGAACAACCGCCACTTTTTTTACTGTTTTTGTTTCAAGATCTTCTCTTAATTTAGAAGCCAGCCAGAACATCGCTTTTTTATCGGTACGAACCTTGTCTTTAATCTGTGCCGCACCGTCTTCTATGGCTAAAATCGGTTTTATATTAAAAAGAGAGGCCAAGATTTTTTGGCCGCCAGACACCCGGCCGCTTTTATGGAGCTGATCCAAATTCGATGGAACTAAATATAATCGTGTATTGCTGCGTAAAGCATTTAGCTGTTCAACCACTTCCTCGGTATCTACACCTTGCTCGACCAGCTCGATTCCTTTTTTTATCAAAAATGAAAGAGGATAGGAACCAATTTTAGAATCGATCGCATACAACTTGAAATCCTCCATATTAGCAGCCATAAGGGAAGACTGGTAGGTCCCCGTTAACGTACTAGAGGCATGTATGGCGATCCCAAAATCATATTCTTCTTTCAACTTTTTATAAAGTTCAACAAAATCGTTAATGGAAGGTTGAGATGACTGAAATTTTCCTTCCTCGTTTTTCATCCGCTCATAAAATTCCTGTTCCGTTATATCAATCGTTTCTTTATAAAACTCATCGTTAATGACAACGTGTAAGGGAATGACAAATATATGGTGTTTCTCAATAAATTCTTTGCTAAGAGAAGCAGTTGTGTCTGTAATCCATGCAATTTTTGCTTTACTCATATCCTTTTCCTCCGGTAAATACTTTCAATATAACTAACATTACTATATTGAAAACAGTTTCACTAGTTATATTTGTCATATAAAACTTTGAACATTTTGTGAAAATTAAGGGTGTTGTTATTTAAAAATATTAAAGTGTGATTTGAATCACTTGTTTGCGATGATTTATTTCATATAATCACTATGGATATAGTGATAACTAAATAAGGAGTGTTTCATTGTGTTAGATCAAAAAACAATCGATATTATCAAATCAACAGTACCGGTATTAGAACAGTATGGAGAAACGATTACCACTCGTTTCTATCAATTAATGTTTGGAAATCATCCCGAATTATTAAATATTTTTAATCATGCCAACCAAAAACAGGGTAGACAGCAAAAGGCTCTTGCAGGAACGGTTTATGCCGCTGCCATGTATATTGATAACCTTGCAGCCATCCTTCCAGTGGTTAAACAAATAGCCCATAAACATAGAAGTCTTGGAATTAAGCCAGAGCATTATCCTATTGTCGGAAAACACCTATTAATGGCTATTAAGGATGTACTGGGTGATGCAGCTACAGACGAAATTATCGATGCTTGGGCACAAGCTTACAATTTAATTGCTGACGCCTTTATTAGTGTGGAAGCGGAAATGTATGATGAAGCTGCACATCAACAAGGGGGCTGGAGCGGCTTCCGGAATTTTGTTGTTGATCGTAAAGTAACCGAAAGTGACGTTATTACATCTTTCTATTTAAAACCTGAAGATAAACGAGACATCGCCGGCTTCATCCCTGGTCAATATATTAGTATTAAACTAGAAATAGACGGTGAGAAGTTTACCCATATCCGTCAATACAGTCTTTCAGATGCCCCTGGCAAAGATTATTACCGCATCAGTGTTAAAAAAGAGGCTGGAACAGCAAACCCGGATGGAATGGTGTCTAATTACTTGCATGACAAGGTGAGCGAAGGAGAGATTCTTAAAGTTAGCGCACCCGCAGGTGATTTTATTCTTGATACCAACAAGACGAATCCTGTCGTGTTATTAAGTGGCGGGGTCGGCTTAACACCGATGATGAGTATGTTAAAAACAGTTGTAGAAGTGCAGCCTGGACGTCAGGTAACGTTTGTCCATGCAGCCGCAAATAGCCATGTTCATGCCCTTGGGGATGAAGTTAAAGAATTATCAAATCTTAATTATGTGAATTCATACGTGTTTTACGATGCACCTACAGATGAGGACCGTTTAAACAACCGATTTGATGTTGAAGGTTATGTCACTTGTGAGTGGCTAAAGGAAAATGTATTGACGGAGGAAGCAGACTTTTATTTCTGTGGACCAGTGCCTTTTATGAAAGCTATTAACCGTTCATTAAAAGAATTAGGTGTCAATGAAGGCCGAATTCACTTTGAGTTCTTTGGACCAATGGGGAATTTAGAAGAATAGAGTATGGATTAGCCGGTTTCCAATTTGGAGATCGGCTTATTTTTATATAAAATAAAATGTTAACAAATAATGAATTTTTTATTTTCACGAGAAAACACAGGCGTCAAAAGTTTGTTTCAATCCACAACTGTGATTAAATAATAGAAAAAGGCCAGAAAGGGTGTCACACATGGGTAAGAATGCGATCCGTTCCTTTACGGCCATTGGAGTATTATTTTGTCTCCTGTGGCTGATTGGACTTGGCTGGGCAGTAGGTCAATATTATGCTGACAAACCGGACAACGTTCCAACTCCAAAAACTGCCAGCAAAAAAGTGGAGAACAAAAAAGGTCTAACAATCGTGGCTTTAGGGGACTCGTTAACTAGGGGGACTGGTGATGAGACCGGAAAAGGGTATGTAGGGGACCTGACTGATCAAATAAAAGAAAAAACAAAAAAGCAGGTTCAGCTCACCAATTTAGGTATCAATGGGCAGACTTCCGACCAGCTTCGGAAACAGGTCCTTCAAACAGAAATCGGACGGCAAATCCAAAAAGCTGACATGGTGTTAGTAACCATTGGCGGTAATGATTTGTTTCGCGGCGGTCAAGGATTAACCGATTATTCAACAGATAATATCGCAGCCATTGAAAAAAAGTATCTAGCTAATTTAAAGTTTATCTTTGAGCAGATCCGTAAGAACAACCAAACGGCCAATGTGTTTTTCATAGGATTGTACAATCCATTTATTGAATTAAATCAGGGAAAAGAGATGTCAAAGGTGGTCCGCCATTGGAACTATGATAGTGCCGAGGTTAGCGCAGCATATCCGAAAATTGTCTTTGTGCCAACATTTGACTTGTTTGAATTAAGAGTAAATGATTATCTATATTCAGATAAGTTTCATCCGAACGCAAAAGGGTATCGTTTAATTGCAGAACGTGTAGCCTCACTGCTTACCTGGTAAGGAGAAGAAATAATGGAGAAAAAAATTACCTTAGCTGTGGAAAATTTAAAAAAAGTTATTGGAAAACGGGAAATTATTAAAGGACTGACATTTAATCTACGCGAAGGGGAAGTTTTTGGGTTTTTGGGACCCAATGGCGCAGGGAAAACGACCACCATCAGAATGCTGGTTGGGCTCATCAAACCGACAGCTGGAAACATCCAGATTTGCGGCTACAATATAGCGGATCAATTTAAAAAGGCGATGAGCAATCTCGGCTGTATTGTCGAAAACCCAGAATTATATCCTTACCTATCAGGCTATAACAACCTGCTCCATTTTGCCCGTATGCTAGATGGGATCGGCGAAGAGCGTATTAAAGAGGTCACCGAGCTGGTCGGCTTAACAGACCGGATTCACGATAAAGTGAAAACTTATTCATTGGGGATGCGGCAGCGCCTTGGAATCGCCCAAGCCCTTTTAGGACGGCCTAAGGTGTTAATTCTAGACGAACCGACAAATGGCTTAGACCCTGCGGGAATTCGGGAAATGCGCCTATTTATCCGTTTTCTGGCAGAAAAGGAAGGATTAAGCGTTCTTGTCTCAAGTCATTTATTAAGTGAAATTCAGTTGTTGTGTGATCGGGTGGCGATTATTTCAAAAGGAACGATTATAAAAATTGATACAGTCGAGCAGCTCCTTGCGAACCGTGAACGGGCTGTCTGGCGTCTATCCCCACTTGAAAAAGGAAAACAGGTATTAAGTACGCTAACGGAAATGCAAGTAAGTGATGATGGGACATTTGTAACGGAATATGATGAACAGAAGATACCGGAATGGAATAAACAGCTTGTGGCGGCAGGGGTTTCCGTCACGGAAATTAATCGAAAAATGCCTGTGTTGGAAGATCTATTCCTCGAACTAACGGGGGGTGACTCAATTGAGTAAATTAATTCAAAATGAAATGATGAAGCTGATCGCCAAGAAAAGGCTAGTGGTCATTGCCCTGATCATTGGTGTATTAGTGCTATTATTTACATATGCCCAATATAAACAAGTTCAGACCCAGCGTGAAAAATTAGGAACAAGTGATTGGCGCACGATACTCCAGCAGCAGATTGTTGATACCACCAACCGTTTAAGCAGCAGTCGATTATCGGACGAATGGAAAAAGCAGCTGCAAATCTCATTACAGCAGCAGCAATATTATCTGGATCATGATATCAATCCATCAGAGCCTGGTGCACCAACGTTTATGCGTATCTTTTTGGAGAATTCTATTGATTTATTTATCCCTTTGATGGTTATGGTTATTGCCAGTGATTTAGTTTCCTCGGAACACAGTCTGGGTTCGATTAAGCTATTGCTGACGAGGCCAGTTAAAAGGTGGAAAGTGCTATTAAGTAAGTACATCACTCTATGTTTAGCCGTATCGTTAATCATTGCCATTACAGGTATCCTATCCTACCTTATTTCTGGATTGGTCTTTGGCTATAAAGGGTGGGGGGCCCCAATCCTGACTGGATTTAACGTGACAGATACAGGATTAAATACGACAGATGTAAAACTTCTCAGCCTATGGAAATTTCTATTGATGGATTTTGGATTAGTTTGGTTTGTCGCGATTGTTGTTGGAACGTTATCGTTTATGTTGTCTGTCCTTATCCGGAGCACGGCTGCCGGGATGGGGGTTATGCTCGCAGCACTCATTTCAGGAGCAATCTTAAGCAACATGGTTTCTTCATGGGAATCCGCCAAATACTTTTTTATGGTCAATTTACGGTTAACGGATTACATGAAGGGAACAGCACCACCGATTGAGGGAATGGATCTGTCCTTTTCGATGATGGTCCTATTTATCTGGTGGGCAGTGGCTTTACTTGTTTCGTTCGCCGTATTTACAAAGAAAGATGTTTATTAGGTTGTGAAGCTATTCCTATCCTGGGAATAGCTTTATTTTATGTATTCAAAGACATTTTAGGTAAGTGAAAAGGTATTTCTTAAAATTTGATTGAATATTATTAATTTTATAAAATAGTAATGACACACGAAAAAAGGAGGGATCAAATGAATTTTGCAATAAAAAAAATTGATCATGTGCAGCTGGCAGGTCCAAAAGGGTGTGAAGTGGCCGCAAGAACATTTTTTTCAGATATCCTTGGATTACCAGAGGTTGAAAAACCAGAAGAGTTAAAAAAACGCGGCGGAGTATGGTTTGAGTTTGCAACCTTTCAGCTGCATATAGGCATAGAAGAACCATTTATACCTGCTAAAAAGGCACATCCAGCCTTAATCGTTGAAAATTTAGAAGGTTTAAAAAGCCACCTTAAAGCGCAAGAAGTTGCTTTTACAGAAGATGATAACCTCCCGGGGGCAAGGAGAATTCACGTTTTTGACCCATTTGGCAATCGTCTTGAATTTATTGAATGGGATTAAGAGAAGTCTGTAATATAAAAACCCCCTGCCCCATTAGCTGATGGGATAGGGGGGACGCCTTACTATCGGGGGATTTCAGGCAATCATTTTTGGGATGTATCAAATCAATGGCAGAGAGGAGGGGGATTCCTCTGCCAGGAAAAGAAACAAATTAATTTATCTTGCTTTTTGCAGCAGTATTAATAGGTGCACGGTCAACCCCAAAATGCTGTTTGAGGATTAAAGATGGACCGCCAAGATTAAACAGATAGCGAGCTTCAATCACTAATTTCATAAAGCCGCCAATTAAGCCGGACAAGCGGACACTGCCAACTTTTCCTACTCCTACTTTTAGCCCAATAGAGGCAACAGAGCCTTTATGATGGTATTCAAAAGCCTTCAAAGATTCTCCGCGAATGGAAGCAATAATATTCTTAGCACATACAGGTGCTTGCTGCAGGGCAACTTGGGCAGTAGGCGCTAGTGCATTCTTTTCATCCTTCATAAATAGAGAGCAATCTCCAAGACTAAAGACATTTTTCATGTTTTTAACACGAAGGTATGAATCAACCTCAATTTTTCCTCTTACAATTGGCAATCCCCAATTATGAACAATTGAATTTCCCTTAACGCCGCAAGACCAGATTAAAGTCCGGGTTGGAATGTCGATATTTGGATCTATGACAACCTTTTCAGGTGTACATTCAAGAATTTTTCTACCTGTAATCAGTTCAATATTCATCTTTTCTAAGACTTCTGTTGTATATTCAATCGATTGCTTAGGGAAGAACGGAATGACAGAAGGTGCAGCCTCAATTGCTACGATTTTTACTTTTTCAAATGGAATATTGTGTTCCGTACATAGTTTTGGGAGGCCATCTGCTAACTCTCCCAGCAGCTCGACACCAGTAAAACCGCCGCCAGCAACAACAAAAGTTAAGCGAGAAGGGTCTTGGTCCTGTTTATATAAGTTAAACTGTTTAATAATTTGATTATAAATTGCTTTTGAACTTCGAAAACTTCTAATTTGGAACGCATTTTCCTTAATACCAGGCGTTCCATATGTTTCAACCTCAAATCCAAGCGCGATTAATAGATAATCGTATTGGACGGAGTCACCGCCTTCAAGGTGTACTTCTTGTTTATGTATGTCCACGGATGAAACAGCTGCTTGCAGAAAACGAGTTTTGCTAGGATTAATTAGTTCAGGAATAGACATAGCAATTTGACGATCGGCTGCTGTCCCAACAACTGTTTTGTGAAGCTGCGTGGTAATATAGTGATATTCATGCTTATTGATCAGGGTAACATCTGCTTCTCCTGATTTTAATAGTTTCTCTAGACTTTTACTCGTGATAATTCCACCATATCCGGCACCTAGGATAACAACTTTTGGCTTATTCATTTAACTCCCCACTCCAAACCTATTTATCTATTTTTATTTGTGAATATATTCACATTTAGTTCGTTAAAAAAAGAGCAAAGCTTCTTCTTTTTTAATTGTGAAATACTTCACATTTATTTATGATTTTAGGATACGCTAATCCTAAAAAATTCTCAAGTGGTTTTTAGTTAAAAATTTGTCAGATTGGTAAATTTTTTTTGACAAAAAGGGCATGATAAATCCGTGCAAATTGAAAATTTAAGACAAATGGAGGAAAGTTAGGATGAAGTTTAAAGGATTAATTTTTACACTAGGATTATTCTTAATGCCTGCTGCTGCGCTGGCTAATGATACGATTCCTGCAAATTATGAGGCTAAACCGTGTGATTGCAAAGATGGGGAACGTCACCATATGAATCATAAAGATTGGCAGGCCATGATGGCGCAAAGAGAGCAAAAGCTACTTGGCTGGGTAAGTCAATATACCCCTGAAAAAAAGGCAGAATGGTCCAGGGTTCTCAAGGAAAAGAAAGACCTGCGTACTAAATGGATGAGCCCGGATAATTCCGCTAAACGTGAGCAATGGAAAAAAGAAAGAATCGCTAAAATGGAGGAACTGAAGAAGCAATTTGAATTAGGAAAGATTACAAAAGAGGAGTTTATGAGGCAAGCACATGGCGGGAAAGAGATGGGACATTGGAAAACCTTCCATGAACTAAGAATAGCAGTTGATAAAAAGGATAACAAACAAGCAGCGATTCTTTTAAATCAGCTGTTAGAACAAACTAAACAGCATAATAAGCTAATGAAAGAAAAACTAGCTAAGTAGAAATCAGTGAACAGGTTCCGTTTTTAACTAAAAGTATTAAAAGTCAATTCTTTTTGGAGTTGGCTTTTTTTCTTTTTGTGTATGAATACCGACACTTAAAGGGAAAATTAATAAGGATGGCAATTTCAGAGGAGGCTGAGGAGTTGAAAAGAAAAACATTGATGATGACCACTATTGGTTTAGGTGCAGCCTATTTATTACGAAATCCCAATTCGCGAAAAAAATTAATCGATCAATTCCAGGCCATAGCCAAAAAACGGTAAAACTACTAGAGGCATCCCTTGATAACACCGGAGATGCCTCTTTTAATTCCCTATTTTTTTAGATTGATTTGGTCTTTCTTTGCTTCAATAATATCCTCTTTAATTTCTTCTTTGATATCATCTGCAATTCCCTCTGTTGCTCGTTTGAATTCGCGGATCGATTTTCCGAATGCTCGTCCAATTTCAGGTAGTTTGTTCGGTCCAAAAATTACTAAAGCCACGATTAAAATTAAGATTAAGCCAGGTACACCAATGTTAGAAAACATTTTTTCATCTCCTAGTGATGAGTTGTAATTATTCAAACGCTATTATAACGTTTTTTTTTCTATTGTACTAGTGAAGAATGTTTTAAGAGAAATTCGCATGAATGAAAAATATAATCACGAACATGATGGCAAGTCTGAAATGCCATTTGCGGTCATTTCTTTTAAAACGCTTAAGACCCATATACATTAATGGGAGAAGAATAAGGACTGTCACAATACCTGAAATATAAGTGAAATCAAGCTTAAATCCCCGCATAATGGCCATATAAACATGGAGAAATACGACTCCAGTTGATAGTAATGCAATAGGAACATGCCAAGTTCGGACCAGCTTACCGACAAATTGTAAAATGGTTTTTAACTCAATTGTTCCCCATTTAATCCCTTTGATCTGTTTGTTTTTTAATAGTAGAAAAACTGGATAAATAGAGATTGCAGCATAGAAACCTATTTGTGCAATGGAACCAAACTGCTTAAATGTTCCCTTGTACTGCCGAAAATCTTGGGCCAGTAACTGCTGTTGATACAAATAAACAAACAATACTCCTGCCAAAATGACGACAACCATGATCATAAAAAATAAATTGGTTCTTCGTCTTTCTTTTGGATTAGCAATGAAATTCGCTAAGAAGCCGGTTTTTCTTTGTGAAAGGGAACCTTGTTTCATTTATATCACCCTCATTCAACTTTTCTTTGATTATAAAGGAGAAATATGAAAAATGTTCTATTTTAAGGAGAATTTAATGTAGGGGAGTTTTAAGCATCGGCCGGGTAAATACATCCGGCCGTTGTTTTATAATGACAATACTAAATAACTAAATTAGATTGAACGTAATAATATAAAAGCTTGGCCGTATTTTCAATCGAAGATACATGTGTCCGTTCAAACGCATGGGATGAGTCAATTCCAGGTCCGATTAAGCCATGAACGATATCATGTCCGGAGCGAATTGCCGCAGAAGCATCAGAACCGTAGAAGGGATAAATGTCTAGTTTGTAACCAATCTTATTTTCTTCGGCAAGACGGACCAAGTGTTTCCGTAATTCATAATGATATGGGCCGCTAGAATCCTTTGCACAAATGGAAACCGTGTATTCATCTGTGGACTGGCCATCACCCATAGCCCCCATGTCAACTGCTAAGTATTCAACTGTCTCGGGTGTAATATTGGAATTCCCGCCGTAGCCAATTTCCTCATTGTTAGAGATTAAGAAATGAGTCGTATAAGGCAAAGTAATTCCTTTGTTTTTGATTTGTTTAATCAATTGCAGCACAATTCCAACACTTGCCTTATCATCTAAATGGCGTGATTTAAGATAACCGCTCGGGGTAAGTTCTACACGCGGGTCAAATGCAACAAAATCACCAACTTCAATTCCAAGCGCACGCACTTCTTCAGCGGTATGTACTTTCTCATCAATCCGTATTTCGATATTATCTTGGTTTCGCTCGGCTTTACCTGCATCTTTATACACATGGACAGATGTTTGGTGCATCAGGATGGTTCCGGTATATTTTTTACCATTTTGCGTCTCTATTTGGCAGTATTCACCTTCGATTGAGTTGTATTTAAAACCGCCGATTAAGTCAATTTTTAATCTGCCATTTGCTTTAACTTCTTTTACCATCGCCCCAAGAGTATCCACATGGGCAGTGAGCATTCGATGTTTGCTGCTATCTTGTCCCTTTAGGGTAGCAATTAAGCCGCCTTTTCGATTCCGATATGTATCAACCTCTAACTCTTTAAGGAATTTTTCTACAAAAGTGATGACTTCTTTCGTATTTCCGGTTGGGCTTGGAATAGAGACTAAATCTGCAATTAACTTCATTGTTTCATCTGAATTTATTTCAACCACTTGAAATACCCCTTTCTTTTTTTCCTTCTCTTTTTATTATACCTAATCTTGTCTAAAGAAGTGGTTTTAAACCATTTTATGTTCAACTTTTTGTTATTTGTGCATAGGTTAACTAGGGTCGTATTTTAAAAACTTTAGGAATAAGAATAATAGAATTTGGGAATAAAGGGAATACAAAATATTGTGATAAAAAATCATGGCTTGAATCTTAATTCAACCTGCTTTATATAATAGGGAGGAGAAAAAGTTGACCAGATTAGAACTATATCATCAACAAAAAACGAAGCAGTTTTCGTGGAAGGGCCTAATTCTTTCCATAACAGTAAGTTTAATCTTAATTGCCGGTTTCTTTGTGTTTCACTATTATGATCAAAGTTCCATAAAAATTGACGCACCTTCAGAACAATTAGGAGAAAAAGTGGTGATTCACTTGCCAAATGGGCAAAAGGTCTACACCTATGATAATTTTATCGTTAAAAAAAATGGAAAGACTTATTATAAAGGGGAACGGAATACCATTGATCTAACGGGAGGCACCGTTACTTATGAGGATTGGAAGTAACTAGTTTGGAAGCATGAGCGCATGCAGCCTCGTGCTCTTTTATATTCCCTTTTTCGTTATGGACAATGTAGTCTTAAAGGATGTTAAATGGTAATCTATTAATAATCGTTGGAGTATTTTATTTTTAGCACCTCTACATACATATAAAGGATGATTATGATATGAAATACTTCGTTTGGACACTAATCATAATAGATTTACTGATCATTTTGGCTGTCATTTGTGGTGAAATATTTTTTAGTATATGATGTTTTTTTATGTCTATTAGATTACAACTGACAAAACCGCGCAGGACCTTCATGTTGAGGGTTCTTATATATGTTTCCTCAAAAAAATTTAATCTCGTTCATAGATATTCCATAAATAATTTCTTTATTATCTAAACGATTTTAACTATAATGATTCAAGATTCTTAAAAAATTTATAGCTAACTAATTAACCAAATCTTTTATCAAAAGCTTCTTCGCATGATAAATATGATTATATTTAAATTTAAAAGAAAAGTTCCTCTTGAAAGCTGTAGAAAGCTATTAACTAACATTTTCGTTCGATTGAAGTACCTTGAAAGGAATGATTCGGTGACTAAAAAAATTCTGGTGATTTCCTCTGACCACACTGGTCATGGACATAAAAGTATCGCTGAGGCTTTACATGAAAAGATCAAGATGGATACCCAAATTGATATCCAGGTGGTCGATGGTTTTGCATTGGGCGGAAAGGCTTTATTAAACATTGGTAAATCTTACGGACCGATTACTCGATATTCTGCTAAACTATGGGACATGATTTGGCATTTATCTGCAAAGCATTCCACTTTAGTGGATAAAATTATAGAAAGAATGATTAGAAGCAATTTGCTGACTTTACTAAACAAAGTAAAACCTGATTTGATTTTATCGATTCATCCCAATTTCAACGGTTCTGTGATAAATATCCTCAGAAAAGAGAACATTCACGTTCCTTTTGGCACTTTAATTGCCGATCTTGTGAATATTTATCCTTTATGGGCTGACCAACGCGTAGACTTTATCCTTAGTCCGACGGAAGAAGCCAAAGAAAAATGTATACAGTTTGGCGTTCCCGAAGAAAAAATCCATGTGGTTGGATTTCCAGTTCGGGAAAGATTTCATCGCTATTCAAACAAGCAGAGAGGTAAAATATCTACTATCAACTTTTTAATGATGAGCGGTGGGGAAGGCGTTGGCAATATGAGTGGAATGGCAGAAGAGCTGCTTGAACATTTCGATTGTACGGTAAGCATTATCGCAGGCAGAAATGAAAAGTTGAAAATGGAATTGGAATCGTCATTAAAAAAGCGTTTTGGAGACCGGGCCAAAATTTTTGGGTTTGTTAAAAATATCCAGGACTTAATGCGAGCAGCCGATATTGCGATCACTAGAGGAAGCCCAAATGTCATGTTTGAGGCAGTTGCGACAAACTTGCCTATTATTATTACAGGTGCATTACCAGGGCAAGAAAAAGATAATCCGAGGTTTGCAGAAAAGTATAATTTAGGTGTGTTTTGCCAGAACACTGAACAACTTACTTCTATAATTGAAGATCTGTTGGGAAAAGATGGAGAACGCTTATCATCTATTAAAGAATCACAAAAAAACTTTATCAATCAACAGGCAGCCGAAGATATTTTGAAATTTCTCGTCTCTGTGGAAGAACAGGAGTATATGCCTGTGAAGAAAAAAAGATTTGCCTTTGCGTTTGCGATTGCCTCAAATAAATAAAATGGATATTTTTCAGCGATAGAAAGACTAGAGTGACCATTCACTTAAGTCTTTTTTCTTTTCTGAGAGTGTTTGGTCTGAAGCTATAGACGGTCACATTCTATAAATTAATACAATTTTAATATTAAATTCCTTTTATTAAAAATGGAAAGGGTATATATTTAAGTTTAAGACTGCAATTAGGTTTACATTAAATTGGATATTTCTACCTCTTTTTCAGGTGATTAAACTATTCAGTTTTGTTATTATAGAATTATATTTTGGATTACCAGGAATATTCGGTTTTAAGTGAGGGTCATAAGTATGGTAAAAAAACTATTAATTATTTCTTCTGATAATACAGGACACGGACATAAAAGTATTACAGAATCATTGAATGAAAAACTCAAACTAGACACTAATATTGAGGTTAAAGTAGTTGACGGCTTTTCACTTGGCGGATCCTTTTTGATGAAAATTGGCAAGTCTTATGGCCCAATAACAAGAATGTCAGAGAATTTATGGAAAATGGTCTTTAATTTCTCGGCTAACAACCCAGAATTGATAAATAAATTTATAGAGAATCTAATTAAAGATACTTTTTTAAACATATTGATGGAAGAAAAACCTGATTTAATTTTATCTGTTCATCCAAATTTTAATGGCTCGATTTTAAATATTTTAGAAAAACATTCTACTAAAATACCATTTTTTGTTTTGATTGCCGATCTTGTGAACATATCCCCGCTTTGGGCCGATAAGAGAGTTGATTATACCATCTGTCCAACAATGGAAGCACGAGACAAGTGTATTGAATATGGTATACCAGTAGAGAGGCTAAAGGTGTTGGGATTTCCTGTACGCTCAAGATTTTTTAGAGACAGTACGAATAAAAAGGTTAGTTATAGCGGTGGGGAACCTTTAAAATGTTTAATCATGAGCGGCGGCGAGGGTGTGGGCAATATGTTGAATATTGCCGAATTATTACTTGATCATTTTGCTTGTCATGTAAAAATTGTGGCAGGAAGGAATAAAAAGTTAAAATCCATGTTAGAGGAATCGCTCTCAGGCAAGTATGGAGAGAAAGTGGAGATTTTTGGATTTACCGAGAATATTCAAGATCTTATGTTCGATTCCGATATCGCATTTACCAGAGGAAGCCCAAATGTTATGTTCGAGGCGATTTCTTCCAATACGCCCATTATTATAACCGGAGCATTACCTGGTCAAGAAGAGGACAATCCCTACTTTGCGGAGAGCTTAAATTTGGGAGTAATCTGTAAGGGGACCAATGAAATTAAAGGTATGATCACCGAATTACTTGCGAATGAAGCGGAGAAACTAAAAAATATTATCGATTGTCAAAAAAATTATATAAAGCCTGAAGTGGCAGATGAAATTATTCAATTCCTTTTAGAGGTAGAAAGTCGTTCTGAGAGGAAGCTGCAGCTTGCCTAATAGTTAAAAAAAGTTTTATTTTAATAAAGGCTGTGTTAAAGATTTTGTTGATTTCAGCATGTTGATTGGAGCGAAGCCGCCTTGAGCGGAAATCAACAATCAAGATTAACAGAGCCTTAATAAAAAGCAAAACTATTGGTGAGGAACGATTTGTTCCGCACCTTTTCTGTATGAGGGCAAGTCTTTTCAGTAATGGCAAACGTTGGGGGGAATGGATTTGAAAAGTAACAATGCCAAAACGCAATTCACGATAGCAGTATTTATTGCGCTGGCAGCCTTTGATAATATTATTATTGGATTATTTCCACCACTATTCAAGTTTATCGCACAGGACTTAAATGTAGATATAGCTAAATTGGGGATTGTTTCCGCTGTTAATATTATTGTAACAGCCATTTCTTCCGTTTATTGGGGGTATCTTTCTGGGAAATTTAAACGGAAACGATTGATTATCATCGGAACATTAATTTGGGTTGCAGCTGTGTTTCTAACAGCCTTAAGCAAAAGTTATATGCAACTTATCCTTTTTCAAATGGTAACGGGAATTGGTTTAGGTTGTATTGCTTCGATCGGCTTTAGTATATTAACAGATTTTATTCACTATGAAAAAAGAGGTACGGTATTGAGTCTTTGGGGCATGGCACAGGGGTTTGGGGGAATCACTGGATCGCTATTGGCTTCTTTGACTGCAACAAGCCATAGTTGGAGATGGCCCTTTGAAATCGTAGGTATTATTGGGTTTTTTCTAATTTTTTTATATCTGTTTGTAGAAGAACCATCGAGAGGCCAGTCGGACCCTGAATTGGTCAATCTTATTAAAAAGGGACAGGCCTATGATCATTTTATTGATGCAAAGCAAATCCGTTCTATTTTATTTAAAAAAAGTAATGTGTTACTATTTTTACAGGCATTTTTTATGAATATTTCAACGGGAAGTCTAATTTGGATTCCGACCTTATTTATATTTAAAATCCAGCAGCAAGGATATAGTGTCGAGACAGCCATGATCGCCTCGGGTTATCTTTACGGTATTTTTCAAATTGGTGGGATGACTTCCGCTTATTTCGGTCATCTTGGCGATAAATTTCAAAAAAATTCTTTTCAAGGGAGAGCTTTTTTTACAGCCATTTTTGTCTTCCTAACAATGCCTTTTTATATCGGAATGTTTAGTATTCCAATGAATCACTTGATCTTGCCTCATGATCATAATGCTATTTTGATTTTTGTCTATTTAATTAAACAAATCTTTCTAAATCCGTGGATTGCTTTCCTGTTTGTTATATCCTTTTTTGCTTCCGCAGCACAATCCGCTAATACACCAAACTGGCTTGCTCTCATCACTGATGTGAATCTACCTGAACACCGTGGAACAGCCTTTAGTGTTGCTAACCTCTTTAATAGTTTAGGGAGAACAATTGGGAACTTGGGATTCGGTACGCTGCTTGGAGTGATCACTGTCCATTATCAGGAACCAAATAACTATATAATGACCTTATCATTCCTGGAAGTTTTTCTTATTCCGTCTGCTTTGTGTTATTTATTTATGGCAAAAACCAATAGGTCCGATATACATAATATGAAAGAAACATTGAAGATTAGATCGAACAAAATGGAGGAGCAGCATGAGTAATCTACTACATAAAAGTCAACAAATGATGAACAGGTATTTTGGGTTTTTCTTGTTAGCTGTTTTCTTCTTATGGATTAAAACGTATTTAGCTCAATTAACCCAGTTTAAATTGGGCGTTGCTGGGCCTTTTCAGCAGTTTCTATTATTTATCAATCCTTTGGGTTCTTCCCTATTTTTTTTGGGAGTAGCCCACTTTTTTAAAGGCCGGAAAAAGTATAGTTGGCTTATGTTCATCTATTTTCTATTATCCGCCCTGTTGTACAGCAATATTTTATACTACAGATTCTTTAGTGATTATATTACTTTACCGACATTGACACAGACAAAAAATGCTGGTGAAATAGGCGGAAGTGTCATTTCTTTATTAAAACCCTATGACTTTTTATTTTTTATTGATTTTATCCTGCTGCTTGGGTTGCTTTGGTTTAAATTTGTAAAAATCGAAATGAAAGATTTGAAACGTCGGAAAGTTAGTGCATTTTATTCGTTAACCATCACGATCCTTTGTACGAATATAGGACTTGCTGAAATAGACCGCCCTGAATTATTAACCAGAGAGTTTGACCATAATTATTTAATAAAATATATAGGTTTATACAATTACTCTATTAATGATGTCGTTCAAAGCACGAAAGCATCTGCACAGAGAGTTTTGGCGGACAGCAGTGATATTACAGAAGTTTACAATTATACAAAATCCAATTATGCTGAACCAAATCCCGAATACTTTGGAAAAGGCAAGGGAATGAATGTCATCTATTATCATCTCGAATCCTTCCAGAACTTTTTGATCAATTATAAATTACATGGTGAAGAGGTAACTCCATTTTTAAATTCTTTGTCCAATGATAAAAACACTCTTTATTTTGACAATTTTTTTCATCAGACGTCACATGGAAAAACCTCTGATGCTGAATTTATGCTCGAAAATTCCTTGTATGGGCTCTCACAAGGGTCTGCTTACATGTTAAAAGGCTACAACACTTACCAAGCTGCACCTGCAATTTTAGGCCAGAAGGGGTATACCTCTGCAGTCTTTCATGGCAATTCAGGAAGCTTTTGGAACCGTAACGTCATTTATAAATCATTTGGCTATGATCAGTTTTTTGATTCTAGTTACTATGTAATGAATCCGGAAGAACTGACAGAGTACGGTTTGATGGATAAACCATTTATTAAGCAGTCCATGCCGCTTTTAAAAACTTTACCTCAGCCATTTTATACGAAACTAATAACCCTGACGAATCATTTTCCATTTCCTATCGATAAAAAAGATGCCACGATCGAACCAGCTTCAACCGGTGTCCCATCTGTTGATTCGTATTTTCAAACGGCCCGCTATGCGGATGAAGCTGTAAAGCAGTTTTTTAATGATCTCAAAGAAGCTGGACTAGCCGATCATACCATTGTTATTTTATATGGCGATCATTATGGTATTTCAAAGGAAAACAATCCAGAAATGGGGAAGGTTCTTGGGAAGGAAATAACTCCTTTTGAGAGCACCGGATTACAAAGGGTGCCTTTATTGATACACGTCCCAGGTATAAAGGGAGGAATAAACCACGAATATGGCGGGCAGATTGATGTTCTTCCAACACTTCTTCATTTGTTAGGGATTGATTCTAAAGAATATATCCAATTCGGTACCGATTTGCTGTCAACACAGCATGATGATCTGATACCTTTCCGCAATGGTGACTTTGTTAGTTCAAAAATTTCCGCGATTGAAGGAAAGTACTATGACACAGCTACAGGTCAGGAATTAGCAGAGGACCAGTTATCTGCTGCCGAGAAAGACCAGAAGATGGTGAATGAAAAGTTAATTCTATCCGATAAAGTGGTAAACGGTGATTTACTGCGGTTCTATTCTCCAAAGGGTTTTAAACCAGTAGAGCGGTCAAATTACCACTATAAAAAAGAGTGATCTGAATAAGACATTTATAGAAACAAAAAAATCCCGGCGCAGTAGTTTGCCGGGATTTTTTATGATGCTTTCTGCTTGAAATCAAAACCATCCCTTTTTCTTGAACCAGAGAAACATGGATAATCCAATGATTCCCATTAATCCAAGAGAATAGCCATAGCCATATTTCCATGACAATTCGGGCATATTTTTAAAATTCATTCCAAATATTCCTGCGATTAGGGTTAATGGTGCAAAAATAGAGGTCATGATCGTTAGAAATTTCATCACATTATTTGTTTGATGTGAATTTATTGACAGATAATTCTCCCTAATGTCCGCTGTTATTTCGCGATTCGACATGACCATATCGGACAGCTTTAAAAGATGGTCATAGATATCTGAGAAATATTCTTTCCTATTGATTATATCGCTAAGACGATGCGAGTTTAACATCCGATAAAGCAGGTCACGCATTGGATTCACCGTGTGCATTAAATTAAGTAACATATACCTTGTGTCAAACAATTCATTCAATAAATTGTTCATTGGTTTATTATAGGTGTTCTCTTCGATCTCATCTAATTTATCTTCAATACTGTTAATAATCGGAAAGTAATTATCTACAATTTTGTCTAGAATTCGATAAAACACATGTAAACTGCCAAATTTCTCAACATTATTTTGAGAAGATGCTTCATCCCAAACTTGGGAAACCTCTTTTGACGGGTTAAGCTGAAACGTCACGATAAATTTCTCGCCAACAAAAAAATCTAACTCTTCTTTTAAAATCTCATTGTCTTTCTCCCGAACAATATGGGTAACAAAAAATGTATGGTCATCATAGTAATCTAATTTGGGTCTTTGCAGGATTTTATTCAGACAATCCTCTATAGCTAGAGGATGAAAATGAAAAATATCCGATAGACATTTGCTCTCTTCATCGGTTGGGGCATTTATATCTACCCAATAGCGGCTATATTTCTCAAAATTTAGATTGTGGATGGAACTATGCTTTTCTAGAATATGTTCTTCTGTAACGCCCAAGAATCTTATCATTTTTAACATCCTTTTAACAATTAAAAATTTTTTCCTTCTCAACATCAATACACTCACTATATAGGAATGACAGGAAAAGAAAAAGATAAAATTTGTCCAATTCCAGATTTCAACTCTAAAAACAACTTTCCCAATTTGAAAGAAACATAACCAACAAAACAGTGCTCAACTAAAACTTCTAGCAAAATACCAACAGCCTGCTGTTAAATTACTTTCTAGAATAAACTGGCAATAATCGTGGGACATTAGGAAGAAAGAAGCTTGGTGAGGTACCGATAATGCCATCTAGCCAGTCAATCAAAAATCGTCTGATGGAAAGTCTATCCACTTCAGATGATGTTATTTTAAAAGAACTGCATACAAAGGATAAAAGGATCGAGGCATTATATATTAAAACGATTAGTGATGAAAAGGTCATTCATCAGAAAGTAATCGTCCCATTTTATGAAATGAAGGACTCTTGGCAATTTCTCGCTTATCTAGATTCCCATCCTGCGATAAAGCCCTTTGAAACTAAAGAAAAAACGCTTGAAGAGTTATTAAGGGGTGTGACGATCCTATTTTACTTGGATGAAGTATACCTGTTTGATAGTAAAGTGGACAGAAATAATTCTGTGTTGGATACAACTGTTGAAACCACCATCCAAGGACCGCAGTCTGGTTTTAGTGAAAGCTTACCAACCAACCTCGGGTTAATCCGCCAGCGTTACCCAGAACCAACATTACAAGTAGAATCGACTACAGTGGGCAAGATCTCAAAAACAAAGGTGATGATTGTTCATGATTCTAAACTGGCAGACCCCGACACGTTAAAGCGAATTAAGGAATTTTTAGCAGAACTTGAAGTTCAAATCTTCCAAACTGGTGAACAGCTGCTCGATTTAATTAAGAAAAACAATCGTGCGCTTATTCCTGTCATGCTTGTTACGGAGCGCCCGGATCGTGTTGTAGTGAATTTAGCAGCCGGGAAGATTATTCTGTTGATCAGCGGTACCCCTTTTGCCGTTGTTTTACCTACGGTAATGAAGGACTTTATGGCCTCGATGGAAGATATTTATCAAACATTCTGGGTGACAAAATTTCTTCAGATGCTAAGATATATCGGTTTTTTTACCAGTCTGATTCTGCCCGGATTATATGTAGCGGTTACCAGTTATAACCCAGAACTCTTTAGGGTTCAATTAGCGATAAGTATTGCTGGCAGCCGCACAGGGGTGCCGTATCCGTCTTTTGTTGAAGTAACCATTATGCTCATCATGATGGAGATGCTGACAGAGGCCAGTATCCGGCTTCCGAAAGCAATTGGACCGACTGCGACAACGGTAGGCGGCTTAATTTTAGGGCAGGCAGCAACAGAGGCCGGTCTGGTTAGTAATATTATGATTATTATCGTCTCAACCGTTGCCATCTCAAATTTTGTTGTTCCGATCAATGCTTTTAGTTTTACCCTTCGAATCATGAAATACATTGTGTTAGCCTTAGCGACGATATTTGGTTTAGTCGGAGTGGTAGTAGGATTCATGATATTAGTTGCCTATATGGTCAAGCTCGATAGCTTTGGTACTCCATTCCTAACGCTAGTTCAATCTAAGCCAAATAAAGAGTAGAAAAAAGGGAGGGGAGGGAACTGAACCGATATTATCTGTATTTAATTTTTATCAATATGATTATTAATGTGATAATCTTTGTTCCGAAGGTATTGATTCAATATAGGTATGAAGGAGCTGTGATGGGAGCAATATTAGCTATTCCTGTAGGAGTTACGCTGAATTATATTTACAGTAAAACAATAACTAAGTTCTCACAGCAAGCGGTTCCTGACCTTCCTAAAGACAAAAATAGCGGGATTAAGCGCCTCTATCTTGTCAGTATTCAATTGGTCTGGTTTTCAGCGGGTTTGCTTACTCTTATTGGTTTTATTGATATATTAGCGCGCTTTGTTAACCCTGAGATGCCTAAACTGCTGCTGCTGGCCATTTATCTAACGGCCATTTTTCTTATTATTCGGATGCCAACCGAACGAGTGATGTATCTGCTGGAAATTGTCCTTTTCCTCAATACACCGCTGATCTTATTTATTATTATTAAGGCCTATACAAATCCCTCTATTAATTGGGATTCAATCCTTGAAATAGGGACTCATTTGTTTAAATGGCCCAATTTAAAGGCCTTTGCAGCGGCAACTTATTGCTTTTCAGGGTATGCAAACTTAATTGTTTTCAATCGAGTGATTAAGGGGAAATTAAAAGGTTGGAATTTTTTTGTGATCGCAATCTTAGGATTAATCAATATGTTTACGACCTTTTTTATACCTATTGGCTACCATGGTTCGGACGGTACCCAGGAATACCTCTATCCATGGGTCACTACAGCTGATTCACTCCGATTAGTTTATAGTCCGATTGAACGTGTCATCTTCTTATTTCTTATGTTTTATATGAGCATTTCCCTGATGAGTGTGGCAATTCACTGGCATGTTGCTCTCGAATTAATAAAGGGCTCCTTTAAAAAAGAGGTCAGTAAAAAACAAGAATGGCTGATTCTCGGTGTTTTTACTGGAATCTCGGTTATAGGATTGATTTACTTTAATACAATTCTACTCTTAAAATTCGCAACGTACTGGCTCATCGTCCGGCTCGCCAGCGAAGTTATGCTAGTTGGTGTTTTCTTCTTGTGGGCTAGGAGGAAAAAATCATGAACTTGTTAAATTTATGGAAAAAAAATCTGCTTATCCTGCTGTCTTGTTTGGTTTTGAGCGCTTGTGGTTTTAAAGATATTGAGAAGCGTTTCTTTGTGGTTAGTATTGGAGTAGATAAAGCCAAAGATCATACTAAAAAATATTTAGTAAGTTTGAAATTTGCGGTGCCAGGCCCTTCTAAAGATAGTCCAAATGAATATCAAATTGTTTCTCAAGAAGCAAATTCAATCTCGGAGGCAGTACGAATTATCAAAACAAAGGTTGATAAGGAAATAGACTTCAGTCATGCGAAAGTGATTGTGTTCAGCGAGTCGATTGTTAAGAGGAAGGGAAATGCCGGGATGTATTATTGGTTTACCAGAAGAAGAGATATCCAAAAAATCGCCTGGGTCAATATTGGAAAACCCTCTGCATTAGCTGTATTAAAAGTGAAACCAAAATCGGAGTATATTCCTTCAAATGCACTATTTCTAGCATTAGGAAGGGAAGGCTCTGAAACGCCATATGTAAATCCTGAGTACCTTTTTGACATGAAATACAGATTAATTGAGAGAGGGATAGACCCTTTCCTGCCAATCATTGAGGCAAAGAAGAATTTGTTTGAAATCAATACAGTTGGTCTGTTTAATAAAAGTAACTTGAAATTAACACTTACTCCTGAGGAAACGAAAATCATAAACTTTCTCCGAAACCATGAGGAAAAGAGTGCAATTAATGTGACGAAGGGAAAAACCATCGTTGTTCTCAATACGCAAAAAGTTAAAACTAAATATAAAATTTATACCCCAAAGGGGAAGTCCCCTTATATTAGTGTAAACATTTCGGTGGAGGGAACATTGGAAGAGGCCTCAAGGCGAGTGCTTATCTCAAAGTTATCTATATTTGAGAAAGCTGCTGAAGAACAGATAAGCAGGAGATTTACAAAAGTCCTTGTAAAGATGCAAAAGGCCGAAGTCGACCCGATCGGTTTCGGGTTACGATACCGTTCAAGGCATTTTAATGACGATGATTGGAATCAATGGAAAAAAATCTATCCTAACCTTGTTTTTAAGGTCCATACCAAAGTACAAATAGAGGATCCCGGCTTAATTGATTAAAAAAGGCACTCCGAATCGGAATGCCTTTTAACGTTAGTATGGTTAGAGAGTAGGTGCTGTTTCTTTGGTGCGCATGGACTGTGGAATATACACACAGAATGGCTCGCTTTCTAAGTAATCACCCGTTACAGCATAGGTACGTGAACGGGAGCCGCCGCACATTTTATTATATTCACAAACGCCGCATTTTCCTTTATAGTTATCAGGCTGACGCAGCTCTTTGAATACTTTTGCTTCACGATAAATTTCTGCAAGCGGAGTTTCACGGATATTACCGCCGACAATTGGGAGCAAGCCGCTAGGCATTACATCGCCGATATGTGAAACAAAAGCAAATCCATTTCCGTCGTTAACCCCTTTTGGAGCACGTTTCAAGCCATCGTGCATGGAGGCAAAATCAGTTGTAATGGAATCTTCGTAGTGAATTTCTCCTTTCTCAATTAACTGGTCCCGGGTTTTTTGCTGAAGGACAACTCGGCGGTAATGCTGAGCAGCCGTGGTTTTAATATCATATGGTGCAGTTTTACTTAACTCATATAACCATCTGAATACCTTTTCATGTTCAGCAGGCGAGATACATGCATCCATTTGGCCTCTGCCAGTTGGAACTAGCAAGAAAATATACCACATCACTGCCCCAAGCTCGGCAACTAATTTCGACATCTCCTCAAGGGAGTCATAATTATACCGAGAAATAACGGTGTTGATTTGTAATGGCATATCGAGTTCATTTAAGTATTTAATTTTTTCAACTGTTAAATCGAATGAACCTGGAGTACCGCGGAAATGGTCATGGATGGCAGGAGTAGGCCCGTCTAAGCTAAAGCCCCAGCGTGATAGTCCAACTTCTTTAAATAGCTTCATTTTTTCTTTTGTCACATTAGCTGTTGCGCTTGGAGTCATTGAGACACGCATACCTTTTTTTATGGCATAATCAGCAAGTTCGTATAGATCTTCTCTCATCATACAATCCCCGCCAGTAAAAACGAGCATTGGATTATCCATTTCATAGATTTGGTCAATTAGATTAATACCTTCTTCATGTGTTAGTTCCCTAGGATCAGCAGTAAGCTGAGCGTCTGCCCGACAATGCACACATTTTAGCTGGCATGCCCTGGTTACTTCCCAAATAACAATAAACGGGTTTTCATCATAATCTATTTTTTTACCTGCTCCATGTGGATGCCCCATTGTATGAGGGTGTCCTTTAGTAATTCCTTGCATCATCATCACCAAAATTCTTAATATTTTTATACCATATAAAATGTTTCTATAGTTTTATTATAAATAGGCCTTTCAGCTTTGGTTGAAGGGTTTGTTACAATATTTCTACATTCATCCTTTGACCTTTAAATTATTACAACTATGTTACAAATTGATGAATAAAAAATAATAGATTGGTAGTGAAATGTGAAATAAACGTGATTATTAAAGGCTTTTCTCGTTATATCTCTTGTCACATTTAATGATTTTTTTTCCATAGCTGGTGATATTTCCATTGAAAACCATATCTTTGGCATTACAACCAGTTACAGCTCTCTATTAAGATAAAAGTAGTAAAAACGAATCGAAGGAGAGCTGCCATCTATGAAAAGGCCCCTATTGACAGCCGTTACAACTGCAGGTATCTTATTTGCTTCCTTTAGTGGCACTGCAAGTGCGCATGAAAATATCTATACCGTCCAATCTGGTGATACGCTCTGGAAAATCTCGCAAGCTAACCAAATATCCGTAACGGACTTAAAGGCATGGAATCAGCTTACAAGTGATACACTCTACATTAATCAGAAACTATCATTACTGGCCCCGCACAGCCATGACACCACTTATACGGTTCAAAGCGGGGACACGCTTTGGAAAATTAGTACTCGCTTTAACATTTCTGTTGCCCAGCTTAAATCTATTAATAATTTAACTTCCGATACGATTAGAGTAGGACAAGTCCTAAAAGTTTCCTCAGCAGATACCACTTTACCTGCTCCACAAACTACGGTTTCAAAGGCGCAAATGGTCATTGATGTGGCCAATAAATATATAGGTACACCCTATTTATGGGGAGGAAGCACACCCGCCGGTTTTGATTGCAGCGGATATACGAAATACGTATTTGAACAAGTAGGAATTTCTATTCCTAGGACCGCTGCCACACAGTGGTCAGGATTAAAAGTAGTAAGTACCCCTGTTCCCGGAGATCTTGTATTTTTTGAAACCTATGCACCAGGCCCTACCCATGTCGGCATTTATTTAGGCAATAACAAATTCATCCAAGCCGGCTCGTCGGGTGTTTCGATTGCGGATATGACAAATACGTATTGGAAACCAAGATACCTTGGCGCACGAACAGTTTTAAATTAATAGTTCAAAAAATAGGATGTCTTACAACGGAATGACTGTTGGAGATGTCCTTTTTAAGTTTTCTGAAAATCAGAAAATTAATACTTTAAGAATTAGCCGTTTCACTATATACTAATAAAGTGTCTTTTTTTTCTAAATGACTTATGACCTCAATATGTTTCAAAAAATGGAATGGAATGGTTGGAGGCTTAGATGTTAAATTTAACACTATTTCGAGAGATATTTTATCAATCCCGAATCCCGCAGTTAATAAGTACAATCGATTTTACCATGGTCCAATTTAATCCAGCTTTTTGTGAGTTTATTGGTTATTCGTCCGATGAGCTGGAAAAATTGTCGGTGGAAGAGATTTCTCACCCTGATGATATGATAACCGATACACGGTTTTTTAAAGAATTATTAAATTATCACAGAAATGAATATCAGCTTGAAAAGAGGTATATCCACAAGTCAGGTAAAATTAAAACAGGGGTATTAACGGTTTCTAGAATCAAGGAAAAGTTGACGGGTGAGGAGTTTTTACTCGGTCAAGTTCTAGATATCACGGAGAAAAAAGAAATGGAAAACGCTCTAAAATATAGAGAGAAAAAATACCGGCTTCTAGCTGAGCATTCTTCTGATATCATCATGTTACATAAAGTCGATTTTACCTGCCTTTATATTTCTCCTTCAGTTCAAACCTTATTAGGATATCAGCCCGAAGAAATGATTGGAAAAAATCCTCTAGAATTTATCCATCCTGATGACCTTACCGAAATAAGAAAACAGCAAATTTGTGCCCAAATTGAAGAAATAAAGCTGATTACCTACCGTTGTCGTAAGAAGGACGGTTCTTTTGTTTGGATTGAATCAACAGTAAAGGCATTAAGTGATCCAGAAACAGGGGAAGTAAAGGAAATCGTCACGGTTTCACGGGATATTGAGCAGCGAATGGAGACACAGGATCGACTGCGAAAATCTGAAAAACTAGCAGTGGTGGGGCAGATGGCAGCCGCCGTGGCTCATGAGATTCGTAATCCGTTAACACCCATTAAGGGTTTTATGCAGTTGCTAAATGCTGAAAAAGAAATGAACCCGGTTTATTTAAAAATTGTTCTTGATGAATTGCATCGAGTGGAGGTCATTATTTCTGAATTTTTAACAATGGCGAAACCACATACCGAAAAGTTAACGAATGTTTATATTGATCACTTAGTTGAGCAGGTCATCCAACTGTTAGAACCCGACGCAATTCTGACAAGTAAGGAAATGCATTTTTATGTGGAACGACCGAATTTATCGATTATGGGTGATCCGAATTCGTTAACCCAGGTGTTTCTGAATATCATTAAAAATGCGCTCGAGGCAACAGCAAAGTGGGGACAGGTTCATATTAGAGTTATCGCGGAGAGCACAGGGGTGACGATTGAAATTATCGATAATGGCTGCGGCATTCCGCGTGAACGATTATCAAAGCTTGGCGAGCCGTTTTACTCAACTAAGGAAAGAGGCACAGGCTTAGGTCTCATGACCTGTTTTCGGATTATCGAAGCACATCAAGGAAGGATCAATATTGAAAGTCAAGAAGGAAATGGGACAACCGTTACCATTTGGCTCCCCTTTACATCGTCTAACAGCTAAATTGCTTGCTTTTGGTCAAAATCTGTATGCTTTTTAATCATGATAGTATTGTTAAAATAGCTTTTTAATATAAGCCATTTTGCAGGATAGGAAAAAATAAATTCTTCAACTGCTTGTTGGGAATAATAAATGAAATAATCAAATGAGGTATTTGCTTTATGTAAATCATACAGCAGCGCATGGGGAACAGCGTAATACTCCTTTAACTGATACGGGTTTAGGGTAACAATCTGAATATTTTGTTCCTCAACGTATTTTTTAATGGCTTGTTCTTGTAAAATTATACTTTCTTCCTTAGTTAGACCCCCAATGGAAATGTGGTCATTAATAAAATATAATCCGTTCATTGTTATCATCCTTTCTGGCTCCATTGGTACTGTTATTGACAGGGAAAGATAGAAGTATACTTAGAGAGAAAATGATTAGATAAGCTGTCTGCCATCATGGTGAGAAGGTAACTATTATTTTTTCTTATCTTTTCACTAAAAATAACCTGATACTATACACATTTATTGGTAGTTTTAATTCAGAATGAAAGCCTCTAAAAGTGCGAATTATAATCTTGGGTTGAAGGTTTAATCCATTGATCCAGAAGAGGTTGTATTGCATTTGATATCCAAAAAATGGAGGTAATTACATGAACACTCAACATACGATTACACACGTTAATCAATGTCGTCAGCTTTCACAGCAGCTTATTCAACAGACACAATTAAGTAATCAGCAATACCAACAAATGCTGCAAAACGAGCAGCAAAATGTTCGGATGCTTGAGCAAATGCTGCAAAAAGAAAGAATGGCGGTTCAAACGATTCAGCAAAGCTTACAAGGGCACGAGATGGCGATTCAACGATGCCAAGAAGTTATTGCACAGTGTAATCAATTGGAGAGAGAGCTAGCGGGACAAATAGGGATGTATGGATATCAAACAGCTGCAAATATACAGCCTGCTTTCCAAACACAAACATTCCAAAATCATACTCCATCATTCCGTTAACGCAAAAAAAGTGCGCACATTGTGCGTACTTTTTTTGTTGGCTGAATTAAAGGTTATTGGTGACTTTTAGCATGTTGATTGGAGCGGAA